>NZ_JABDVY010000014.1:0-172341 GCF_019685025.1 Rhizobium sp. NZLR8 | reverse complement strand
CCCTACTGCCGGAGCATCAGCCCGGCCGGCGCGGCAGGCTTCTGCGCCTCCTCGCGTTTTTCAGAGAGGGGCATTCCGGAAAAGAGGTCGTTGCTATCGTCCATGGATCCGTTCAGATCTTCATCCTGTCTTGGGCGGGCATCCGCCGCCGACCCAAAATCACCGCATTTCATGTCACGTTTGCGAATCAGGCAGATTTTGCCAGAAAGCACCTCTATACGCGACACCGCCGGTTTTGGCGGCTTTTCCCAAATGATTTGCGTTGCCGGGCGCGGAATGGCAAGCGGCGGCAGGCTTCAGGAGCCATCCGAATGCGAATGTCCACAAGTGATTGCACCATCATCACCGCAATTGCGGCGTTTTTCTTGTCCGCGGCCATCCTGTCTGCTGTCGGGCCGGCGCGGGCGGCCGATGCGCTGCCGCCTTTCAAGGACGATCTGTTTTCGAAGCAGGCCACGCTGCAGACAGGCGATGACGGTGCATTCGAGGTCATCGACTATAACGAGATGCGCGATATCAACGGTCGCGACCAGATCCCGCAAAAGCGAGTGCAGCAGAAATATGTGGCGCTTGGCATCCGCAAGGCTCAAGCCGACGAGACGCTGCCTCTCGTCGGCATCAGGCTCGATGTCACCAGGGTGGGACCGGCCGAAAATGCCGCCTTCACGGTAATTTTCATCCATGGCCGCGACGGCGATCGCCGGCTGGGCGCCAACGATTACAGCTTCGGCGGCAATTTCAACCGGCTGAAGAACCTCGTCGCCGGCAATGGCGGCGTTTATTATTCGCCGACGGTCAGGAGTTTCGACAGCAATGGCGTTGCGGCAATCACCGGCCTCATCCGTTATGCCAGCGCCCAATCGCCGGGCCGGCCGGTCATCCTTTCCTGCGCCTCAATGGGCAGCCAGGTCTGCTGGGGCATTGCGCGCGACGGCGACAGCGTCAAGCGGCTGAAGGGCATGCTTGTTATGAGCGGCGTCGCCGATCCCGATTTCACCAGGAGCGCCTTCTACAAGGCGAAGCTGCCGCTCTGGTTCGCGCACGGCAGCCGCGACCCGGTCTATGCCGCCAGCGACCAGCAGGCGCTGTTCGAAAGCCTGCACAAGGCAAAATATCCGACACGGTTCACGCTGTTTGAGACCGGAAATCACGGCACGCCGATCCGGATGATCGACTGGCGCCGGGTCTTGAACTGGATTCTCGCCGGCTGAAGCGGGCTCCCTAGCATTTTTCGGCAGAAATATAGGCTGGATCGCCGAGATTCCCCTTACGTCAAGGGCATGATGCTTTTCTTTGCCGCGCGCTTTTGATATTGCCCAATGCATATGCAGAATTTGGGCATATGCAGAATTTGGAAGGCTGGCATGACACCTGACGTGCGCCCGCTCGTGGCGGGAAACTGGAAAATGAATGGCATGCGTGCCTCCCTGGATCAGATCAAGACGATCGCCGAGGGTGTTTCCTCGCCGCTGGCCGACAAGGTCGAAGCGCTGATCTGCCCGCCGACGACGCTGCTTTACGTGGCGACGGCGCTCTGCACCGACAGCCCGCTGGCGATCGGCGCCCAGGACTGCCATCAGAACCCGTCAGGCGCGCATACCGGCGACATCTCGGCCGAGATGATTGCCGATTGTTTCGGCACGTATGTCATCGTCGGCCACTCCGAGCGGCGCACCGACCATGCTGAAACGGATCATCTGGTCCGCGCCAAGGCGGAGGCTGCCTTCGCCGCCGGGCTGACGGCGATCATCTGCATCGGCGAGACGGCGGATGAACGCCGGACCGGCCAGGCGCTCGACGTCATCAAGCGTCAGCTTTCCGCCTCGGTTCCGGACGGCGCCATCGCCGAGAGCACGGTCATCGCCTACGAGCCGATCTGGGCGATTGGCACCGGTGTGACGCCGACATCAGGCGATGTCGAAAAGGCGCATGCCTTCATGCGCGCCGAGCTAGTGGCCCGCTTCGGCGATGAAGGCCGCAAGATGCGCCTTCTCTACGGCGGCTCGGTCAAGCCGGCCAATGCCGGCGAGCTGATGGGCATCGCCAATGTCGACGGTGCGCTGATCGGCGGGGCGAGCTTGAAAGCAGCCGACTTCCTCGCCATCTACCGGGCCTATGAGGCGCTGCTCGCCTGAGGCATTGTGAATTCCCAAGTTTATTCCGGGCCGAAGGGCTTGGAATAGATCAAAGCCTCATGTAAAGAGCCGCCAGAATTCTTACTTATGTCCGTCTCCAGGCGGGCAGGACTGGACCCATGCAGACCGTATTGATTGTCATTCATCTCATGATCGTGCTCGCGCTCGTCGGCGTCGTGCTCATCCAGCGCTCTGAAGGCGGCGGCCTCGGCATCGGCGGCGGTTCGGGCTTCATGTCGGCCCGCGGCACGGCCAATGCGCTGACGCGCACCACCGCGATCTTGGCGACGCTGTTCTTCCTGACCTCGCTCGGCCTCGGGATACTGACGCGTTACCAAGGCCGTCCGAGCGATATTCTGGACCGCATTCCGGCAACGGGCGGGCAGGGCAACGGCATTCTCGATTCGCTCGGCGGCGGTGCGAAGGCGCCGGCAGGTCAGCCGGCCGGCAACGGCGTTCCGAGCAGCGGGGCGGCAACGCCTGCCGCACCAGCGCCGGCAACTCAGGCTCCGGCAGCGCAGGCCCCCGCGGCTACCGCACCTTCCACGACGGCTCCGGCCGCAACCGCGCCGGCACCGGCTCAGCCCGCCGGCGTCCCGACGGGACAGTAAGCCGGTCTTCGACATAAACCGCCGGCAGGCCCTCGGGTCTGCCGGTTTTCTTTTGTTCAGATTCCTTCGCCACGCTTCGAAAATTCCGGAAAAGAATTTTTGGGGCTGGTGGAATCGTTTTTGAAAAGGTATCCGGTGAATCCCATGGCGCGATACGTATTCATCACTGGCGGCGTGGTTTCCTCTCTCGGAAAAGGAATTGCGGCCGCGGCTCTCGGAGCGTTGCTACAGGCCCGTGGATATCGGGTCCGGCTTCGCAAGCTCGACCCCTATCTGAACGTGGACCCGGGCACGATGAGCCCGACCCAGCACGGCGAGGTCTTCGTCACCGACGACGGCGCGGAAACCGATCTCGATCTCGGCCACTACGAACGCTTCACGGGGCGTTCGGCGACCAAGACCGACAACATCACCACCGGCCGCATCTACAAGAACATCATCGACAAGGAACGGCGCGGCGACTATCTCGGCGCGACGGTGCAGGTCATCCCGCACGTCACCAACGAGATCAAGGATTTCGTCATCGAGGGCAATGACGAATACGACTTCGTCATCTGCGAGATCGGCGGCACGGTCGGCGACATCGAGGCGATGCCCTTCATGGAGGCGATCCGCCAGCTCGGCAACGACCTGCCGCGCGGCACCGCCGTCTACGTCCACCTGACGCTGATGCCCTACATTCCGGCGGCCGGCGAACTGAAGACCAAGCCGACCCAGCATTCGGTGAAGGAATTGCAGGCGCTCGGCATTCATCCCGATATCCTGCTGGTGCGCGCCGACCGCGAAATTCCGGAAGCAGAGCGCCGTAAGCTCTCGCTGTTCTGCAACGTGCGCCCGTCCGCCGTCATCCAGGCGCTCGACGTAGCCAACATCTACGATGTGCCGATCGCCTACCACAAGGAAGGCCTGGACGACGAAGTGCTGGCTGCCTTCGGCATCGAGCCGGCTCCGAAGCCGCGTCTCGACCCGTGGGAAGAGGTCTGCAACCGCATCCGCACGCCGGAGGGCGAGGTGACGATCGCGATCGTCGGCAAATATACCGGCCTCAAAGATGCCTATAAATCGCTGATCGAGGCGCTGCATCACGGCGGCATCGCCAATCGCGTCAAGGTCAAGCTCGAATGGATCGAGTCCGAGGTCTTCGAAAAGGAAGATCCGGCGCCCTATCTCGAAAAGGTGCATGGCATCCTCGTGCCGGGCGGATTCGGCGAACGCGGTTCGGAAGGCAAGATCCACGCAGCCCGCTTCGCCCGCGAACGCAAGGTGCCATATTTCGGCATCTGCTTCGGCATGCAGATGGCCGTCATCGAGGCGGCGCGCAATCTCGCCGACGTATCGGGCGCGTCCTCGACCGAGTTCGGCCCGTCCAAGGAGCCGGTGGTCGGCCTGATGACCGAATGGGTCAAGGGCAACGAGTTGCAGAAGCGCACGGCAGCCGGCGATCTCGGCGGCACGATGCGTCTCGGCGCTTACAAGGCGGCGCTGAAGAAGGGCACGAAGATCGCGGATATCTACGGTTCCACCGATATTTCCGAGCGTCATCGCCACCGCTACGAGGTCAATGTCGACTACAAGGACCGGCTCGAGAGCTGCGGCCTCGTCTTCTCCGGCATGTCGCCGGATGGTGTGCTGCCGGAGACGATCGAATATGCCGATCACCCTTGGTTCATCGGCGTGCAGTATCACCCGGAACTGAAGAGCCGGCCGCTCGACCCGCATCCGCTGTTTGCCAGCTTCATCGAAGCGGCAACGGAACAGAGCCGCCTCGTCTAATCACAATGATGATCCAGATCGCGCGATTTCAGGCGCGATCTGGGCAAGTGCTTGTGGTGCTCTATTTTGCCGGCATGGCCACCCAACGCAGCACGACCGTTTCGCGCTTCATCGCCGCGCCGCCTGAGCGCATCTACCGTGCCTTCCTGGATGCGGAGGCGGTCGCCACCTGGCTTCCGCCCGGTTCGATGCGCGGGATCATCCATGCTTTCAAAGGCAGGGAAGGCGGCGCATTCAGCATGTCGCTCGTCTATCCTGATGACGAGACGTCGCAGCCGGGCAAGACCTCCGACAAGACCGACAGGTTCGAAGGCCGTTTCGCAAGACTCGTGCCTGATGAGCGGATCGTCTGGGCTACAGTCTTCGATTCCGAAGATGAAGGCTTTTCCGGCGAGATGATGGTCAGCACGACATTGTCACCGGTGGATGGTGGCACCGATGTGACGATGGCCTGCGACAACATTCCCTCCGGCATCCGCCTTGAAGACAATGAGGAAGGGTGCCGTTTGACGCCAGACAACCTGGCTGCTTTCGTCGGCGGTTGACGGTTGGTGGCGGGGACACGCCCCGCCGCCCATTTCAGTCTTCAGGCAGCGGCCGGCAGCGGGCCGATATAGACCGATCGCGGGCGAATCAGCCGACCGTCGAGCGCCTGTTCGCGGGCATGCGCCAGCCATCCGACCGTGCGGCCGATCGCGAAGACGCCGGTGAAGGCCTGCCGCGGGAAGCCGAGCGTTTCCAGCAGAAGCGCCGTGTAGAACTCGACATTGACGTCGAGCGGCCGGTTGGGCTTGCGCAGCTTCAGGATCGCCAAGGCGGCCGCTTCCACGGCTTCCGCCAGCGCGCCGCGGGCGCTGTCGACCTGCCCGGTGGCGAGCAGCTGCTTCAGGGCGCCCTTCAGCGCATCGGCACGCGGATCGCGGACGCGGTAGATGCGGTGGCCGAAGCCCATCAGCCGTTCGCCGCGATCAAGCGCTTCGCCTAGCCATAGCCCGGCATTCTCGGCCGTTCCGATCGCGTCCAGCATGTCCAGTACCGGACCGGGCGCGCCGCCATGCAGCGGCCCCTTCAGCGCGCTCAGCGCCGCCAGGACCGAAGAGGTGAGGCCGGCTTGAGTGGAGGCGATGACGCGCGATGCGAAGGTCGAGGCATTGAGGCCATGGTCCGATATCGTCACGAGGTAGGCGTCGAGCGCCGCCGTCTGCTCCCTGGTCGGCAATTTGCCGGTCAGCATGCGCAGGATATCGGCCGCCTGCGGCAGCGAGGCGTCGGGCCTGATCGGTTTTTCGCCGCGCTGCAGGCGCAGAACCGCCGGCAGGAAGACGGCGGGCGCTGCCAGAAGGCTGAGCGCTGTATCGAAATCCTCACCGTCTGGCAGCCGGGCGATCAGTGCCCGCATCGCATCGACCGGGGGCAGGGCGAGCAGGGCGGTATCGGCAGCCTTGATATGATCGAACACCCCAGTTCGGGCTTTCGCCAGCCAGCCGCGCAATTCTGTTTCACCGAAGCTTCGTTCCATCAGCCCGTCGAGCAATAGCGCGGCGACACCTTCATAGGTGCCGTCTAAGACCAGATGATCCAGCGATATGCCGCGGATGACCAGTCGCCCCGCTTCGCCATCCACATCCGAGAGCTGCGTTTCGGCGGCGATGACATCTTCCAAGCCGTTTTTCATAGTGTTTTCTCCTTTACGGCCGGGATGATCCAACCTAGTCTCATTGACGTCAATCTTGACGTAATTGATCAATATGAGGCTCCGATGTCGTGGCTGACCGCCGAGGAGGCGCTACGGGCGCTGAAGACCAAGCCGCAGACGCTCTACGCCAATGTCAGCCGCGGTCGCATCCGTGCCAAGGCCGATCCCACCGACCCACGCCGCAGCCTCTACCAGGCGACCGACGTGCAGCGGCTTGCCGAGCGTCATGCCGGCCGCCGCAAGACCGAAACCGTTGCCGCCGAGGCGATAAAGTGGGGCGATCCGGTTCTCTCGTCGGCAATCTCCACCATTATCAATGGGCGGCTTTCCTATCGCGGACTCGATGCGGCCGTTTTTGCCGAGGCAGCGACGCTGGAGCAGACGGCGGCACTGCTTTGGAACGGTGCGGAAGCGGTGTTCTCCGGCGCCGGCGCCGGGTACGCCGCTCCGTCGCTTCAGGCTGCTTTCCTTGCGCTGGCAGGGCGGGTGACATCGGATCTGCCGTCGCTCGGCCGATCGCAGGCGGCACTTCGCCGCGAGGCGCAGGGAGTCCTCTCCACCGTCGCCGATGCTCTGGCGCCGGGGCCATCGGATCGGCCGCTGCATCTGCGGCTTGCGGAAAGCTGGCAGCGGCCGGATGCTGCCGATTGCCTGCGTCGGGCGCTGGTGCTGCTTGCCGATCACGAACTCAACGCCTCGACTTTTGCGGCGCGGGTCACGGCATCGACGGGTGCCGCGCTTTCGGCCGCCGTGCTTTCCGGACTGGCAACGCTGACCGGGCCACTGCATGGCGCCGCCTGGCAGGGTGTCGACGCCTTGATCGAAGCCGCTGTCACCCTCGGGGCCGAGCAGGCGATCCGCCGCACGCTTGCTCAGGGCCATCGCCTGTCGGCCTTTGGCCATCCGCTCTATCCCGACGGCGATATCAGGGCTATTGCGCTGCTCTCGCATTTTCCCCTGCCGCTGGAATTTGCAGACCTTCGTGATGCGGGCGAAGCAATGGTCGGCGAGAAGGTCAATCTCGATTTCGCGCTTGCCGCGATGGCCGCCGCCTTCGATCTTCCAAAGGAGGCGCCGATCATCATGTTCTCGCTCGCTCGTTCCGCCGGTTGGCTTGCGCATGCGATGGAGCAGATCGACAGCGGCGAATTGATCCGGCCGCGGGCGCGTTATGCCGGACCAGCGCCGGATACCAACACCAGCCGCTAATGCTGGCGATTGTGGCGGTTTGCTTTTTTACCTAGGGAATTATCCGAATTCGGCTATCATGCCTGCCATGGAAGAAGACGGTTGGCGGACGCTTTGGAAAAAGCTGCCCGCACGGTCATGGGGGCCTTTCCATGAATACGAAACTTCGCAGCCTGCTTGCCGCCGCACTCGCTGTCGGCCTCATTCCACATGAGGCGGCCTTTGCGCAGTCTGCCGGCTGCACGATCTCGCGCGACGCCGGCGCCCGCCAGGTGTTCACTTGTCCCGGCGGAGTAAAGATCACGGCGGAGGCCGGCGCCTCCTTCCGCCTAGCCGACCGCAACCGTGACGGCAGCCCCGATTCAGCGTCGCTGCGGCGCAAGGCCATCCTCGTCGATGTCGACAGCAGCCAGCACGCGAGTGGTTTTGAGGTGGTGACGCCGCAGGCGATCGCCGCCGTGCGCGGCACGCAATGGGCCGTCGACGTCGCAGGCGGCAAGACCTCGGTGCTGGTCGTGCGAGGCAGCGTCGCGGTCCGCCGACCGGCTGGCGAGCAGGTGGTGCTGTCGCCGGGCGAGGGCGTCGATGTCAGTGCCGGAACGGAACCCCTCATCGTGCGTCGCTGGCCGGCGCCGCGCGCCGCCGCTCTCCTTGCCCGCCTCGGCCAGTAATCGATGAACCATCGCCTGCAGACGGTGATCGCGCTGTTTTTCGCCGGCCTTTGGGGAGCTGCGCTCGGCTATGCCAATCTCACTGCCGGAAGCGGCCTTCTCGACCGGATGGAGGCCTCGCTCACCGATATCCGCAGCGTTATCGTCGGGGCGAAAACGCCGCCTCCCGGCGTCTCGATCGTCGCCATCGACGACCGCACCGCGGCGTCCCACGGTTACCCCCTTGATCGGGCCACACTTGCGCGCCTTGTCAGCGCAATCAACGCCTTGAAGCCGAAGGCCCTGGCGCTCGACATTCTGCTGGTCGATCCCGGGCCGGAGGAGGGCGATGCGGCGCTGGCTACCGCCCTTGCCCAGGGGCCGAGCGTGATTGCGGCCGCAGCCACCTTCACCAGAAGCAGCCAGCAGGTCACCGATGCCGCCAACGATCCGCTCGCCGCCATCCCCGAGGCAGGTCAGCTTCTGTTGCCGCTTCCCCGCTTTGCCGAGGCCGCCGCCGTCGGCATCGTCAATGTCGCAACCGACCAGACCGGCACGCCGCGGTACATTCCGCTGATCTCACGCGCCGCGGATCGATTGGATCCGGCCTTTCCGCTGCGCGCCGCTTCGGTGGCGCTCGGCGTCGACCCCAGCATCGAACCCGATGCCATCATGCTCGGAAAGCTGCGTATCCCCACCGATATCGGCCAGCGGCTGCCGGTGACCTTCTATGGCGGGCACGGCAGCATCGCCACCTTCAGCGCGGCCGATGGGCTGGATGGCACGCTTTCGGCCGATGCGGTTGCCGGCCGCATCGTCGTCATCGGCTCGACGGTCACCGGCGGCGGCGACGTCTTCCCGACGCCGTTCGATCCGGTTATGCCCGGCGTCGAGGTGATGTCGACGGCGATCACCCATCTCGTCAGCGGCGACGGCATGGTGCGCGACCACCGGATAAGGCTGATCGATGCCGGCATCGCCGTCGGCCTGCCGCTCGTGCTCGTTTCGCTGATTGCCTGGCGACGGAGTGCTATGGGCTATCTCATCATCGTGTTGACGCTGATCGTCTGGGCGCTGCTCAATCTTTCGGCCTTTGCGCATGGTTATTGGCTGAGCGCGGCGCTGCCGATCGCCGCAGCGCTGCCGCCGGCGCTGATCTTCGGTGCAGCCGAACTCTGGCTCGACCGCGGCCGCGCCCGCCATTTTGCCGAGCAGAGCGCGTTGCTGCAGCGCATCGAGGCGCCCGGCCTCGGCGAGTGGCTGGCACGCGATCCAAATTTCCTCGCCGCACCGGTGCGCCAGAACGCTGCCGTCATCTTCATCGATCTCTCGGGTTTCACCGGCCTCAGCGAAAACCTCGGCCCGGTCAAGGTGAGCGAGGTTCTGAGCGGATTCTTCGAACTGGTCGATGAGGAGGCGCGCGCCCACGGCGGCGCCATCACCAGCTTCATGGGCGACGGGGCGATGATCCTGTTCGGCCTGCCGGAGCCTGCCGATGACGATGCCGCCCGGGCCGCTGCCTGCGCCGTCAGCCTGTGTGAGCGCACGCGGGCCTGGCTTGGATCGCACGGAGGCTTCGCGGAGAAGAGGATCGGCTTCAAGGTCGGCGCCCATTGCGGCCCGATCGTCGCCTCGCGCCTTGGCACCGGCGACCGGCAACAGATCACCGCGGCAGGCGACACCATCAACGTCGGTAGCCGCCTGATGGAGGTCGCCGCCCGCCATGGCGTCGAGCTGGCGCTGAGCGCCGAAATCGTCCGCGCGGCCGGCCCCGACAGCGCGTTGCTGCAGGCGGGCCGCATGGAGGGTCCGTTGGAAACGACGCTGCGCGGCCGGGCAAGGCATATCGACGCGTGGCTGTGGCGCAGCCGCACGCTTTGACAATCGCGGCGGGAGCGGCTAGGAACGGCGCAAATACCCGCCGGCTGGCTCCGGCCATGGCGCATTTCGCGCCTGACAGCTCCGAAAGATCGAACTCATGACAGAATTCAACGGCGTCGTTCCGGCGATCGCCAAGGCGTTGCAGAAGCGCGGTTACGCCGAACTCACCCCGGTGCAGAAGGCAATGCTCGATCCGGCGCTCGCCGCTTCCGACGCGCTGGTCTCGGCCCAGACCGGCTCCGGCAAGACCGTCGCCTTCGGCCTGGCGCTGGCACCGACCCTGCTTGAGGGCAGTGAGCGTTTCGGCAATGCCGGCGCGCCGCTGGCGCTCGTCATCGCCCCGACGCGTGAGCTTGCCCTGCAGGTGAAGCGCGAGCTCGACTGGCTGTTTGAGCTGACCGGCGCGGTGATCGCCAGCTGCGTCGGCGGCATGGATATCCGCAGCGAGCGCCGCTCGCTCGAACGCGGCGCCCATATCGTCGTCGGCACGCCCGGCCGCCTCTGCGACCATATCCGCCGCCGGGCGCTCGACATGTCGGAACTGAAGGCCGCCGTCCTTGACGAGGCCGACGAAATGCTGGATCTCGGCTTCCGCGAAGACCTGGAATTCATTCTCGATGCGGCGCCGGATGAACGCCGGACGCTGATGTTTTCGGCAACGGTGCCGGCGGCGATCGCCAAGCTTGCCAAGAGCTACCAGCGCAACGCCGTGCGCATCAGCACCGCGGCTGAGGCAAAGCAGCATATCGACATCGAATATCGCGCGCTCATGGTGGCCCCCAGCGACCGCGAGAACGCGATCATCAACGTGCTGCGTTATTACGAGGCGACCAACGCCATCGTCTTCTGCTCGACGCGCGCCGCCGTCAATCATCTGACCGCGCGCTTCAACAACCGCAATTTCGCCGTGGTGGCGCTTTCCGGCGAGCTGACGCAGAACGAACGCACTCACGCGTTGCAGGCGATGCGCGACGGGCGCGCCCGCGTCTGCATCGCGACCGACGTCGCCGCTCGCGGCATCGACCTGCCGGGCCTCGATCTCGTCATCCATGCCGATCTGCCGACCAATCCGGATACGCTGCTGCACCGCAGCGGCCGCACCGGCCGTGCCGGACGCAAGGGCATCAGCGCTATGATCGTGCCGCTGAATGCACGGCGCAAGGCGGAGCGCTTGCTCGAGAATGCCGGAATTTCGGCTGCCTGGGCGCGGCCGCCGTCGGCCGAGGAGGTCAATGAGCGCGACGACGAGCGGCTGCTCGCCGATCCGATCTTCAGCGAAGCGCCGCAGGAAGAAGAACAGGGGCTGGTACAGCAGCTACTCGCCAGCCACGGAGCCGAAAAGCTAGCCGCCGCCTTCCTGCGCCTCTACCGCACCAATCATTCGGCGCCGGAAGACCTCCTCGAGGTTACCGTGCAGGACGATCGCAGCCGCAAGCGCCGCGACAATGCCGAGCCGTTCGAGCCGGCACAGAGGGGACCGCGCGAGGATTTCGGCGCCAGCGTCTGGTTCTCCGTTTCGGTCGGACGCAAGCAGAATGCCGAGCCGCGCTGGCTGATTCCGATGCTCTGCCGCAACGGCAATGTCACGAAGCGCGAGATCGGTGCGATCAAGATGCAGCCTGAGGAAACCTTTGTGGAGATCGCAGCAGCGAGTGCCGAAAGCTTCCTGGCAGCGATCGGACCGAACAAGGCGCTCGAACGCGGCATCCGTGTGACAAAGCTTTCCGGCACGCCGGATTTCAGCCGGGCGCCGTCGCCAAAGCCCTATGCCGGCAAGTCGTCGCGTGACGAGCGACCGGGCGACACATTCCGCGAGGAACGCCCGAACAACAAGTTCGGCAAGGCTCCGGGCGGCGGATATGCTGCAGCTGACAATAGCGGCCAGCAAAGACAGGACACCAAGCCCTGGAGCAAGAAACCGGGCAAGCCCGGCTTCGATGGCCCGAGATCCGATAAGCCTAAATTTGATGGGCCGAAATTCGACAAGCCAAAATACGACAAGCCGAAATTCGAAGGCGGGAAATCCGAAGGCGCCAAATCCGAACGCCCGAAATATGAAGGCAAGGGCGGCGCCGGGCCGAAGGGCAAGTTTTCGAAGAAGAAGCCCGGCTGATTGCGCCGCAGGCCCTTCGCCGGTTCAGGCGGAGGGCTTTATCTGACGGCTAGCCGCAAGCGGAATTTCTCGACGGCGGCATGCCGCATCTCGCCATGAAGAACTATTGAATCGTTAGTTTTATAGCGGGCCAGGAGCAGGACGACGATGAAACGCTCCGGCATTCCACGTCCCGATCCGGCCGCCTTCATCCAGGCCAATCTGCCAATCTCCCCCGTTCCGGCCATTTCCGAAATCCTGCTCTATATGGCAGGCCCTGCGAGCGGGCTCTGGCGACTTGCCGGCCGGGGAGAAACCGATCCGCCGCCCTACTGGGCTTATCCCTGGGCCGGCGGCGCCGTGCTTGCCCGCCATCTGCTCGATCGCCCCGAGGTGGTCGCGGGGCGCCGCGTCCTCGACCTTGGCGCCGGCTCCGGGCTCGTCGCCATCGCGGCGGCGAAGGCCGGAGCTGCTACGGTCACGGCGGTCGATGTCGATGCCAATGCCATCGCCGCAATCGGTCTCAACGCGGCGATCAACGGCGTGAAGATCGTAGCCGTCGCCGCCGATATCATCGAGGCGCCGCCGCCGGAGGAGACTGATCTCGTCGTTGTCGGCGACCTGTTCTACGATCCCGCACTTGCCTTGCGGGTGATGGATTTCTTGCAGCGTTGCCAAGCGAGCGGCATCGAGGTGCTGATCGGCGATCCCGAGCGCGCTTATCTACCGCAGGGACACCTTAGGCGAATCGCGACCCATGCGGTCGCAGATTTCGGCGCGAGTACGGGGGGCAAGGTGGTGCCGGCAGGCGTCTTTTCACTTGCCGGAGATGGCTGAAAGGCTGCGATTATGCCAGAAGATCCGGCCGCAACAGCATGACCGGGCAGGGCGCTCCAGCCGGTAGCTCCGGTGCATGCGGCGGGCGGATGATCAGGCAATCGGCTTGCGCAAACACCTTCATCATCGACGAATCCTGTTTGTCGAAGGGTTCGGCGAGCCAGTTCCCGGCGGCGGATTTCGAGAGTTTCGCCCTGATATAGTCCTGGCGGTGGTCATTGACGCGCAGCGTGACGGCTGCCTCCACCATTGTCTCGCGCCGCACCGGCGGCAGGGAGGCGAGTTTGCGGATCAGCGGCTCCAGGAAGAGCAGCGAGCAGACGAGGCTCGATACCGGATTGCCGGGCAGGCCGAGCACATGGGTCTCGCCGAAGCTGCCGACCATCAGCGGTTTGCCGGGACGCATGGCGATGCGCCAGAAATCCAGCTGCATGCCGGCCTCGATCAGCGTCGCCTGCACCAGATCGTGGTCGCCGACCGAAGCGCCGCCGAGCGTGACGATGACATCGGCCTCGGCGTCTCGCGCCGCGTCGATCGCCGCGGTGATCCTGGCTTTGTCGTCCGGGACAATGCCGAGATCGAGCACCTCGGCGCCGGCTTTGCGGGCAAGGGCTGCAATACCGAATGTATTGGATGCGATGATCTGCGACGGGCCGGGCGCGCTTCCGGGCGGCAGCAATTCGTCGCCGGTCGCAAGGATGGCGATCAGCGGGCGTTTGAGAATCTCGACATCGGGCCGGTTCATGCCGGCAGCGACCGTCAGCCGCGAGAAATCAAGCACTGTGCCGGCCGACAGCACGGCTTCGCCTTCGGCAAAATCCTGGCCGCGGGGACGCACATGCTGGCCCTGCCGCACAGGAAAATTGGTTCGGATGCCGCCTTCAGTCTTCTCGGCATCCTCCTGCAGAAGGACGCTGTCGGCGCCTGCGGGAACTGGGGCGCCGGTGAAGATGCGGACGGTCTCGCCTTTGCTGACCTCGCCTTGGAAGGCATGGCCGGCGGCGGAGGTGCCGATCAGCTTCAGCAAGGCGCCCGGCTCCGGCGCGTCTTCGCGACGTAGGGCGTAACCATCCATAGCGGAGGAGTTGAAGGGCGGCTGGGTCAGGCCTGCCTTGAGATCGACGGCCAGGACGCGGCCTTCGGCATCGATAAGTGGCAGCGTTTCAGAGGCTTCGACGGGCTTGGCGCGGGACAGGAGACGGTTCTGCGCCTCGGCGACCGGGAGAAGGTTCATCTCGCCTCCGGATGACGGAAATTGCCCGACTTGCCGCCGGATTTTTCGAGCAGCCTGACGCCGCCGATCTCCATTGTCTTGTCGGCGGCCTTGGCCATATCGTAGATCGTAAGGCAGGCGACCGAGACGGCGGTCAACGCCTCCATCTCCACACCGGTCTTGCCGGTCAACTTGGCGGTTGCCGTGACGCGCAGACCAGGCAGGGCGGCGTCTTCCTCGATCTCGACGGTCACCTTCGTCAGCATCAGCGGATGGCAGAGCGGGATGAGATCGGCGGTACGTTTTGCCGCCATGATGCCGGCAAGGCGCGCCGTGCCGATCACATCGCCCTTCTTGGCATTGCCTTGTCGAATGAGCGCGAGTGTTTCCGGCGCCATCTTCACATAGCCCTCGGCCGTGGCGATACGCAGCGTCTCGGCCTTGTCGGAAACGTCGACCATATGCGCCTCGCCGGAGGCATCGATATGCGTTAGGTTAGCCTTTCCGCCGCTCATATCATTCGGCCGCGATGGCGGCTTCGCCAAAGAGCAGCGCGCGGGTGGCGGCCGTCACGTCATCCTTTCGCATCAGGCTTTCGCCGACAAGGAAGGTGCTGATATCGACGGCCTGCAGGCGCTTGCAATCGGCATTGGTGAAGATGCCGCTTTCGCCGATGAGGAGCCGGTCTGCCGGAACCATGGCGGCCAGCGTCTCGCTGACAGTCAGGCTGACCTCGAAAGTACGCAGATTGCGGTTGTTGATGCCGATGAGCGGCGAGGACAGTTTTAGCGCCCGCTCCATCTCCTCGGCGTCGTGGACCTCGACCAGCACGTCCATGCCGAGCGAGAAAGCTTCGTCCTGCAGACGCTCGGCCTCGTCATTAGAAAGCGAGGCCATGATCAGCAGGATGCAGTCAGCACCCCAGGCGCGCGCCTCATGCACCTGATAGGTCTCGAACATGAAATCCTTGCGCAGGGCCGGCAACGCGCAAGCAGCGCGGGCGGCCGTCAGAAATTCCGGCGCACCCTGAAAGCTCGGCGTATCGGTCAGCACGGAAAGGCAGGCCGCGCCACCGGCTTCGTAGGCCTTTGCCAGCGCCGGCGGATCGAAATCCGAGCGGATCAGCCCCTTCGACGGGCTCGCCTTCTTGATCTCGGCGATCAGACCGAAATTGCCGGCGTCACGCTTGGCAGCAAGGGCGCGATGGAAGCCACGCGGGGCGGACTGGCCGGCCTGCATCGCCTTCAGGTCGGCAAGCGACACCGCAGCCTTGGCGGCGGCGATCTCCTCACGCTTGTAAAGTTCGATCTTCTTCAGGATATCGGTCATCGGGGTAATCCTAGTCGATATCGTTGGAAACGGCGATGAGTTTGTCGAGAGCGAGCGCGGTGGCGCCGCTATCGAGCGACTGCGCCGCGAGCGTCATGCCGTCGCGAATCGTTTCGACCTTGCCGGCGATCACCAGCGAGGCGGCGGCATTGGCAAGCGATATATCGCGATAGGCGTTCTTCGCGCCGCTGAGCACCTCGCGAAGCGCTGCGGCGTTGGCGACACCATCGCCGCCCTTGATGTCGGCAAGCACGCTGGGGCTGACGCCGAAATCGGCGGGCGACAGCTCGAAGGTGCGGATCTTGCCGTTTTCGAGTGCGGCTACCTTGGTGATGCCGGTCGTGGTGATCTCATCGAGGCCGTCGCCATGAACCACCCAGACGCATTCGGAGCCGAGATCGCGCATGACTTCCGCAAGCGGCACCAGCCATTGCGGCGAGAAGACCCCCAGCAGCTGGCGGCGGACGCCGGCCGGACTGGAGAGCGGCCCGAGCAGGTTGAAGATGGTGCGGGTGCCGAGTTCGACCCGGGATGGGCCGACATGGCGCATGGCGGAATGATGAAGCTGCGCGAACATGAAGCCGACGCCGGCCTCAGTGATGCAGCGGGAAATGATCTCGGGGCCGACATCGAGCTTGACGCCGAGTGCCGCCAGATTGTCCGCCGCACCCGACTTCGAACTCAGCGCCCGGTTGCCGTGTTTTGCGACGGGGACACCGGCGCCGGCGACGATCAGCGCCGCCAGCGTCGAGATATTGTAGGTGCCGCTGGCATCGCCGCCGGTGCCGACGATGTCGATCGCATCGGCCGGAGCCTCGACGGTCAGCATCTTCGAGCGCATCGCGGTGACGGCGCCGACGATCTCGTCGACGGTTTCGCCACGCACGCGCAGCGCCATCAGGAAGCCGCCGATCTGCGAGGGCGTCGCCTGGCCCGACATCAGGATGTCGAAGGCGGCGCGAGCCTCGTCACGCGTCAGCGGCTCGCGGCTTGCGGCCTTGGCCAGGAACGGCTTCAGATCGGTCATAAAGGCCTCCTAACGAAGCGTCGCCTGTTCGGCGAGCGTCTGGTTGATCTGCGCGCCGTACTGCGTCTGCAGCAGGTTGACCATCTGATCGAGAATATCGTCGCCGGCGGCATTGGCCATGGCGGTGATCTGGGCATCGCGGTTGTTCAGCGCATCGCTGGTCGGCTCGCTGTTGACCTCTGTGACCTTCATCAGGATCTGCATCGACGGATCGGCGCCGACAGCGCTCGCGACCGTATCGATGGGGCCGGAGAAAGCGGCAGTGACGCCGGCGCGGCCAAGCACCGGATCATCGGTTGAGCGGGTGACGCCGCTCTTGCTTTCGACGGCGATGCCGAGCGGCGTTGCGATATCGGCAAGCGCGGTGCCCTTGGCGGCTGCGGCCTTCAATTCGTCGGCCTTCTTGGCAAGTTCGGCTTTCTGCTGTTCCGCCGTCCAGTCCTCGACCGCCTTTTCGCGCACCTCGGCGACCGGGCGCTCGCGGGTCGGCGTGATTTCGCGGACGTTGAACCAGACATAGCCATCATTGCCGATCGGCAGCGGCGGCGCATCGACGGCGACCTCGGTCTTGAAGGCTTCGCCGAGCAGCTGCTGCTTGACGGGAATATCCTTGACCTCTTTGCCGTCCTTGTCTGCGCCGGTCATATCGACGGCGTCGACGGCCACGGCCTTCAGCTTCAACTGGCCGGCGATATCCTCGAGCGTGGCGCCGCCGGCGCGCAGATCCTCGATGCGGTCATGAACGTTGATCACTTCCTGAGAGGCATTGGAAAGCGCCAGCTGCTTGCGGATGTCCTCCTTCACCTCGTCGAAATTCTTGGTCGTTTCCAGCTTGATGTTGGTGATGCGCAGGATGACGGAACCGAAGGAGCCCTCGACCACAGGTGTCGTGCCGCCATCGCGCGAAACCGCGAAGGCCGCATCGGCAACAGCCTGGTCGGGAACCTTGTCCTTGGTGAACTCGCCGAGCAGTACGTCGCTTGCCGTCTTGCCCTGGTCGGAGACCAGTTGATCGAAGCTGGTGCCGCCCTTCAGGGCCGTTTCGGCGGCGGTGGCAAGATCCTTGCTGGTGAAGGTCAGCTGTTCGATGGTGCGGCTTTCCGGCGTGCGGTAGGTATCCTTGCTCTTGTCGAAGGCTTCGTGGATCTGGTCGTCGGCGACCGTCGCTGCGTCAGCGATATCGGCGGGCTGCAGCTTGAGATAGACGAGCTTGCGGTACTCAGGCGCCTGGTAGCGTTGCTTCACACCCTCGAACCACGCCGCCAGCACGTCGTCGGCAGGCGCCTTGATCGGCTCGATATTGGCGTTGGTGAGCAGCAGATAGTCGACGCTGCGGCTTTCACCGCCATAGAGCTTCAGGGCGTCGACCAGCGTCTTCGGAGCGGTAAAGCCGTTCGAGATGGCATCGACGACCTGGCTGCGGACGGCGACCTTGCTGCGCTCCTTGATGTAATCATCCTGGCGGATATTGGCATTGCGCAGGCGCGAGATGAAGAGTTCACGGTCGAACTTGCCGTTGACAGCCTTGAATGCAGGATCATCGGCGATCAACTGGGCGAGGCGATCTTCAGACAGCCCGAGGTTCATGTCTTCGGCAAGCTGATCGAGCGAGGCGCCGGCGACGAGCTGGGCCAGCACCTGCTGCTCGACGCCGAAGGCGCGGGCCTGTTCCGGCGTGAGGCGCGTGCCGAACTGCTGGCTGAGGCTTGCCACCTGGCGCTGATAGGCGAGGTGGAATTCGTTGACGTCCACATGCTGATCGCCGACGGTCACGACCGTGGTGCTGTTGCTGCCGGTAATCAGCGACCGGGAGACGCCCCAGATGCCGAAGGACGCGACCAGCAGAAGCATCAGCAGCTTGGCGACCCAGGTCTGAGCGGCTCTTCTCAGGATATGGAACATAGAAACGCAAACCTCGCAGTATCATTAACCCGCGCGCGGGCGGACATTTGACGTTCCTTAGAACAAACGCGACAGGAAATGAAGGGTTTGTCGCGCGAAAAGCTGCGCCGGGCGGCGGCGGCGGCGTGGCGGCTCTGCGGCGAACAAAAGATCGGTTGCGGCGGAACCTTTCGGGCCGCCATTTCGTTGAAGCCGCATCCCATGAAACAGGAGCAGACCATGGCTGAATTGAAAACCGCTTCCGCCGAATCCACCGCTGCGCGGGTCAAGGCCGATATCGCAGCAGACGATCTGTCGGCGCAGGTCGCGGCCCTTCGCAACGATCTCTCCCGGCTGACGGAAAGCGTGGTCGCGCTCGGCCAGGGGGCAAAGTCGGCGGTGACCGACGAGGCATCGCTGATGACGGAACAGCTGCGCGACAAGGTTCGTGAAGAACCGCTGATGGCGCTCGCGGTGACGGCAGGCATTGCCTATGTTTTCGGCCTGCTGAGCCGCCGCTAGAAAGAATTCAGGACAATGAAAAGCCGGGCGCAATGATAGCCCGGCTTTCGATGTTTGAAGGCTAGCGCGACCTTCAGCGGCGGATGACGCGCCCGATGAAAATCAGGATGCAGGCACCGATAAAGCCGGTGATCAGATAACCCAGCCAACCTGCAAGCGGCTGGATGTGCAACAGACCCAGGATCCAGTTGGCGACGATGGCGCCGACGATGCCGAGCAATATGTTCATGAGCAAGCCCATGCTGCTGCTCATGACCTTTTCCGCCAGCCATCCGGCGATGCCACCGATGATGATGGCTGCAATCCAACCCACGCCTGCGTTTTCCATGATTATCTCCCTCCTGGCAAAACGAGTCACAGAATGCACGAATCGAAGGGAAGTTCCACTCCCAGTTACGAGATTGCTCGCGCGTTCAGCAGCTTATGTGACTTACGGCTGCAGCATGGTAACAGGGGACTCCAACGCGTGGATAGCAATCTGAAACAAGAGGCCAGCAATGGCAAGTATTGCAAATCCCACCGGCATGATCAGGCTTTTGCTAAACATCGTTCCTCTCCCCTTTGCATAAAGCATAAGCGGAAGTGGACGGCGCGCAAGGATATTGTTAATGGATAGTTAAACGTGACATTTAACTAAAATTAAATACATTCGATAATGGTTTAAATGCTTGTATAAATTGAAACGTTTCTTGTCTAATATTTAGGGGTGCACTGACGGATAAGCTGCGTTTATTGTGCCAACCTTAATCTCCGTCGTGTCGTCGGTGCTATGAACGTCTGAAGTCCCTCGCATCAAAATAATTCATGCAACGCGTTTTAGCGCTTTGTTTTAATGCATGGGGTTCTGCCGGCACCGCTACACACCTCCGGGCGATTATGTCCGGTGAACGACGAGCATGAAGACGAGGAAGGACGCTGTCGCGACGGTCGCGGCGAAGGCAATCTGATAATCCATGTCGTTGATCCCGGTTGGATGGCTTCTGTAAACGCCGCTCGCGCCATAGAGTTCCATATGCGATCCGCACCGAAGGCCGGCGGATTGATTTTGGCAGGAAATGCATCATCTTTCCCTGATCGCCACTCCATCTGGGGAAACTCGATGTCAAAAGCTGCAATCGCCATCGCCTGCATCTGCCTGCTCACGCTTTCCGGCTGCGGCAATACCGCATACGGGCTGAAGAAGGATGGGCAGGAGGCGAGCCACGCCATGGACAATGCGACACATCGGGTGCTTTCGGCAGGTGCCAAGAAGTGAGACGCGCGCCAATATTCTCGCGGCAGGCGAAGAAGGGTCAACGGCGAAAAAAGCCCGCCTGGGGTGAGGCGGGCTTGCAATAACAGGGAGAATGGACGGATAGACGCCGTCTCGGCTAATGAAGCATTTCCTTAAGCGTATGGCTTTACGTCATTCGACGTAACCGCCACCGTGGCGACAGCGATGCGTTCAAGTCTAATCCAATCAGAAGTTGCCCCAGTTCTGGGCGCGGGCACGGGCGCGAATAATCCGGTATTCGCGACCGCCATAGAGCGAGCCGATTGTCAGCAGAAGCGTCAGAACGTCCCAGATGATATGCATTTTATCCTCTTAGGTTGGACGGCTCTGCCGTCGATCGCTTGATGTAGAATAGCAATTTTTCGAATGTGCTTATATGACAAGAAATCGGGATGAGCGGCGAAGCGGCGAGGGCGCCTCCGTAGAGGAAGAGCGGCGTCGCCGTCTTGGAGCAAGGAAGTGAAAAGATTACCGGACGGCGGCCGATGACGATTTTTTCCGTCCGCCACATCACGTCCTATCGGTACGTCAGGGCGGTCGATTTCGGCGAGCATCGCCTGATGTTCCGGCCGCGCGACAGTTTTGACCAGCGGCTGATCGAAGCGTCGTTGACGATATATCCTAAGGAAAGTCATGTGCGCTGGATCCACGATGTTTTCGGCAATTGCGTGGCGCTCATCGATTTTTCGAGGCCGGCGTCCGAGCTTCGTTTCGAAACCTGGATCACGCTCGATCACACACCCCAGGTCGCCCTTGATCTCAAGGTAGACGACCAGGCCCTGACCTATCCATTCTCCTACGACAAGGACGAAATTGCCGATCTGACGCCGGCGATGCAGCGCCATTATCCCGACCCCAACGACGATGTCGGACGCTGGGCGCGCCAGTTCGTGCGGCAGGGACGTCCGACAGAGACCGGGCATCTGCTGATGACGCTCTGTTATGCCATTCGGGAAAGCTTCGTCTATGCGCGCCGGATGGAGCACGGAACGCAGACGCCGCAGCAGACTTTGCAGCTTCGCTCCGGCACCTGCCGGGATTTCGCGCTGCTGATGATGGAGGCGGCACGCGTCCTCGGCCTCGCGGCGCGGTTTGTCACGGGTTATGTCTATGTTCCCGATCGCGACGGCTCCACCGTGCTCGGCGGCGGTTCCACCCATGCGTGGTGCCAGATTTATCTTCCGGGCGCCGGCTGGACGGAGTTCGATCCGACCAATGGGATCGTCGGCAACCGCGATCTCATTCGTGTCGCCGTTGCCCGCGATCCGCGCCAGGCAGTCCCGTTGAGCGGCAGCTATGATGGGGATGGGACGGATTTCGACAGCATGACGGTGCAGGTCAACGTCACCACGAAGTAATATCGGACATCCCGAGTTTTGCGGCGACAGCCGCGGCTGCGGGAACCGGGCAGCGCGATCCACGTTGCATAGTCACGCCACCTATGTGGGACACAAGGAAGCCACAATGAAGATACGCGCCGGGTTTCATTTGGGCTATGAATGTACGCAGCCGACACCGATGCTGCTCGTCCTCAATATTCATCCCTCCCGTCGCGCCGATCTTCTCAGCGAGCAGGTGCTGACATTCGACCAGCCGATCGAGGCCTGGGGCTATACCGATGTGTTCGGCAATGCCTGCAGCCGGATCGTCGCCCCGCCAGGCCTTACAACGATTTCCACGGAATTCGAGATCTATGACAGCGGGCAACCGGACATAGTTCCCGACGATGCCATCCAACATGCGATCAATGACCTGCCGGACGATGTGCTCGTCTTCCTGCTCGGCAGCCGCTATTGCGACACCGACAGGCTTGGCGATTTTGCCTGGGCAACATTCTCGTCGACGCCGCTCGGCTGGGCGCGCGTCCAGGCGATCTGCGATTTCGTTCATGACCACATCACCTTCGACTACCAGAAGGCCGATTTGCTGCGAACCGCGCATGGCGGCTTCACCGACAAGGCCGGCGTCTGCCGCGACTTTGCCCACCTCGCCATCGCGCTTTGCCGATGCATGAATATCCCAGCCCGATACTGCACCGGTTATCTCGGCGATATCGGTGTCCCGATCGATCCCAATCCAATGGATTTCAGCGCCTGGTTCGAGGTTTTTCTCGGCGGCCACTGGCATACGGTCGATGCCCGCCACAATAGGCCGCGCATCGGCAGGATACTGATGGGGACCGGCCGCGACGCCACCGACGTCGCGATGTCGACGGCCTTCGGCCCGGCAACGCTCTCCCGCTTCGAGGTGATCACCGAGGAAGTGCCGCAGGACGGGGCGGGCGAGGCCGATCCTATGCCTTCTTGAGGAATTCCGTTTTCAACACCAGACCCTTGACCTGCTTGGTGTTGCACTCGATCTCGCCGAGATTGGAGGTCAGGCGAATGCCCTTGACCAGCGTTCCGCGCTTCAGCGTCTCGGAGGTTCCCTTGACCTTGAGGTCCTTGATCAGCGTCACGGAATCGCCATCGTGAAGCTGGCTTCCGTTGCTGTCCTTTACGATGATGTCGTCGGCCATGATGTTTCCGCCTGATAATTCGCCTGATGATCTTGGGCGCGGGAAATCACGTCTACAAGGGATAGTCAACCATTGCGAACGGATCGATCACTCGCCGGTCAGTTCGACGTGGCCGCCGATCACCCCGCCGCGCAAGCGTCCCGAACGCAGCCGCGCAGCCAGCGATGGGCCGGATCGGCATCCATCCGGGGATGCCACAGCAGTGAAACGGTGATCTCAGGGGTCGGAACCGGCAGGGGAAAACTGTGCATCCCCTGGCGCAAAGCTCCGGTGTGCCGTTCCGGCACGCTGGCGATCAAATCCGACGCGCGGGCGAGAGCCAGCGCGGTGGAAAAACCGCCGACGATGGTGGCAATCTGCCGTTCCAGCCCGAGCGCATCAAGGGCTTCATCGATCGCGCCCTTGTCGAGCCCGCGCCGCGAGACATGGATGTGCCGGCCGGCCGCATATCGGGAGGGTGTGACATCGTCCCGGCAAAGCGCATGCCCCGTTCGAACGACCCCGATGAAGCGGTCGCGGAACAGGGCCTGCGCCCGCACCTCCGGGCCCATCGTGTCGCCGACGACACCGGTTTCCAGGTCGACGCTTCCGTCGCGCAATGGGGCGCTGTCCTTGTCTGGCTTCTGCACGAAACGCAGCCGCACGCCGGGCGCATCACCACCGAGGCGGGCGATAAGATCGGGTCCGAAGCTCTCGGCGAAGCCCTCGCTGGCGCGCAGCGTGAACGTTCGGACCAGGCGTTGAAGGTCGAGCGCCTCGGCAGGGCGCAGGACCGTTTGCGCCTCCTCGACGATCCGGCCGACCCGTTCGCGCAGTTCGAGCGCCCGGGGCGTGGGGACGAGGCCGCGGCCGGCGCGCACCAGCAGCGGATCGCCCGTCGTTTCGCGCAATCGCGCCAGCGCCCGGCTCATCGCCGACGGGCTGAGCCGCAGCCTTTGGGCCGCACGCGCAACGCTGCCTTCGGCAAGCAGCACATCCAGGGTGACAAGCAGGTTGAGATCGGGTGTCGACATACATCCGATATAACACTGTTTGATGTGGCGCCAAACGCATCAATACAATGCAAATGCTGCGCGTTTCGCCATATCGGCCGGAGCGTTATGTTTCCTTCGCTCCGTTTCGGGAGCAGTAACGAGGAGTTCACGGTGAAGCCGATCATTGCAGAGCCAGGCGAGGCCGGTGTCGAACGCACATATTCTGTCCGTTGGGCACTCACCAGTCTTTCCCTCTCCATGTTGTTGCCATCGCTCGGCACCAGCATCGCCAATGTCGGCCTGCCGAGCCTGGCGCGGGCGTTCAACGCCTCCTTCCAGGACGTCCAGTGGATCGTGCTCGCCTATCTCCTTGCCATCACCACGCTGATCGTCAGCGTCGGGCGGCTCGGCGATATTACCGGCCGCCGCCGGCTGCTGCTCATCGGCATCCTGCTCTTCACGCTGGCCTCGGTCGTCTGCGGCCTTGCACCGACGCTGTGGCTGATGATTGCGGCGCGCGCGCTACAGGGTCTGGGCGCGGCCATCATGATGGCCCTCACCATGGCATTTGTCGGTGATACGGTGCCGAAGGCGAGGACCGGGAGCGCCATGGGGCTGCTCGGAACGATGTCGGCGGTCGGCACGGCTCTTGGGCCGTCGCTCGGCGGGCTCATGATCGCCTCTTTCGGCTGGCCGGCAATCTTCCTCGTCAACGTACCGCTCGGCATTGCGACCTTCGTTCTCGCCTATCGTTATCTGCCGGACGAGATCGGCGGACAGAAGAAGAAGGATCGGGCCGGCTTCGATACATTGGGCACGCTACTGCTTGCCCTGACGCTTTCGGCCTATGCGCTGGCAATGACGGTCGGGCATGGCAGCTTTGGCCTGTTGAACCTGGCACTGCTGCTCGCCGCCGGCTTCGGCGCCGCTCTCTTTGTCTTCGCCGAGGTCAGAACGGCATCGCCGCTGATCCAGGTGGCGCTATTCCGCAATCGCGTGCTCACCGCCAGTCTGGTGATGAACGCGCTCGTTTCGACGGTCATGATGGCGACGCTGGTGGTCGCGCCCTTCTATCTCTCCCGTGCGCTCGGGCTCAACGAAGCGCTGGTCGGAGCCGTCATGTCGATCGGTCCCGTCATCTCCATCCTCAGCGGTGTCCCGGCCGGTCGCCTGGTCGATCGTCTGGACGCGCCCTTCGTCATTGCCGCAGGGCTCGTCGCCATGGCCGCCGGTTCCATCGCTCTCGCCGTGCTGCCCGGAATCGCCGGCTACATCACCGCCATCGCTGTGCTGACGCCTGGCTATCAGCTGTTCCAGGCAGCCAACAACACGGCTGTTATGGCGGATGTCCGCGCCGACCAGCGCGGCGTCATCTCCGGCGTGCTCCACCTGTCGCGCAATCTCGGGCTGATCACCGGCGCATCCGTCATGGGAGCCGTGTTCGCGTACGGATCGGCAGCATCCGAGATCGCCGCGGCGCGTCCCGAGGCCGTGCATTCAGGCATGCAGATCACCTTCGCTGTCGCAGCGGCATTGATCGCTACGGCGCTTGCCATCGCGGCGGCGACCTACCGGCGCCGAACCAATTCCGATTTAACTATGCAATAAGCGATCGAAACTTAGACCAAGGTCCGATCGATCCCGGACTTCGTGCCCATGGCAACTCACGGTCACCGTAATAGATTTTGCGGCATTGGTGGAGTTGCGGGGTTTTGCGGTGACGAAGATTTTCGTTTTGGGAATGATACTGATGCCGGTTATCTTCTGGGGTTCTGTTGGCCTCTGGGTCTACTCGCTGTTTTCGTGAGTGGGGCGGCGTCTTCAGCTGCCGGTCACGCTATATCCAGGCGGTAAATCCCTTTAATCGGGTCGCACCGCGACCCTACAAAACATCTCGGACACGCCCTCCGGCATTGTAAGAGCTATTGCCGGCCGTCAGCTTGCAAGCTTTTCCAGCAATCTATGATTTCAGGCCGGATGGACCGTCATTCTGAGATCATGCGAGGGAGTAAAAATCCTGCCGACTGGCGGTATGGCGGAAGAGGTGGGATTCGAACCCACGGTACGGTCTCCCGCACGCCGGTTTTCAAGACCTGTGTGATTATGTTGATTAACTTGCATATTTCGGCGTTTTCCGTGTAATGTTGCAGCACTGTTGCAGAAAATGAGAAATTCCGATGGCAAGCATAACAAAACGCGCAGGCAAATGGACTGTGACGGCACGGCTCCCGGACACGTTCAAGGGGCCATTTAAGTCCCGCTCGATCTCAAACACGTTCAAGAGCAAGCGTGATGCTCAAGTATGGATTGACGCGACGGAGTCCGCAATGCGGCTCGGGACATGGAAAGACCCTCGGCTCGATCCAAAGCCTGGCACATCCAAAGGATATTTCGATCGTCCCTTCAGAGACGCTATCACGGACTACAGGGACAAGGTGACACCAAGGAAAAAAGGTGCCGCCCAGGAGTCGGATATGTTGAGCATGTTCGCTCGTGAAGACTTCGCGGCGAAGACCGTTAGAGAACTGAGTTCTGATGATTTTGTAGAGTACCGGGATAGACGACTGGAAGAGTTTTCGAACAGCACGGTGCGCAATAACCTCAACACCCTGAGCTCCGTTTATCGATGGCTCATTCATGAAAAAAAGGTGCCGGCGGAAAATCCGATAGCCGAGATGCGAAACTTTCAGTTCGGGATACCGCAGCCAAAAGGTCATCGCGAGCGTCGCCTAAGGCCTGGCGAGGAAGAGAAAATTTGGGAACAGCTCACGGGCGACACGCCGCAAAACAGACAATGGGCTTGCCTGTTCCCGCTGTTGCTAGACACGGGTATGCGTGTCGGCGAGGCGGACAGCATCCTGGCAGGATGGGTCAATCTCTCCAAAGGTTTCATCAGAATACCGAAGACGAAGAATGGCGAGGCGCGAAACGTCGCCTTATCAGACCGCGCATATGAAGCTTTGGCACTTCTGGCGGAAGGTGAACCTGACGACGCAGAACTGTTCAAGTTCACCAAGGATTCGCGGGACCACGAATGGCAGAAAATAAGGGAGGCTGCTGGCTGCCCTGATCTTCGCATCCACGACCTGCGGCACGAAGCTCTCAGTCGAATGTCCGCAAGGGGCGCTGACCTTAAAACTCTGATGCGTCAGTCAGGACACAAGACGGTGGCGGTTCTGATGAAGTATCTGAATCCCACTGATGAAGAACATCGCGAGAAGCTTTTTGGCAAATCGGAGGGTGGCAGCGGCAACGACCGCGTGGCAGCCTAGTCCCGCGGGAATAGGTCATTAATAGCCAGCTTAGGTTCGGCCGTTGTACACCGAAGGTGATTTACTCGATGCATTTAAGGCGGCAACCCGACGATGAGTGGGAAATGCCTTGCCATACTCAGCCAGCTCCGGGGCTGAGCAGATCACAGTCAGCCAGCTTCCCTCCTGGCTCCGCTTGAGCCGTGTGAGACCGGCATACACAAGTGCTAGGCTCTGCGCATGTGAGGCGTTGGTAACGTAGACGACTAACAGCCGCGCCTCCCAACCCTTGAAGCTGTGGAGGGTCGTCGCCTTTATCCGCGCATCACCCATGAAGAATCCCATTTTCTTACGGCGATGGTCATCTCCGAACGTATCAACGGCTTTGATGTTTTGATCGGAGAGCCGTTGAACCGCCTTACCGCCTGATACCATATCGCCAGCTAGAAGGGTTATATCCGCATTAGCCAGCCCCAGCTTTCCAGTGTGTTGCATCAACTTGATGATTTCGTGGGAACACACTTCATCGCCGTCCTGAGGTTCGCATTGTACCCAACTGAGATGGCTGGGATATAGATCGAACGAGCCTTGCTCCGGTTCGGGCAGATCGATTCTCTCGGCTGGCAGGAATGTCTCAGCGAACTTGCGGGCCAATCCCATGACGTCAGGGGGAAGGCGATAGCTCGCGCTAAGTTGAGCCCATCGGCCGCCAAAACCTGCGCCTTTCATGACGTCGTCGGTCCAGGCCTCCACGGTTCCGTAGATATCCTGAGTTGCGTCGGCTACGAGTAGCATCTCGCCCTTTTGCTTGCATGACTGGCGCAACACGTCCCACCATAGTGGGAGGTAATCCTGACCCTCATCTACCAGGATTGCATCGTAGCGTTTCGCATCGGGAGTTTGCGAAGCTTCCAGCGTCAACATAGGCAACGTGACGTCCATGTGCTTTTTCTGTGATTGCTTCTCGTCCTCTGTCCAGAGGGCATCGTACCGATCATCGAAGCCTGCTCCGTAGCACGTGTGCTTACACCACAAATGGAAGTGCGTGAGTTCGACGTTTCTGATGTTCTGAGGATTATTCAGCCCCCGCACGATGATATCCCGGAGGTAGTGCCATAGTGTAATGTTGAAGGTGACAATCAGCACCTCCTTGCCCTCATTCGCCAGCTTTGCCGCACGCGCTCCGAGAACAAGGGACTTTCCCGAGCCGGCAGGGCCTTTAATCCGGCGGTACCCCGTTTCGGTACGAGTATCCGCAAGGTTCTGCTGGTTGCGATCGAGCATAAGCGGAAGCCGCTGGGTGGCGGCAAAGTCGGGCTCGACAAGCCAACCCCTTAGATCGTCGGCCAGCTTCCCGGACATGACGAAAGAGGATTTGCGCGCCGACTCTGGGAAAATTTTGTGGAGGTTGCCCGACGACACGGCCTCTGCACCACTGGTCGGTTGATAGCGCGCAAACTTTTTCTCCTCGCCAGTTGGCAACCAAGGGTGCATCAGGTTTTCTACCCGGCCGATACTTGCGAACGGAAAAATCACGCCGGCTGTGATAGTCGCCCAACCACTCTTCGCGCCAAGCCTTGGGCAATAGAGATCGTAGATTTCTTTCCTATAAAGATTTACTTTGGTCACGGGGTTCTGTGACTGAATGCTGAACTCTACGCCGTCTCTGCTGGCCCAGAGCGCATGTCCACGGCCAGCCTTTTTTGTGAAATAATGCATGGAATCGAGGTTCCAGTCTTTGACCTCGAAAACAGCAATGCCGACATCTGGATTTAGCAGGACGAAATCTGGCCTTAACCCGTTCAAATGCGGCTGCACGTAAATCTCCCATTCGGGCGACAGCTGCTGCATGAAGAGATCGAGAACGGCTTGCTCGCCTGGCGTAAGGGGCTGGCGCAACCTAGCCATATCCTTGAGAGGCGGATGGATAATCCTAGAGTGTTGCAAACCAGTCCTCATCATATCAGACATGCTCCGGACATATTGACCGGCGAGCTACGAGGAAACTACGCGGTAACGTCTACACGGGACGAACAAGCTGCGCACTTTTAGGGTCATACTCAACCTCTGTAATTGACCCATCCTTCACCTTCGCCACGACCTCGTCGATCACGTGCAACGGCACCAGATACCATTCCTTCGGCTTTACTGGATTTCCGAAACGGTCATGAATCGTGAGATCGAGGCGCGCGGGCGAGAGCACCCGATGCAGCACGTTTTCGAGCCGGCTACGGTTGATGTTGAATAGCTTGTAGGTCGCCACCACTTCGACGTCGGCAAGCAGATAGGTCGAGTCCAGTGCCGCCTGCGCGATGCGGGATTCGACGGTGCCTCCGGTTACGCCGACCTTGTGGATGAGGTCACGGTGGGCGGCGACGTCGGGATGATCCGACCTGCTGCGCAGCACATAGATGGTGCCGCTCTCCAGGTCGGCGTCTACCGCCGCACTGCCGAACAATGGTCCGGCGCTGGGGTCGGTAATTCGGCGGCCTGCATCGTCCTTGTAGAGCGCCCTCTGGAGGGACCTGCGTAAAAGGTTGCTCTCGGTGCCGTTGGAATAGATGACCCGAAGCCTTGCGTCGTATTCGCCGTTTGGCGCTTTGATGGTTTCACCCATGTCCGCGACATAAGCGATCTGCCCGCCCAATATGAAGAACTCGCCTTTCCTGATGGTAGCATCTTCGCCAAAGAGACGTGTCTCGCGGGCCGCTCTGTCGAGGTCCTCCTTAACCCGGGCAAACAACGGTTTGAACGTTTCAAAGTCTACACAGGGCGTGCGGTCGGCGACCTCCTCGGCAGCGCGGACCTCTGCGCGGGGCCTCACATGTGTCAGCTCGGTGAGGTCTACGTCGCCTAGTGGCTCGATGCCGAGCTCGGCCAACAGAGCGTCATCGTCCATCTCGTCGTCGTTGCTGGCATCCGGCGGGGTCGCCAGCAAGCCGTAGCGGTCGAAACCCTCTAGCAGTGTGCGGCAGTCTTCCTGCGCGCGTAAGCGGTCGAGACGCACCGCGTAGAGGCGCTCAAAGATATCGCGTTCATCGCCATGTTGGGGTACACGGCCCTGTTCCTCGCGGAACCGGACGATGTCTTCAAAGCCTGCGATTATGCGTTCTTCTCGCGCCGTTCTTGCGCTCTGCTTCTTCGCCTCCGGTACTGCGCCGAGTTCGGCGAGCAGGTCGTCGTCTGAGATATCAACCATTCTTCTGCTGCTCTACGTGACGCTTCAACGCGACCACGCCTTCCGCCATACGTTTTTCCCATGCGTCGGCCGACGTGATATCAGGCGTGCGGCCGCGCTCCTGAAGAAATTTTCTGGCGCGCAACGCCAGATCGCGCGCTTCCTCGTAGGGAATGCTGATCTTCTTGGCCGCGATCACCGCTGCAACTTGTTTCAGGGTCTGTTCGCTCATGGATTTCGCCAGGATGGCATAGGCGGCCTCGAACGGGTTTATCCTGTCGATCATGTCGATGTCGAGGTTGCGCACATCCATGGCGAATTTCCGAACACCGTCGATCAGTGCCGATCCCCCCGTCAATTGCCCAGAGGTCTCCAGCTCGGCTGCGACGGCTTTCGCCTTTTGAGTGAGGTTCAAGGCGGCGATGGCATGCTGCCGAATTGCCTCCTGATCGATATCGCTGAGGTCTGGATAGCGATCCTTGACGATCTTGCCCATGCGGACCTGCGTCAGTTCCTCGGGCACGGTCTCGTCATCGAATAAGCCTTTCTCCAAGGCAGGCTTATCCTGAACGAACGCCGTGATGACCTCGTTGAGGTCTTCCTGGCAAATGCGCTTGGCCTCATTGCTCTGCGGTGTGACGAGCCCGTTGATTTCGAAATGAAACTGGCCGGTTGTCTCGTTGAAACCGACATTCGTGCCCTTGGGGTCGTAGCCGCCCTCGCCATAGTCGAAATCTGGCAAGGCCTCGCTCTCGGCGCTCTTCGGCGTAAAGTTGAATCGGGGCGCAAGCACCTGTTCCATCAGCAGGCTGGCGGCAATCGCTTTGAGTGTGTCGTTGATCGCATCAACAACAGCCTCCTCACTGGCATCCGGCTCGGCGATCAGGTTAGTAAACCGCGCCGACGTTTTGCCAGGGGCATCTCGGGTCGCACGGCCAATGATCTGGATGATCTCAGTCAAACTGGCGCGGTAGCCGACCGTCAGTGCATGCTCGCACCAAATCCAGTCGAAACCTTCCTTGGCCATGCCGAGAGCAATGATGATGTCGATATGATCGCGGTCGTTTTTGTGCTTGGGGTCCTTCAATGCCGAGACGACCTTATCGCGCCGTGCCGAATCATCATCGACCAAGTCGGCAATCTTGATGAGACGTCCGTCAGGCAGCCGCACTAGGTGGAATCCCGTCTTGGGGTCTTCGCCCTCCCAGGTGCCGAGAGCGTCCATGATCTCATTGACTTCCTTCACCTTGTCCTTCGTGCTCTCCCGTGAGTTGACGTTGGGGATGTGCACGATGGTCTTGAGGGCGGGATCGAGGACCTTGGTGATGGCATCGAGATATCGGCCGCTGTAGAAGAAATACCCGATATCCAGAGACTTCAGGTGGTCGTAGCCATTGAGCTGTTCGTAATAGGTGTAGGTCACGGTGACGAATTTGGACTCGTCCTGGGGGGCAAGCACCGCTTCGGCGTCGCCGCGAAAATAAGACCCCGTCATCGCGACGAGATGGACGCGGTCACGGGACAGAAACTGTCCTAGCTGCGCGCCGAGCTTGTTGTCAGGGTTCGAACTGACATGATGAAATTCATCGACCGCAATCAGGCAATCATCGAAGGCCTCGATCCCGAGGTCCTCGACGGCAAAACGGAAGGTCGCATGGGTGCAGACCAGAACTCGATCCTCGCTCTCAAGGAACTGGCCGACAGCCTTGACCTTGGATTTTGCGACGGACGTGTTCTCGATGCCAGCGACGTTGCACAGGTTCCATTGCGGCTTCACCGTCCAGTCAGCCCAAAATCCATAGTTTGATAGTGGCTCATCGGCAAAGCTGCCACCGATCGACCGCTCGGGAACCACGATGATCGCCTTACGAACATTCTGGTTATGTAGCTTGTCGAGCGCGATGAACATCAGCGCTCGTGATTTACCCGAAGCTGGCGGTGACTTGATCAGCAGGTATTGTTCGCCGCGGTGTTCATAAGCGCGCTCCTGCATGGTGCGCATGCCGAGTTCATTGGCCTTTGTCGAAGCACCTGTTCCAGCTGTGCGCATAGAAACCGAAGGAATGGTCTTTGTCGTGGTCATGGTTCAGGCCGCGCCTTTCCGGTTCGATTTCTTCGGTGCCTTATCGGCAGTCATCTTGGTGTAGAGCTCGAACAGCTTTTCCAGCCGTTCTGTATCGTTGCGGAAGCGACGTCCGATATAGATACGCTCAATAACCTCGTCGTTGCGATCGTGGGCGGCGCGGAGATTGGCCGGCATAGTGTCTGGGTCATAGAGATCGGCGATGGTCGCTGGGAAATGCTCCTCGCGCGCCAATAGGATATCCTCGGCGCATCGCGTGAGGTCCGCCTTGTTCTTTTCGGTGAGAGATGGCAGCGGGAAGGTATTCCAGCCAAGAGCATTTGAATATCGATAACGAGTTTCAAGTTTCCCACATACAGTCGCAACCCAAACGAGGTGTAGTTTCGATACCACCAATGCAAGATTCCACAACGGATTATCGTAAATACCAAACAAGAGATCACTGATGATGACGTTGCTATCCAGTAGGTCGGCAGGCAAATATGGCCTCCGTTCCGAGGAAACACGGGCAACTGCAATCGTCCACTTTTGCCCGCTTCCTTGGATTTGTAAAAAACGGTGCGCTCCGCCCGAGAAAGTTCTCGTTGACTTCGCTGTACTTTGTAGGCGCGCCTCTCGTACTTTTCGAATTCGGTCCGCAACAAACGGTATATTCTGTGCTACTTCGGCCTGTTCGTCTTCAATCCAAAGACATCCTCGTGTTTTACCGCCGATCAACTCGTCAGAACCCAGATATCTACGGGTAAACGGTGCCGCTTCGGGAAGCTCACGCGAGATGTGCCGCAAATCTTCTGGTGCCAGCACGAGATTACCCCCGTCAGTTGGCATATTGCCCCTGATCATTGTTCCGCGTTCGTCGGGCGACGTGAACGAAGGCGTGACGATAATGTTCGGGCCAAATACAAGATACGGATTAATATTAGAACCCAAGCGAACCCGAACGTCACCAAAGTCGTCTTGCTCATAGAGACGCGCATCACGAGATGGCCTGCCTAGCCCCACAACCGCCACAGTAACGCCGGCATTGTTACTTGCGAGATTTGACCATTTGAAGGAAGCGTGTGCAAAGTGAATAGATTGTCCAGTTGCGAAGACGATTGGCCAAAGGATAGAGACCTGTTCTCCTTGACATATGGAATTGGTCGTCACGAATGCGCAGCTGGAACTTGAATGGCTTGAATACCAAGCGGCCTTCACGAACCAACATGCGACATAGTCGAGCGATTTCCACGACGTGGTGTAGCTCTCGAAAACCGCCCGAACATCATCCTTCTGCTCTTCAGTCTGGCGAGCACTGCCGACATACGGAGGGTTCCCACAAATGTATGTCTCTCCTCCTTGGTTCACAAAGTCGATCTCTGGCTGATCAAGGGGCATGTGAAACAGATCGTCGGATTGAATTTTTAAACCGATCCCTGTCGGTGGACAAACACTGAGCCAGTCGAGCCTTAGCGCATTGCCGCAGACAATCCAGTTCTCAGCGTCGAGCGGCAGGAACTCTGCCAAAGCCTCCTTTTGGCCACGATAAAGAACATCGCACTGGTACTCGGCAATAATAAGGGCAAGACGCGCAACCTCAGCGGGGAAATCACGGAACTCGATCCCTCGAAAGTTCGTAAGGGGAATATCCGTTCGCCGATCCGGTTCACCCCGTTGCCAATTAATTTTGGCCTCTATCTCTCGCATCTGCTTGTAAGCGATCACAAGAAAATTTCCGGAACCACAGGCAGGATCAAAGACCCTGATGCTAGCCATGCGGGTGCGCAGGTTCAGAAGCTTGCGAGCATTATCCCCCGCCTCTGCCAGCTTTTCGCGTAGGTCGTCAAGGAACAGAGGATTCAGAACCTTCAGGATATTCGGTACACTCGTATAGTGCATACCAAGAGCGCCACGCTCGTCGTCGTCAGCGACGGCTTGAATCATAGACCCAAAGATGTCGGGGTTGATTAGCTTCCAGTTCAGGCTTCCGATATGGAGAAGGTAGGACCTTGCAATCTTGCTAAACCGTGGCACCTCCGTGCTGCCGGAGAAGAGCCCCCCGTTGACGTAAGGAAAACCGTTCGCCCACCTCGGAAGGTTCGCATTGACGCGATCCGCGGTCTTCGTGTTCATCGCCCTGAACAGGCTGCTGATTACCTCGTGCGTGTTGGATGAGTCGCGTTCGCTCATCTGGTCGACGGTGGACGTGAACACGCCTTCGCCGTTGAAGATATCGGTGTCCTCTGCGAAAAAGCAGAAGATCAACCGCGCCATGAAATGGTTCATGTCTGGACGGCGCGCTGCCGTCGCCCAGTCGGGGTTGTCCTTGAGAAGCTCGATATAGAGTTTGTTCAGGCGACCGGTGGCACGGATGTCGAACGAACTCTCGCGGATTTGCTTAACCGTGGTGATCCCCGCCAGCGGCAGGAAGAACCCGAAATGATCCGGAAACTTCGGAAAGGCGCAGGCTATGGTCTCGCCGCTCGCGACGTCTTCGGCCTCGAATGAGACGCCATCGGTCGCGAGGATGAACTTAGCTTTGTTCGACGCAGTCTTAGGGCTGTTACGCAGCGCCACGAGCGTTTCGCCGACCTTGCCCTCGGCGCAGGTCGCAATGTGGATGTTGCTCTTTTGCAGTACGCCGCCCGCCACGTCAGACGAATTCGCCGACGCTGTGCGCAGCCTTTTTATGGTGGTTTCCTTGTTGCCAAAGGCGGCCAGGAAGGCGAACGGAAACTCCGCGGCGTCAAACGGCTGATTGGCGAGTTCGGATACGGCTTCCTCGATTTCGACCGCATTCATGCGACGTCTTCCCCCATGCCCTGCTTTTGTCCTGATCCCACTGCAAAATGGACCGGAGATTGTTGGGACGATCAATAGCGGATGGGGGTTGAGTCGTCATCGGTCAATCGGAGTCTTCCACTCCATCGTGCACCGTTCGCTGATGTTGGCAGTCGAGCGGAGTGTCATGTTGCGGAACATGCAAAGAGGAACTCAGGGTTCCCGTGTGTTTGGATCACCGTCGGGGCTGAGAGTTTCGACTATTACACCCGGCTTGCGGCCGCCATCGCTCTTCAGGTCTTCAAACCAGCGAACCGTCGAATTCAGGACTCTGACATCTGTAATCTCGTCTTGCTCTCCAGGCACATAACAGCGAACAAGGTCGGACCAACGTTCCCAAGTCTGAACATGATCCAGCCAGTCCAGCGACGCCTCGGGAACGCGCTTTCGCAGCTCGACCAATGCATCACGCCTTAGGACACCGCCCTGCCGGATATGATCGAACAAGACTGAATAAGGTACCTGCCCTAGCGACAGGACCAAATCCAGGTACCGGACGGGAACCTCCAGCCGCCGCGCCATGTCTGCCCGACCCAGCGCCGCCGGCGACAGCCGCGGTGGTGAATAAGGCACATAGGCAGGCGCTGGAATCGATAGGGGCATGCGACCGAACACCATTGTGAAGAGGGCGAGCAATTGCATAGCTGCCGATGCCGCAGGATCGACACTGGGGGCGCGCTTCGCGGTGATGAACCGCGCCCGCAGCCTGTCGAAGCAATTCCGCTTTCTGTTCTTGTGTCTGGGGTTTTTCATGGCTGCGTCCTCCTTCTTAAATCATACGTCGCTGATGAGGGCGTCGATATCTCGGCCGGCACGATCATTTTTGGCTGTTGCTTGAGTTCTTGAATTCTTCGCGTCAGACGCTGCGCGGGTGGCTCAAAAATCGATCTCATCCACGCCGCCATTTCCAGGGCACGTCGAAGGAGATCATCGAGGTCCAGCTTTCCAAGCCGATGCAGGAACAACTGTTCCCGGCGAAGACGTCGCGCTATCGACGTGACAGACGATCGAGCCGATCCCCGACGATCTTCAGCGCCTCTGCCTGTCTGTGCTGAGCGTCCAGGATGAGCTTCAGCAGGTCCACCAGTTGGGCGATGCGATCCGGGCCATCTGGAGTGTCCAGGAGCGACAGGAGAGGCAGGAGCCGTTCGGTGTTCCTCTCCACCGACGACAGGGTTTGAGATGCGGAAATTATTTCCGTCATGACTATGGTTCTCCATGAATTTTGAGAATTCGCCGCGGCGGATGCCAACGGCACGGTAGCCTGCTGCCACGAATGTTCCAGACGACATGACAAGGATCGGCCCCTTGTCGCCGTTCTCTATCCGAAGACCCTGCCTCGCAAGCTCGTGTGCAAAGGCTTTGCCGCTTGCGGCGAATGCTTGTTTCAGTTTCGTTCTGTCGAATTTCGGTGTTGTCCGCTCCGCCCTTTTGCGGGCGATGTCCGAAAACCCTTCGACCTTACGCTGCCGACGATCCGCCCGGGTTGGCTGGATGGTTTCATGGTGTTCCTGCTCGTAGCGGCGAGCGAGGTCTTCCAGCCGGGCGTAGTCGTTCCTGCAATCGAGCACACGCAGCGTTGTCGGATCGACCTCGGCAATTGCGATGTGAAAATGTGATCTGCCTTTCTTCACATGACGCACGACAAGACGCGGGCGGTCGGCACCGATGCGGAACTCGGCATCAACAGATTGTAAGAACTCGGTCAACTGCGCGGGCGTCATCTCGCGCTCTGGTGACACAGAGAGATGGCGGACGCTGTATCGGCATCTTTTCACGCTTGCGAGCGCCTGAGCATCGTCCAGAGCATGCCGGTCGCCTGCGAGGACTTCTATTCTCTCGTTCTCATGGACTTTCCTAAGTAGATGATGAGCGAGATAGCCGATGCCGCCTTTTCGGGAGATGCGGGTGGTCTGGACTATCATGACATGATGTCCCTGAGACGGTCGCGCAAAGTGTCGATGCCCGAAAGGGTATTGGATAGGTCTGCATCGTGCCCGGCAAGCTTTCCTGAATTCGCGCGCCTAACCATCTGGTTCAGGTTGCCGCCAATTCTGCCAAGCTCCGCGAGAGTGCAGGTCAGCAAAGTGATGTGGGTTGCGTCAAATGTTCGGGCGGGCATTCGCACACCGAACGCGGCACGGCGCATCATTTCGGAAATCGAAAGACCTCGACCTTTCGCGAGTTCTTCGATTTTCGACATTTCATCAATGCTGGCACGGATACGAATGATACGGTCACGCATGCGTCTGTTTCCATTCTGCCCCGATCAGGGGATAGGGGTTCACGGGGAGTTTTCCCCTGACCAGCGCCGTGCCATGTGGGCACAAGGCATTGCTGGCTATTCCCCTTTGGCTTTCTCAGAATGGTGTGCTCGCGTGTTCACCGGCGCAAATGGCATCTTTCGAAATTCGAAGTTTTGGATGCCTCAGAACGGGCATCGCTTGCGAGGCCCCGGACAAAGATGAGCATATTGGAGAAGTCAGCATAGCGCCGTCAACGACGGGACTTCGGGAATTCGCGCGTGAGGAAATCGGGACTAAGGCTGCCGCAGGAGGTCGCCCTGTCGCGATCCGGGATCGACCGCCGCCGATTTCGAGCTCAATTTTGGAGACACCTCGAACATCGAAATGATGACTTCGAAAGTCGAACTGTTCATATCGAAATTCGAAACGATCCGTTCTGCTTTCGACCCAATATGTGGCAATCGACGCGACGATTTGTGCCGATCAGGGCACCAGAAGTGGCAAAATTTCGTCACGTACTTGTACGTGACGCTTGCAAAGCTCTCGATCTGTTCGAGTTTCGACATTATCGTTTCGAGTTTCGAGGTATTCGCCTCGAAAGTCGAATCATCTGCAGGCTGCAGAGAGAATAGCCGTCAAGGTCCGGCGCGGCGGGTGGTGCGGGTGCAGGCGCTCACGCTGTTGATTTTGCACAAGGGTCATGACGGATTGACGCCTTGGGCGAAGAACGAGCTGCACAAGGACCGTTCACCAGCACGGTTTCGTGTTCCGGTCTCGCAAGGCAAACTGCCTGAAGCTGATCTACTGGGATGGCTCCGATATTGTCCTGGCCTACAAGAGGCTCGCTGGAAGAGCACAGGTCGTGAAGGTAAACCGACCTGCAGTCAGCTGTGGATCACTTTAACAACCGGAGGACGTGTCATCTTAATTCATGTAAATCTGTCGGCATAGCAAGGTGGGTGCCATGAGCGATGCTGTCGAAGCAGTAAAACCATACCGCATTCTCAGCCTCGACGGCGGAGGAGCAAAGGGATTTTACACTCTTGGCGTTCTGGCGGAAATCGAAGGACTTATCGGTTGCAGTCTATGTGAGAAGTTCGACCTTGTTTTCGGCACCAGCACTGGCGCGATTATTGCTGCGATGATCTCACTTGGCATGTCGGTCGACGAAATACACAAACACTACAAGGCCTTTGTTCCCGAGGTAATGCGGCTGAAAAAGCCAGCCGCGAAGTCTGCCAAGCTTGCTGAACTATCAGAGGCAATCTTTAAAGATGCCAAGTTTGATGCCGTGAAGATTGCCGTGGGCATCGTGACCACCAATTGGGTCATCGAGAGGCCGATGATTTTCAAAGGAAGTGTCGAGCAGGCTCATGGAAGAAAGGGAACGTTCCTCCCTGGGTTCGGCGTCACCATCGGGGATGCGGTTCAGGCCTCGTGTTCAGCCGTCCCGTTTTTCTCCCCTAAAACCGTCACCAAGGGCAATGGTGATGAAGTCCAGCTGGTAGACGGTGGATACTGTGCCAATAACCCCACGCTTTACGCGATTGCCGATGCCACGCGGGCGCTGAACATCGCCCACAAGGATTTACGGGTTGTGAGTGTGGGGGTCGGAGTCTATCCAAGCCCGAAGCCCCCGCTCTTCAGCATAATGTATTGGGCAAAGTACCTCCAGAGCGTCATGCTCCTGCAGAAGACCCTTGAAATCAACACGCAGTCCATGGACCAGCTCCGCGTCATCATGTTCAAGGACGTGCCCACTATCCGCATCAGCGACACCTTCGAGCAACCGGAAATGGCGACCGACCTGTTCGAGCACGACCTCAAAAAGCTGAATATTCTCCGGCAGCGGGGCCGCGAGTCGTTTGCCAAGAATGAAACGCTTCTCAGGGAATTTCTCCTCTAACGGGATTTGCGAATGGCTATCAACGAGAACCAGCTCGAAACATGGTCTGCGCTTGGCAGCGTCCAGCAGTCAGCGGCGACCTACAAGACCATCAGCGGTGTCTTGAACGATATGGAATCCCCGTACTACTCGAAACTGTTCGATACGTTCCTGCAGGGGTCGTACGGCAACGACACCAATATCTATGCCGACAGCGACGTCGATACGGTCATCCGGCTCACCTCTGTTTTCTATACCAACATCAGCTCCCTTGGTGAGGCGGACAAGGCCAATTACAACCAGAAGCGCTCACCCGCCGAATATTCCCTTGGCAAGTTTAAGGAAGAGGTTTCCGGCTGGCTGACCAAGAAGTTCGGCAACGGCGTGAAGGCTGGCACCAAGGCAATCTACATCCCGGGTAGCGGCTCACGGCGGGATGCGGACGTGCTTCCCTGCGCCCAGCATCGTCACTATTGGACCTATCCGACCTACGGCGAGCCAACTTATCGGGAGGGCATCGTCTTTTGGAAGAGTGACGGCACCGAGATTGTCAATTACCCGAAACAGCATTCAGCGAACTGCACGACTAAGCACCAGAATACCGGAAGCTATTTCAAGCCGACCGTCCGCATCTTCAAGAACATCCGAAACCGGATGATTGCCGGTGGGTCACTGCAAGCGGGGATAGCTCCTTCATATTATCTCGAAGGCCTGCTTTCAAACGTGCCTAATGAGTTTTTCGGCCGCTCGTACCAGCAGACCATCACTAACTGCATCAATTATATCTCAATTGCCGACACCAAGGAATTTACCTGCGCGAACGGTGTGCACTACCTTCTTCGAGACGGCCACGACGTCTGTTGGTCACCGGCAAATTTTGCATCGTTCATGTACGCACTTAAAAACTTCTGGGGCTGACCAGCATGACTTTCATGCTGGGGTCTAGGACAGCGCCAATGAGCATCCCTACTTTGGTTATAAGGAGAATGCGGTTTCCGTGGTCGCCAGATGGGGTGCAACGCCTGAAATGATGTCGGGTCCATTCGAGAGGTTCATGTGTGTCTGACGGTGCGCAATCTTCCTCCGGGACACCATCCCGAACCTTGGACGAAGGTGTTCTATTCACCGTCGAACGGTACAGCGTGTAAGCGCCACATTGTTCCGGTCTTTGGGTCACGAATATATCCTGACCGGATGGCTTCAGCTTGCCCGTCCAGCTTCCCCTTCTGCCAAACAGCGTCTTTCAACAATGCCATTGAGCTGAAGGTCAGCAGAAATCTGGCGTCGTCATAGTCCTGCGAGTTCCCGACCATGTAGTGCAGAACATATCTATTATTTTCTCTTAGTTTTGGATCATCCATCCGGGCAATCGCGTCCAAGCGGTTGAGCTTCCAGGTGCCGTCCGCCTCGGCAATGACTCCTGCTACCTCCACGGCTATTGTATCGAGTGCCTCACCTGACGAATTCATATGCTGTTCCTCTAAATTGGGCGCATTCAAATGTTAGCGCCATTATCGAATGGTCTTGTCGGCAGAAGCGTCGGTCAAGGTTAATCTCGATATGCGGTGGCTCAGGCGAGGCCGTCTGACATGGTCGGCGACAGAGAATGATGCTCGACCCATCCCAGACAAGTTTGGCAGGGCGGATTCCGCTGTTCTCTTCGGTACTGGACCAAGGGCGACTGCGGGGGACGCTCTCCAATATCCACGCCCGCATGTTGGCCTTGCAATACCAGCGGATGTATAACCTCGAGTCGGAGAAGGAAGCCTCCAAGGACCCGGCCCCTGACGGGGCCACTTGTAGTCTATACCTGTGTTATCCATCTGTTTCAGAACGGTTTTCAGGCTGTTTTGCAACTGTGTCGAATGTTGCCTGCATCACCCGCGAAAGCGTATCCTCGTGCTCCTCCGCGACGATGAACGAATCGTGCACCGGAAGTGCCACGATGCCTTTCCGATACATCTCCACGAGAACCTGACGGCAGATTTCAGAATCGATATTCTGGAGCGACATGCCGATGCCGCTGTGGAAGTAGGATTTGATTTCTGGGTGCCGTGTCGTGATATCGAGGATAAGCCATTCTGCGGTGTCGCGATCAACGCCCAGGTTCTTTTCAATCGCGCCGCGGGCTTCCTTGAAGTCCTGAGTGTTCAGGAGGGTATTGAACGCTTTCTTGACGACATCGCGATCCCATCCGGGAATAGTGTAGGCATCTCCCTCTAGGTGCCGCCCGGCAATGCCATAGAGCAGGCGAGGATGGATTTGCTGATAGTCGAGTTCGACCGTGCGGTGTCCGTCGATGGTGAGGTGCTGCCGATGCGTCTTTCGGCACGATTGCCACCACCCGCCATAGAACCGTCCGCCGCGGTCCCATCCGCCTTTATAGACCCGGTACAGGGATGTCATTCCGGGGAACACCGAATAGCCGTCGAGGCGGATCGCATTACCGTCCCGAATGGCTGCGGGAACATCGAGGCCGATGTCGGCTTCTGCAAGGCTGCGGTTGATCTTCGCCAGCATGGCGCGATCGCGCCGCGTCCTGTCATTGTCACGGTAGTCGATCAAGCGCCCCTCGGCGTCTTTCAATCGGATGACCTCGCCGACTTCGTGGCGCAGGTCCGGCAATGCGACCTCGGCAAGCCATGGAGCGGCCCTGTAGCTCGATTGGATGCCGGTCGAGCGGCCCGCTGGCTGTAGGTCGTAGTCGACCAGAATCCCAGCGTCCAGAAGGGCATCGATCGCCGGCACGACGTTATAGTAGGTGAAATCGGGATCGCGGTAGCGCCGTGTCTCATGCCACCAGCCATTGCGGCGGGAACAGGAGACGCGAAGCTGGGGGAAATGATGCGCAGTGTGAACGGCATCGACTGCGACGGCGATCATCGCCCGCACGTTCTTCGCCGACCCCTCAAGCGGAAGGTCCAGGCACTTGGAAAACTCATACTCGTTGCAACGCCAAGATAGACGAAGGGCGCGATCGCGATCCCTGCCTTGCCACACCTCTTCTACGAGGGAGCGGGGCTTCCAAATTTGTTGACGCCGCTGGGCGAGCGCGTTCCGGGACTTGGCTGGGGTATCTCCCAGCCCGCGGGTCACCGGCTAAAGTGACGGGGCTTTACTGCAGTCTCACTGTCGGTCAACATGAACTCGCTCCTAAAAGACCGCCTGAGGGTTCCAGCCCATCGATGGCGGTTTTTTCATGCTCAGCGCGTTTTTCGCAAGGGTCAAGCGCCGATTCCAGCCTGCAACAGCGAATCGGGCATTCTGCAACACGTCTGCAGTTGCAGCATTGTTGCAGAATATGTTGACAATGTTGCGGAGGCCTTGGGAATTGCGGAAAATGCGTCGACCGATTTTGATAAATACTATCATAAGCTTGTGGCGGAAGAGGTGGGATTCGAACCCACGGTACGGTCTCCCGCACGCCGGTTTTCAAGACCGGTTCCTTAAACCACTCGGACACTCTTCCATCTGATTGAAAGGTTAAGAAATCACATTTCGTTGATTTCTTCCAACCGGCTGTTAGTGCCGGTTTGCGACCCAATCACTCGATGGCTGGGTTTTAGCAGCTTTGATCGCAGCGTCAACTTGCTCTGTAGCATATGCCGGCATTCCGCTATGGCGTGCCAGTCAGTCTGAGCGTGACCGAGCTCCAGTGTTTGTCAGCCTGCGCGGGCCGATCGCAGTTCCAGTGCAGGGGTGCTATTGGTCAACCCGATGCCGGTGAACAACTCCACCCGGTTGCGACCGTTATTTTTGGCACTGTAAAGCGCCTGATCCGCACGCTTCTGGACGTCCTGTTCCGTGAGGCCCGCTTCCCACAGCGCCACACCTGCGCTGACGGTCAGTGAGACCTGTTTTCCGTCGAAGACGAGACTCAAGGCGTTGACCGCCTCACGTATCTGCTCCGCGAGTGCGAAAGCAGAGGCCTCGGTTTCGCCGCGAAGGAAGAGGCTGAACTCCTCGCCGCCCAGCCGACCAAAGACGCTGGACTGGGGTATGCTGTCAGCAATCGTCCGAGCAACATTTACGAGAACAACATCACCTTTGTCGTGTCCGAACCGATCGTTCACACTCTTGAAAAAGTCGATATCGATAAGGACGAATGCGTCTCCGGGTCCGAGGCCTTTAGGAAGCGAATTGAAGAAATGCTGCCGGTTGGGAACGCCGGTCAGCATATCGGTATTGGCAAGTCTGGTTAGCTTCTCTTCGGCTCGTTCCTGCACGAGCACGAGCACGAATAGAGCCACTGCGAAATGACAGATGATCAGCAAAAAGAATGCGTAGCGCGGGGGAAGAGGCGCATCGTTGGGAAAGATGAAACCGACCACGACCAACGCGGAGAGAGACGTCGCTACAAAAATAGCCGCGGAAAGACCGAGCCGCGCGGTCAGACGCTCGTCGAAGAAGTCGCGGGCGATCACGAACCCTGACAAGGCAAGCAGAATGGCGGCGTTGCCGTTGAACACGGATGCTCTGAGCCCGTTGTCCAAATACCACGGCGTGATCGCGGCACTCAGCGTCAGAACGACGGGCAGGAGCAACGGCCACCAGTCTCGAAGAGAGCTATGACGCCGGCTGAGGCCGAAAAGACCCACCGCCATCAGCCCGTAACCATTGGCGCCAAGCGAAAAACTCCAGAATGTTCTGGCATCATTGGACATGTGAAGGCGCTCATCCAGACCGGCGAGCGTTGAGGCGATCGCGAGCAAGGAGAAACCGACGGCAAGTACGCCGAGCCCTGGCGTCGCTCCAGAACGCCATCTCACGTAAAAGAAGCAGATTGCCCCCACGATGAAGGAAGACTTGTGTAGAAGAAGGACTGTCGCAAGATCCATTGCCGGAACCCGATATGAGATGAGAAGCGGGGTTGGAATAGCGGCTAAAATCTACGTTTCGATGAACGCCGCGCGACAATCCAACGGAAGAAAGCGCTGTTCTTTCAGATACTGCCGGCAAGCTTTGGACGCCGGTGGGAGTTTGCGTTTGGCGCATATCTCGTTGCCGCTGCAAGCTCTGTGTGAATTGCGCCGGAGACATCAGATCTAACGTCCGTCAGATCCGAGGCCCTTTGGACCGTTGAGTTGGTTCATATCCTCGCAAAGAGATCGAACTGCCGCCATCGTCACCGCGAGTGCCGACATCAGGATTGCGATGTCGTTGTCTTGATCTGGCTGAGAAAGCGCGCGAGACCGGGCATGCAACTGCTGGCTGACCGTCTCGAGCTGCATAATGATTTCATCGTTCATGGTGATCCTCCAAAGGCATAAACCTTCAAAGCCGGTGGCGGACATTTCGTTCCCGCGCAGTTGCGGAGGGTCAATATGAGACACTGCGTGTGCATAGCGTCATATCGCCGACAGCGTCTCAATATAAAGCTTTTCGAGCGTTTTGAAGCGGCCGAATGTTTACCATATTCACCGCATCGGCACGGGAATTTCAGGCCTCTTTGCGGCAGCGGAAGGGCGGGGCGGCAAGGCTCGCGTTAGTGATTTATAAACCATAATCATTAGAATTGTCGCTATCGCTGCGAAATCGTTCGTAAATTTGCCACGAACTTAGCAAGATTAAATCCTCGTTAGGCGGGTGGGGATAAGGCGTTATTGGCCCAGTATGGGGCAAAGTTCCTTAACCATAACGATCGTTGAGCGGCGTGGGGCATATGACATTGGGATACGGGGCGGCGTCTTTCGCAACGACAGCACGGTGGCTGGCGGTATCGGCGATGTGTGCGACGGTTGCGGCGTGCGGCACGACGCAGGCGGTGCCGAAGAAGAAATCCCACGGCAAAGAATATTTCTCCGAATCCGAATATGGCGTGAAGGCGAGCCCGCGGGTCGCCACCGGCAACAATATCCCCAAGGGCGGCGGCCGCTATATCGTCGGCAACCCTTACGAGGTGAAGGGCAAGTGGTATTATCCGAAGGAAGACTTTGCCTATAGCAAAGTCGGCGTCGCTTCCTGGTATGGCTCGGCTTTTCATGGGCGCCTGACGGCGAACGGCGAAGTCTACGACCAGATGCATCTTTCCGCGGCGCATCCGACTTTCCCATTGCCGAGCTATGCGCGCGTCACCAATCTCGAAAGCGGTTCCTCCGTCATCGTGCGCGTCAACGATCGCGGCCCCTATCACGAGGGCCGCATTATCGACCTTTCGAACAAAACAGCCGACATGCTGGATCTGCAGCACAGCGGCACCGGCAAGGTGCGCGTGCAATATGTCGGTCGCGCCCGCATGGACGGACACGACATGCCCTATCTGATGGCCTCCTACGCGCCGAAGGGCAGCCGTATTCCCGGCGTCAATCCGGAAGGTCAGATCGCAACCGGCGTGATGGTCGCCTCCAACAACCGCAAGATCACCCGCGACCAGTTGCAGAGTTCGGAAGATTACGAGACGCCGGCCAACGTGCCGGTACCGATGTCGGCGACCTCCTATGCCGGCTCGACGCCGAGCGCGCGCTATAATGCGGCACCCGCTCTTGCTCCGGGTGCGCATATTCTGGTGGCGCCGCCGGCACCGTCCGTCAACAATGCCCCGCAGGCCTTCGACCAGATGGTCGTGCTGCCGGAGATTGGTCCCATGCCCTACGAACGGCCGCTTGGCTCTCTCGCGCTCGGTTACCAGAACGAGGACGTGAAGACGGTAACCGTCGATCTCGCCTTCGACGCGGTGATGGTGCGCAACGACGGGCTGACGCAGGAGTCGATCCTTGCTTCGGCCAAGCGCCAGCAGGCCAAATTCGCCGCGCGCTGAGCGCGGCAATTGCATCGGATTTCCTCTCGCTCTAACTTCCTCACGACACGCCGCTCGATCGATGGAAACTGTTGATGCTGAAGCCTGTGCTTTGCCTGTTAGAGCGGTTCAGCTTCCCATCGAAGCGCCGAACCGCTCTAACCTTTTCGCTACGCACTTTTGCTGGAATTGCTCTGGCATGCCTTATGCCGTTCATCACCGGGGCGCTTGCGGCCGATAGCGGTGCTGCCGGTTTCGTCACCAAGGCGACGCAGGCCTATATGATCGAGGCCGCCACCGGCACGGTGCTTCTCGCCAAAAACGAAGACCAGGGCTTTTCGCCGGCTTCGCTCGCCAAGCTGATGACGATGGATCTCGTCTTCGAGGCGGTGACAAAGGGCCAGATCACGTTCGATACCGAATATCCGGTTTCCGAGTATGCCTGGAGAACCGGTGGCGCTCCGTCGAGGACGGCAACGATGTTTGCCAGCCTTAAATCGCGCGTGCGCGTCGAGGATCTGATCAAGGGCATCGCCATCCAGGGCGCCAATGACAGCTGCATCATCCTCGCCGAAGGCATGGCTGGAAGCGAGCAGCAATTTGCCGTGTCGATGACGCGGCGCGCCCGTGAGCTTGGCATGGAGAAGGCCGAGTTCGGCAATTCCACCGGCCTTCCCGATGGAAAGAGCAAGGTGACGGCGCGCGAGATGGTCACGCTGGCCACGGCCCTGCAGCAATCCTATCCGAAGCTCTATCCCTATTTCGCGCAGCCGGATTTCGAGTGGAACAAGATCTTCCAGCGCAACCGCAATCCACTGCTCGGGCTCGATCTCGGCGCCGACGGGCTGGCCACCGGCTTTACCGAGGGGGAGGGTTACTCGATCGTCGCGTCGGTTGAGCGCGACGGCAGGCGGCTGTTTCTGGCGCTTGCCGGAATCGCTTCCGACAAGGAGCGGACGGAGGAGGCCAAGCGGGTGCTCGAATGGGGGCTGACCGCCTTCGAGAGCCGGCAGATCTTCGCCGACAAGGAAGTGATTGGAGCCGCCAGCGTCTATGGCGGCACGGCGCGCACCGTCGATCTCATCGCCAAGGCGCCGGTCAGCGTCTACATTCCGATCAGCAATCCCGACAGGCTGTCGGCACGCATCGTCTATCGTTGGCCGCTGACGGCGCCGGTGACGGCGAATACCCAGGCAGGCACGCTCAGGATTCTCGCGGGCAGCCGGCTGCTCAGGGAAGTGCCGCTCTACACCATGCAGGCGGTCGGTGAGGGTTCGCTCAGCAGCCGGGCGGTTGATGCCATGCTGGAACTCGGCGAATCGCTGTTTTTCTCCTGGCTCTGGGACAAGTCCGCGCCCGGCTGAACGCCTGGGCTTGAACACCCGGCATTCTGATACAATTTGCCGGGAAAGGTGAATATGTCGCCGCGGCGAAAGGTTTTCCTCCCTGATATCTTCGGATAGATAGAAGAGATGGAGCGCGCGCGGCGCCCGGAATGCGGGAAGTTGTCATTGTCATCCGGTACGGGATTATTCGTTACGTTTGAAGGCGGGGAAGGCGCTGGGAAATCCACGCAGATCCGCCGCCTCGCCGAGGCACTGAAGGGCGAAGGTCGCGACGTGCTGATGACGCGCGAACCCGGCGGATCGCCGGGTGCCGAGGCCGTACGCCACGTGCTGCTGTCAGGGGCTGCCGAAGCCTTCGGCACGCGGATGGAGGCGATCCTGTTTGCAGCGGCGCGAAACGACCATGTCGAAGAGGTGATCCGGCCCGCACTTGCCACCGGCAAGATCGTGCTCTGCGACCGCTTTATTGACTCCTCCCGCGTCTACCAGGGCATCACCGGCAATCTCGAGCCCGATTTCATCGAAACCCTGCAGCGCATCGCCATCAACGGCGTGATACCGGATTGCACAGTGATCCTCGATATCCCCGCCAAAATCGGGCTGGAGCGGGCGCAGAAGCGCGCCGCCGCCGACGCTCCCGACCGCTTCGAGAAAGAGCGCCTCGAAACGCACGAGAAACGGCGCGAAGCCTTTCTCGATATCGCCGCCCGCGAGCCGGAGCGCTGTCACGTGATCAACGCCATGCAGGGCGAAGAGGCGATCGCCGCCGAGATTCTGGCGATCGTCCGGCAGCTCATGTCGCCTGCGGACCGTGCCCGAACGCCGGAAGCCGCCCATCATGAGTGAAGCCCGTTATGAGTGAAGCCCGTTATGAGTGAAGACCGGCCCGGACTGCTCGACGGCGCCATTTGGCCGGGGGAAAATACCAGGCTGTTCGGCCATGAGGAGGCGGAAGCCTTCCTTGCGCAATCCTATCGGTCCGGCAAGGGCCACCACGCCATCCTGATCGAGGGGCCGGAAGGCATCGGCAAGGCGACGCTCGCCTTCCGCTTCGCCAATCACGTGCTCTCGCATCCCGATCCCGAGAGGGCGCCGGAGACGATCGGCGATCCGGATCCAGCCTCTCCCGTCAGCCGGCAGATCGCCTCCGGCGCCTCGCATAATCTCTTGCATCTTGCCCGGCCGGTGGACGAAAAGACCGGCAAGGTGAAGTCGTCGATCACCGTCGACGAAGTGCGCCGCGCCGGCAAATTCTTCTCGCAGACATCAGGCACCGGCAACTGGCGGATCGTCATCATCGATCCGGCGGACGACATGAACCGCAATGCGGCCAACGCCATCCTGAAGATCCTGGAGGAACCGCCGAAGCGGGCGCTGTTTCTGGTGCTCTCGCATGCGCCTGGACGATTGCTGCCGACGATCCGCTCGCGCTGCCTGCCGCTGAAACTGGCGCCACTGGCCGACGATGCGCTCATGGCGGCGCTTGCCCATCTCGGCATGTCAGGCGAGGGTGGGGCGGTGCTTTCGGCCGCCAAGGGCAGCGTCGGCGAGGCGCTGAAACTGTTGAATTACGGCGGCGGCGAGATTATCGCCGCCTACGACGAGATGCTGGCGGCCGAAGGAGCGACGGCCCGCAAGGCCATGCATCGGCTGGCCGACGCGCTTTCGGGCAGGGAAAGTGACACGATCTTCGATTTCTTCGTCAGCCATGTCGGCGACGACATCATGAACCGGGCGCGCGTAGCGGCAGGCGAGGGACAGATCGCAGCTGCGGAACGGCTGGCGCGGCTCTATTCCGAGATCACCGAGCGGCTCACCATTTCGGATGCCTACAACCTCGACCGCAAACAGACGATCATCAGCATTCTCGCCGACATCAAGCAGCCGGGCCGCTAACCTTGGGATGCCGATGCTCCGGTCAGCCGGTCAACAGCTTCCAGGCGACGACGGCGAGTGTCAAGGCAAGGACGATGCGGATGGTGCGTTCGTGCAACTTCGGCGCCAGCAAGCTGCCGATGATGATGCCGGGGATAGAGCCGATGAGCAGGGCAAACAGCATCGGCCAGTCGATTTCGCCGATCAACCAATAGCCCGTGCCGCCGATCAGGGTCAGCGGAACCGCATGGACGATATCGGACCCGACGATCTCGCGCACGTCAAGCCTGGGATAAAGGACCAGCAGGATCGTCACACCCAGCGCGCCGGCACCGACGGAAGTCAGGGTGACGAGGACGCCGAGAAAGAACCCGAGAACGACGGTGAGGGCAAGGATTGTTCGCGGCTGCGGCGGCGTGCGATCGCCGAAGGCGCGCCGCGCCAGTTCAAGTATCTGGGCTCGGAAGATCAGCATGATCGCGGTCATGACAAGAAGCCAGCCAAGTGCCGAGGTGATCGTGTTGGTGACGCCGATACTTTTGCGGTCGACGCCTGCCAGCAGCCAGAGCATCAGCAAGGCGGCCGGCACGCTGCCGATCGCGAGGCTGCCGACGATCTTCCAGTTGACGCGCCCGTGCATGCCGTGAACGGCGGTGCCGGCGGTCTTGGTGATCGCCGCATAGAGAAGATCGGTGCCGACGGCGGTTGCGGGATGGACGCCGAAGAGCAGCACCAGCAACGGTGTCATCAGCGAACCGCCACCAACGCCGGTGATGCCGACGAGTGCGCCGACAAACAGGCCCGAAAGTGAATAGAGAGGTTCGAATGTCAATCAAGCGCCTCCGACGGCGCGCAGCCACGACAAACCGGATAGATGAAAACTGGCACTTCGTTCTGTCCCGCCCTCTTTTCCATGACGGGTAGATTGCGGCAGAAGCTGAGTCAAGTTCACCACGCCAACGTCCCCGAAATCATTGGCGGCGGTAAAACTTGATGTTTCGCTTGACGGTGACATGCGCTAAGAGCGGCTGACCATTTTTATAGACTTAGCCGGACATTGGCCGCCATGACAGACAAGACACCCTTCTACATCACCACCGCGATTTCCTACCCCAATGGCAAGCCGCATATCGGCCATGCCTATGAGCTGATCGCGACGGATGCGATGGCGCGCTACCAGCGCCTTGACGGTAAGGACGTGTTCTTCCTGACCGGCACCGACGAACACGGGCAGAAGATGCAGCAGACGGCGCGCGCAGAAGGGATCACCGCGCAGGCGCTCGCCGATCGCAATTCGGGCGAATTCCAGGCAATGGCCACGCTGCTCAATGCCTCGAACGATGACTTCATCCGCACCACGCAGGAGCGTCATCACGAGACATCGCGCAACATCTGGAACCTGATGGCCGACAATGGCGACATCTACAAGGACAGCTATGCCGGCTGGTATTCGGTGCGCGACGAGGCCTATTACCAGGAAAACGAGACGGAGCTGCGCGCCGACGGCGTGCGTTACGGGCCGCAGGGCACGCCGGTCGAGTGGGTGGAAGAGGCAAGTTATTTCTTCAAGCTCTCCGAATATCAGCAGAAGCTGCTTGCCCACTACGAGGCAAATCCCGACTTCATCGGCCCGGCCGAGCGCCGCAACGAGGTGATCTCCTTCGTCAAGTCTGGCCTCAAGGACCTCTCAGTTTCGCGCACGACCTTCGACTGGGGCATCAAGGTGCCGAACGATCCCGCCCATGTCATGTATGTCTGGGTCGACGCGCTGACCAACTACATCACCGCGACCGGCTATATCGAGGACAAGAACGGTCCGTTGGCAAAATACTGGCCGGCCGACGTGCACATTATCGGCAAGGACATCATCCGCTTCCACGCGGTCTACTGGCCGGCCTTCCTGATGTCGGCGAAATTGCCGCTGCCGAAGCGGGTCTTTGCCCATGGCTTCCTGCTCAACAAGGGTGAGAAGATGTCGAAGTCGCTCGGCAACGTCGTCGATCCCGTCAATCTGGTGAACCGTTTCGGCCTCGACCCGGTGCGCTACTTCTTCCTGCGCGAAGTGTCCTTCGGCCAGGACGGCAGTTATAGCGAAGAGGCGATCGGCATCCGCATCAATTCGGACCTCGCCAACGGCATCGGCAATCTCGCCAGCCGCTCGCTGTCGATGATCGTCAAGAACTGCGACGGCAAGATCCCCGAATGCGGGCCGCTGACCGACGAGGACAAGGCAATGCTGGCGCAGGCCGACGCGCTGCATGCCTCGACACGCGACGACATGGGCAAGCAGCAGATCCACCGGGCGCTCGCCTCGATCATTTCGGTCGTTTCCGAAACCGACCGTTATTTCGCCGGGCAGGCGCCGTGGGCGCTGAAGAAGACCGATCCCGAGCGTATGGGCACGGTGCTCTATGTCACAGCCGAAGTCGTACGCCAGATCGCCATCCTGCTACAGCCATTCATGCCTGATTCATCAGGCAAGTTGCTCGATCTCGTCGCGGCATCGGAAGACAAGCGCGACTTCGCTGCTCTCGGGCAAGCCGGCCGTCTCGTTGCCGGAACGCCGCTCGAAGCGCCGACGCCGGTCTTCCCGCGCTACGTGGCTCCGGAGGCTTGAGGCCGTGCTGATCGATACGCATTGCCACCTTGATTTCGCCGACTTCGAGGCGGAGCGTGACGAAATCGTTGCGCGCGCCCACCAGGCCGGTGTTAAGCAGATGGTGACGATCTCGACGCGGGTGCGCAAGCTCGACGGGCTGCTGGCAATCACCGAAAAATATCCATCGGTGTTCTGCTCGGTCGGTACGCATCCGAACAATGCCGACGAAGAGCTGGATATCCAGACGGAAGAGCTGGTGCGGCTTGCCAATGCCCATGAGAAGGTGGTGGCGATCGGCGAGGCCGGTCTCGACTATTTCTACGACACGCAGAACCCCGAGGACCAGCAGACCGGCTTCCTGCGCCATATCGCGGCGGCGCGCGAGACGCAGCTGCCGCTCGTCATCCACAGCCGCAGCGCCGATAAGGACATGGCAGCGATCCTGACCGAGGAAACGGGGAAGGGGGCGTTCCCCTTCATCCTGCACTGCTTCTCGGCAGGCCCGGAACTGGCACGGACCGGCGTCGAACTCGGCGGCTATGTTTCCTTTTCCGGCATCCTGACCTTCCCGAAGTCGGAAGAGCTGCGCGCGATCGCCAAGACAATCCCGCAGGATCGGCTGCTGGTGGAAACCGACGCGCCGTATCTGGCGCCGAAGCGCTGGCGGGGCAAGCGCAACGAACCGTCCTATGTCGTCAACACCGCCGAGGTGCTCGCCGAGACGATCGGCCTTTCCTACGCAGAGGTCGCACGGATCACAACGGAGAACGCTTTGCGCCTGTTTACGAAGATGCCGAGGGTCTAGCGCGTGCTCTACCGGCGGCGCTTCACCATTCTCGGCTGTTCGTCGTCACCCGGCGTGCCACGTATTACCGGCGACTGGGGCGCCTGCAATCCCGACAATCCGAAGAACCGGCGCACGCGCGCCGCCTTCATGGTGCAGCAATTTGCGCCGGATGGCGGTGTCACCACCGTCGTCGTCGACACCGGACCGGATTTTCGCGAGCAGATGATCAGGGCGGGGGCCGACCATGTCGATGCCGTGCTCTACAGCCATCCACATGCAGACCATATTCATGGCATCGACGATCTGCGGGGCTATTTTCACAACACCCGCCGCCGGGTGCCGATCTTTGCAGACCAATATACGATGGACAGGCTGCGGGAGGCCTTCGGCTATTGCCTGGAAACGCCGCCGGGCAGCAATTATCCGCCGATCGTGCTGCCCATTGTCATCGAAAACCTCGACGAACCCGTCGAAATCCGCGGCCCCGGCGGCAAGATACAGTTTCATCCGCATATCCAGCAGCACGGCGATATTCATTCGCTCGGTTTCCGTATCGGCGATGTGGCTTATTGCAGCGATATCAGCGATTTTCCGCCGCAGACCGTCGACAAGCTTCACAATCTCGATGTGCTGATCATCGACGCACTGCAGTATACCTACCATCCGAGCCACCTGTCGCTGGAACAGTCGCTCGACTGGATCGGCCGGCTGAAGCCGAAACGGGCGATCCTCACGCATATGCACACGCCGCTCGACTACGACACGGTGATGGCTGAAACGCCAGACCACGTGGTGCCGGCCTATGACCAGATGAGTTTCGAAATCGAAGTGAGGATCGGGGCTTGAGCCCCGCCTCCAGAGCACGCTGCCGGGACTGAACACCTCGAACAGAATTCAGATTTCAGGCCGGTCCGGCCTAAAATCATTCTGCTCCAGGGCCACTATACGTAGGGCATAACCTCGACGGCGCCGCGATAAATCATGTCGAGCGAAACGTAGAGAATGATAAGCAAGCCGACATAGGCGATCCAGCGGTGATTGTTGAGCAACCGGGCGATCAGGTTGGCAGCGATGCCCATCAACGCGATCGACAGGGCAAGACCGATGACCAGCACGCTCGGGTGTTCGCGCGCGGCACCGGCAACGGCGAGCACGTTGTCGAGCGACATCGAGACGTCGGCGATGACGATCTGGGTCGCCGCCTGAAAGAAGGTCTTTCTCGGCGCGCCTTCGGCACTCGCCGCATCGTGATTGTCGCCATGGCCGGCACGAATCTCGCGCCACATCTTCCAGCAGACCCACAGGAGCAGCAGGCCGCCGGCAAGCAGCAGGCCCACAACCGCCAGCAAATAGACCGCGACGCTGGCAAAGAGAATACGCAGGACGGTCGCTGCCAGAATGCCGACGATGATCGCCTTGCGGCGTTGCGTGGCCTCGAGGCCGGCAGCGGCAAGACCGATAACCACGGCGTTGTCGCCGGCGAGAACGAGGTCGATAGCAATGACCTGCAGCAAAGCCGTGAGACCGGCTGCCGTAAAGATGTCCATATGAATTATCCCCGATGCGTCAAGAGCCGTGCTAGCGTCTCGAAGGTTTGACGTCAACCGCTACAGCGCTTGGAATTGCGGCGGCGCCGGACAACGATCCTCGATGCCAAAACGTTCCTCATTTCGATATCGGGGAGCCGCCATTTACATCCTCCGCATTCGCTTGGAACATTCCTGTCGTCCACCTGTTTTTCTGAACAGGAAACCAGCCGGCGGATCGACGGCGTGGGTCTATGCATCGAGAGGACAATCCCATGAGCAGCATTTATAACGATACCAATCCGGCCTTCTCAGGCCCGACAGGGGGCGGCAGCCTCACCGCATTTTTCGACAGCCGCTCGGAAGCCGAATCCGCCGTGTCTCGTCTTGAGGACGCGGGTGTGCCGGTTGCCAGAATCAGGTTGATGCCGGGATATCAGGCGGATGGAAAAACCGCCGGCACGATGGGCGACGACCGCAGCGGTTTCTTCGACGCGCTGGCGGACTTCTTCTTTCCCGATGAGGATCGTGCGGTATACGCAGAAGGGCTGCGGCGAGGCGGCTTCCTCGTCCAGGTCAATGATATCGATGACGCGCTCTATGAGACCGTCCACGACATTCTCGACGACGAGGGCAGCATCGATATGGATGACCGGGCGGACCTCTGGTCGTTAGAGGACCGGCAGCAAGGCGCATCCAATACCGGTTTTGCCGGCCAGTCCTCTGGCGGCAAAGCGTCAGAAGACCTCGCTGTGTCCGAAAGTGCCTTCGAGGCGTCGGCTTCTGATGATGCACGCCCGGTCGCAATGCGCGACAGCGCGCATGGAAGCGCCAAGGTGCGTGCCTACACATTGAGCGGCAGGGATGCCGCGCCGTCGGAAGATGCCAATAGCCAATCGCAAACCCAGTCGCAAGGCGGATCCAACCAGAGCCAGGGTTTCCGACGCGACCACTGATGAGTACCTGCCGTAACCCACGGCCCGGTGGCGATGCCGGGCCCTATTTTCTCTCGCCTGTCATTGGAGGACATGTCCATGCAATCATCCATCAACCGGGACGGCCACCTTCCGCTCGACCCCGATGAACTGATCGCCGAAGGTGAGCCGCCGTTTGCGGATGCCGCCGCCGAGACCGCGCGTGAAAAAGCCGATCAGGACCTGAACGCCCTGCGGCAGGAGCTAAGGCTGCTGCGGGTCCGAATATCCGCGCTGCGCGAGGATGCCGAAGCGGCACTCAAAGCCAAGGCCACGTCGGTCGATGCAAACGCCCATGTTCAGCTCGGCGACTACCCTTGGGCAAAGCTAGCCGCGGCGATCGGCGCGACCTTCGTTGCCGCCAGGCTGGTTCGGCGCCTGCCGTTCGACGTGCTGCTTGCGGGCTCTGCCGGCCATGCCTGGGAGGCGAGGCGGCGGTGACCGGCTGAGGGACGAGCGGTCAGCGCGGCAAGAGCAGACCCATCGACACCATGGCTTGGAAGGAAGTCAATGAAGCGGTACAACGTCCGAAGGCATCGGCTTGGCAAGCTCTTTCAGAATCGCTTCAAGCGCATCGGCCGTCGTCTGCAGGCCGGATGACTGCGCGATTTTCAGCGCTTCCCTGCAGTGAGCATACAATTCGTCTTGCTGGACGTGATCAGTCGTCCGAAATACGATGCCCGCATACTGCGATGGGTTTCCGGCTTGATCCCGGAAGCAGCGGCCGAAAGCGGCCACGGCCACCATTTGCCCGCTTCCATCAAATACCCGATAGTCATGGCGGTAGGGATCTCCTGTCATCACAGAGTCTGAAATCGCCTTGGCCACGGATGGCTTGTCGTCCGGGTGAATCCTGTCGAGGTATTTTATGATCGGCAGCCCCGAGATGGTCTGCTCCGGATCAAGCCCAAAGAGGTTTGCCAGCGCCGAATCCGCATAAACCGTGTCGGTCGCCAAGTCCCACGTGAAGATGCCAGGCTCTTCGGCAAGGTCCATTCCGTATCCCCAGTCTGACCGCCAGCGCTGCCGGTTGACCACGTCACGCGGCTGGTGCCACTCAATCTTAGTCGCCTTTCGACCGGACGCAATATCGACTTTTTTGATCTTCCTCGTGCACGAGGCCCGAGACTGCCATAGAAGCTCGCGACGCGCCGCTGGTAGCGCCTTGGCGCTTGTGCGCACCGAAGGAACCCGGGGACGACGATAGACGCTTGGAGCCGCCGTTCCCTCGAAGTAGTGTCTGGAAAAACGCCATTCAGTTCGGGGGACACCATGGATTTTTTGAACGTCGCGGCGATCGTATTCTTCCTTCTCGTCTGGATGGCACTCGAGCCTTTGATGGCAATGGGATGGCCGCGGCGGAACGACAGTCTTTCCGTCGACATGGTGCGCATTCGCGCGGCCTGGATGCGCGAGGTGCTGACTCGAGACAACAACTTCATCGGCGACGCGGCGATCCTCGGGCACACGATCAATTCGGCATCCTTCTTCGGATCGGCCAACCTCATCGTCATCGTCGGGCTCAGCGGTGCGTTGTTCATGGAGCCGAATTACGGATCGGGCGGCGGGCTGATCGCGATGTTTGCGGCGCAGGATCCCGCCTGGTTCTTCCAATGCAAGGTGCTCTTGATCATGGCGACGCTGTTGCGCGGCCTGTCCGATTTCATATGGGCGGTCCGGCAGATCAACTATTGCCTTGCGGCGATCGGGGCGAGCCCGTCGCGCGATGAAGACAGGGACATCGTCAGCTGGACGAACGCCCTGACCCTGGTCTTGAACCCGGCTCTTCGATCGTTCAGCGTCGGCGTCCGATCCTACTACTTCACCGTCGCTGCCGCATTCTGGTTCATTGGGCCAATACCCTTCCTTGTCGCGACCGTCCTCAGCGTCGGCGTTTTGATCTGGCGGCAATCCTGGTCGGATGCTGCAAAGGGGATCATGGCCATACGCAAACTGCTGGATTAGGATTGCCTGCGGTTCAGGGCAACGTCATAGTCTGCTGGCCGATGATGAGCAGAAGCGCTATCTTGCGGGCGGTGGCCAATGGATCGTTTCGAAGCGATGCGCATATTGCTGGCCGTTGTCGACGCCGGAAGCATCTCGGCCGGCAGCAGGAGGCTGAACGCGCCTTTGCCCAGCGTCAGCCGCAAGGTAACCGACCTTGAACGCCATCTTGGCGCAAACCTCATTGTCCGCACCAGCCGCAATCTTCAGCTCACCGATGCCGGCCGCGACTATGTCGACGCCGCCCGAAAGATCATAGCGGATCTCGAGGAGGCGGAGCGAAGGGCGTCCGGCGAATACCAGACGCCCAGAGGCGTGCTCACGATCACGATGCCGATCGAATATGGGAACCGGTACGTGCTGCCCGTTGCGCTCGGTTTCATGGACAGATACCCGGAGGTGTCGCTGAACCTTCTATCGCTCGATCGCACGGTCGATCTCGTGTCCGAGCAGGTGGATATCGCCATTCGCCTCGGCGACCTCGCCGACAGCTTCCTCCATGCGGTCAAAATCGGCGAATTCCGTTTGCTGACCTGCGCGAGCCCTGCCTATCTCGCGCGACATGGCGAACCTCAGGGTCCGGGCGATCTCATCGATCGCGAGGGGATATTCTTCAACAAGCGGACATTCTTCTGGACATTCGACGTCGACGGCAGGCCGATGGAGGCGGCGCCCCGCAACCGGCTGGAAGTGAATACAGCGGCGAACTGCGTCGCAGCAGCCGTCGGCGGAGCGGGGATCGCGCGGCTCTTCGACTACCAGGTTCCGGACCAGCTGGCGTCTGGCGCGCTCGTGCCCATCCTGCGGGATTTCGATGGAGCACCACAGCCGATTCATATCGTTTACGCGCGCCAGAGGATTCTGGCGCTGAAGGTACGCGCTTTTGTCGACTGGGCTTCGCCAAGATTAGGCGCGCGATCGAAGAAAGAAGGTAATCCAGCTTTATCTGAATGATGCGCGAATTTCTTCAACTGTATGTTCAGGATATTGAAGATGTGGAAAGTGGCCGATACCCGGCAGGATATCGATTTTCGCACCGATCTTGGCGGCCAACTCGATGCCCATTTCCTTTCTTATGTAGACGTCCTTTTCGCCCCAGATCTGCTTGACCGGCGTCTTCAGTCGCTCGAGGTTGGCCTCGAGGACGTTCTGGTCGCGCGTGAAACTCGCGTGGTAGTGGGCAAAGGCGTCCGCTGACGTCATCCCATCGAGGCTCCACGAACGGACCATGTCCCGCTGGACGTCGGTCGGCAAATCGAATTGCTCAGCGGGCGACAGGCCGCGCCTGTGCACGTTCTGAAGGATCTCGTCGCTTGTCTTGTTCATATACGCTCGGGTCGGCGAGGCCGTCGGCTCGGCCTTGAGGTTCTGCAGGCTCTCCCACATGTATTGCGGCCGGTCGAACGGCGCGAAGTCTCCGACGATGATCCGCCTGGCGATCGCCGGCTCATCGAGAGCAAGCAGCAGAACGGGGAGGGCGGCGATATCGGTCGCATAGATCACGAGGTTCGACCGGTCGATGCCGGCCCTCTCGATATAGGCCTTCAACACCGCCGCGTAGGCCTGCGGCGCGTAGGAAAACCGTTGCAGGATCGGGCGCGACGACTGGCCGTAGCCCGGCCAATCAAAGGCATGAACGTCATAGTCGCGAGCAAGCGTGCTCGCGATATGCTTCCAGACCGTCAGCGTTTCCGGAAACCCATGCAGGAAAAGCGCGGTGCCTTTTGGCGCCGGGGCGCGAACAATCATTCTCCTCAGCGTGAGCATCTCGTCGATCTCGATGAAGTCGACGGCGCCGTGCCGGGTTTCCGCGGACGCTAAGACTTCTCCGAGGGGGATGGATGAAGCTGCGGCGACCGATGCGGCGCTATTTGCGGTTTTGTTCTCAGACATAGGAGGTCCTTTCCTGAACGACGGGTCAATGGTTCTGTCTGCGCAAATAAGTGGCCACGCCGTCGCCGCGCGGTAGCCGGGGAAAATGAGAGGAACCCTCTCGATGTCGCTGCGACGCCGCTGCGCAATGCTTTTTCGATCGAGAGGCTGCCTCTTAATTTCTCAAGGTGCTGGGTCTGCTTCGACCGACCCAAATAGCTACCAGCCGCCGATTTGAGAAAGCTCGTTAGCGTATCGAGGCGGGAGGCAGAGCGTCGGGCGACAGCATGAGGAAGAACTGATATGACTGACCGAATTGAACCCATCAAGGGAACAGCCCTTGTCGAACCTGTCCGTTGACCCTCGATGTCAGGAAAGGACACACGTCATGGCGCTGCTGACCTCTTTGAACCACAGGCCTATGTCGCGACGCTCGCTGCTGTGGGGAAGTGCCGCCGCCGGCATATCCGCGGTTCTCCTTCCGCTCGCATCAGAGGCTGCCGATGTCACCGCCGCAGCGGCGGAGATCCGACCGTTCAAGGCCGAGGTTTCCGAGGCAGCGCTCGCCGATCTCAGGCGGCGACTTGCCGAGACCCGATGGCCCGACGGCGAAACCGTCACGGATCGTTCGCAGGGCGTCCAGCCCGCGAGGCTGAAGGAGCTGGTGGCCTACTGGCAGTCGTCCTACGACTGGCGCAAGGCAGAGAGCAGGCTGAATGCCTTTCCGCAATTTCTCACCAATATCGAAGGACTGGACGTCCATTTCATCCATGCCCGTTCCCGCCATGAAAACGCGCTGCCGCTGATCATGACCCATGGCTGGCCGGGTTCGGTGTTCGAACTGCTTGATGTCATCGGACCACTCACGGATCCGACGGCGCACGGCGGCTCGGCGGAGGACGCCTTCCACCTGGTGATCCCTTCGATTCCGGGATTCGGCTTCTCCGGGAAACCTCCGGCGACGGGTTGGAACCCGCAGCGAATAGCGGCTGCCTGGGACGTGCTGATGAAGCGGCTCGACTATGACCGCTACGTCGCGCAAGGCGGCGACTGGGGCGCGATCATCAGCGACGCCCTGGGTCGCCAGGCGCCCGACGGGCTGCTCGCGATCCACGTCAACAGGGTCGAGCGCGCCACGACGTTCCCATCGGACGCAGCCCAAGCTCTCAAAAATGGAGGACCGGCTCCCGGTACCCTGTCTGCGGACGAGAAAGTGGTCTTCGACGAGGCGCGGGACTTCCTCAACAATGGCTTCGGCTACGCCGCAATCATGAGCACACGTCCGGAGACGGTCGGTTACGGCATTGCGGATTCTCCCGTTGGCCTCGCCGCCTGGCTTTACGACAAGATCGCCGATTGGGTGTTCACCCCAGGCGACCCCGAACAGGCCCTCGGCAAAGATGCCATCCTCGACAACATCACGCTGTACTGGCTGACGAACACGGGCCCCTCGAGTGGCCGCATCTATTGGGAAAATGCGATGGCGGGCGCGAAGCTCACGGAGGTCAAAATACCGGTCGCCGTCACCGTATTCCCCGGAGAGGTCTACAAGCCGCCCAAGCACTGGTTGTCGAAAGCCTATCCGAAGCTGGTCTACTACAACCGCGTCGCCAAGGGCGGCCACTTCGCTGCCTGGGAAGAACCGGAACTCTTCAGTCAGGAGATCAGGGCAGGGTTCAAGACGGTGCGGTCATGAGCCGCCGATGGGGCGAGGGAACGTTGATCGCCGGTGATCATGCGACGAGTTCACGGACGGCCAGTGGCTGATCCTCGCATCACCCCTCTGCAAGCCTGAAAACATGGGCTTAGGCCACCGTCGAAGGGATCTCCGGGTAACGGCGGCCATTTGCGCGCGGGGGCAAACGTTAGGCTTTCGTCCGTCAGACGGGTTCGTCGATTGACGTTGATTGTGCAACGCTTCACAACGTCCGAAGTTTCTACCAACCAAGCAGAAGCGACGCCAACGTCGCGGGGACCACGGCTACATGCGCATCAACGACAACCGTCATTTTTTCGGTAGAGTGTCCATAGTCCTGACGGTGGTATTTTCGACGCTTCTGCTCGCGAGCGTAACGGCCGCCACAGCGGCCGAACCGACCGGTTCCTCGGGACCGATCCGTGTTATCATCGAATTGCCGAATGATGATGCCGGACGCGCGCTGGTCAATCGGATCGTCCCCGGCACTCAGGAACCGGCGCAACCGGCAGCGGCACCGCAGGAGGCGGCACCGCCGTCGATTGCCACTGCATTACAGGATTTGCGCCAAAGGTTGCTCATACTCGTCGATGCAGTCCCGACCCTTCCGGGACAGATCCAAACGGCGATCCGGGTCTTCCAAACGGATGATCGTATCGATGCCGTCGGACTGATCCTGGCGGTTACCCTCTTCATAGCAGGCGGATTCGCTGCGCAGCGCGTTGCCTGGTGGTCCGGGCGAGGGCTGCTTCATTTTGTGCTGACCGCGCCTGCCGACACCGTGCGGCAGCGGATCAAGCTCCATGCGAGCCGGCTTTCAATGGGCCTTCTCGCGTTGGTCGGTTATCTGATCGGAAGCCTCGGCGCGTTTATCCTCTTTCCTTGGCCTGCCGTCTTTCGCGATATTGCGCTCATTCTGCTATCAGCGGCGCTGATGGTGCGCCTCGGCGTGCTTGTGGGCCGCATTGTCATCGCGCCCGGCGCACGGCTGCCGCACATGCGGCTTCTGACGCTTGCCACCTCGCTTGCGTGGTTCTGGTACTACTGGCTCCTCGCAATCGTCGCCGTGCTGGCGGCTGGCTGGGCGATCATCGAAGTATTCCAGACCATCGGGGCTTCACCCATCCTGGTCGACCTTTTTACCGCGGCGTGGCTCGGTGTCGTTTCAATCACGCTGGTCGCCATGATTTGGCTGCGGCATTTTCGTTCTGATGGGCCGCCGGTGAACCGCCTGGTCTGTGTCGGCTTCAGCGCGAGCATCATGCTGTCGTGGCTGTTATGGGTGTCCGGGCTCCGCGGAGCATTCTGGACAGTGATCGTCATGACGCTTCTGCCGCTTACTGTTTCCGTGGCTCGTGATATCATTGGTCGCATTATACGATCCGGCGGCGAGCACGCCGTCGAAGATCCGGCCATCGTCGGATGGTCGGTGGTCATCATGCAAACGCTGCGTAACGGCCTCATCGTGGTCGCCGCGCTGCTCATTGCCCGTTCGTGGGATGTCAATCTCAGTGACCTTGCCGCAGCCGAGACGGTGACCACACGTTTGATCCGCGCAGGGATCCGTATCGTTATCGTGCTGCTGGTGACCGATGTCATCTGGAAGCTCGCAAGCACGCTGATCGACAGTCAGATGGCGGTGGCGTCGCGAAGTGCGGAGGCTGGGCATCAGGACGGACCCGATGTGCGCCGGCGTCAGCGGTTGAATACCCTGCTTCCGATCCTTCGCAATGTGCTGTTTCTGGCGATCGGTGCTGTCGGTTTCCTGATGATCCTGGATGCGGTCGGCATTCAGATCGGACCGCTGCTGGCGGGCGCTGGCGTCGTCGGTATAGCCGTCGGTTTCGGTGCACAAACACTCGTCAAGGACATCATCTCCGGCGTCTTTTATCTGTTCGACGATGCCTTTCGCATCGGTGAGTACATTCAGGCAGCAAAATACAAAGGGACGGTCGAAGGTTTCTCGCTACGATCCATCCGCCTGCGACATCATCGCGGTCCAGTCACCATCGTTCCCTTCGGCGAACTCGGCGCGGTGCAAAATCTGAGCCGCGACTGGGTGATCGATATCATTACTCTTACCCTGAATTATGACAGCGACCTTGAGGAGGTCCGCAAGACCATCAAGCGCATCGGCGTCGAGCTTCTGGAGGATGCCGAACTCGGGCCCAACATCATCGAGCCCTTGAAAATGCAGGGGATCGAGCAGATGGCCGATTACGGTGTGCAAATTCGGCTGAAGTTCATGGCGAAACCCGGCGAACAATTCGGCGTTCGCCGGAAGGCCCTTGCCATGCTCAGGAAGACATTCGCGGAAAAAGGCATCCAGTTTGCAACTCCGACGGTTCATGTTTCCAGCGGGACGGGAGATGCAATAGCCTCCGCCGCCGCCGCGGAACTACAACGGCCATCAAAAGTCATCCCAACACCTGAGGAGTAACCGCGTCGAGCCACGGGCGGCTTTCCATCGAATGCTTCGAAGCAATCGCAATGCTTAGCCGCTTTACGAGGGAAGGTCCGGAGATGAAACCGAAGATGTGCTTCAAAAGGCAAATTCGCGAGGATTGGTTTGAAAGAGTTGGACGTTGAGATGGATGACGACGGTATGTGATTGTAATCAGATGACATCTTATTGTTCCATAATCTATCTTATGCGATATTCACATGTAGAGGCTATTTAGTAATGCGACAGTTGGGCCAGTTAGAGATGCGACAGTCTCGCCTCTCGACGCACTGGTCAATGTCAACACGCTGCAGGGTTATGATCGATGCGGTGCAGCCGGTCTGATTTCGCAGAAGCGATCGCGGCGATGCAATCGCCTCCATAGCGAGGATTTTCGCGATGCGGCGCTCTCCATTACGGTCAGTAGCCGAGCGCACAACCATCTTTCCGATGATCGGAGGCGCCCAACAGCGTGTTGTGTTGATCGTCGATCCAGATTGCCTGGGCACCGCCGATCGCCCAATTCGGAGCGGTAACCTTGAAACCGCGCGCTTCGAGATCAGGACCGATCGAGGCACGGAGAAGTGCTTCGGCCTCGATGATCGCCGTGCCAGGCAGCGGAAAGAGCCGGGGTAAATCGATTGCGCTCTGGATGTCCAAATTGAAATCAAAAAGCTTGGAGAGGAAGTGGGCGTGGCCCATCGCCTGATAGTGTCCCCCCATGACGCCGAACGACAAAACAGTTTTACCATGGCGTGTGACCAGGCCTGGGATGATCGTGTGCATGGGCCTCTTGCGCGGCGCTATCGCGTTCGGATGGCCCTGCTTCAAATTGAAGCTCTGTCCACGATTGTGGAACAGGACGCCGGAGTTCTGAGCCATCAAGCCGCTTCCGTAGGGATGGAAGATAGAGTTGATGAAGCTGACAACATTTCGGTCCTTGTCGACGACCGAAATGTAAACGGTGTCCGAATGCTCGACGCCGTCGATGGCCGCGCCGGCGTCGGCGATCCTATGCATGTCGATCTTGGCGGCAAGATTGTCGGCAAGTTCCTCGGACAACAGGAAATCGACCGGAACATCCGCGCCTGCGGCGTCGGCGACCCAGCGATCGCGGGCGGCATAAGCCAGCCGAGTGGCCTCGACTTCGATGTGCAGATTGTCGACGCCCATTGGATCGCCTCTGCGTTCAAAGCGCTCCAAGATCTTCAGGATCATCAGCGCGACGATGCCCTGCCCGTTCGGCGGACATTCATGCACCGTCCACCCTCGATATGTGGCACTGACAGGCTTGACATATTCGCCAGCGGCAGACGCAAGATCCTCACGTGTATGCAGGCCGCCAAGTGAATTCAGCCGTGTCACCATGTCGTCCGCTACGGGGCCGCGATAGAAGCCGTCCCGCCCCGAAATCGCAATCGTTTCCAGTGTTTGTGCCAGTTCCGGCTGACGTTGAACCGATCCGACCTGCGGGGCCTGATCGTCGACCAGGAAAATGCGGCGTGTCGAAGGATCGCGCAGCAGCAAATCAGTTTGATTCGAGAGGTCGGCGGCAACCCGCGGTGTGATCGCATAACCGTCGCGAGCCAGTGCAATTGCGGGCGCAAGGATTTCTGACAGCGACATTCTTCCATGATCGGCAACGAGACGCGTCCACGCCTCCACCGCACCAGGAACCGTCACTGCATGCGGCGACCATCGCTCGATGGAAGCGATCCCGTTTTCCCGAAACCAATCGAAATGCGCCGCAGCCGGCGCGCGTCCCGAGCCATTGTAGGCAACGACATCATCATTTCCGTTTGATGACAGCAACGCAAAGCAATCGCCGCCTATGCCGGTAGAACCAGCCTCGACGACGCATTGCACGGCGCAAGCTCCCACTGCAGCGTCGATCGCCTTGCCGCCCACCTTGAGTATGTCGATGGCGGTCAAGGTCGCCATTGGGTGTGATGTTGCCGCCATCCCGTTGCGGCCGACAGCCATCGATCGTCCAGGCAATTCGAAATTTCGCATATCGTCAGTTCCTTCACTCAATAGAGGCCGGTCGCCCTCTCCCACGTGTAGGTGTCATCTAATGCCCGAGTGGAGCGGTCGAACAAGTCGTTGATCTGTGCTTCAGTGAAAATAAGCGGCGGGCAAAATGAGTAATTGTCGCCAGGGTACGGGTCGTTCCGCCGGCTGTTTAATGCTTGCGGGCACGGGGCAGCAGGTTCATGCTGTTTCTCTGTTTTGGCCCCGTTGGTCGCGGCTGACCTAGTCGTCACGCATCGGGTTTTCGTGGGACGCGTGCGATGGAGTGCGCCGGCTGCGGTTTCGATGTTCAAAGCGGTTTTGCCTTCTGTCCGCGATGCGGCGCAAGGCAGCCTCTCTGCTGCGCCGCTTGCGGCAATCCTTGTCAGCCCGATTTTGCCTTTTGCCCCAAATGTGGCGCGTCGATCTCAGGCAAAGCCCAGCCTGCGCCGAAGCCAAGCATCGAGGTGGTGCCGTCCAAATCCGATGGCGACGCCGACCGGCGGCCGGTGACCGTGCTCTTTGCCGATCTTTGCGGTTTCACGACGCTGAGCGAGCAGATCGATCCTGAAATCATGCGGCTGCTGCAGAACGAATTGTTCGAAGAGATGACCCAGGCGGTCGAGGCCTATGGCGGCTTCGTCGACAAGTTCGTCGGCGATGCGCTGCTGGCGCTGTTCGGCGCGCCGGTCGCACATGAGGACGATCCGGTTCGGGCGCTCGGGGCCGCACTCGATATGATCGGTCGGGCGACTGCAGTCGGCGCGCGCTGGCGCTCACGCGCCGGCGTGCCGCTGCGTCTGCATATCGGCATCAATAGCGGACCTGTTGTCACCGGCGGCTTCGGCGCAGTCAGCACAAAATCCTATTCCGTAACCGGCGACACGGTGAACACCGCCCAGCGCCTGCAATCGATGGCCGGCGAAAACGATATCCTAGTCGGGCCATTGACCTATCGCCTCACCCGCCATGCCTTTGCCTTCGACAGTCTGGGCGCACAGACCCTGCGCGGCAAAAGCGGAAACGTCCTCGTCCATCGGCTGACCGGGCTGCTGGAAGCGCCGCATACGGCGCGCGGGCTCGAAAGTTTCGGCCTTCAGGCGCCGATGATCGGACGGGATACGGAGTTGTCGCGGTTGCTGACATGCCTCGATCTTGCCTGCGGCGGTGCGGCGCAGCTCGTCCGCTTGATCGGCGAGGCCGGTATCGGCAAGTCGCGGCTGGTCGACGAGTTCGTCGGGACCGCCGCCAATGCGGCCCGATTCCAGGGCCTTGCCATACGCAGAGCCACCTGCTCTCCCCTCGGCGAGCAATCCTATGGCACCCTCGCCGCGGTTGTGCGCAGCGCTTATGGCATCGGCGAGCGGGATGATCTCGACAGGACACGGCAACTGCTGACGACAGGTTTCCGCGCGCTCGATCTCACGCAGGAGGACGTCGAGGGACTTTTGCCGCTCTTTCTGCATGTCCTCGGTCTCGGCGATCCCGACGGGGCGTTACGGCACATCGAGCCGGAACAGTTGCGACGACAGATCTTCTATGCGGTGCGCACCGTCTTCGAGCGGCGGCTGGCGCAAGGTCCCCTGCTGCTTGTCATCGAGGATCTGCACTGGGCGGACGTTGCCTCGCTGGAAGTGCTCCGCTTCATGATGGATCGGCTGGAGCGCAGCCGGCTGATGCTGCTTGCGATCTACCGGCCGACATCGCAGACCGACCCGCTGAACTCCAATCGCGTCAACGTCACCGTGCAGCGTCTTGAACCGCTCTTTGCAGCCGAGGGGCAGAAGCTGCTTGCTGCCTTTTTCGGCGAGGGTCATGGCAAGTTGCCGGTGACGATGCGAAAGCGGATCCTCGACCGCGCCGGCGGCAATCCGCTTTTCATCGAAGAAATCCTTAGGGTGCTGATCGACATGGGCACGTTGCACAATGACGGTCAGCGCTGGCATGTCGCGGCCGACGATACGGATGTCGATATACCGGTCAATCTGCAAGCGCTGTTGCTTGCTCGCGTCGATCGTCTGCCACAAGAGATAAGACGGTTGGCGCAGGAGGCGGCGGTGGTCGGCCCGAAGTTCGATACCGCCCTGCTCCGCACCGTGGCGACCGACCCCGGCGCGATCGATGCCGCGTTGGATTTTCTCTGCGATGCCAATATCATCGAAGAATTGCGCGGTCCCGATGCCGGCGGGTTGCCGGGCTATCGTTTCAGCCAGACGCTGATGCACGACGTCATCTACCATAATCTCCTGTTGCAACGGCGCATGGAGCTTCATCTTCGGATCGGCCGGGTTCTGGAACACCAATATGGCGCGGCGCCCGATCGGCCAGAGCATCTGGCGCAGCTCGGCCATCACTTCAGCCTGACGACCGAAAAGGCCAAGGGAGCCGGGTATCTAATGGCGGCGGGCGATCTGGCGCGCAAAACCTATGCCAATGACGATGCGATGCGCCTTTACCGTCAGGCGCTTGCGGCCTTTGCCAACGAGCCGGAGGTGACGCCGGAGCAATTGGCGCTGCTGGAGCGTCTTGCCGATCTTTGTGGTCCTGCGGGCCGGCGCGACGATGCCTTGAACCATTATCATAGCGCGCTGGCGATCCACCGCGCCAAAGACGACCGGATAGCTGCAGCGAGGATATTGCGAAAGATTGGCCGTCTGCATCTTGATGCGGGGCGCCGCGACCAGGCGGAAACCCATTGCGCCGCGGCCGAAGCGATGATCGCGACGATCGATGCGCCGGTCGAGCACGCGCATCTGCTGCAGGAGCGCGGCCATCTGGCCTTCCGCATGGGCGATCAAGCTGCCGCCGCCGAGTGGGCGACGCAGGCGCTGCAATGCCTGCAGACGCTGCCGGTCGACGGAACGACCGAGGCCGGGCGGGAGGCGGCGCGCGCGATGGCCGAGGCGCTGAACACCAAGGGTGTGGCCCTGGCGCGCCTTGGACGCCGCCGCGATGCCGTGCAGGAAGTGGAGCGCAGCCTTGCGGTCGCCGAAAAGGCCGATTTGCAAAGTGCAGCGTGCCGCGCCTATTCCAATCTCGGCGTTCTCTACACTATCGTCGACCCGGCCAACGCCATCAGGATCTGCCGGCGCGGACTGGAGGTCGCCACCCGTATCGGCGATCTCGGCTTCCAGGCGCGGCTTCTCGCCAATCTCGCCGTTTCCTGCTGTACCTTTACTGATCGCTGCGCCGCCGAGGGTGTTCCGTCGGCGGAGAAGGCCGTCGAAATCGACCGGGCTCTCGATCAGCGCGATCATCTCTCCGTGCCGCTGATCGTCCTCGGACAGATTCATCAGTGCCACGGAGAGCCGAAGCTAGCTCGTAAGTATTACGAGGAAGCCCTTGAGGTTGCGAAGGAAATTGACGAGCCGCAACTGCTCTTTCCGTGCTATGATGGCTTGGCGACACTGAGCCTCGAGCATGACGACATGGACGAGGCGGAGCGGTATTTCACGCTGGCACAGGATGTGTGCATTCGCCACAACCTCGATCCAGGCACACTTGTCGTCTTGCCGTTCCTCGACTGATCCTCCTCTTCGTACCACGACTGGAGATCGGTTAGTCGAACTGATTCAGACAGATAAAGGGAGGAATTAAACATGCAGGAGAACCACTCGGAAAGACCATTGCAGCCTGGAGATCGCGCGCCGAACGTGGTGCTGGATGCGATCACCCGCCAGGGTAAGATCGCCATCGACGATTTTCGCGGTCAAAAGCCGGTGCTTGTCGGGCTGTTCCGCGGACTGCATTGCCCCTTCTGCCGCCGGCAGATCGCCGCCATGGCCGAACTCACCGGTGCATTGCAGGAAAAAGGTATCGACAGCCTGACTGTGGTGAATACGCCGATCGACCGTGCCCGCCTCTATTTCCGCTACCACCCGCTTCCCAACCTGCTGGCGGCCTCCGACCCTGAGCGGATGTCGCACAGGGCGTTCGGCCTGCCAAATGTCCAGTTCACCGAAGCCGAGAATGACTGGCCGCACAAGCTCAGCATGAGCACGGTGACCTCGATGCGTATCGACATGCCGGGCGAGCTCCCCGAGCCCATGGACGTGATGGCGGCGGTGGACTATCTCGACAAGGCGGATGGTTACGAATTCACCGAGGATGACACGCAGATGATCGCTACCGGCTATGGCCAGCTTGTCGGCGAATTCCTGCTCGATCGGGATGGCGTCGTGCGCTGGTGTTTCACGGAAGTCGAGGAGGGTGGCCGCCATATGTTCGGCGGTCCCGCCCCTCGGGAAGTGATGTCGGCAGCCTCGAATATGGCTGTTTGAAGTGATCGGTCTTGCGTTCGGGGATTACTCCTCGGCGTTACATCGGGCGTGAGGCTAGCCAGTCGTGAAACGCTGCAACCTGGTATCGACGCAACGCCTTTGGCGAGGCGACGATGTAATACGCCCACTTCACCGACCAGCGGATATCCGGCAACAGATGGACCAGCCTGCCGCTGTCGAGTTCCTGCGCCACGAGCGCCTTGCGCACGAGGGCGACGCTCCTCGCCGCGACTGCGGCCTGGATCACCGCCGCTGCGCGCCGGCGGCGGGCATCCGCTTCCCGGAAGCCGCAATGGGTGTCTGGCCTGTGGAAGGACCACCTCATCCTGGCAGAGAGCGAGACAAGCCCCTCCGAACCTGGTTACCTTGCCGGCGCAGTTACCGCTGCGGGTCGAGCAGTCGCCGACATTCTGTCGAAGATGGATTCCAGATGAACATCATACATCAAGCCTCGGCCGACCCGGCAGCCGCGAAGCGCAACTCCTGGGTCCTTACCATTGCGCAGGCCTTCGGTGGCGCCAATGCCCCGATCATCGTCTCGCTCGGCGGTCTGGTCGGACAGCATTTGTCAGCGGATCCCGATCTCGTCACCCTTCCCGTCAGCCTTCTCAGCCTTGGGCTGGCACTCGGGACGCTCCCTGCCGCCTGGGTAATGCGTCGCTTCGGACGCAAGCCCGGCTATCTGCTGGGCTCGGCGATCGGCATGATCTCCGGTCTGATCGCTGCACTGGGGATCGTGCTCTCCAGCTTCCTGGTCTTCTGTCTTGGCACCTGTCTTGCAGGTTTCTACTCCTCCTATGTTCAGAGCTACCGGTTCGCCGCGACCGACAACGCCACCGGGTCGCAGAGCCATAAAGCGATCGCCCGGGTCATGGTCGGCGGCCTGGTCTCCGCGATCATCGGGCCGCAGCTCGTCATCTGGACGCGCGACGCCCTTCCGGGAACACCCTTTGCCGGGAGCTTCCTCAGCCAGGCCGCCCTTGCCGCCTTGGCGTTTCCGGTGCTGCTCTTTCTTCGCACATCGACGCCGCGGGCGGCTCATGCACCGGAAAGCGCCCCGGAACGGCCGCTTGTCCAGATTTTGACCTCGCCGCGCTATCTCCTCGCCATCGCAACCGGTGTCGTTTCGTATGGCTTGATGACCTTCGTGATGACCGCGTCACCGATCGCGATGGTCGGGCATGGTCACTCGATCGACCAGGCGGCACTGGGGATCCAATGGCACATTCTCGCCATGTATGCCCCGAGTTTCGTTACCGGCCGCCTGATGGTGCGCTTCGGCAAGGAACGGATCGCAGCCGTCGGTCTCCTCCTCATCGGCTGCTCGGCGGCCGTCGCGCTCTCCGGCTTCGACATCGCCCACTTCTGGCTCTCGCTGGTTCTGCTCGGGATCGGCTGGAACTTCGGCTTCATCGGCGCAACCGCCATGGTGGCCGACTGCCATACGCCGGCGGAACGCAGCAAGGTGCAGGGTGCAAACGACTTCCTTGTCTTTGGTACAGTCGCCTGCGCGTCCTTCTCGGCCGGATCGCTTCTCCACAGTTCCGGCTGGGAGACGATCAACTGGATCGTGCTTCCGGCCGCCGCCCTGGTGCTGGTTCCCCTGGTCTGGCGGGCGGCACGGCCCATCGCGATATAGGCCGGCGATCCTCAAGCCGTACGGCGACCGTGGCGCCTGAAGTCGATGTGCGGCGGGTCACGCCAGGGCGTTTTCCTTCTGCTGCTCTCGCAGTTAGCCTCACCTGCCCCCAAATTTCCGATTTATTATATAACCTGTTATATAACCTGTACTGCAAATGGAGAGGCGGCATGGTCGAGGATGTGGTCCGAACGCTCGGCTTTATGTGCATGGGCAGCCGGTTGCGGCGTATTGGAGAGAGGCTGCAGGCCGATACGCAGCAGGTCATCGACGAGGCCGGTCTCGGCATCCAGGCGGGTCAGTATCCCTTTCTTGCGGCAATCGACAGGGCCGGACCGCTGACGATCGGCGAGCTTGCCCAGGCAGTAGGAATTACCCAGCCCGGTGCAACGCGCACCATCGGCCAGCTTCTCGAACTCGGCTTTGTCGATATGCAGCCGGCCGCGGACGATCAGCGCCGCAAACTGGTCTCGCTGACCAGCAAGGGACAGCACCTCGTCGATCATTCGAAAAAGGTGATCTGGCCGCGCATCGCGGCCGCCGTTGCGGATCTTTGCGGCGATCTCGAAGGGCCTATTCTCCAACAGCTCGCAGCCATCGAGGACGGGCTTGCGGCGGTGCCGCTTGCGCGCCGCAAGCCGGGCAAGGAGGAAGAAGCATGACCCATATCCTCGACCGGCCGATCTGGACCGCGCTTAAGACGGCGCATGCCGGCCTTGCGGAGGGGAACGAAAACGCGCGGCGATACCCACCATCGATCGTCTCCTTCGCCGCCTCCGCTGACGATAGGCCCGAAAGCCTCGACGCCCTCGAGAATCTGCCTTCGCAGGAGGAGAGCATGATCCTCGTCGAAGCCGGGCCGATCGCCATTCCAGCGGGCCTTGCCATCGCCACGGAGGCACCGTTGGTCCAGATGATTGCCGAGCAGCCGCATGCGAAAATTTCGGATTCCCGCATCGAGATGCTGACGGAGGCCGACGCCGCCGACATGCTGGCTTTGGCGACACTGACCAAACCCGGGCCATTCACTCTGCGCGCCCAGTGCCTGGGGAGCTTCTGGGGCATCAGAAGCGACGGACGGCTGGTGGCGATGGCTGGGCAGCGGATGCGGCAGACCGGTTTCATCGAGCTCAGCGGGCTCTGCACCCATCCCGATTTCCAGGGGCGCAGTCTCGGCACCCTGCTCTTCCGCTTCGTTGCCGGCGAAATCGCATCCAACGGCGATACCGCCTATCTGCATGCCTATGCGGCAAACACATCCGCCATTTCCCTCTATCTCGCGCTCGGCTTTACGCTTCGCGCGGAGATGAATATGCGCGTGGTCAAACGCCGCTCATGAGCGAGTGCACGACGCACCTCTTTTCCGCACGGCTGCGCGGGACGATGTCTCGCGCCGGGCTCCGGTCCCATCCGAGACGAGATGCGCCGGCGGGGCTTCGAAGCGCCTATCGGACCGCAGCCGGCAGCACTTCGAATTTCCAGAATTTTTCCGGGCTGAAATAGGTCTTGGCAAATTCGCGGATATCGCCGGCGGTGACCTTGTCGTAGCCGCTGAGATTGTCGCGTATCCGATCTAAACGACGCGCATCCGTCTGAGCGCCGCGCAGATATTCGATCCAATATTCGTTGCTCTGCCGCTGATGCTTCAGTGTCTCGATAATGGGTTCCCGTGCACGCGCGAACTCGTCCGGAGAGACATCATGCGCCCGCAGGTCGTTGGCGATCTCGTCGACAAGAGCATAGAAGCGCGCAATCTTTGCCGGGGCCGTCTCGACATAGAAAAATGCGTAGCCATAGCCGGGGACTTCCCTTGACAGATTAGCGTCGCCCTCCACGGCGTAGCTTGCGCCTTCTGTAATACGAAACCGGTCGATCAGCCTGTTTTGGAAAATCTGGGTGGCAATATTGGCGGTGAAGGACCGCGGCAGATCGGAGAGCAAATCGCCGATCGGAGCCCCTACGGCGGCGGCGGCGTTGTCTGCCCTGCCGCTATGGGTCAGCAAAACGGGTTTCTCGTTCGCCGCCGGAAACCGCACGTCGCCCCGAGCATTGCTCGGCCCCGCCTCCGGGCGCGGCGGCAAAGCGCCGAAGGTTTCAGCTGTCAGCCGGATTGCGTCGTCCACCGTAACGTCGCCGACGATGGTGATATCGATCGGGCCGCTGGAAACCATAGGCCGGAACACCGCCTCGAAATCGCCTGGCTTGGCGGCGGACAACTCAGCGCGATCGGGGAAGGTCCAGCGCGGATCGCCGGAATGCACGAGACCTGCGAAATCACGGCTGACGACGCCGCCGGGGGTCGCCTGATACTGATCGAGGCCGCTCAAATAGGCCTGCTGCACACGCTTGAACGCCTCGGGGCGGTACGCGGGATCAGAGGTATATGCCGTCATCAGCTGCAATTGCGTCACAAGATCTTCAGTCCGTGTACGACCGTCGAACTGGAAGGAGCTGTCGCCGACCGAGAAGTCGATGCCGACGATGTTGGCCGTCAGCGCTTTCTGTACATCCTGGTAATCCATGGCCCTCACGCCGGACAGCGCGACGGCCGGGGATGCCCAGATCGGGGCGGGACGGTCGTGCGGTAGATCCAGTCGGCCGCGGCCGATATCTTCGCGCACCAGCACTTCGTTGGCGCGCAGCTTGGTCGGCTTGACGGTAAGCCGTACGCCATTGGAAAAGCGCACCATGGTCAAGCCGAGATCATCGACGGCGCGGCGTTCGACCACAGCCCCGGGTTCGCCGAAATGGGTGTAGGGCCAGGCGACGTCAGCGACACTGGCTGGCGCCGAGACGGCAATAGCCTTTGAAGCGTCATAGGCTTGGCGTACCGCATCGGCGCCGGCCTGCGGTGATTGGGCTGTCTGCAGCACGACCTGCGGACCGTTGCCTGTGAAAGCAAGTTGCAGGGCCTGATTGACCTCGGCCGCCGTGACGCCGTTCGTCATCGTTTCGAACAGTGAGAGATCCTGGGCAGGCGACGTGAAGACCTGATTATCATCGACGCTGCTGGCCAGTGTGGAAGCAATGTCGGTGGTCGTGCGCGTCTCGGCTCCGGCCACGGCAGCCTGGAGGGCCGAGCGATATTCGAGGATTTCGCGATCGATCTCAGCCTGCGCAACGCCGAACTCTTCGATGCGACGCTGTTCCTGGTCAATGGCCGTGAGGGCTGCCTGCCATTTGTCCGGCTCGGAATTTGCCGAGATCAGCACGACATGCGCGGAATCGAGGAGATCCTGGGAGCCGACGCCCGCGCTGATGAAAGGGGCATCCGCCTTGCTGGCGATGGTGCTCACCCGACGTTTGAGCACCATCAGGCCGAGATCTTCGACAAGCTCGGTGCGGCGCTTGGCGAAGGTGTCCGCCGTGGCGTCGTAAGGACGCGTCCAGGCGATCTGTACGCTAGTCATGCCGCCGGGAACGACGAGGACGCCGGTGCTTTCGCCTTTCGTCTCCAGTGTGCCGAGATCCGGTTTAGCAGGCGTCGGACCCACGCCCTTCCAGTCGCCGAAGCGCTGCCGGATTTCGATTTCCATGGCGGCGGGGTCGATATCGCCCACCACCATCAGCGTTGCCCGATCCGGCCGGTAGTTGGCCCGGTAATAATCGCGAACGAGGTCCACCGGCGCATTGCTGATAATGTCGGCTTTGCCGATCGGCGCGCGCATGGTCGCGCGCTGGCCAGCGAGCAACGAATTCATGATTCCGAGCCCGGCGCGATACTGCGGCGTATCGCGCAGCCGTTCCTCCGACAGGATGACGCCGCGCTCGCGATCAAAGGCGCCGGCATCGAGGGTCAGCTCGCTTGCCGTCTCTCGCATCAGCATCAGGCCCGTCGAAACCGTGTCGGCATCGACCTCGGGAAGATCGAGCGCATAGACAGTCTCATCATAAGAGGTATGGGCGTTGGTGTCCGGTCCAAAGGCCAAGCCCTTGCGCTGCAGGATACGGATGATCTCCCCTTCGGCGACATGCGTCGAACCCTTGAAAGCCATGTGCTCCAGAACATGCGCAAGGCCCTGCTGGTTGTCGTTTTCCTCAAGCGAGCCGGCGCCAATGCGAAAGCGGATTGCGGCCTGTCCGGGCGGTGTGGCATTGCGCATGATCGCAAACCGCATACCGTTGGCGAGCGTGCCGAAATGGACGTCGGAATCGGCCTGGAGATCGCTTTGCGTCTGTGGCCAGGACGCGGACAGGGTGTCCGCATAGGCCGGCGAGGCGAAGTTTGCGACAAGGGAGACGGTCGCGAGAAACCGCCAGGCGGCGGCGCATTCCATTTTGTGAGACATTCTTGTCCAGGAGATAAGCATTAAGAGATGGGAAGCGTTGATCTGACTATTCCACAGGTTGCATTTCGCTTCAACTTCCATGTGTGTGATTGGATAAGAAGTGAAAACTCGAATTAGCCGCCTGTGTCAGACCAATGTCATCGAAGTCTCCTAAGGGATTGCGCCTTATCTGTCACCAGGAGGCGTTTTCGATGGCGACATTGGAGCAGGTCGCGTTCAGGGCGGGATGCTCGCTGGCGACGGCAAGCCGGGTACTCAACCGCAACGGACCGGCCAGCGACCTGATGGTGCGCAAGGTGCGCCGCGCCGCGGCGGAACTCGGCTACCGCCCGGCCGGCCTGTCCGTCGGGCGGATTGGGCGCAGGCCGGTGGTCGGCGTGCTGATTCCGAGCATCACCAATCCGGTCTTTGCCTCGTCGCTGTCGAGCATCCAGAACCGCATGCTGGTTGCCGGCCATGGCGTGTTGATCGCCCAGTCGAATTACGACCCGGCGCGCGAGGCCGATGCCGTCGCAGCACTGCTGAACGACCGGCCGACCGGGCTGATCCTCACCGTCTGCGATCCGTCGACCAGCGAGGCGCTGCTTGCCAGGCTGCCGCCGACCGTGCTGCTCAACAACCTGCCGACGGCGCAGTTTCCGGCGGCCGTCACCGCCGACAATCGCGGCGCGGGCCGCGAGATCGCGACCTTCCTGATCGGCATGGGCCATCGCCGCATTCTGTTTCTCTCCGGCAATTTCGCCGCCTCCGACCGCGCGCGCCTTCGCTACCAGGGTTATCTCGACGCCATGGCCGAGAATGGGCTGACACCGCGCGATGCCATGCAGATCCCCTTCGTCGGCGGCTATGACCAGCTCGATCTCGGTGTCGCGATGGCCTCGCCTTCTCCGACGGCGATCATCGCCTCCAACGACCTTCTGGCGCTCGGCGTCATCGGCGCGCTGAAGCGTGAGGGGCTCTCGGTGCCCGGGGATGTTTCGGTCGCCGGCTTCGACGGCATCGCCATCGGCCGGCTGATCGATCCGCCGCTGACGACGATTGAAATGCCGGATGCCAGCATGGGAGCAACGGCCGCCTCGCTGCTTCTCGACATGGCGGAGAATGCCGCCCCTGCCCGCCATCTCGATATCGCCTATACCCTTCGCCGCGGCGGCACGGTGCGCGCCATCTGAAGCGTGCGAAACACGAAGGCCGCCAAGCGCTCGGCGTGGCGGCCTGCTTTATTGCTTCTAAGGAACCAATCAGCTGCGCGGCAGCATGCCTTCGACATCGGCGGCTGCGTCGTCAAGCGCTGCCTTCGGCTCGGCCGACTGGTCGACGATGCGCGAGAGGTTGTCGACGATCGTCTGCGTGACCTTGACGCCGTTCGAACCGGGGAAGGCATACCAGGGGATCATCACCGGCATCTGGCTGAGGCCTGCCTGGAACAGCGGGTTCTGCTTGTAGAAGTCGCCGAGGTATTCGGGCGACTTGGCGGCAAGCTCGTTGTTCGGAACGTAACCGGTGCCGGGCACGACGACGGAGGCGCCATAAGGGCCGGCGGCGAATTTGGCGAATTTCCAGGCGGCATCCTGCTTGGCAGCATCATGCGTCAAGATGACAACGGCGTTGCCGCCCGTCGGCAGATGGCCGTTCACCGGGTCGATCAGCGGAATCTTGGCCGTGCGCAGATCGAACTTGCTGCCGACATTCTTGATCGTGTTGCGCAGAGCGCCGGTCGTCTGGAATTCGAAACCGACCTTGCCGGCTGCGAAAGCCTGCTCGCCGGCGGGTTTGGTGAAAACGGGCATGCCGCCTTCGGTGACCAGGCGATGCAGGACCTCGACGGCCTTCTGACCTTCGGCACCGTTGAAGGCAACCTTGCCTTCGTCGTCGCTCAGCATCCTGCCGCCGGCGCCGAAGAGCAGCGCCGAAAACATCCAGTCGTCACCCTGCCAGCGGAAATCGATGCCGTCGACGCCATTGCCGAGCGCCTTGATCTTGCCGCCAAGGGCGATGACCTCATCCCAGGTCTTCGGCGGATTTTCGGGATCGCCGCCAGCCGCCTTCACGAGATCGGCGTTGTAATACATGATCGGATTGGAGGTCGCGAAAGCAAGGCCCACTTGCTTGCCCTTGACCTGGGCGAGCTTGAGGATCGTGTCGGAAAAGCCCTGCTCGGCCATGTTGCCGTCCTTCCGGACGAGCGGGCCGAGGTCGACGGCGACGTCGCGTTCGTCGAGCATGCGCAGGCGGTTCAGGCCGATGAAGGTAATGTCGGGCATTTCGCTGGTGCCGACCTGGCGAAGGATCGTCTGGATGCCTTCTTCATAGGTTGCCGAGGGGCTGGCGAACTGGATCTTGATATCGGTGTTCTCAGCCATGAACTTCTTCGAGATCGTGTCCATCACGTCCTTGAAGAAACCCGGCATCGGGTAATGGACCGTCAGCGTCGTCTCGGCCTGCGCGGGAAGCGCGATTGCCATCGAGACGGCCGCTGCGGCGAGCAGCTGGGTGATATGTTTCATCGCTCGTTCTCCTTACGTTGAAACCGGTCAGCCTTTGAGACCGGTCATGGTGATGCCCTCGACGAACCGCTTCTGCGCGAGCAGGAAGGCGACAACGAGGGGAAGGGTAATGATGAGGGTCGCCGCCATCAGCGCGCCGTAGTCGTCGCCGGCCTCGGCGGCGCGGAAATACATCAGGCCGAGCGGCGGCGTGGCATAGTCCTGCTTGCTGATGACGATCAGCGGCCAGTAAAGGTCGTTCCAATGGGCGACGACCGAGAAGATGGCAAAGGCGGTGACCGCCGGCCAGGCATTCGGCACGATGACGCGGGCGACGATGCCGACCTCCGACATGCCGTCGAGACGGGCGGCATGGATGAGATCGTCCGGCATGGCGCGAAAGAACTGCAGGAACATGAAGATCGCGAAGACCGAAATGGTGAAGGGCGCGACCAGAGCGGCATAGCTGTTGAGCAGCGAGGCACGGTCGAAGGCGACATAGAGCGGCAGCGCGGTCGCATGGATCGGCACGAGAAGGCCGAGCATGACCAGCACCATCATGGCGCGGGCGGCGCCGAAGCGAAGTTTGGCCATGGCGTAGGCGCAGGGGATCGCCACCAGCACCTGAAAGAAGAAGATCAGCCCGCAGACGACGACGCCGTTCCACAGGAGCCGCCCCATCGGCACCCGGCTCAAAGCCTTGGCGAAATTCTCGACATAGGCGAGATGCGCCGGGATCAGCGACAGCGATGAGGTGAAGATATCGCTCTGCGTCTTGCCGGCCGCGGAGATCATGAAGATGTAAGGCGACAGGAAGATGATCGCCCCTAGGGAAAGCAGGCTCAGGCGGATGATCCTGCCTAGGGAAAAAGCGCTGGTCATCATGTGTAATGTACCCGGCGATCGAGAAGGCGGTACTGCAGGAACATCAGCACCACCAGGATCAGCAGAAACACCACCGTCATCGCCGAGGCATAACCGACGCGCAGATAGACGAAGCCCTCCTGGTAGATCGTGAAGAGCAGCACTTCAGACGTCTTGTTCGGACCGCCCTCGGTCAGCGTCTTCACCGTCTCGAAGACCTTGACCGCATTGGTGATGCTGATGGTGATGACGAAGAGCGTCGTCGGACCGAGCATCGGCCAGGTGACCAGCAGGAAGCGGTCGAGCGAAGATTTGGCGCCGTCCACTTCGGCGGCCGCGTAAAGCTCGCGCGGGATCGCCGTCAGCCCGGCCAGGAACAGCACCATGTTGAAGCCAGCCGATTGCCAGACGCCGATGATCGAGAGGCTGTAAAGTACCGTGCCGGAGCTGCCCAGCCAGTTCGGGCCGGGAAGCCCGACAAGCGCCAGCAGCGCGTTCAGTGGGCCGATCGTCGGATGGAACATATATTGCCAGACGGTCGCCATGGCGACGATCAGCGAGGCGACGGGCAGGAAATAGGCAGTGCGGAAAAAGCTGCGGGCCGCGGTTTCGCTCTCGATCAGCATGGCGATGCCGAGACCGAGAAAGATCGAGGCCGGTGCGACAATCGCCGTATAGACCGTCGTATTCCATAGCGATTTGCGAAACGTCCGGTCGGTGATCAGATGGGCATAATTCTCGAAGCCGACGAAACGGAACTTGCCGTAGCCGAGTTCGAAATCGGTAAAGCCGAGCATGATGACTGAAGCAACCGGCAAAAGCACGAAGAGAAAAAGCAGGATCATTGCCGGCAGCACCAGCATCCAGGCGATGCGGGCCTCGCTACGCCGATGCGCAACAGCAGAATCGTGCGGAGCGGCCATGGAAACAACGCTAGCCATGCGCCCTCTCCCGCGGGGCATCGCCCATCGCGAGCCCGGCATCGGCGTTGCCGAGCCCGGCATCACCTGTTGCAACGCTGCCGGCCAGCCGGCTGCCGTCCTCGGCAAAGATCAGCGTGCGGCCCGGCGACAATCGAAGCCCCACCGCATCGCCTGCCGTAAGGCCCGAGGCTTCGGATGGTTGAACCTTGGCAACGACAGTCTCGCCGACCGCATCAAGCCGGCAATGGAGTATGACCTCGGAGCCCAGGAACTCGACGCGTTCGACATGGGCGGCAAGGCCGTCATGCCGGTTCTTCGACAGAAAGACGAATTCGGGACGAATGGCGAGCGTGACCGGCACCTTCCTGTCTGGTGCATTTTCAAGTGTCAGGCGCAAGCCGCCGAAAGCAATGGTGCCGCCTTCGGCCGCAGCCGGAAGCAGATTGATGCGCGGCTGGCCGATGAAGCGGGCGACCTCGATATGGGCGGGATCGTCGTAGATGACCTCAGGGCTGGCGATCTGCAGCAATTTGCCGCCCATCATCACGGCGACGCGGTCTGCCATCGACAGCGCTTCTGCCTGGTCATGGGTGACATAGAGGGTCGGCACGCCGGCGCGCCGATGCAGGTCGACGATCTCGCCGCGGGCATGGACGCGCAGGTTGGCGTCGAGGTTGGACAGCGGCTCGTCCATCAGGAAGATGCTTGGCTGGCGCACCATGGCGCGAGCGAGCGCCACGCGCTGACGCTGGCCGCCCGACATCTGGCCGGGCTTGCGATCGAGCAGATGGTCGATCTTCAGCGATGTCGCCATCTCCCTGACGTCGCGGGCGATCGCCGCGCGGGTAGCGCGCTGACCTGGAATCAGCGATCCCACGAAAGGCAGCCGCTCTACTCTCGACAACCGGCGCATTGCCAGCGGCACCGCAATGTTTTGCGAGGCCGTCAGGTGCGGATAGAGCGCGTAGGACTGAAAGACCATGGCGATGTTGCGGTCGGCGGCCGCCACACCGGACATGTCCCGTCCGCGGATCAGGATCTCACCGCGGTCGGCATGGTCCAGGCCGGCAAGAATGCGCAAGAGCGTGCTCTTGCCGCAGCCGGAGGGGCCGACCAGCGCGATGAATTCGCCGGCCTCGACGTCGAGGCTGACGCCATCGAGGATCTGGTTGTCGCCGAAAGCCTTGGTGATGCCGCGAATCGAGAGCGCGCTCATTCGACGGGTTCCCGCTCTCTGACCGCCTGCGGATAGACCTCGTGCACGACCTCGTCGAGTACATAAGCGGTCATGCCGGGAACGGCGACGATAGTGCTTTCGACATCGGCATCGAATTCGTGGACGACGGCGCCGATCAGACGCTCGCCCGGCATCTCCCGCTCCATCTTGTCGATGATGAAGGCGGCCGACGGACCCCAGGTCAGTTGGGTATTGTCGAAGCGGCCCTGCCAGGCCCAGTGAAGGTGGCCGCTGGCAAACAGGGCCACGTCATGGGCTGAGATCATATCGTAGAGCCGCCGGCGCTGAGCGGGGTGAACGCTCCAATATCCGGTATCGCCTTCGTCAGGCGCATCGACGAACAGCGGCTTGTGGGCGAAAAGCGCCACACGCCGCCCCGCGCTGTCGGAAAGCGCCTGGTCGAGCCATTCGAACTGGGCTTCCTCCTCGTCATCCTCATGACCGAGAAGCAGCGAATTCAATCCGATGAAACGCCAGCCGGCCGCATCCTCCAGCCAGCGGTCGGGACCGGCAAGGCTGCGCCAGCGCGACAGCCGCTCGGCATCGACCGCCTGGTCGGATCCCTTGAGGTGGCCGACATCGTGATTGCCGGGGACGATCAGCATTGGGATCGACACCTGGCGCATCAGATCCATCGAGAAGGTGATGTCCTCGTCCTTGTCGGCACCGTCGACCGTGAGATCGCCGGTATGAACGATCAAGTCGGCGCCGGTCGCTTCGATCCAGGTCAGAAGCGGCGCCCAGTTGCCGTTGAAATGCGGCTTATTGGGACTGAAATGGGTGTCGGTGATCTGAATGATTTTCATCGGCGCGTCTCCGAGACCTGGGAAGCGCGTGGTGCGTGCTTCCTTCTCGTGCCCTCTCTAGAAGGCTCGCATGTCAATCAGACACCGCCGGTTTTCAGCTGTTTCTCAGTTTTGACATCCATCTGTCATGCAAGAAGAAGGCTGCCCCCTGGAGCGGGCAGCCTTCGCCTGCATTTGGAACTGGAAACGCATGAGTTCAGTGCCGTCGCGCGTTGGCAGGAATGGACGACACCGTGGCCGAGACAGGGTCGCTTGCCGGAAAGCTATCCTCAAGACCTTCATTGAGTTCTTCCTCCAGCACCTTACTGTCATGGGTCGAACGTGCGCTCGGCTGGCCGATCAGGCCCCTGCTGCCTTCGTCGAAATTTCCGTTGCTCAAGGCATCGTAACGGTTGATGCTGCCATCCGCTTCCCCGGCAGCAAAGCTGGTCAGCTGGACCATCATCACCTTGGCGTGGTCGACGGCTGTGGAGTCGTCGAGCTCGCCATGAGAGTTGTCGATCTTGACGGAGATCGATTCTCTCCTTCGCCCAAGAATTCGACGGTGAAGACGTCACCGGCCTGTGTCACTCGTGTATCGATCAACTGCATGGAAACCTCCCGTGTTCATCGATATCAACGGCAATCACGGTCGGTGAGTTCCACGCCACTTCGAGACAAGGCAGCGACCGATCCTCGCACAGCATCCGCGCTGGAACAAAGAATGGCGGATGCGCGTTCATTGACGTCCAAAAGGTCCGCGTCCATGTCGAAGTCAACACTGTCGCCGCAAGAAAAACATTCGTTCTCCAACATTCCCGCAGACCAGAAGCTCGCCTTGATATCGCGATATTCGCAGGCGTTGCGCAAGCTCGCCAGATCGGCCGAAGCGGTCGGACGGGGTGATATGCTGCCGATGCTGTTTCAGGTGGCCGATGGGCTGGACAAAATGGCACCCGAGATTGCCGAGACCGAGGCGGGGCTCGAGGTGATGGCGCGCACGGCGCGGCTGATCCGGACGGGCGAGGACATGCTGCTGCCGAGGTCCTCGTCATCAGTCGCCCATTGAACGTCATCCAGCGAGAACGACCTGACTAAAGGCAGCACCGACCCCGGCCCTTATGGTTAATTTATTAATAATTCAGAGTTTATAAAGGGAACGAAGCGGCCTTTCCGAGTGTTGGTGGTGCGCCGTAGAGGAACCTCGATGATCCTGAAAATCCTTGCCCCCAAAATCGACACCGATTGCCATGACACCGGCACTTATGCCGATGGCATCTTTGCTGAAAACCGGATCGATCTGTCCGCTCGCCACAACGGCCGCCGCCGGTCGCAGCATGAGCGCGACTATGGTGCCGGCAGAAAACTGGACAACCTGCCGGTCGGGTTTGCCTGAGGGCCGCCCGCCATTACCTTCTGCCTTGGAAAAGCGTGACGCGTTACAGCCTGCGAAACACCAGGACACCTGACGCAGGCAGCACGGCATCGAGCGTTCCCGCCGTGGCTCTGATCTTTCTGCCGCCGTTGCCGACATTCCAGCCGCCATATGTCTGGGCATCGGTGTTGAAGACCTCTTCCCAGAGGTCATCTCCTAAACGCTCGCTGCGCAGCCGATAGCCACGTTCGAAGGGAGCGTCGTTCAGCGATCCCACCACGAGGAAATCCTGGCCGTCGTTCCATCGATGAAATGCGATCACCCGATCCTCGTCATGGACATAGGGAACGGCGATGTTGCGAGAACGAATGGCATCTTGGTGGATGCTGAGCGCGATCAGATCGCGATAACAGCTGATCATCCCCGCCCCGTTGCCCGAAGCCTCGCCGAGGATATTCTCGCGGTTCTCCAGGAAATCACTGTAACGATAGGGCTTCTGGGCGCCGATTTCCTCGCCCATGAAAAACATCGGCGTGCCGGCCGATAGCAGCGTCATCGCCGCCGCGAACCTGGATCTCGCCTCCGCCCAAGCCCTGGTCTCGCCGACGATCGGTGCGAAATTGACCGCGATGACTGCGGTTCTTGCCGACCCCTCGCGATTGCCGCAATCGTCGTGCGATTGGTTGTAGACCACCTTGGATCGCGCGCTCGCCTGCAAGGCGCCGGCAAGGGACGACATGGTCAGCGCCCGCTTGTCGCCAAAACCGGCATTCTTCAAAAGCTGCGCCTGAGCGCCGCCGTGATATTCGACGAGGTTGTGATGAAAATCGCCGTACCAGGTCGCGTCGAAGCCGAGCCCGTCGCCGGTCAGGCTCGGCTCCGTCATCGCCGACCAGTCCGAATAATCCTCGGCCGTCAGGAAAACCTCGGGCTTGATCAGCCGCATCGTGCGGCTCCACTGCTTCAGGAATTTCGCGCCTGACGCAGCGGCCCGATCGGCGCGCCGGCCGTCGGCATGCAGCACCGGATATTGATGGATCGAACTGGTCTGATCGAGCCGGAAACCATCGATATGGCAGACGGAGACGAGAAATGCCGCGCTGGAGATGAAAAGCTGGCGCACGGCCTCCTCATCGAAGGCAGGCGCCCATCCCGTCGAGATGTTGTCGATATAGCCGCCCGTCGGATCGGCGTAATCGCCGGGGCGTCCCTCGTACCAATAGTAGATATTGCGGGTGGGGTCGTTGGAATCATAGGCCCATTGCGCCCGCTCGCCATCCGGATCGAAGTGGTTGTAACAAACGTCCAGAATGACGGCGATGCCCTGCTGGTGGCAGGCCTTGACGAATAACTTCAGCCGGTCGGTGCCGCCGGTCCCCTGATCGGCGGCAAAGAAATGCGACGTGCCGTAACCCCAGTTGGCCCGCGTCTCGAATTCGGCGATCGGCAGCAGTTCCACGGCGTTGACGCCGAGCGCGGAAAGATGCGCGACGAAGGCGATCGCATCATCCAGCGTTCCCGGCGCTGGCTTGCCGAAACCGAGCGCGCCGACATGCAATTCATAGATCACCAGATCCTCGAGCCGCTCAGGAAGTTTGCGGCCGGCCACGAATTCGTCAGCCCAGAACGCCTCGGCGGCAAGCTCCTGCCCGGACGGCAGCGTCACCCACTTCGGGTCGCAGACGACCGAGCAGCTCTGCGGTCCGTCCAAACCAGCCGGCGATCCGTGATAGGCCGCGCCATCCGGATCGAAATCTCCCGCACCGATCTGCATCAGCGACCAGATGTCGGTCCGGTAGGCGAGCGATCCATCATCCTTGGTGACGCGATACATATACGGCGTGCCGACCATGCCGTCGAAATCGGTAAGGCGGCCATCGTCGCCGGTTTCAACCGACCAGATCCCCTCGCCGGTCCTTCGCATGCCGATGGTCCCGAGCGCTCCGGTGCCGTCGTCGGCGACGTAGCCGATGGCGGGATCAGCGAGGACAAGCGAGACCTCCCGAGCGTTCGGCGCCCAGACCGAGAAGCGAATGCCGGCGACACCGTCACGCCTCTCAACCCGGTTCGCCCCCAGACGGCCGATCCATGTCAGGTGATAGGTCTGCGGCGCCATCTCCTGGTGGAGATCGAAGGAACGTTCGCGACCCGACGAGGCCTCGTCGTCCAACTCGGCGGTGATTGCCCATAGATCCGGCATGCCCGGCCGATCGAGCTCGATGCCCCATCGAAAATTCGTGCCGATCTCGGCATCGGGAAAGGAAATCCTGGCGACAAAGACATCATATCCATCCTCGTCACGCGAGTCCTGCATAGGAACCGATGTCCAATCATTCGCGGGGCGGCCATGCTCGTCCCAACTGCCGCGGAGACGGACATTGTCAAACGCCATCGACGGCAGGCCGCTGCAAAACCGGAATTGCACATTGACGGTCATCGGATCCTCCAGAGGTATCGGATTTCGCCGGACTCCGCTTATGCGGCTGTCTCACTTGAGCAGTGATCGGCAGGCTGAATGCAAAATGCAAGCACCGATTCGGCATTCAAGGCGATCCAGCACGAGCCACATTCAGGACAATATATCATGGTTAACGGGCAATACTGCACGGCCCCTCCTCGTGTATTAAATCGAATCGGCAGCAGAAATGGGGATATATTCCCATCGCCGATTCCCTCTAAAACTGGGAGAAAAACTTATGGCTCAAGCCGTTAGAATAAACGATATTATTCAATCCTTTGGAATTGATACGCATATCGACTACACCGACGGAAAATATTCCAATGTCGGAGAAGTTGTCAAAGCTTTAGACTATCTTGGCCTTGATGCGGTCCGCGATCACGCCCCCAACTCCGCTTCCGATCCTAACGGTCAAACCCATCTCGGCGATGCTGCCGAAGCCGGCGTGCAGTTCGTCTTCAGCGCCCAGCGGGAAGTGGACCCCACCACGCTCGCCCAGCGGCTGCATACTTTCGTGCAGGCCCATCCGGGGTCGGTCGTCGGCATCGAGGGGCCGAACGAAGTCAATAACTGGCCGGTCAGCTATCACGGTCTTAGCGGCCAGGCAGCCGCGGTCGCCTATCAAAAGGACCTGTCTGCCGCCGTCAACGCCGATCCCTTGCTGAAGAACATCCCGGTTCTCGGCTTTACCGGATATACGGTCGCATCCGCCTCCGACTACACGACGATCCATACCTATGCGAAGGATGGCGACCAGCCATTCTCGTGGCTTTCCCGCGAAGCCGGCGTTCAGCGCGCTGCCGATCCGGGCAAGCCGCTGGCCATCACCGAGACCGGTTACCACACCTCCCTCACCGCCGACACCAATGGCGGCTGGGAAGGCGTCAGTGAAGCGACGCAGGCAAAGCTGGTGCTCAACACGCTGATGGACGGCGCAGCACTCGGATCGAAGCAGACATTCATCTACGAGCTGCTGGACGCCTATTCCGATCCGCAGGGCGCCAACCAGGAGAAGCATTTCGGGCTTTTTCATCTCGACTATTCAGCCAAGCCGGCGGCAACGGCGATCCACAATCTCACTGAAATACTGGCGGACGACGGCGCGGCAAAGGCGAGCTTCAGCGCAGGGGCCCTCAATTATTCGATCGACGGCATGCCGTCTTCGGCCCACAGCTTGCTCACCGAAAAATCGGACGGCAGCTACCAGATCATTATCTGGAACGAGCCCGACATCTGGAACCAGTCCACCGACACGGCCATTCAGGCCGCGACGACGGGCGTCAAGGTCAATCTCGGGGCCTCGTTCGGCTCCGTGAAGGTTTTCGACCCGGTGAGCGGGACGACGGCGATCAAAAGCCTCAGCAATGTGTCGTCGCTGACAGTGGATGTCGTCGACCATCCGGTTATCATCGACATCGGCGGCGGCAGCGCCAGCACGCCGCCAACGGCCGCCAGCCATATCTATGGCGGCACGGGCAACGACATATTCACCGTGAGCAGCCCCACTCAAATCGTCGACGAAAGCCGGGGCGGCGGAACCGATACGGTCATGTCGTCGATCAGCTTCAGCCTCAAGGATACGACGCATACGATCGGCAACGTCGAGAACCTGACGCTGACCGGCACCGCCAATCTGAACGGCACCGGCAATGGCCTGGCAAACGCTCTCGTCGGCAATTCCGGCAACAATATCCTTGATGGCAGCACTGGCGCCGACCATATGTCGGGCCATGCCGGCAACGATACTTATGTGGTCGACAATGCGGGCGATTTTGTCGATGAAACAGGGGCGTCCGGCAAGGACACCGTCAAGGCTTCGACTTCCTTCAGCCTGGCCGATCAGAAGCGCACGGGCGGAACGATCGAGAACCTCGCCTTGACCGGAACGGCCAATCTCAGCGCGACAGGCAACAACACCGCCAACGTTCTCACCGGCAACGACGGCAGCAACACGATCAATGGCGGCAAAGGGGCTGACCAGTTGACCGGCGGCCTCGGCAACGACAAGCTGATCGGCAAAGCCGGCGCAGACACGCTGACCGGCGGCGGTGGAGGCGACAGCTTTGTCTTCGATGTAAAGCCCGACAATGTCAGCGTCGACAAGATCGTCGACTTTTCCTCCGCGGCGGGCGACAAGCTGCTGCTCGACCATTCGATTTTCGCCGCGCTCAGCCTATCTCGATTTTCGGATGAGAATTTCGTGCAGGGAACGAGAGCGCTCGAGGCGGATGACAAGCTGATCTACGATCAGGCCAGCGGCAGACTCTCCTATGACGCGGATGGAAGTGCGGCGGGTGCGGCAGTCCATGTTGCTGATCTCGACAATTCTGCGGCGCTTCACTTCAAAGATTTCGGGCTTGTCTGATGCGGCCGGCCCGTCGTCTTCTGACGGCGGGCTCTCACACACGCGCGTTTCCGGGCTCCCCTTGCCGGCGTGACATTCCCGGCCACATTCCTCTGTTGACGCAACTCGCAGCACCGGAGAAGCCTTTGCCCTGGATCGCCTATATCGCCCATTTCATCGCCGCGGCGTTTCTGACCAACGGCATCCCGCATTTCGTCAACGGCGTCAGCGGCCGGCGTTTCCGCATTCCGTTCGCACCGCGGGCGCAGTTCAGCTCGCCGACGACGAATGTCGTCTGGGGCTGGGCGAATTTTCTCATTGCCTTCCTGCTGTTTGCCAATATCGGGCCACTCTATATCGGCGCGCCGGGCGATACGATCTTCCTCGCGGCCGGTACGCTTGTCACCGGCCTCCTGCTCGCCCGGATTTTCGACGGCGACAGCTGACATAGATAACTTGCATGATGATAGTCACTGCTGTAGTGACGTGATCCATGCAGCGGACGAGCTTCAGCCAATTCAAATGCCCGGCGGCGCGCGCGCTCGACAGCGTCGGCGACTGGTGGAGCATCCTCATCCTGCGCGACGCCTTTCAGGGGCTGTCGCGCTTCGACGATTTCCAGAAGAGCCTCGGGGTGGCGCCGAACATCCTGACGCGGCGGCTGAAACACCTGACGGATCAGGGACTGTTTGAACGGCGGCTCTACCATCAGCGCCCTGCCCGCTACGAATATCGGCTGACGGACAAGGGCCGCGATTTCTTTCCGGTGCTGATGACGCTGTTTTCCTGGGGAAGCCGGCACATCCCGGAGGAAGACCTCGCCTATCTGCTCGGCGATGCCGCCTCCGGCAAAGCGCGCGAGGCGGTGCTGGTCGACGCGCGGACCGGCGAACAAGTGACACCCGAAAACACCAGCCTGCTTGCAGGCCCCGCCGCCGATGACGAGGTGCACAAGCGGATCGCCCGCATGCGCGCCTGGTATCTCGGCATCGACGCATAAAGAGGAAAATATCATGGATCGCATCGTTGTCACCGGCATGGGACTTGTGTCACCACTCGGCACCGGCGTCGAGCTCGCCTGGAAGCGGCTTCTTGACGGCGGTTCGGGGCTGAGGGTGCTTTCGGACGGTGTCGTCGGCGAACTCCCGGCCAAGGTCGGCGGCATCGTTCCCGGCAGCGCCGAGGATGCAGAGAGCGGTTTCGATCCCGACCGTTACATCACCCCTAAGGACCAGAAGAAGATGGACCGCTTCATCCAGTTCGCCATCGCGGCGACGGAGGAAGCGGTGAAGCAGGCCGGCTGGATGCCGACCGACGAAGCGAAACGCGAACGCACCGCAACGATCATCGCCTCGGGCGTCGGCGGCTTCCCGGCGATCGCCGAAGCGGTGCGGATCGGCGAGACGCGCGGCGTGCGGCGGCTGTCCCCCTTCACCGTGCCCTCCTTCCTCGTAAACCTCGCTGCCGGCCAAGTCAGCATCCGCTACCGCTTCAAGGGGCCGCTCGGCGCTCCGGTGACGGCATGTGCGGCCAGCGTCCAGGCGATCGGCGATGCTGCGCGGCTGATCCGCTCCGGCGAAGCGGATGTGGCAATCTGCGGCGGTGCCGAGGCCTGTATCGACAAGGTAAGCCTCGGCGGCTTTGCCGCCGCTCGCGCGCTTTCCACCGGTTTCAACGACACCCCGGAGCTGGCGTCGCGGCCCTTCGACACGGCGCGTGACGGTTTCGTCATGGGCGAAGGCGCCGGCATCCTGGTCATCGAAACACTCGAACACGCGCTTGCCCGCGGCGCCACACCGCTCGCCGAACTCGTCGGTTACGGCACGGCGGCGGACGCCTACCACATGACCTCAGGCCCCGAAGACGGCGACGGCGCGCGCCGGGCGATGGAGGCAGCGCTCAAGCAGGCGAAGATCCCGGCTTCGGAGGTCAAGCACCTCAACGCGCATGCGACCTCGACACCGGTCGGTGACCGGGGCGAGATCGCGGCGATCGCCACGGTCTTCGGCCGCAATGGCGACATTGCCGTCAGTGCGACAAAATCGGCCACCGGCCATCTGCTCGGGGCCGCCGGCGGGCTGGAAGCGATCTTCACCATCCTGGCGCTGCGCGACCAAATCGCGCCGCCGACCCGCAACCTTGATGAGGCCGACCCTGATGCCGACGGCATCGATATCGTCGGCAAGACGGCGCGGCCGCTGGCAATGGACTATGCCATCACCAACGGTTTCGGCTTCGGCGGCGTGAATGCCAGCGCCCTCTTCCGGCGCTGGTCATAAAGTCCACTTTTCTTGCGCCAGAAATGGCCTACACTTCTGCTCTATCGGGTCTTTCCCCCGATAGAGCCGGAGATCTCCCATGCGCGCCTTCTTCGCAGTTCTCGTTCTGTGTGCCGCGTTCATCCTCCCCGCTGTCTCGGCCCTTGCCGAAGATCCGATCGACACGACGCGAACGATGATCGAGGAACAGATCACAGCTTTCCTCAAGGACGATGCCGAAGCCGCCTATTCCTACGCTGCTCCCGGCATCAGGGCGATGTATCCCGACAAGAACCTGTTCTTCGCCATGGTGAAAAAGAGCTACGAGCCGGTCTATCATCCCGGCAACTACGCCTTCGGCCGCAGCCGCTCGATCGACAACGGCGCGCTGATCTATCACGAGGTGCTGATTTCAGGCCGCGACGGCAAGGACTGGACGGCGATCTACCAGATGACTCGACAGCCAGACGGCAGCTACAGGATCAACGGCGTGCAGATCATGCCGGATGCCGACAGCAAGGGCATCTAAAGCATGTCGCGCAAAAGCGGGCAGCGGTTTTGCGATAACGACATGCGAAAAAATAAAGAGCTGGAGCGCGACAGCCGCACCTGAAAGATCGCGACGCGGTTTAGCGGATTAAGCATCCCTGCAGATTAAAGTTGTGTCCGGCGCTGCTGGAACGTACGGGCTCATGTGGTTCTGTCCCAGCGGTTGAAAACTCAATGCTCATTTCATTCAAGTGGTTGGTCACCGCCGCGGCGATCGGCTTTGCCGTCATGCCGGGTGTTGCGCAGGCGGAATCCTTTTCAAAGCTTGCACGGCGGGATTACGCCATCGGAAAACTCACCAAGGGGAAGTCCGGCGGCTACGGCTGGGTCGTCTCGAACGGCAGCAAGCGGTTCTTCTGCCGGCTGGATGCCAGCCTGGCTTATGTCAACAAGAAAGAGATGGTGAGCATCCTTGCAAGCGGACGGCTCATCAAGCTGAACCGCGCCGCGTTTGAGGCATCGATCGGTGGCCCTGATCCGTCCATACCGCAATGGAGCGATCTTCAGGCCGGCCGCGTCAAGCCGGCAGATGTCGGGAGCTGCACACCAGCTCCCTGATTAAAGGGCGTCGCATAGAGCGAGAGATAGATCAAACGGGTTGAAGATCGCCTCTTGCCCATTCTTCCTGCGTCTCCGCCATGAAATCGGCGAAGCGGCCTTCGGCGATTGCCTTGCGGATACCCTGCATCAATTCCTGGTAATAGGCGAGATTGTGCCAGGAGAGCAGCATGCCGCCGAGCGCCTCGTTGGCGCGGACGAGATGGTGCAGGTAGGCGCGCGAATAGTCGCGCGAGGCCGGGCAATTCGACTGTTCGTCGAGCGGGCGCATATCCTCGGCATGACGGGCATTGCGGATATTGACCTTGCCGCGGCGGGTAAAGGCCAGGCCATGGCGGCCGGAACGGGTCGGCATGACACAATCGAACATGTCGATGCCGCGGGCGACGGATTTCAGCATATCGTCCGGCGTGCCGACGCCCATAAGGTAACGCGGCTTTTCCCCCGGAAGTACCGGCAACGTCGTTTCCAGCATCTGCAACATGACGTCCTGCGGCTCGCCGACGGCAAGGCCGCCGATGGCATAGCCCTTGAGATCGAGTTGGCTCAGCGCCTCAGCCGAACGGATGCGCAGCGCCGGAATATCGCCGCCCTGGACGATGCCGAACATTGCCTTTCCAGGCTGTTCGCCGAAGGCGACCTGGCAGCGCTCGGCCCAGCGCAGCGACATTTCCATGGCGCGCTCGATCTCCTTCGGCTCGGCCGGCAGCGCCACACATTCGTCGAGTTGCATCTGGATATCCGAGCCGAGCAGCCCCTGGATTTCAATCGAGCGTTCCGGCGACATATGATGCAGGCTGCCGTCGACATGCGATTTGAAGGTGACGCCCTGCTCATCAAGCTTACGCAGGCCGGACAGCGACATGACCTGGAAGCCGCCGGAATCCGTCAGGATCGGGTGCTCCCAGCGGATCAGCTTGTGCAGACCGCCGAGGCGGGCGACGCGCTCGGCGCTGGGGCGCAGCATCAGGTGATAGGTATTGCCGAGGATGATGTCGGCACCGGTTTCGCGCACCTGGTCGAGATACATCGCCTTGACGGTTCCCACCGTGCCGACGGGCATGAAGGCCGGCGTCCGGATCGTGCCGCGCGGCATGGAAATCTCGCCGAGGCGCGCACCGGCATCGGTCTTGTCAAGTGTGAATTGGAAGTTCTCTGTCATTTGTCTTTCCGGAAAAGAAGGCTCGCGTCGCCGTAAGAGTAGAAGCGGTAGCCCGTCGCAATGGCGTGGTTGTAGGCCGCATGCATGGTCTCAAAGCCGGCAAAGGCCGAGACCAGCATGAACAGCGTCGAGCGCGGCAGATGGAAATTGGTCATCAGCATGTCGACCGATTTGAAACGGTAACCGGGCGTGATGAAGATGCCGGTGGCGCCGCTCCAGCCGCGGATCTCGCCGCTCTCTTCCGCAGCACTCTCGATCAGCCGCAGCGAGGTGGTGCCGACGCAGACGATACGCCCGCCCTTTGCCTTGACGGCGTTCAGCCGTGCCGCGGTCTCAGCGCTGACGGTGCCGCCTTCCAGATGCATCCGGTGGTCGTCGGTATCGTCGGCCTTGACAGGCAGAAAGGTGCCGGCGCCGACATGCAGCGTAACGAAATGGCGTTCAATGCCAGCTTTGTCGAGCGTCTCGAACAGGCCGGGCGTGAAATGCAGGCCGGCGGTGGGCGCAGCGACGGCGCCCTCCTCGCGGGCATAGATCGTCTGGTAATCCGCGCGGTCGCGCTCGTCCTCGGGCCGCTTGGCGGCGATATAGGGCGGCAACGGAATGTGACCGACGGCGGCAATCGCCTCGTCGAGCGCCGGGCCGGAAAGATCAAATGCGAGCGTCACCTCGCCGGCCTCGCCCTTTTCCTCGACGGTGGCGTCGAGCGAGCCGAGCAAGCAGCTTTCGCCGCTATGGCCGAAGGCGATGCGGTCGCCCTCCTTGATGCGCTTGCCGGGCTTGGCAAACGCCTTCCAGCGGCTCGGGCCGACGCGCATGTGCAGTGTTGCCGACACCTGCTGGCCGCCGGCGCCGTCCCGATGGCGGATGCCCTCGAGCTGGGCCGGAATGACCTTGGTGTCGTTGAAGACCAGCGCATCACCCGCCCGCAGGAACGACGGCAGATCGCCGACGCGATGATCAGAAAGCACGCGTTCCGCATCAGGCACGCTTTCCGCGTGGGGATTGACGACGAGCAGGCGCGCGCTGTCGCGCGGCTCGGCGGGCCGCAATGCGATGCGTTCATCGGGCAGATCGAAATCGAAAAGGTCTACGCGCATAAGGGTACTTTCAAAGCGAAACCCGCCCCCACGCGGTTAGGCGCAAGAGCGGGTTTCAGCAGAAATCACAATCAGACGTCGGCGGCAACCCGCATCGAGACGATCGAATCCGGATCGGAAACCGGCTCGCCGCGCTTGATCTTGTCGACGTTGTCCATGCCTTCGATGACCTGGCCCCAGACGGAATACTGCTTGTTCAGCCAGGGTGCATCGGTGAAGCAGATGAAGAACTGCGAATTGGCCGAGTTCGGGTTCTGCGAACGGGCCATCGAGCAGGTGCCGCGCGTATGGGTCGTCGCGGAGAATTCAGCCTTCAGATCCGGCTTGGAGGAGCCGCCCATGCCGGCGCGGCCGGGATTGAAGGTTTCCGAACCTTTCTTGCCAAATTCGACGTCGCCCGTCTGGGCCATGAAATCCTGGATGACGCGGTGGAAGACGACGCCGTCATAGGCCTTCTCGCGGGCGAGTTCCTTGATGCGGGCGACATGCTCCGGGGCGACCTGCGGCAAAAGCTGGATGACGATCTTGCCCTTGGTGGTTTCCAGAATGACGGTGTTTTCGGGATCCTTGATCTCGGCCATTGTCTTCTCCTCTTGTTTCTCTGGTAACTTACTTCTTGCCCAGGGTAACCTTGACCATCCGGTCGGGGCTTTTGACTTCGCCGTTCTGGCCTTCGCCGCGCTTGATCTTGTCGACATTCTCCATGCCGGAAACGACCTTGCCGACGACGGTGTACTGGCCGTTGAGGAAGGAGCCTTCGGCGAACATGATGAAGAACTGCGAATTGGCGGAATTCGGATCCTGCGAACGAGCCATGCCGACGGTGCCGCGCACGAACGGGGTCTTGGAGAACTCGGCCGGAATATCAGGCATATCGGAGGAGCCGGTGCCGGCGAGGCTCGCATCGAAACCCTTTTCCATGTTGCCGTATTTGACGTCGCCGGTCTGGGCCATGAAGCCGTCGATGACGCGATGGAAGGCGACGTTGTCGTATTCGCCCTTCTTGGCCAGCGCCTCGATCTGAGCGACATGCTTCGGCGCAACCTCAGGCATCAGCTGGATGACGACAGGGCCGTTCTTCAGCTGGATGGTTAGATAATGATCAGCCGACTGGGCGAACGCATCCCCCGCGAAGGAGGCGAGATATAGCACGCCGGCAAATGCGAGATAAAACAGTTTCATATGGGCTCCGTTGCGGCGGGTTCCGCCTGGTCTTTGCGCTTGCTAGTCTTTGCGTTTGTTGGTTTTGGCGCTTGCTATTCTGGGCGCTTGGATGTGAGGGCTTGCAAGACGGCGGCCGGCACGAAAGCGCTGACATCGCCGCCCATGGCGGCGATCTGGCGGACCAATGTGGCGGTAATGGGCCGCGAGGCCGTGCCCGCCGGCAAAAAGATGGTCTGGATATCGGGCGCCATCGTCCTGTTCATGCCGGCCATCTGCATTTCATAATCAAGATCGGTGCCGTCGCGAAGACCGCGGATCAGAAGCGTGGCGCCATGGCTGCGGGCGGCATCGACAACCAGATTGTCGAAGGCGACGACGTCGATGTCGCCGGTCTTGCCGGGCAGCGCTTGCGCCAGGGAACGGCGGATCAGTTCGGCTCTCTCCTCGAAGGAAAAGAGCGGCGCCTTGCCGGGATGGATGCCGATCGCGACGATCACCTTTTCGGCGACGTTCAGCGCCTGGACCAGAACATCCACATGCCCATTGGTGATCGGGTCGAAGGACCCCGGATAAAAAGCTGTCGTCATCTGGCCCGACCGTTGGTTTGACGCCTTTTGTCACGGATGCCGCCTTGCCGCAAGTGATTTGGCCAATCGTCCCGGACGGTTGAACGGCCCGTTCAAGGCGGTTTCAGACGGGATCTGCTTAACTCAAATCATCAAGACAGCCGATGCCATTCCGGCATCCGGCGCCCCCTCGAAAGACCAAGTCCATGCTGATCGTGCTCGTTGCACTTGCCGTCGTTTCCTCCCTCGCCGCCGAGCTGGCCTATGGCTATTTCGCCGATCGCTACGAGGTGAGCTGGGTGCGGCCGGCGCTTGCCGAGCATGCGGCGATCGTGCGCGCTCAAGGCCGGCTGCGCGAAAAACGACGTTCGAATCTGAACGCCAGATGAACGAGACATTCAAGGAGGCTTCAGATCGGCGTTGGTAAACACCCGTCAACATCCGGCGGAACCATTTTAAAACGGATGCGTTCATTCAACCGACACATAGATGCGATTATCGCGGCAGGAAGGACTAAAGATGCCCGGCAAGATTACGATGATTAACGTGCTCTGGATGGTAATGGTCACGGGCATGCTGACTGCAACTGTCGCTCTCTATGATCAGAAGATTGATACGTCCAAGGTTTATGGTCCCTATGCTTCGGCCCGGACGGCCGTACTGGGCCAGTACTGAGGGGCGGGAACGCAACTCCCCAGGAAAGGAATGCCTATGTTCACGATCTTGACAGTGCTCACGGCCCTTATCAGCGTCATGTTCATCGTGTCAGTAACCTCGACGATATCAGCGCTCCGGCGCGAAGGCGAAGAGGTAAAGGCGCTGAACGAAAAACATAGAGCGTTCTGACTTTCCTTTTTTACTTCCCTCTTCCCCACCTTGAGCGGCACCCTTCCGTCGCCTAAGGCCATTCAAAGCCGGATGCACCCAGCGTCCGGCTTTTTCTTTGGGCGTGGCTTTAAACCATTCCCCGGACTGAAAAGAAAAGGGCGGCTTGAAGCCGCCCCGTTCATCTGATCATTCCTCGGCGGGCCCCGGATCGCCATCGGCAATCGGCGCTTCGCCCGCAGCATCTTCGTCGGTAATAGCGGCGCCGTCGGCGACCTCGACGGCCTCCTCCGTCTCGTCCTCCTCCGGCTCGCTGATGCGCTCGACCGAAACGACCTTCTCGTCCTTGGCCGTCGAGAAGATGGTGACGCCCTTGGTGGCGCGGCTGGCGATGCGGATGCCGCCGACCGGCACGCGGATCAGCTGGCCGCCATCGGAAACCAGCATGATCTGGTCGCCGTCCTCGATGGGGAATGCCGCGACCAGTTCGCCGATCTCGCCGGTTTTCGACGTATCGGTGGCGCGAATGCCCTTGCCGCCGCGGCCGGAGATGCGGAAATCGTAGGACGACGAACGCTTGCCGAAGCCCTTTTCGGAGACGGTGAGAACGTACTGCTCAAGCTGTTTCAGCTCTTCGTAACGCTCGTCACTCAGTTGTCCCTCCTCGGTGACTTCCTCACCGACCAGCGCGATCTCCTCGGCCTCACCCGTTGTCAGACGCCGATCGTTGGCGGCGCGCTTCAGGTAGGCGGCGCGCTCCCACGGCTCGGCATTGACATGGCGGACGATGGTCATCGAGATGATGCGGTCGCCGCCGGCAAGGCTGATGCCGCGCACGCCGATCGAGTTGCGGCCGGCGAAAACGCGGACGTCGTCGACGGAGAAGCGGATGCACTGGCCGAGCGCGGTCGTCAGCAGCACGTCGTCATTTTCGGTACAGGTCTCGACGGAGAGGATTTCGTCGCCCTCCTCCTCGAGCTTCATGGCAATCTTGCCATTGCGGTTGACCTGGACGAAGTCCGACAGCTTGTTGCGGCGAACCGTGCCGCGCGTCGTCGAGAACATCACGTCGAGATTGTCCCAGCTCTCCTCGTCCTCGGGCAAGGGCAGGATGGTAGTGATGCGCTCGCCGGGTGCAAGCGGCAGCATATTGATCAGCGCCTTGCCGCGCGAGGTCGGCGTGCCGATCGGCAGGCGCCAGACCTTCTCCTTATAGACGATGCCGCGCGAGGAGAAGAACAGAACCGGCGTATGCGTATTGACTACAAATAGCCGGCTAACGAAATCCTGGTCGCGGGTGGTCATGCCGGAGCGGCCCTTGCCGCCGCGGCGCTGGGCACGATAGGTGGTCAGCGGCACGCGCTTGATATAGCCCAGATGCGAGACGGTGACGACCATGTCTTCACGAGCAATCAGATCCTCGTCGTCCATTTCGAGGCCGCCATCGATGATCTCGGTGCGGCGCGGCGTGCCGAATTCATTGCGGACAGCGAGGAGTTCGTCCTTGACGATGGTCTGGATGCGGACGCGCGAGGAGAGAATATCGAGGTAATCCTTGATCTCCTCACCGATTTTGTTGAGTTCGTCGCCGATTTCGTCGCGGCCAAGGGCCGTCAGGCGGGCAAGGCGCAGTTCGAGGATGGCGCGGGCCTGCTCTTCGGAGAGATTGTAGGTCAGGTCCTCGTTGATGCGATGGCGCGGATCGTCGATCAGACGGATCAGGCTTTCGACATCTTCGGCCGGCCAGCGGCGGGTCATCAATTCTTCGCGGGCCGACTGCGGATCGGGCGCCTGGCGGATGACGCGAATGACTTCGTCGATATTGGCGACGGCAATCGCGAGACCGACCAACACATGGGCGCGGTCGCGCGCTTTGCGCAGCAGGAATTTTGTTCTCCGGCTAACAACTTCTTCGCGGAAGGAGACGAAGGCGCGCAGCATGTCGAGAAGGGTCAGCTGTTCCGGCTTGCCGCCGTTCAGCGCCACCATGTTGCAGCCGAAGGACGTCTGCAGCGGCGTATAGCGATAAAGCTGATTGAGGATGACCTCGGCATTGGCGTCGCGCTTCAATTCGACGACGACGCGATAACCCTGGCGGTCGGATTCGTCGCGCAGGTCGGAGATGCCTTCGATGCGCTTGTCGCGCACCAACTCGGCCATCTTTTCGATCATCGTCGCCTTGTTCACCTGGTAGGGAATCTCGGTGATGATGATCTGCTCGCGGTCACCGCGCATTGGCTCGATGGCGGCGACGCCGCGCATGATGACCGAGCCGCGGCCAGTCTCATAGGCGGAGCGAATGCCGGCACGGCCGAGGATCTTCGCACCCGTCGGGAAATCGGGGCCGGGAATGATCTGGATCAGATCCTGCAGCTCGATTGCCGGATCGTCGATCAGCGCGATGCAGCCGTCGATGACTTCGGAGAGATTATGCGGCGGGATGTTGGTCGCCATGCCGACGGCGATGCCGCCTGCGCCATTGACGAGCAGGTTCGGGAATTTGGCCGGCACCACAACCGGCTCGGAGAGCGTACCGTCATAGTTGTCGCGGAAATCGACGGTTTCCTTGTCGAGATCGTCGAGCAGCGAATGGGCAGCCTTTTCGAGGCGGCATTCGGTGTACCGTTCGGCCGCCGGCGGGTCACCATCAACCGAGCCGAAATTGCCTTGGCCGTCGATCAGCGGCAGACGCAGCGACCAGGGCTGCGCCATACGGGCGAGCGCATCATAGATCGCGGAATTGCCGTGCGGATGGAATTTACCCATCACGTCACCGGTGACGCGGGCGCATTTGACGTATTTCTTGTTCCAGTCGATGCCAAGCTCGGACATGCCGTAGAGGATGCGCCGGTGCACGGGCTTCAGGCCGTCGCGCACGTCGGGCAGCGCGCGGCTAACGATGACGCTCATGGCGTAATCGAGATACGACCGCTGCATTTCCTCCATGATGGAGATGGGCTCGATGCCTGGCGGGAGCTTCCCGCCGCCGGGGGGTGTTTGCTCAGTCAAAACAGATCACGATCTCTTCTAGAATCACTTGAAGATTTATAGCGGAAAGCCCGTTGCAGCGCCAATTTCACCGGGCGTTTTGAACAGGCTTTTGCGGCTTAAAGAGGGTAAAACATGCAAGTTGCGCGGCCGAACCGGACAAATCCGCCGCGGGCCGCCGCGGGATATTTGCCAAATCGGAATCGCCGCTTCACAATCATAAAACCACGCATAAAAACCACCCGACTATATGGGGTTCCGGAGAGACGATGGCAAGCGCCGACCAATTGATCAACGCCTTCACGACGCTGCTGGTCACCATCGATCCGCCGGGGCTCGCACCGATCTTCCTGGGGCTGACGATGGGCATGAGCCGCGCCCAGCGCACGCAGGTGGCGCTGCGCGGCTCGGTTATCGCCTTCATCATCCTCGCCGTCTTCGCGCTGTTTGGGGCCGGCGTACTCGGCGTGCTCGGGATTTCGATCGGCGCCTTCCGCATCGCCGGCGGTCTGCTGCTGTTCTGGATCGCCTTCGAGATGGTCTTCGAAAGACGCCAGGAACGCAAGGAGAAGGCCACCGAAGCGGCCATCACCAAGGATCACATCGAGAATATCGCCGTCTTCCCGCTAGCCTTGCCGCTGATTGCCGGCCCGGGCGCCATCTCGGCGACGATCCTGCTTGCCGGCACGCTCGCCACCTCCATCGGGAAAGCCCAACTGATCGGCGTCATTGCCGCCAATCTGCTGCTGACCTTCCTAATGCTGCTGATCGCCGAACGGCTGGACCGTTTCCTCGGCGTCACCGGCCGGGCAATTCTGACGCGGCTTCTCGGCGTTATCCTCGCGGCCCTTGCCGCACAGTTCGTCGTCGACGGGGCGAAATCGGCGTTCAATCTGATCAGCGCAACGCCGCACTGAAAACGGCATCCGCCGCGAGATCAAAGAAAAAGAGCATGACGCCGTTAAAGACGTCATGCTCTCGGATAAATCATAAACCACGAACGGCCGATCAGAACGGGATGTCGTCGTCGAGATCCCGCGAGAAGTTGCCACCGCCGCCACCGCCGCGGCTTGGCGATGATGAGGGAGCCGGGGCGCCGTAGTCGTCGCCATAATCATTGCTGCTGCTGCCGCCACGGCCGCCACCGGAGCTTGCACCGCCGCCTTCACCGCGGCCGTCGAGCATGGTCAGCGTCGAACCGAAGCCCTGCAGCACCACTTCCGTCGAGTAGCGGTCCTGTCCCTGCTGGTCCTGCCACTTACGGGTCTGCAACTGGCCTTCGATATAGAGCTTGGCGCCCTTCTTCACATATTGCTCGACGACCTTGCACAGGCCCTCGTTAAAGACGACGACAGTGTGCCATTCGGTCTTTTCACGACGCTCGCCGGAATTGCGGTCGCGCCAGGTCTCCGAGGTCGCAATACGAAGATTGGCGATCGGCCGGCCATCCTGGGTGCGGCGGATTTCCGGGTCCGCACCGACATTTCCGATCAGAATTACCTTGTTTACGCTACCAGCCATGCTCTCACCCTACCTGCCGCCCTGCCCGGCGGCGTTTCAATCGATCGGCGCACCTTAAACCATCAACGACCGCCGATGCGCATGGGCGGCACTTAATCCACATATTTCTCCGTCAGAACACCGCATGCATCCATCAGGATTTTTGTTCTTTCTTTGTTCTAGTTTATCCGTATGATCCTGTCAACAGAATCGAAAACCTTCAGTGTTGCGGACATTCAGCCTCGACTCGCCGTTCGGCATCACTAAATAAGGGCTGTTATCCCAAAGGACCAAGCTGAGACGATGAGCGAACTGAAGACGATCTCCATCCGCGGCGCGCGCGAGCATAATCTCAAAGGCATCGATCTCGATCTGCCGCGCAATAAGCTGATCGTCATGACCGGGCTTTCGGGCTCCGGCAAATCCTCGCTTGCCTTCGACACGATCTATGCCGAGGGCCAGCGGCGCTATGTCGAGAGCCTCTCGGCCTATGCCCGGCAGTTTCTCGAGATGATGCAGAAGCCCGACGTCGACCAGATCGACGGACTGTCGCCGGCGATCTCGATCGAGCAGAAAACCACCTCGCGCAACCCGCGCTCGACGGTCGGCACCGTGACCGAGATCTACGACTATATGCGGTTGCTCTTTGCCCGCGTCGGCGTGCCCTATTCACCGGCGACCGGCCTGCCGATCGAAAGCCAGACCGTCAGCCAGATGGTCGACCGCGTGCTCGATTTCGGCGAAGGCACCCGTCTTTATATTCTCGCGCCGCTCGTGCGCGGGCGCAAGGGCGAATACAAGAAGGAACTGGCGGAGCTGATGAAGAAGGGCTTCCAGCGCGTCAAGGTCGACGGCCAGTTCTACGAGATTGCCGAGGCGCCGGTGCTCGACAAGAAATACAAGCACGACATCGACGTGGTGGTCGACCGCATCGTCGTGCGCTCGGATGTCTCGGCCCGCCTAGCCGACAGCCTGGAAACCTGCCTGAAGCTCGCCGACGGGCTGGCGGTCGCCGAATTCGCCGACAAGCCGCTGCCGCTGGAAGAGACCTCGGCCGGCGGTTCGGCCAACAAGTCGCTCAACGAGACGCATGAGCGCGTGCTGTTTTCGGAAAAATTCGCCTGCCCGGTTTCCGGCTTCACCATTCCGGAGATCGAGCCGCGACTGTTCTCCTTCAACAATCCCTTCGGCGCCTGCCCGACCTGCGACGGCCTCGGCGCCCAGCAGAAGATCGATCGCGACCTGATCGTGCCCGAGCCGGAACGGACGCTGCGCGACGGGGCGATCGCGCCCTGGGCCAAGTCGACCTCGCCCTATTACAATCAGACGCTGGAAGCGCTGGGCAAACATTACGGCTTCAAGCTCGGCACCCGCTGGAACGATCTTTCCGACGAGGCCAAGGACGTCATTCTCAACGGCACCGACGACAAGATCGAATTCCATTATGCCGACGGCGCCCGCTCCTATACGACGCAGAAGAATTTCGAGGGCATCATCACCAATCTCGAGCGGCGCTGGAAGGAGACCGATTCCGCCTGGGCGCGTGAGGACATCGAGCGCTTCATGTCGGCAGCACCCTGCCCTTCCTGCAACGGCTTCCGCCTGAAGCCGGAAGCGCTCGCGGTGAAGATCGCCACGCTGCATATCGGCGAAGTGACTGCCATGTCGATCCGCGTCGCCCGCGACTGGTTCGAGACGCTGCCGGCCAGCTTCAACGCCAAGCAGAACGAGATTGCCGTGCGCATCCTCAAGGAAATCCGCGACCGGCTGCGTTTCCTCAACGATGTCGGCCTGGAATATCTCAGCCTGTCGCGCAATTCCGGCACGCTGTCGGGCGGCGAAAGCCAGCGCATCCGGCTGGCCTCGCAGATCGGCTCGGGGCTGACCGGCGTGCTCTATGTGCTCGACGAGCCTTCGATCGGCCTGCATCAGCGCGACAATGCCCGGCTGCTCGACACGCTGAAGCACCTGCGCGACATCGGCAACACCGTCATCGTCGTCGAACATGACGAGGATGCGATCATGACGGCCGACGACGTGGTCGATATCGGCCCGGCCGCCGGCATTCATGGCGGCGAGGTCATCGCCCACGGCACGCCGCAGGATATCATGGACAATCCGAAGTCGCTGACCGGAAAATATCTCTCGGGCGAACTCGGCGTTCCCGTTCCCAACGAGCGCCGCAGACAGAAGAAGGGCCGCGAGATCAAGGTGGTCGGCGCCCGCGGCAACAATCTGAAGAACGTCACGGCGGCAATCCCGCTCGGGGTGTTCACGGCGGTGACCGGCGTTTCCGGCGGCGGCAAATCCACCTTCCTGATCGAGACGCTGTATAAATCGGCAGCGCGCCGCGTCATGGGCGCGCGCGAAAACCCGGCCGATCACGACCGCATTGACGGCTTCGAGCATATCGACAAGGTGATCGACATCGACCAGTCGCCGATCGGCCGCACGCCGCGCTCGAACCCGGCGACCTATACCGGCGCGTTCACGCCGATCCGCGATTGGTTCGCCGGCCTGCCGGAGGCAAAAGCGCGCGGCTACCAGCCGGGGCGTTTCTCCTTCAACGTCAAGGGCGGGCGTTGCGAGGCCTGCCAGGGCGACGGCGTCATCAAGATCGAGATGCACTTCCTGCCCGATGTCTACGTCACCTGCGACGTCTGCCACGGCAAGCGCTACAATCGCGAGACACTCGATGTCACCTTCAAGCAGAAGTCGATCGCCGACGTGCTCGACATGACGGTGGAGGAAGGCGTCGACTTCTTCGCGGCGGTGCCGGCCGTGCGCGACAAGCTGCAGTCGCTGAAGGATGTCGGCCTCGGTTACATCAAGGTCGGCCAGCAGGCCAATACGCTGTCGGGCGGCGAGGCACAGCGCGTCAAGCTGGCCAAGGAGCTGTCGAAACGCTCGACGGGGCGCACGCTCTACATTCTCGACGAACCGACGACCGGCCTGCATTTCCACGACGTCGCCAAGCTGCTTGAAATGCTGCACGAACTGGTCAACCAGGGCAATTCCGTGGTGGTGATCGAGCACAATCTCGAAGTCATCAAGACGGCCGACTGGGTGCTCGATTTCGGTCCCGAAGGCGGTGATGGCGGCGGCGAGATTGTGGCTTTCGGCACGCCCGAGGCGATCGTCAAGGAGAAGCGCTCCTATACCGGGCACTTCCTCAAGGAATTGCTGGAACGGCGGCCGGCGAAGAGGGCGGCTGCGGCGGAATGACGATGCGGCCGGCGTCGCCCGAAGATCTGGAAAGGATCACGACGCTGACAGCAGCCGCCTATCGGCCCTATACCGAACTGTTCGGCGCTCCGCCGATCCTGATGACGGAGGATTACGCGCCTCGCATCGAACGCGGCGAGGTCTGGCTCCGCGAGGTCGGCGGCGAAACCGCGGGGCTGATGGTTGTCGAGCGGCATTCCGATCACCTCATGCTGTTCAGCATCGCGGTCTCGCCGGCCTTTCAGGGGGCCGGACATGGTCTGGCGATGCTCAGGTGGCTGGAGGGCAAGGCGCGCGAGTGGGCAAAGCCGGAAATCCGGCTCTACACCAATGCGCTGATGGAGCGGAACATCGCCCTTTATCGCGCCGTCGGATTTCACGAAACGGGTCGCCGGCCGAACCCATATCGGCCAGGATGGACGCTCGTCGACATGGCGAAACAGATCGATGCGGCCTGAACGGCTGCAAACAGGGAGGACGACATGACCAAATCCGGCACTATCCGCACCGGCATCGGCGGCTGGACCTTCGAGCCCTGGCGCGGGCATTTCTTTCCCGATGACCTGAAACAGAAGGACGAGCTGAATTATGCCAGCCGCCAGCTGAAGGTTATCGAGGTTAACGGTACCTATTACAGCACGCAGAAGCCGGCGGTTTTCGCCAAATGGGCGGCCGACGTACCCGACGGTTTCATCTTCTCGCTAAAGGCGACGCGTTTCGTCACCAACCGGCGGGTGCTTGCCGAAGCCGGTGAATCGATGGAACGCTTCCTGTCCTCGGGCATCAGCGAACTCGGCGATCATCTCGGGCCGCTGCTCTGGCAGTTCGCACCGACGAAGAAGTTCGATCCGGAAGATTTCGAGGCCTTCCTGAAGCAGCTGCCGGCAAAGCAGGACGGGCTGGCGCTCCGCCACGTGGTCGAGGTGCGGCACGATTCCTTCAAAGTGCCGGAATTCGTGGCGCTGCTGGCGAAATACGGCGTGGCGCCGGTCTGCGCCGAACATTTCGAATATCCGATGATCGCCGATGTCACGGCCGACTTCGTCTATGCCAGGCTGCAAAAGGGATCGGACGATATCCCGACCTGCTATCCTGATAAGGACCTGAAGGCCTGGGCAAGCCGACTGGAGACCTGGGCGGAGGGCAAGGTCCCGGACGATCTGCCGCTGATCGATGGGGATCGCAAGGTGAAGGCCGAGCCACGCGACGTCTTCGCCTTCATGATCCACGAGGGCAAGGTCAATGCGCCGCATGGGGCAATCGCCCTGCAGCAGGCGCTGGCAAAATAGGCCGGGCTGAGATTTGCGCTAAAGACATAAGCATCGGCGGCTCGAAGCTGAAGCATCGGCGGCTCGAAGCTGAAGCATCGAGCGGGTTAAAGCGGCGAGACGTGGGTCGCGAGCTCCTCCGCCGTCAGGCCCTTGCCGGCGCGTTGGCCGGCCTCTCCGTGCAGCCAGACGCCGGCGGCCGCGGCCTCGAAGGCCGGCAGGCCCTGGGCGAGCAATCCGCCGATGATGCCGGCGAGCACGTCGCCGGAACCGGCGGTGGCAAGCCAGACCGGCGCGTTGGTATTGATGAGCGCACGTCCGTCCGGCGCGGCAATGACGGTATCGGCGCCTTTGTAGACGATCGCGGCATTGGCGAGGCGGGCAGCGGCCACTGATTTATCAACCTTCCCGAGCCCATCGTCGCCGGCAATATCGGGAAAGAGCCGGGCGAACTCGCCCTCGTGCGGCGTCAGCACCAAGCGCGGCTCACCCCGGAAAAGATCAAACAGCTGCTGTGGGTCTTCCTTGAACGAGGAGATGCCGTCGGCGTCGAGCACGAGATGGCGCTCGGCAAGGGCCGAGACAAAGCCGCGCGCTCTGACGCCGATGCCGAAGCCGGGGCCTAGAACGAAGCTTTGCAACCGCTTGTCGGCGAGCCAATCGTCGAGGTCGGCCGCGTCGTCGATTGCGTGCAGCATGACGGCGGTGAGATGCGCAGCATTGGCGGCCATCGCCGCGCGCGGGGCTGCGATCGTCACCAGGCCAGCGCCGGCCTTCAGGCCGGAGATCGCCGACATGCGCGCGGCCCCCGTCTTGTCGGCCTCGCCTGAGAAGACGACCAGATGACCGCGCTTGTATTTGTGGGTTTCCAACTGCTCGGCCGGCAGCACACCCTTCCAGGCATCCGGCCTGTTCTCGGCGATGACGCCGCCCGCCGCAGCCCTGACGATGCGGGCGGGAATGCCGATATCGAAAACCTCCAACTCGCCGCAAAGCTCCCTGCCCGGCATCAGGAGATGGCCGGGTTTGCGCGTCATGAAGGTGATGGTGTTGCAGGCCCGGAAGGCGGCCCCCAACACCCTGCCGGTGCGGCCATCCAGTCCGGAGGGCAGATCGATGGCAAGCACGGGAAGACCTGCCTCGGCGACGCACTCTATGACCGTGCGGACATCGGCCGGCACTTCACGGCCGAGCCCTGCACCGAACAGGCCATCGATGACGACGTCGCCGGTTTCGGGATTATAGAGGTGGAGCTGTTCCCCCTGGATCGCGCATCCGGCTCTCGCGCGAGCCGCATCGCCCTTTAGCCTGGCGGGGTCGCTGAGATGGAAGAGCGCCACCGTCGCCCCGCTCTCCCGCAGATGTCTTGCCGCGACGTAGGCGTCGCCGCCATTGTTACCGGGCCCGCAAAGCACGACGAAGCGCAAAGCTCCGGGATGAAGGCGCAAGGCAGCCGCCGCGACCGCCGCCCCTGCCCTTTCCATCAAAGCGAAGGAATCGATGCCGGATGCGGCAGCGGCAGCGTCAACCGCGGCCATCTCGGCAGGCGTGAGAAGAAGATCGGACAGTTCATGGCTCATCGGCCTATTCAATCAAAAAACGCCTAAAAAACAACCGCCTGAAACACCAAAGAAAAGAGCCTATTTTGTGCAATTGCCTATATTTTCACCCCACTAAGACATAGTTGCGCGACTCCTTAAACTCATGTCTTTTTCGATTTTCGATATGATTTTGATCGAAGGACCGAGTTTTCCCGCTGGTTTGCCGCCAAACCGTCATCAAAATCCCCACAAATGCGGCGGTTTCGGCAAAATCCTCGTATTTTTTTAAGAAGATGGATTTCAAACTGGCACGATATCTGCATCATATCCGGCGAGCGGGAAAATTCCTGCCATAACGGGAGAAGCGGAGAGACATTTTCTCATGAAAAAGATCGAAGCGATCATTAAGCCTTTCAAGCTGGACGAAGTGAAGGAAGCCCTTCAGGAAGTCGGCCTGCAAGGTATCACGGTCACAGAAGCCAAGGGTTTCGGCCGTCAGAAGGGTCACACGGAACTTTACCGCGGAGCCGAATACGTCGTCGATTTTCTGCCGAAGGTAAAAGTCGAGGTCGTGCTGGCCGACGAGAACGCGGAGGCGGTCATCGACGCGATCCGCAAGGCGGCGCAGACCGGCCGCATCGGCGACGGAAAAATCTTCGTCTCCAACGTCGAAGAGGTCATCCGCATTCGTACCGGCGAGACCGGCATCGACGCCATCTGACCCACTTTGCCTGGCGCGCAAAGTTCGATACGGTCAGCGCAGCCATGTATTGTCATCGCAAATCGGAGGAAGGTATTTAATGGCGACCGCAAGCGAAATTCTGAAGCAGATCAAGGAGAACGACGTGAAGTTCGTCGATCTGCGCTTCACCGACCCGAAGGGCAAGCTACAGCATGTGACGATGGACGTTGTCTGCGTCGACGAGGACATGTTCGCTGACGGCGTGATGTTCGATGGCTCCTCGATCGGCGGCTGGAAGGCCATCAACGAGTCCGACATGGTGCTGATGCCCGATACCGAGACGGTGCATATGGACCCGTTCTTCGCACAGTCGACCATGGTCATCGTCTGCGATATTCTCGATCCGGTTTCCGGCGAGGCCTATAACCGCGATCCGCGCGGCACTGCCAAGAAGGCCGAAGCCTATCTCAAGGCATCCGGCATCGGCGACACGATCTTCGTCGGCCCGGAAGCGGAATTCTTCGTCTTCGACGACGTCAAGTACAAGGCCGATCCTTACAACACCGGCTTCAAGCTCGATTCGACCGAACTGCCGTCGAACGACGACACCGACTACGAAACCGGCAACCTCGGCCATCGCCCGCGCGTCAAGGGCGGCTATTTCCCGGTTCCGCCGGTCGACAGCGCCCAGGACATGCGTTCGGAAATGCTGACGGTTCTCTCCGAGATGGGCGTCGTCGTCGAAAAGCATCACCATGAAGTCGCCGCCGCCCAGCACGAACTCGGCATCAAGTTCGATACGCTGGTGCGCAACGCCGACAAGATGCAGATCTACAAATACGTCGTGCATCAGGTGGCGAATGCCTATGGCAAGACGGCAACCTTCATGCCGAAGCCGATCTTCGGCGACAACGGCTCGGGCATGCACGTGCACCAGTCGATCTGGAAGGGCGGCAAGCCGACCTTTGCAGGCGATGAATATGCCGGTCTTTCCGAGAGCTGCCTCTACTACATCGGCGGCATCATCAAGCATGCCAAGGCGATCAACGCCTTCACCAATCCGTCAACGAACTCCTACAAGCGTCTCGTCCCGGGCTACGAAGCACCGGTTCTGCTGGCATACTCCGCTCGCAACCGCTCGGCGTCCTGCCGCATTCCGTTCGGCACCAACCCGAAAGCAAAGCGCGTCGAAGTCCGTTTCCCGGATCCGACCGCCAACCCCTATCTCGCCTTTGCCGCCATGCTGATGGCCGGCCTCGACGGCATCAAGAACAAGATCCATCCCGGCAAGGCCATGGACAAGGATCTCTACGACCTGCCGCCGAAGGAATTGAAGAAGATCCCGACCGTCTGCGGCTCGTTGCGCGAAGCACTCGAAAGCCTCGACAAGGACCGCAAGTTCCTGACGGCCGGCGGCGTGTTCGACGACGACCAGATCGATGCCTTCATCGAGCTGAAGATGGCTGAGGTGATGCGTTTCGAAATGACGCCGCATCCTGTCGAATACGACATGTACTATTCGGCCTGATTGGCCTGAACACGGAAAGTCCCGGTTCGCCGGGGCTTTCACCTCCCAGGGTCATGGACGCCATCACAGCGCCGCGCGTCTTTTCAGACGCACAAAGACGCTGTAACACTTTGAAATGCTGCATAATTTCATCCTTAAATCGATGCCGATCTAAGGAATTATGCAGGAGGAGGATATGACGTTCATGTGACGAGCTTGCGCAAAAATCTTGATTTGCGCGGCACCAATCACCAAATTTGGTGATGAAAGGAAGTCGTACCATGAAAGAAAGAGTAGCAAAGTTCAGTATCGGCGAAGTGGTCCGGCACAAGGTTTTCCCGTTTCGCGGCGTCATCTTCGACGTTGATCCGGAGTTCGCGAATACGGAGGAATGGTGGAATTCCATTCCGGCCGAGGTGCGCCCAAGCAGGGACCAGCCCTTCTATCACCTGCTCGCGGAAAATGAAGAAAGCGAATATGTCGCTTATGTCTCCGAGCAGAATCTGATGAACGATGAAAGCGGCACGCCGCTTCGCAACCCGCAGATCTACCAGATTTTCGATCAGGCCCCGTCAGGGCAGTTCAAACCCAAGATGAGCTTCGCCCACTAAACTCGGTCTGACCGCAGCATCATTCAAGGCCTCGTTCCCGACGAGGCCTTTTCCTTGCGCACAAAAAACCCGGCTTGAAGCCGGGTTTCTATTCAGTATGGCGGCAGGATTACTGCGCCTTGGCTGCCTTCTGGGCGTCTTCCAGCTTCTTGCGGGCTTCTTCGGCCTTCTTCTGCATGCCTTCCTGCAAACTGCGCTGACTTGCGGCGAGCTTGTTTTCGGAAACCGGTTCGCCGTCATAAGCGCCGGTGAAACCTTCGAGCGAGATCTTGATCGGGTTCGGGGCGCGACGGAAGTTGATCGAGGTGAAGATCACGTCGCTGCCCTTCTTCAGGCTGGCGATCATCGCGTCGGTCAGCGGAACTTCGGCCGTGCACTTGTCCGGCAGGCAGACGGCGTAGTCGAGCTTCTGGCCCTTGCCGCCGTCGATCTGCATGATGACGCCCGGGGGGATCAGGCGTGCCGTGGGAACCGAGACCTGCAGGAGCTTGCGGTTGATCTTGCCGGAAACCGAGATCAGGCCGACGGCCGTGACGAGTTGGCCGCCATTGGCGAGAATCAGGTTCTGGACAACACAGATGTCGTTGTCTTCCTGCTTGCTGCAGGTCTTGTACCAGCCGAGCTTCGGCGCGCCGGCGGCCTGCGCCTGGCCATCGGCAGGAGCCGCGGCTTCCTGGGCGAAGGAGGAGACCGGAGCCGAAGCGGCGCCGAACATCACTGCCAGAACGGACAGCGCTGCCCGCATTTTCTTTTCAGACTTGAACATCATAACGAATTCCGTCTCCTGATATCCGTTCAGGACAGCGACTTGCCGCCCCAACCTCGGGTCGTTCGGCACTCACCTCTTAAAAAAATAAGGCAAATGCATGACCCCGAAACTTCGGGTTCACCTGTTACATCGCGGCGTTCAAGATATCCAGCATTTCTTTGGCAATTTGAGGAGCATTTCGTCGCGATGCCAAAGAAATCGGCGCTCCGTGTTGGAATCGCTCGACCCCATGATAATCTCCGCGGTGAATCATGCCCGTTTTCGTGGTCTCAAGGATTGCCGAATGCTCCGGATCGTCGTCCCCCTCGTCCTGTCGCTGCTGTGCGGCGCTGTCGCCGCCGAGCCGCTGCATGGCATCGCGATGCACGGCGAGCCGGCTTTGCCGGCGGATTACAAACACTTCCCTTACGTTAATCCTGATGTGAAAAAGGGCGGCAAGATCACCTACGGCGTCGTCGGCACCTTCGACAGCCTCAACCCGTTTATCCTGAAGAGCATGCGCACGACGGCGCGCGGAATGTGGGATCCGGAATATGGCAATCTCGTCTACGAATCGCTGATGCAGCGCTCCAGGGACGAGCCGTTCACGCTCTACGGCCTGCTGGCCGAGACGGTCGAATGGGACGACGACAGGAGCTTCATCCAGTTCAACCTCAATCCGAAGGCGAAATGGGCCGATGGCCAGCCGGTGACGCCTGAGGACGTGATGTTCACCTTCGAACTGATGCGCGACAAGGGCCGCGTGCCCTTCGCCAACCGCCTCAACGTCGTCGCCAAGATGGAGAAGGTCGGCGAACACAGCGTGCGCTTCACCTTCAACGACAAGGCCGACCGAGAGACGCCTTTGATCTTCGGCCTTTTCCCGGTTCTGCCGAAACATGCGATCGATCCGGAAACCTTCGACCGTTCGTCGCTGACGCCGCCGATCGGCTCCGGTCCCTACAAGGTGAAAACGGTGAAGCCCGGCGAGAGCATCACCTATGAGCGTGATCCGAATTACTGGGGCAAGGACATTCCCGCCAAGGTCGGCACCGACAATTACGACACGATCACCGTCCAGTATTTCCTGCAGGATACGACGCTATTCGAGGCCTTCAAGAAGGGCGATGTCGACGTCTATCCCGACGGCAATCCCGGCCATTGGACCAATGCCTATGATTTCCCCGCGGCCACCTCGGGCTCTGTCCTCAAGGACACGTTCACGCCGAAACTGCCGAGCGGCATGCTCGGCTTCGTGTTCAACACGCGCCGGTCGATCTTTGCCGATCTCAAGGTGCGGGAAGGCCTGTCGCTGGTGTTCGATTTCGAATGGGCGAACAAGAACCTTTATTCCGGCGCCTACAAGCGCACCCAGAGCTTCTGGCAGAATTCCGAGCTGTCGAGCTTCGGCGTACCCGTCAATGCCGCCGAGCTTGCCCTGCTCGGGCCGATCAAAAGCAAAATCGCGCCCGACATTCTCGACGGCACCTACAAGCTGCCGGTCACCGATGGCTCCGGCCGCGACCGCAATGTGCTGAAACAGGCTGTTGGATTGTTGAAAGAGGGCGGCTATGCGATCCAGGGCGGCAAGATGGTGGATGCCTCCGGCCGCCAGCTCGCCTTTGAAATCATGACGCAAAATGCCGACCAGGAGAAGCTCGCCGTCGCCTATCAGCGATCGCTGCAGACGATCGGCATTGCCGCTTCGATCCGCACCGTCGACGATTCGCAGTATCAGAGCCGGACGAACAGCTTCGACTACGACATGATCATGAAGTCCTACACTTCGTCGCTATCGCCTGGAAACGAACAGCTCGGCCGTTGGTCTTCCGCCGCCAAGACCCGCGAAGGCACCGACAGTTTCGCCGGTGTCGCCGATCCCGATATCGACACGCTGATCGACCATCTGCTCAGGGCGCGCTCCGCCGAGGATTTCACCGCGGCGGTGCGCTCCTATGACCGGCTGCTGCTTTCCGGCCATTACGTGCTGCCGCTCTACCATATAGACCAGCAATGGCTGGCACGCAGCAAGCGCATCGGCCATCCCGAGAGCGTGCCGCTCAATGGCTATCAGCTGCCGGTATGGTGGGATACGAGCGTGCAGTAAGAAGAGCCGAATCGGGCCGGCTGAATGTCTCCGTTCTGAGACGCAGAGAATAAGGAAAATCATCATGGAGCGTATCGCCATCGACGTCGTCTCGGATGTCGTCTGCCCCTGGTGCTATCTCGGCAAGGCGCGGCTGGAGCTTGCCATTGCCGAGGTGCAGGACCAAATCGGCGTCGACATCAACTGGCGGCCGTACCGGCTCAATCCCGAGTACCCCAAGGAGGGAGTCGACCAGAAGAAGGCGCTGGCGGAGAAACTTGGCGGCGAGGAACGCGTGGCGCAGGCCCACAAGATGCTCACCGATTTGGGCCGCGAGGTCGGCATCGCCTTCGATTTCGAGGCGATCAGGATCGGCCCGAATACGCTCGATGCACATCGGCTGATCCACTGGGCGATGATCGAAGGCCGCGAGAAGCAGGACAAAGTGGTTGCCGCCCTGTTCACGGCGAATTTCGAGGAAGGCCGCAATGTCGGCGACCATGCGGTGCTGCTCGATATCGCCGAGAAGGCCGGCCTCGACCGCCCGGCCACCGCCTCGCTGCTCGCCTCCGATGCCGATCGCGATCTGATCGTTGCCGAGATCACGGCGGCCCAGGAGATGGGCGTCAACGGCGTGCCGTTCTTCATCTTCGACCAGCAATATGCCGTCAGCGGCGCCCAGACGCCCGACGTGCTAGTAAACGCGTTGCGCGATATCGCCAAAGCGAAGGCCGAGGCGCGATCCGGGCTCAACTAGCAGACGGCAAAGGGCCGGCAACGATTTCAGCGTCAGCCCAGAACTGGAACGCAGCGCACCTCGGTCTTCACCGAATTGGCGATGAAGCAGTCGTCATGGGCGCGATGGTGCAGGCTTTCGAGCTCACTCAGGGAAGGCTGTTTGTCGCCCCTGAAGACGACATGCGGACGGAGCGTCACGACGGTCATGGCGAGGCGGCCTTCGGCGTTCTTCTCCATGATGCCCTCGGCGGCATCGGTGTAGCTGTCGACGCAGAACCGCTGTTTGGCGGCAATCGACAGGAACCAGAGCATGTGGCAGCTGGAGAGCGAGGCGACGAAAGCCTCTTCCGGATCGACGGCGTCTTCGACCGAATAGGGCAGCGGAACGACATGCGCCGAGGAGGACGCCCTGACCTCGATGCCGCCGTCGAAGCTCCAGCGGTGGGCACGGCTGTAGCGGTTGTCGGTGAATGTCTCGCCGTTCCGGTCCCAAGCGATCCTTGCGCCGTATGTCGCCATCCTCAAGTCCTTCCGTTTATTTCGCCATCTCGGCCAGTTGCGTCATGATAACGGCAGCGCCCTGCAGGCGCTTTTCCGGCGTCGGCAGGTCGCGGGTCAGGAAAACGCTGTGGTCGGGGCGGATTTTCGCCATCGCGCCCTGCTTGCCGATGTAGCCGACGAGGTTTGCCGGGTTGGGGAATTCCTTGTTGCGGAACTGCACGACGACGCCCTTCGGGCCGGCATCGAGCTTTTCGACATTGGCGGTGCGGCAGAGCGACTTGATGTAGACGATCTTCAGGAGATGCTGGACCTCGATCGGCATCGGCCCGAAACGGTCAATCATCTCGGCGCCGAAGCCGTCGATCTCCTTGAGTTCGGTGATTTCGCCGAGACGGCGGTAGAGCGCCATGCGCAGATGCAGGTCGGGCACGTAGCCCTCCGGGATCATCACCGTCGTGCCGACCGATATTTGCGGCGACCAGCCGGTGTCGTGGATCTCGTCGATACCCTTGACCTCGGCGACCGCCTCTTCCAGCATCTGCTGATAGAGCTCGAAGCCGACCTCCTTGATGTGGCCGGACTGCTCTTCGCCGAGCAGGTTGCCGGCGCCGCGGATATCGAGATCGTGGCTGGCCAGCTGGAAGCCCGCGCCGAGCGTATCCAGCGACTGCAGCACCTTGAGCCGGCGTTCGGCGGTGGCCGTCAGCACCTTATTCACAGGCAGGGTGAAGAGCGCGAAGGCGCGCACCTTCGAGCGGCCGACGCGGCCGCGCAGCTGATAGAGCTGGGCAAGGCCGAACATGTCGGCGCGGTGGACGATTAGCGTGTTGGCTGTGGGCACATCGAGGCCGGATTCGACGATGGTGGTCGACAGCAGCACATCGTAACGGCCCTCATAAAAGGCATTCATGATGTCTTCGAGTTCGCCGGCCGGCATCTGGCCATGGGCGACGGCGACCTTCAGCTCCGGCAAATCCGACTGCAGGAAGGCATGTATGTCCTCGAGGTCGGCAAGCCTAGGGCAGACATAGAAGCTCTGGCCGCCGCGATAATGCTCGCGCATCAGCGTCTCGCGGATGATCAGACTGTCGAAGGGCGAGATGAAGGTGCGCACCGCCATGCGGTCGACCGGCGGCGTGGTGATCAGCGACAGTTCGCGCACGCCGGTCATCGCAAGCTGCAGCGTGCGCGGGATCGGCGTCGCCGACAGCGTCAGCACATGCACGTCGCTCTTCAGCTCCTTCAGCCGTTCCTTGTGCTTGACGCCGAAATGCTGCTCCTCATCGATGACGAGCAGGCCGAGATTGGCGAATTTGATGCCGGCGCCAAGCAGCGCATGGGTGCCGACGACGATATCGGTCTTGCCTTCGGCCACTTCCTTCTTGGTCAGCGCCAGCTCCTTGGCCCCGACCAGGCGCGAGGCCTGCTGGATGCGCACCGGCAGGCCGCGGAACCGCTCGGAAAAGGTCTTGAAATGCTGGCGGGAGAGCAATGTCGTCGGCACGACGATGGCGACTTGGGCGCCGTTCATCGCCGCGACGAAGGCGGCACGCAGCGCCACTTCGGTCTTGCCGAAGCCGACGTCGCCGCAGACGAGACGGTCCATCGGCCGGCCGGCGCCGAGATCGGAGCGCACGGCCTCGATGGCGGCATCCTGGTCCTCGGTCTCGTCATAGGGGAAGCGGGCGGCGAATTCGTCGTAGAGACCTTCCGGCGTCGTCAGCATCGGCGCATGGCGCGTCAGGCGCTCGGCGGCGATGCGGATCAGCGCATCGGCCATGTCGAGCAGGCGCTTCTTCAGCTTGGCCTTGCGCATCTGCCAGGCGCCGCCGCCGAGCTTGTCGAGCTGGGCCTCGGTGCCCTCGCCGCCGTAGCGCGAGAGAAGATCGATGTTTTCGACCGGCAGGAAAAGCTTGGCCTCGTCGGCATATTGCAGTTCGAGGCAGGCATGCGGGGCGCCTGCGGCCTCGATGGTCCTCAGCCCGATGAAGCGGCCGATGCCATGTTCGGCGTGAACGACGATCGAGCCTTCGTCGAGGCCCGCGACCTCCGAGATGAAATCGGCGGCGCGCTTGCGGCGCTTGGAGCGGCGCACCATGCGGTCGCCGAGGATATCCTGCTCGCCGATGACGACGAGGTCGCCGGCCTCGAAGCCGGCTTCGAGACTGAGTACGGCGGCGGCCGCCTCGCCTCTCGCCAACGAGCCGAGATCCTTCAGCGCCTCGACCGGCTTGACCTTTTCCAGGCCGTGTTCGTTCAGCACCTGCAGCAGGCGCTCCAGCGAACCTTCGGTCCAGGCGGTGACGAGCACTTTCGCGCCGCCGGCGCGGCGGTCGGCGATATGTTTGACGACGACGTCGAAGATGTTGATGCGTTCTGCATCGCCGCCGCCTTCGGCATTCGCGCGAGCCCAGCGCTGGCCCTGGCGGGCGTCGATATTGACGACGCGGCGCGCCTCGCCCTCATGCTCGTTGAAGGGGCTGATGCGGATCGCCCCGAGCGCGTCGAGGGTCTTTGCGAAAAGCTTGCTGTCGAGATAGAGCTGGCCCGGCGTCACCGGCTTGTAGGGCGTGCCCTGCGCCATCTGGCCCTTGGCCGGCTGGCCGGAATTCAGCCGGGCGTCGTAATAATCGAAGACCAGCTTGGAGCGCTCCTCGGCTGCCTCACGCACCGTATGGTCGGTGACAACACGGAAGCCGCTGAGATAATCGAAGACGGTATCGAGCTTCTCGTAGAAGAGCGGCAGCCAATGCTCCATGCCCGGATAACGCCGACCCTCGGAGACGGCGAGATAGAGCGCGTCGTCGCGCGTGGTGGCGCCGAAAGCCGAGAGGTAATTCTTGCGGAAGCGGCTGATCGTATCCGGGGTCAGTGTCACCTCGCTCATCGGGTTGAGATCGAGGGAGCGCACCTGGCCCGTCGTGCGCTGGCTTCCCGGATCGAAGCAGCGGATCGATTCCAGCGTGTCGCCGAAGAAATCGAGGCGGACCGGCTCTTCCGAACCCGGCACGAAGACGTCGAGAATGCCGCCGCGCACGGCATATTCGCCGACCTCGCGCACGGTTGCGACACGCTCGAAGCCGTTGCGCTCCAGGCGGCCGGCAAGATCGTCCATGCGCAGCTGGTTGCCGGGACGGGCTGAAAAAGTCAGGCTTTCGATGACATCCTGCGGCGCCACCTTCTGCAGCATGGCATTGGCGGTGACGAGGACGATGGCGGCATGCGGCTTCTTGCGGTGGGCGATGAGGCCGCCGAGTGCTGCAAGCCGGCGGGCCGAGGTATCGGCACTCGGCGAAACGCGGTCATAAGGCAGGCAGTCCCAGGCCGGCAGGGTGAGAACAGGAATGTCGGGGGCGACAAAGCCCAGCATCTGCTCGAGATCGGCCATGCGGTGGCCGTCGGACATGACATAAGCGACCGGCTCTCCCGCTCGGGCGAGTTCGGCCAGCAGCAGCGGTTCCAGACCTGACGGCACATTGCCGATCGTCAGCGGCTCGGCAATGGCCGCAAGCTTCTTCGCATCGAAACCAGGGATCATTCCGGCGTCCTGAGGGGCTTGTCGAAATCGGGTGTGTAGGCGGCAAGGCGGGTAAACATCGGTGTCTGGAAACGCTCGGGCACCGGCCATGTTCCCATGATCCAGCGAACAAGGTCATTGTCCTCTTCCGCCATGATCGTCTCGAACTCGTCAAGCTCGGCTTCCGAAAGCGTCGCGATCTCGGCTTCGGCGAACTGGCCGAAGACCAGGTCCATCTCGCGGATGCCGCGGTGCCAGCAGCGGAAAAGGATCCGGCGGCGGCGCGGGTCGAGACCGGCACTGGTGAGCGTGACACCTGTCATGGCATTACCTTCCTGTTGATGCGCCTCTATAGACCCTGGAAAGCGGCTTGTCAGCCTTGCCAAGGCCGCATTGTTCATCGCATTTTGGCCGCATGCGCCCCGCCATTCTCGATCCTCTGTTTTCCCCAATTTCGGGCCTTCCGGGCGTCGGCCCGAAGATCGCCGACCTGCTGGTCAAGCTGCTCGGCCGCGAGACGCCGGAGGATTGCCGGGTCATCGATCTGATCTTCCACGCGCCGTTTTCGCTGATCGATCGGCGCAACCAGCCGGGCATCGCCCGCGCGCCGCAGGGCGCGATCGTGACGATCACGGCGCGTGTCGACCGGCACCAGGTGCCGCCGCGCGGCAAAAGCAATATTCCCTATCGCGTCTTCCTGCATGACGAGACCGGCGAGCTGACGCTGGTCTTCTTCCGCGGCCAGGCCGCCTGGCTGGAAAAACAACTGCCGATCGATGCGGAAGTGACGGTCAGCGGCAAGGTCGATTGGTTCAACGGCCGCGCCTCGATGGTGCATCCCGACTATATCGTCAGGGCCGATGAGGCGGAAAACCTGCCACTGGTCGAGCCGATCTATCCGCTGACGGCGGGGCTTTCGCCGAAGACGCTGCGCAAGATCATCGACGCCGCCCTGCCGCGTTTTCCCGAGTTGCCGGAATGGGTCGACCTCGCCTTGACGCAGAGAGAGGGCCTGCCGTCGATCCGCGACAGCTTCCATATGCTGCACGAGCCGCACGATCCTGCCGATATCGACCCGCAGGCTCCTGCCCGGCGGCGGCTTGCCTATGACGAATTCCTCGCCGGCCAGCTGTCGCTGAGCCTGGTGCGACAGAGGCTGCGCAAGGTGGCGGGCCAGCCGGTGCATGCGACGGGAGACATCAGCGGTGAGATTCTGAAGTCCCTGCCCTTCTCGCTCACATCAAGCCAGAACGAGGCGATCGCCGGTGTTTTGAAGGACATGGCCAGAGCCGAGCGCATGCTGCGGCTGCTGCAAGGCGATGTCGGCTCCGGCAAGACGCTGGTGGCGCTGATGGCAATGGCGGCGGTGATCGAAAGCGGCGGCCAGGCCGTGCTGATGGCGCCGACCGAAATCCTGGCGCGGCAGCACCATGCGACGATCTCGAAATTCGCCGCCTCCGCCGGACTTGGCATCGAGATCCTGACCGGCCGCACCAAGGGGCGGGAGCGGGAGGAAATCCTCGAGCGCATCGCCTCGGGCGCAGCACAGATCATCATTGGGACGCATGCGCTGTTCCAGGACAGCGTCGCCTACGCCAAGCTGATGCTGGCCGTGGTCGATGAGCAGCACCGTTTCGGCGTGCATCAGCGCCTGAGGCTGACCGCCAAGGGCATCTCGCCGCACATGCTGGTGATGACGGCGACGCCGATCCCGCGCACGCTGGTGCTTGCCGCCTTCGGTGATATGGACGTTTCCAAACTCACCGAGAAACCGGCCGGCCGCAAACCGATCCAGACGATCACCGTGCCAATGGAGCGGACCGGCGAAATCGTCGGGCGGCTGCAGGGCGCGATCGCCGAGGGCAAGAAGGCCTACTGGATCTGCCCGCTGGTCGAGGAATCCGAAGAGCTCGACCTGATGTCGGCCGAGGAGCGGCACGCGACACTGGTCGCCGCGCTCGGTCCCAATGTCGGCCCGGGTATCGGACTCATCCATGGCCGGATGAACGGCCCGGAGAAGGACGCGGCGATGCTGGCGTTCAAGAACGGCGAAACGCGGCTGCTCGTCGCCACCACCGTCGTCGAGGTCGGTGTCGATGTGCCGGATGCGACGATCATGGTGATCGAACATGCCGAACGCTTCGGCTTGGCGCAATTGCATCAGCTGCGCGGCCGCGTCGGGCGTGGTGACCAGGCCTCGACCTGCATCCTGCTCTACAAGGGACCGCTCGGCGAGACCGGCCATGCGAGGCTGTCGATCATGCGGGAGACGGAGGACGGTTTTCGCATCGCCGAAGAGGACCTGAAGCTGCGCGGCGAAGGCGAATTGCTCGGCACCCGCCAGTCCGGCACGCCGGGCTTCCGCATCGCCAGCCTCGAGGCGCATGCCGACCTCTTGGAAATCGCCCGCAAGGATGCGGCCTATCTCATTGAGCGCGATCCGGAGCTGACCAGTGACAGAGGAACGGCGATCCGCACCCTGCTCTATCTCTTCCGCCGCGATGAGGCGATCCGGTTTCTGAGAGCGGGATAAAGCGCGCCGCGACGCGCTTTAAATCTTTGTTACATGCATGTCGTTATCCCAAAACCGCTGACACTTTTGGGCGACATGCTTCAATCCGCCTTTGAAACCGCCACCGGCTTCGGCCGCGGCAAATGTTTCTGCTTCGGCTCGGGCGGCTTGTGTCCGGGGGCAACGAGACCGCCGGAAATCAGGAATTTGGCGGCGTCTTCCGGGCTCATGTCGAGCAGGACGATCTTTTCGCGCGGCACGAAGACGAGGAAACCTGCCGTCGGCACCGGGGTCGGCGGCAGGAAGACGGCCACCATATCCTGGCCCATGGCGTTGAACTTCGACGCGATCTCGCCCTTGGCGTCGGTGGCGATGAAGACCAGCGCCCAGAGGCCGGGGCCTGGATATTCGATGAGGCCGACCTTCTTGAAGGAATTCGCCTGTTCCTTCAGCACCGTTTCGAAAATCTGTTTCACGCTTCTATAGATCGTGCGGACCAGCGGCATGCGCTGGACGATCGATTCGCCGAAACGGACGATGCTCTGGCCGATCAGGTTCTTGCCGAGAAAACCGACGACGGTGATCAACACGATGGCGGTCAACAGGCCGAAACCGGGAATGGCGAAATTGAGATAGCTTTCCGGATTCCAGCGCGCCGGAATATAGGGCCTGACCCAGCTGTCAGACCAGTGGATGAAGGTCCAGGTCAGCCAGATGGTAATGGCGATCGGCGCGCAGATGATCAGGCCTGCGAGAAAATTGTTCCTCAACCGGCTCGCCACCGGCATTCTGGGGGTGTTGTCGGTCATCTCTACTGATGAACTCCATCTCAGTCCTGGACAGGCCGGAACGCCGGCCCTTCCCCCTTGTCCGCAGACCAAAATTGCCAGAATTCGAGGCGTCGCACAATATGTTTCGGCGCGAAGATCGGGTTGTCGCGGGCTTATTCCACGGTTACGGATTTCGCCAGATTACGCGGCTGGTCGACATCGGTGCCCATGAAGACGGCGGTGTGGTAGGCGAGCAGCTGGATCGGCAGCGAGAAGATCATCGGCGCGATGATTTCGTCGACCACAGGCAGGGTGATTGTCGCCATGGTCGGCAGTTTCGAGGCCGCCGCACCGGCTTCGTCGGTGATGAAGATGATGCGGCCGCCGCGGGCTGCGACCTCCTGCATGTTCGAGACGGTCTTTTCGAAGAAGCGGTCGTAGGGGGCGATGACGATGACGGGCATGTTCTCGTCAATCAGCGCGATCGGTCCGTGCTTCAATTCGCCGGCGGCATACCCCTCGGCGTGGATATAGGAGATTTCCTTGAGCTTCAGCGCACCTTCCATAGCAAGCGGGAAGCTGGTGCCGCGGCCGAGATAGAGCACGTCCTTGCACTTCGACAGCTCCCGCGCCAGGCTTTCCATCTGCGGCTGGATGAGGTTCAGCACGCGACTCATGATGCGCGGCATTTCGGCGAGATGGCGCACCAGCGTCTTCTCCTCATCGGCACTCACAGTGCCGCGCGCCTTGCCGGCGCCGATCGCCAGCGATGCCAGCACGGCAAGCTGGCAGGTGAAGGCCTTGGTCGAGGCGACGCCGATTTCGGGGCCGGCCATGATCGGGAAGACGGCATCGGATTCGCGGGCGATCGTCGATTCGCGGACATTGACGACGGCGCCGATCTTCAGGCCGTTGTCGCGGCAATAGCGCAGCGATGCCAGCGTATCGGCGGTTTCGCCGGACTGCGAGATGAAGAGAGCGGCCTGCGATGGCGACAGCGGCATTTCGCGGTAGCGGAATTCGGAGGCGACGTCGATCTCGACCGGCAGACGGGCATAACGCTCGAACCAGTATTTGCCGACGAGGCCGGCGAGATAGGCGGTGCCGCAGGCCGAGATCGCCAGGCCGGTCGCCGCCTTGAAGTCGATCGCGGCGGCGTTGGCGCCGATGGTGTTCTCGGCGAAATCAACGTAATGGCTGAGCGCGTGGGAGATCACCTCCGGCTGCTCGTAGATTTCCTTTTCCATGAAATGGCGATGGTTGCCCTTGTCGACGACATAGGCGGTCGCCTGCGAGATCTGCCGGGCGCGCTTGACCGGCTTGCCGGCAAAATCGATGACGGCGACACCGTCGCGGGTGAGGACGGCACAATCGCCGTCGACGAGATAGGTGATCTCGTTGGTGAAGGGCGACAGTGCGATCGCATCCGACCCGAGGAACATCTCGCCGCGGCCATAACCGACGGCAAGCGGGGGCCCCGAACGGGCGGCCATGATCGTGCCGGGATCGGCCTTGAGCATGACGGCAAGCGCATAGGCGCCGGTCAGCCGGTTCAGCATCTGCAACATTGCGGCGCGCGGCTCCAGGCCTTCGCGCAGGTATTTCGCCATCAGCTGAGCGACGACCTCGGTATCGGTCTGGGTTTCGAAGACCGAACCCTCCGCCGTCAACTCGTCGCGCAACTCGGAGAAGTTCTCGATGATGCCGTTGTGGACGACGGCGACACCTTCGACGAAATGCGGATGGGCATTGGTCTCGTTCGGAACGCCGTGGGTCGCCCAGCGCGTATGGGCGATACCGACCACACCGGGCAGCGGTTCGGCGTCCAGGCGCTTTTCCAGATTGAACAGCTTGCCTTCGGCGCGGCGGCGATCCATCACGCCCTCATGGATGGTGGCGACGCCGGCGGAATCATAACCGCGATATTCGAGACGCTTCAGCGCATCGACCAGGCGCCCGGCAACAGGCGCAGTTCCGACGATCCCGACAATGCCGCACATAAAACATCCCCATAAGGCTTCGACAACGAGGCCAGTCCTAACGATTTCCGCTTATTTCTCAATCACCTCGGCGGTCACTTTCAATTTCCGCCGGTTACGCAAAGCAGGCTCAAGCCTTCGCCTTCTTCGCCGCCTTGATGGCGAGCGCGCGCTCGCGCAGCAGCGTTGCGCGGCCGGGCTTGATCTCCTGGCGGGCACGGCCGAGTGCCAGCGCATCGGCCGGCACATTGACGGTGATGACGCTGCCGGAGGCGATATAGGCGCCGTCGCCGATCGTCACCGGCGCGACCAGCGAGGAGTTGGAGCCGATGAAGGCGTTTTCGCCGATCACCGTCTCGCTCTTGTTGACGCCGTCATAATTGCAGGTGATCGTGCCGGCGCCGATATTGCTGCCGGCGCCGATGACGGCATCGCCGATATAAGTCAGGTGATTGACCTTGGCGCCCTCGCCGATCCGACCATTCTTGACCTCGCAGAAATTGCCGACCTTGGCGCCGATGCCGAGATCGGCGCCCGGCCGCAGCCGCGCGAAGGGGCCGACGGTCGCGCCCTGGCTGACATGAGCGCCTTCGATATGCGAGAAGGCATGGATGACGGCGCCACTGTCGATCACCGCGCCGGGACCGAAGACCACATTCGGCTCGATCAGCGCATCCTGGCCGATGACGGTGTCGTAGGAGAGGAAGACCGTTTCCGGCGCGATCATGGTGACGCCTGAAAGCATCATTTGGTGGCGCCGGCGCTCCTGCCAGAAGCGCTCGATGACAGCGAGTTCGGCCCGGGTGTTGCAGCCGGTCATCTCGATTTCAGGGGCATCGACAGCGGTGACGCGTCCGCCGAGCGAACGGGCGATCTCGACGAGATCGGTCAGATAGAATTCGCCCTTGGCGTTGGCGTTGCCGATGCGCGAGAGAAGATCGAGCGCCTTGCGGCCGTTGATCGCCATCAGCCCGCTGTTGCACCAGGTGACGGTACGCTCGGCATCGGTCGCGTCCTTCTCCTCGCGGATGGCGATGAGTTCGCCGTCCTTGACGAGCAGACGGCCGTAGCCGGTCGGGCGGTCGGTGTGGAAGCCGATGACGACGATATCGCTGCCGTCGGCAAGGCCTTGGCGGGCGGCCTTGAGGGGGCCGTCGGTCTGCAGCGGCACGTCGCCATAGGTGACGAGGATATCGTCGTAACCCTTGGCAATCGCTTCGCGCGCCGCCAATACCGCGTGGCCGGTGCCAAGCCGTTCCTTCTGCAGGCAGGATTCGATGCCGACACCGCCAATGCTTGCGGCCTTTGCCACGTCCTCGGCATCGCGGCCGACGACGAGGGCGACGGACGAGATGCCGGCGGAGGCGACTGCCTCGACCACATGCGCAATCATCGGCCGGCCGGCGACCGGATGCAGCACCTTCGATTTCGAGGATTTCATCCGCGTGCTGTCACCGGCGGCAAGGATGACGGCAAGACAAGTGCGTTCCATGATGTGCTCCGCGAATCCGTGCCATGAGGCGGCTTTGATGCCTCATACTGCATAATTTCTGAAATCGGAATCGATTTTCGGAAAGCAGGCTTCGTGGATTGAAGGTCTTGCACGTCCCTTGCGCGCCCGAAAAAGACGCGCGGCGCTCTCAGATAAGCAAAGTCTCTACAGGTGTGAAATTTCGGCAGAAATCGGCACTATGACGGTCTCCGAACCGCGGGCAGCGAAGGCCTCGTGCACATGATGGCGGCCATCCAGGATGACGAGTTCCATGGCGCGGCGCGCAGCCAGGCCGTCGCCGGAAACGATCGCGTCGACGATGCGCATATGGGTGTCGGCGATATTGGCAAAACCGTTTTCGGATGGCGGCGTGCTCATGCGGAACATGCCGACGAGGGCCGCTTCGATGAGGCTGCCCAAGGTGCGCATGAAAGGATTGTGCGAGGCCTCGGCGAGTGCCAGGTGAAAGTTAAGGTCGGCAAGTGCCAGGCTGTCGGCAGTGTGGCCGCTCGCCGCCATCTCGAGCGCCAGTCCGCGCAGCGTCTCGATATCCTCTGCATTCGCCCGTTCGGCGACAAGACCGGCGGCGAAGGGTTCAAAGGCGAGACGAATATCGTAGAGCTGTAGCAGGAACTCTTCCGTCACACCATTGTCGAAGTGCCAGGCGATGATTTCGCTGTCGAACATGTTCCAGAGGTTCTTCTCGGTCACACGCGTGCCGACCCGCGCCTTGGCGACGACCATGCCCTTGGCGGCAAGCGTCTTCATCGTCTCACGCAAGACGGTACGGGACACCTTGAAGCGTTGCGCCAGTTCGGTGTCGCCAGGCAGGATCGAGCCGACAGGATAGGTGCCGGCGACGATACCCTTGCCGAGTTCGTCGACCACCTGCGCGTGGCTCGTCCGGGCTCTGCGCCCCGTCTTGCGGGTCTCGTCCAATTTGTTGCGCAAGCGATCCCTCTCCCCTCAGGCGTACCTCTTGTTCAGACTGGAAACGAACAGGATGGCTTTCTGCATCAGGATGAATGCAAAAAGCAAAAGGCCAATCAGGATCTTGGTCCACCAGCTCGACAGCGTGCCGTCGAAGGTGATGTAGGTCTGAATGAGCCCCTGGATCAGGATACCGATCAAGGTTCCCGCCACGAATCCCGCTCCTCCGGTCAGCAGCGTCCCCCCGATGACGACGGCCGCAATGGCATCGAGTTCGACGCCGACTGCTGCAAGAGAATATCCGGCAGAGGTGTACAGCGAAAAAACGATCCCGGAAAGGCCTGCCAGAAAGCCGGACAGCGCATAAATCTGGATTGTTGTGCGGCCGACCGGCACACCCATCAACCGCGCCGTCTGCGGGCCGCCGCCGAGTGCATAGACATTGGTGCCGAAACGGGTGCGCTGGGCGATGAAAATGCCGACGGCAAAGACCAGAAGCATGATGCCGCCGATCAGCGTCAGCCGGCCGCCTCCAGGCAGACGATAATAGAGGCTGGTCAGCGTCGAATAATATTCATGATCGATCGGAATGCTGTCGATCGAGAGCACGAAGGCCATGCCGCGCGCCAGGAACATGCCGGCGAGCGTGACGATGAAGGCCGGCATTTCGAGATAGTGGATGATTGCGCCCATGACCGCGCCGAAGGCGGTCGTGATGACGAGCACAAGCGCGAAGGCGAGCAGCGGATGGATCGAGGTCTTCTGCAGGATCACCGCAAGGAAGACGCCGGTGAAGGCGATGACCGACCCGATCGACAGATCGATGCCGCCCGAGATGATGACGAAGGTCATGCCGACGGCGGCGATGCCGAGAAAGGCGTTGTCGGTCAGGAGATTGCCGATGACGCGCGTCGACAGCATGTTCGGATATTGCAGCGTGCAACCGGCATAAGCGAGCACGAAAATGACGATGGTCGCAAGCAGCGGCAGGTATTTGGAGTTCATTTCGGCTGCTCCCTGCCGCTCTGCCGGCGGCTGGCGAAGATGGCGAGCGATTGCACCGCCGGCGACTGGATGACGAGGATGACGATAATGATGACGGCCTTGATGATCAGGTTGAATTCAGGCGGGAATCCGGAGGACAGAATGCCGGTATTCACCGCCTGGATGATCATCGCGCCGATCAGCGATCCGAGAATGCTGAAGCGGCCGCCGAGCAGCGAATTGCCGCCGACGACGACGGCGAGGATGGCGTCGAGTTCGAGCCAGAGGCCGGCATTGTTGGCGTCGGCGCCCTTGATGTCGGCGGCGACGATGATGCCTGCAATCGATGCGCAGAGCCCGCTCAGCATGTAGACCGCCATCAGCAGTACCGGCGTTTGGATGCCGGAGAGCGTGCTGGCGCGGCGATTGATGCCGACGGCCTCGATCAGCATGCCGAGCGCCGTGCGGCGGACGAGCAGGATGACGAGCAGGCCGACGAGCAGCCAGATGACAACAGGCATCGGCAGCAGGGCCATGGAACCGCTGCCGAAGAAGGTCAGGCCGTCATCGTTGAAGGTCAGGATAGCGCCTTCGGTGATGAGCTGGGCGATGCCACGGCCGGCGACCATCAGCACCAGCGTGGCGATGATCGGCTGGATATTGAGGACTGCCACGAGGAAACCGTTCCAGACGCCGCAGGCAATGCCGATCGCAAGCGTCAGGATGACGGTGTAGGCAACTGAATTTCCAGCGACAATCGACGAGGCGGCGACGGCGCCGCAGATGGCGACGACGGCTCCGACCGATAGATCAATGCCCTTGGTGGCAATCACCAGCGTCATGCCGATCGCCAACAGCGCCACCGGCGCGCCGCGGTTCAGGACGTCGATCAGGCTGCCATAGAGGCGGCCATTTTGAACCACAACATTAAAAAACTGCGGTGACGTTATGAAATTCAATAGAAGAATGACAACGAGCGCGATTAATTGCGGCGCCAGGCGATATGCCAGCGTCTTCAGCGAGGACTTCATGCATGCTCCGTCTTGTGCTCGGCGGCGGCGATGGCATCGACGATACCGGCGGCGGTGATGCGCTCGCCTGTCAGTTCGGCGATATGCTGCCTGTCGCGAAGTACGATGACACGTGAACTATAGGCGACAAGTTCTTCAAGTTCCGAGGAAATCACGATCAGCGACATGCCCTCGGCGCAGAGCTGTTCGATGAGCTTGATGATCTCGGCGTGAGCGCCGACATCGATGCCGCGGGTCGGCTCGTCGAGGATCAGAAACTTGGGATTGGTCGCCAGCCAGCGGGCGAGGATCGCCTTCTGCTGATTGCCGCCGGAGAGCAGCCGAATCGGTTTTTCGCGATCGGTGGTGCGAATGTCGAGCGCCTTGATATAGCGATCGGCAAGCGCATTCTGCTCGGCGCGCGACAGCGGCCGCGTCCAGCCGCGGCGGGCCTGCAGCGCTAAGGCAATGTTCTCCCGGATCGACAGGTCGCCGACGATGCCGTCGGTCTTGCGGTCCTCGGGGCAGAAGCCAAAACCTTTTTCGATTGCGGCGCGCGGGCTCGAAAGCGCCACCGGCTGACCGTCGATCGTGGCGCTGCCGCTATCGGCATGTTCGATGCCGAAGAGCAGTTCGGCGGTTTCGGTGCGGCCGGAACCTAGCAACCCGGCAATGCCGACCACCTCACCGGCGCGCACGTCGAGATCGAAGGGCTTGACCTTGCCGCGTTTGCCGTAGCCTGCAAAACGATATCGGACTTCGCCGGCCGCAACGCTGCGTTCCCTGACCGTCTCCTCGACATGAGCCAGTTCGCGGCCGAGCATCATGGCAATCAGGCCCTGGCGCGGCAGATCGGCGGCGTCGCGGGTGCCGACGAGCTTGCCGTTGCGCAGCACGGTGATGCGGTCGCTGATCGCATAGACCTGCTCGAGAAAATGGGTGATGAAGACGATGCCCAGACCGCGCTTCTTCAGGTCCTCGATGATGCGGAAGAGCAGCGCCACTTCTTGGTTGTCGAGGCTTGCCGTCGGCTCGTCCAATATCAGCACCTTACCGGAAAGATCGACGGCGCGGGCGATGGCAACCACTTGCTGGACAGCGACGGAAAAACGGCCAAGCTCGGCGGTGACGTCGATATCGACGCCGTAGCCGGTCAGCAGGTCGCGCGCCTTGCGGTTCATCGCGCGCACGTCGGTCATGCCGAAACGCCTTGGCTGGCGTCCGAGAAACAGGTTTTCGGCGACGCTCAGATTGGTAAGGAGGTTGACCTCCTGGTAGACGGTGCCGATGCCAAGCTTCTGGGCGGCGAGTGTATTGGCCGGATTGATTTCATGGCCGTCGAGCGTCAGACTGCCCTCGTCACGATGATAGGCGCCGGTGATGCACTTGATCAGCGTCGATTTGCCGGCGCCATTCTCACCAAGCAGCGCGTGCACCTCGCCCTTGCGCAGCGTGAAATCGACCTTGTCCAACGCCACTGCGCCGGGAAAAAATTTCGATATTCCGGAAGCCGCGAGAACGTTCTCGAAATCGTCAGTCATAAGGGTCTGTTTTCCTGATATTGACCGCAAAGGCCGCGCCGCGGCCGGACATGAGGTCCCAAGGCGGCAAGGCAGTTCCGCACCGGTCCATGACGGGCCGGTGCGGTTCTACAGCGTCACGCGACTTTTCAGGCGCGTGACGCTGCAGCGCTTTGAATGCTGCATAATTCTACCCTCAAATCGATCCCGATTCAGGGATTATGCAGCGGTGTCAAATCAGATCAGTAGCCCTGACCCTTCTTCTGTTCGTAGACCTTCATCGGCTCGTCGGCAGGGGTGTAGAGCTTGGACTCGGTCTGGATCCACTTCGCCGGAGCCTTCTTGTCCTTCAGGTAGGCATCGAGGGCATCGAAGGCCGGGCCTGCCATGTTCGGCGTCAGCTCGACCGTGGCATTGCTTTCACCTTCGGACATCGCCTTGAAGATATCGGGAACGGCATCGATGGAGACGACGAGGATATCCTTGCCTGGCTTCAGGCCGGCTTCCTTGATCGCCTGGATGGCGCCGACGGCCATGTCGTCATTATGGGCGTAGAGTGCGCAGATGTCCTTGCCGCCATTCTCGGCCTTCAGGAAGCTTTCCATGACTTCCTTGCCCTTGGTGCGGGTGAAGTCACCGGTCTGGCTGCGAACGATCTTGAGATTGTCGTGACCGGCGAGAGCCTCTTCGAAGCCCTTCTTGCGGGCGATGGCCGGCGACGAACCGGTCGTGCCCTGCAGCTCGACGACGTTGCACTTCTTGTCGCCGACAGTCTTGACCAGGAAGTCGCCTGCGACCTTGCCTTCATGGACCAGGTCGGAGGTCACAGCCGTCAGGTAGAGATCGTCCGGAGCCTTGATGGTGCGGTCGAGAAGGATGACCGGAATCTTGGCTTCCTTGGCTTCCTTGAGAACGTCGTCCCAGCCGGTTTCAACGACCGGCGCAATGAGAATGGCATCGACGCCCTGAGCAATGAAGGAGCGCAAAGCCTTGATCTGGTTTTCCTGCTTCTGCTGTGCATCGGCAAACTTCAGATCGATGCCGCGCTTCTTGGCCTGCTCCTTGGTAACGGTCGTTTCAGCCGCACGCCAGCCCGATTCCGAGCCGATCTGCGAGAAGCCGACGGTCAGTCCGCCGGCCGAAGCCGAACCGAACATGCAGGCAGCAAGAATCGTGGCACTCAAAAGTGCAGTCTTCAATTTCATGATTTCCTCCCAAGCCGCATCTCGCGGCGCAGGGTCAAAAAATCATATAGTATTACTTTTGTAAATCGGAATCTTGGCATGCACTGCAGCAAAAAAAGAGCACCCACAAGGGGCGCTCTTCGCAACTGCGAATTGAAGGCGACTTATTGCGCCGGCAGCTTGTCGTCGACTCCTTCGACATAGAAGTTCATGCCGAGCAGCGTGCCATCATCGGCCTTTTCGCCGGCCTTCAGCCAGGGTGTGCCGTCCTGCTTGTTGATCGGGCCGGTGAAGGGATGCAGTTCACCTGACTTGATCTTGGCTTCGGTTTCCTCTGCCATCTTCTTCACGTCGTCGGGCATGTTGGTGTAGGGCGCCATCTTCAAGATGCCGTCCTTGAGACCGTCCCAGCTCTGCTCGGACTTCCAGGTGCCGTCCAGAAGCGCATGGATGCGCTTGGAGTAGTAGGTGCCCCAGGTGTCGACAATCGCCGTCATCTGCGCCTTGGGACCGGCTGCGATCATATCGGACGCCTGACCGAAGGCGTGGATGCCGCGTTCTTCGGCAACCTGCATCGGCGCCGTCGTATCGGTGTGCTGGGTCAAGACGTCGACGCCCTGATCGACCATCGCCTTGGCGGCGTCGGCTTCCTTGCCCGGGTCGAACCAGGTGTTGACCCAGATGACCTTCAGCTTGAAGCTCGGATCGACCGACTTGGCGCCTTGCTCAAACGAATTGATGCCCATCACCACTTCGGGAATCGGGAAGGAGGCGATGTAGGCGGCGCCGTGGTTCTTCGAGGTCTTCGCGGCAATCTGGCCTAGGATGTAGCGGCCTTCATAGAAACGCGAATTGTAGGTGGCGAGGTTGGGGCCGGACTTGTAGCCGGTGCCGTGCTCGAACTTGACCTTCGGGAACTTGGCGGCGACCTTGACGGTCGCATCCATGAAGCCGAAGGACGTCGTGAAGATCAGCTTGCAGCCGGAACGGGCAAGGCGCTCGATGGCGCGCTCGGCATCCGGGCCTTCCGGTACGTTTTCGAGGTAAGGCGTGTCGATCTTGTCGCCGAACTCGGCCTGGACCTGCTGGCGGCCGAGATCGTGGGCTTGCGAATAGCCGCCATCGGTGTGCGAACCGACATAGACGAAGCAGACCTTGGTCTTATCAGCAGCCTCTGCGGCGGACGAGATGCCGATCACGGCGGCGGCCGAGGCGGCGAGTGTGAATGCGAACTTCTTCATGGTGACCCCTGTTGGTTTGAAGTTATTGCGGAACCCGTCTTTGTGTTCTTGCCTTATCGCTCCGGCACGAAGGCTTTTCCGAGCGAGGCGGGCGTATTGATCAACGTCGTGCGCCGATTATGGGAAATGATGATGAGAACCACAATAGTCGCGGCATAGGGCAGCATCGAGAGGAACTGCGAGGGAATGCCGAGACCGAATGCCTGCGCGTGCAGCTGCAGGATGGTGACCGCGCCGAAGAGATAGCCGCCGGCAAAAACCCGCCACGGCCGCCAGGAGGCGAACACCACCAGCGCCAGCGTGATCCAGCCGCGGCCGGCCGACATGTTCTCCGCCCATTGCGGGGTGTAGACAAGCGACAGTTGGGCGCCGGCAAGACCGGCGCAGGCGCCGCCGAACATCACCGCCAGATATCGCGTGCGGATAACCTGAATGCCGAGCGCATGGGCCGAACCGTGACTGTCGCCGATCGCTCTCAGCTTCAGCCCGGCGCGGCTGCGGAACAGGAACCAGCTGACACCGACGACAAGCGCAATCGACAGGTAGAAGACCAGATCCTGCCTGAAGAGAACGTGGCCAATGACCGGAATATCCGACAGGCCCGGGATAACGATCTCTCCCAGCCGGATGCCGGGCACGCTGACATAGGCCTCGCCAAGCATGCCGGAGGCGCCGAGGCCGAGAAGGGTGAGCGCCAATCCCGTCGCCACCTGGTTTGCCACCAGGGTCAGCGTCAGGAAGGCGAAGAGAAGAGAGAAAAGCGCGCCTGCCGCAATGCCGCAGACGATGCCGACATAGGGCGAGCCCGACATTTGCGCGCCGGCAAAAGCGGCAACCGCGCCCATGATCATCATGCCTTCGACGCCGAGATTGAGCACGCCGGAACGCTCGGTGACGAGTTCGCCGAGGGCGGCGATGACGAGCGGCGTCGAGGCGGTGATGACCGTCAGCAGAATGGCTTCGAAGATGCTCATGCCGCCTCGCCCCTTAGCCGCGACCAGACAATGCGGATTTTGTAATAGATCAGCGTATCGCAGGACAGCACGAAGAACAGCAACAGCCCCTGGAAGACGCGGGTGACCTTGTCGGAGACCCCGAGCGACAGCTGTGCCGCCTCGCCGCCGAGATAGGTCAGCGCCAGCACCAGGCCGGAGGCGATGATGCCGAGCGGATTGAGGCGGCCGAGAAAGGCGACGATGATGGCGGTGAAGCCGTAGCCCGGCGAGATCGCCGGCTGCAGGTGGCCGATCGAGCCGGAGACCTCGGCTATCCCGGCAAGGCCGGCAAGAGCGCCCGAAAACAGAAAGCTGAACCAGATCATCTTCTTCGACGAGAAGCCGGCAAAGCGCCCTGCCCGCTCCGATTGGCCGAGCACGACGATCTCGAAGCCTTTCAGCGTATAACGCAGCATGAACCAGACGCCGATGGCCGCGACTATGGCGAAGATAAAGGCCCAATGCGCCCGGCCCGATTCTTCCCAGATCGCCGGCAGCACCGCCTCAGGGGCGAAATCGCGCGAGACCGGGAAGTTGAAGCCCTTCGGATCGCGCCAGGCGCCGCGAATGAGCCAATCGAGGAAGAGCTGGGCGATATAAACCAGCATCAGCGATGTCAGGATCTCATTGGTGTTGAAATGCGCTTTCAGCAGCGCCGGAATGGCGGCGAAAAGCGCACCGCCGAGCGCACCGAGGATGAGCATCAGCGGCAGCACCAGCGGCGAATGCCAATCGTAAAAGACGATCGGCAGATAGGAGCCGGTGATGGCGCCGATGGTGAACTGGCCTTCGGCGCCGATATTCCAGTTGTTCGAGCGATAGCAGACGGCCAGGCCGACGGCGATCAGGATGAGGGGTGCTGCCTTGATCGCCAGTTCGTGCAGCGACCAGACCTCGAGCAGCGGCTCGACGAAGAAGGCGTTCAGCGCCTCCACAGGGTCCTTGCCGAGCATTGCGAACATGATGGCGCCGAAGATCAGAGTCAGCACAAGGGCCAGCAGCGGCGAGACGAAAGCGTAGAGCTTCGAGATGTCGGGGCGTTTTTCGAGTTCAATGCGCATGGGCTGCCTCTTCAATGCGCATGGGGCGCCTCTTCAATGCGCATGGCGCGCCTCCGGGGCATTGCCGCTCTGGTGCAGGCCACCCATCAGCAGGCCGATCTTTTCGCGCGTCAGCTCGCCGGCCGCAGCCGGGCTGGAAAGGCGGCCTTCGCAGATGACGGCGATATCGGTCGCCACTTCGAAGATCTCGTCGAGATCCTGGCTGATGACGACAACCGCCGAACCGCTTCTGGCCAGATCGACCAATGCCTGGCGGATGCGGCTAGCAGCACCCGCATCGACGCCCCAGGTCGGCTGGTTGACGACGAGCACCGCCGGCTGGCGGTCGAGCTCGCGGCCGACGATGAACTTTTGCAGATTTCCGCCGGACAAGGAGCCGGCGGCCGGATCATCGCCGCTCTTGCGGACATCCATGGCCTCGGAAATCCGCCGCGCGGCAGATTTCACCGCTCCATGGCGGATGATGCCGAGCAGGCCGAGAAACGCCTTGCGGTCCGACTGGCTGCGGGCGAGCACCAGATTGTCCGACAGTTTCATGGCGGAAACGGCGGCATGGCCGTGACGCTCCTCCGGCACGAAGCCGGCGCCGAGCAGGCGGCGAGCGGTGATGCCCTGGGTGCCGACCGGCCTTTTACGGATGATGATTGCGTCGGGCGACGCGACCGGATATTCGCCGGACAGCGCATCGAAGAGCTCGCTCTGGCCGTTGCCGGCGACACCGGCAATGGCGAGGATTTCGCCAGCGCGGACCGTCATCGAGACGTCACGCAGCGGCATGGCGAAAGGCGTGCGGGCGGCGACGGAAAGGTTGGCAACGGCAAGCTGCACCTCGCCCTTGTCGCTGCACTCCGGATGGGTGACAGTCGCCACCTCGCTGCCGACCATCATGCGGGCGAGCGAGGCGGGCGTTTCCTGCTTCGGATCGCAGGCACCGGTGACGCGGCCATGGCGCAGCACGGTGGCGCGGTCGCAGATGCGCTGCACCTCTTCCAGGCGGTGGCTGATATAGAGAACCGAACGGCCCTCGGCGCGCAGCTTGAACAGCGTCTCGAACAGCCTGTCGGCCTCCTGCGGCGTCAGCACCGAGGTCGGCTCATCGAGAATGATCAGCTTCGGATTTTGCAGCAGCGCACGGACGATCTCGATGCGCTGGCGCTCGCCGACCGAGAGATCGGCAACATGGGCGTGCGGATCGAGCGGCAGGCCGTAAGCCTGCGACAGTGCCCTCGCCTCCTCGGCGATCCTGTCGATCGGGATGGCGTCATCGAGCGAGAGCGCGATGTTTTCGGCAACCGTCAGCGCCTCGAACAGCGAAAAATGCTGGAAGACCATGCCGATGCCGAGCTTGCGGGCTTCACCCGGCGAGGTGATCGAGACCTGCTTGCCCTGCCAGAGGATATGCCCGTCCGTCGGCTCCAGTACGCCGAACAGCATCTTCACCAGCGTGGATTTGCCGGCGCCATTTTCGCCGAGAAGCGCATGAATTTCGCCCGGCGCGATATCGAGATCGATTTCATTGCAGGCTGCAAAGCCACCGAAGAACTTCGTCAGCTTCTGGACGGATAATAACGCACCGGACTCCGGCACATTCAATGGCGACACGTTCCCCTCATTTCTTCTGCCAACCGGTCCGTTCGGATCTCATGGAATCAGCAGCGTCGTTCCTGTTGTTTTTCTTGTTTCCAGATCCGCGTGAGCCTGCCCAACCTCACGTAACGGATAGGTTTGATTGATATTGATACGCACTTTGTTGCTTTGCACAACATCAAATAGCGCCTTTGCACTGTCGATCAATTCCTGGCGCGCGGCGATGTAGGTGAATAGCGTCGGCCGCGTCGCAAACAGCGACCCCTTCTGCGCCAGCATCGCCAGGGTGAAATTCTCGATCGGCCCGGAGGATTGGCCGAAGGAGGCAAAAAGGCCGCGCGGCTTCAGGCAATCGAGCGACTGTGGAAAAGTATCCCGGCCGATCGAATCGTAGACGACATCGACGCCTTTGCCGGCGGTGATCTCGCGGACGCGGACGGCGAAGTCCTCGCTCTTGTAGTTGATCACATGGTCGTAGCCATGGGCGAGCGCCAGCTGGACCTTGTCTTCGGAGCCCGCCGTGCCGATGACGGTAGCGCCGAGCGCCTTTGCCCATTGGCCGGCGATCAGCCCGACGCCGCCTGCTGCGGCATGAAACAACAGCACTGTCTCAGGGCCGACCTTGAAGGTGCGGTTCAGCAGATATTCGGCAGTCATGCCCTTCAACATCATCGCCGCCGCGGTTTCGAGCTCGATGCCGTCAGGCACATGCACCAGATGGCGCGTCTCGATATTGCGCTCAGCGCTATAGGCGCCGTCGGCGCTGGCATAGGCGACACGGTCACCGAGCTTGAAATCCGTAACGCCGGGGCCGACCGATGTCACGGTGCCGGCGCCCTCCTTGCCGGTGACGAAGGGTAGATGCGGCACCTTGTAGGAGCCGTTGCGGAAATAGACATCGATGAAATTGAGGCCGACCGCCGCTTGGCCGATCTGCACCTCACCGACTGAGGGCGGCGGGAGGTCGAGCTCGACATAGTCGAAAACCTCCGGCCCGCCCGTCCTCGAGAATGAAACCGCCTGCGTTTTGGTCATCTGGCTTGTCCTATGCTTCGCGTCCGAGAGCGGGGAAGAATTGCAGCACCGCACCGATGACGTAAAGATAGAGCCCGGTCACGATGAAGAGAATGAGCGCCCATTCGGGTGTGTCGAAGTGCATCAGCAGCGAAAAGATGCCCAGCGCCGACCACAGGAAGAAGACGCCGAGATTGAGCGGGCGCAGCCTTTTGACGCGGACCGGGTGCAGGAAATTGATCGGCAGGAAGGTCAGCACCACCGAAACGATGACGACGGCGAGCGCCATCGTCGCGCTGGCATCGATGACGAACAGCGTGAAAACGATCATGTTCCAGACGACAGGGAAGCCGGAGAAGAAGTACTCCTCGGTCTTCATGCCCATATCGGCATAGTAAATGGCGCTTGAGATGACGATCATGCCGGCGGCGACGAAGGACCAGGGCTCGCCGATCATGCCGCTCTGATAGAGCGCGAAAGCCGGCAGCAGCACATAGGTGACGTAGTCGATGATATTGTCGAGCGTATCGCCAGACCAGTTCGGCAGCACTTCCTTGACGCGCACCTTGCGGGCGATCGGCCCGTCTATGCCGTCGACGAGAAGGGCAAGGCCCAGCCACCAGAACATGTCGATGAAGCGGTGCTCGGCGGCGGCAACGACGCCGAGAAAGGCAAGGAAGGAGCCGGAGGCCGTCAGGATATGGACGGAAAAGGCGCGCATCTCCGCGTAAGGAACACGCTTGTACTTGAAAATCTTCATATTCCCCCGACCGCCCTATCGCGCTCGCCCCGGCAAGCATCTTTTTTCGCCAACTATCACCGGACCCCTCTTCCTGAATCGGGTCCCGACGCCGTAGGTCTTTGTTGTCGCACCGTTTTTGCCGAAAACCGGCATCGATATCAGGCGCGCCGCCCTAATATGCATCCTTTGCCGGGCTTCGCCAGCGGGAAATACGACATTGCCCGCGAGCCATTGAATCCTGACAATGGCATGCATATTTCCCTTCAGGAGTGGTGCGTGGAATGGAATACCTTTAATTCGGGCGCGATTTGTAATATCTCGCTCGCATCCGACAGTTCATCCGACGAATACGGGATCCGCTACCGCAATGAACGCGCCTGCAAAGACCGAAGACTTCGCCTTGTCCATCCCCGCCGGCGTCTATGCCGAGACGGTGCTCGATGTCACGCACTATACCGACCGGCTCTTCCGCTTCACGATGACCCGGCCGCAGGGCTTCCGTTTCCGTTCCGGCGAATTCGCGATGATCGGCCTGATGGTCGAGGGCAAGCCGGTATTCCGCGCCTATTCGATCGCCAGCCCAGCCTGGGCCGAAGAGCTTGAATTCTTCTCGATCAAGGTGCCGGACGGCCCGCTCACCTCGCATCTGCAGGCAATCAAGCCGGGCGACCAGGTACTGATGCGCAAGAAGCCCACCGGCACGCTGGTGCTCGATGCGTTGACCCCTGGCCGCCGTCTCTACATGTTCTCGACGGGAACGGGCATTGCGCCTTTCGCCAGCCTGATCCGCGATCCCGAGACCTATGAGAAGTTCGAGGAAGTCATCCTCACCCACACGACACGCGATGTCGCCGAGCTGAAATACGGCTTCGACTTGGTGCACGAGATCCAGAACGACGAGTTGCTGAAGGAAGTCGTCGGCGACAAGCTGCGGCATTATCCGACGGTCACGCGCGAGGATTTCGAATATCGCGGCCGCATCACCGACCTGATCTCCTCCGGCAAGCTGTTTACCGATCTCGGCGTGCCGCCGCTCGACCCGGTGATCGACCGCGGCATGATCTGCGGTTCCTCGGCGATGCTGAAGGATACCAAGGAACTGCTCGAAAAGGCCGGCCTCGATGAAGGCGCCAACAGCAAGCCCGCCGAATTCGTCATCGAACGCGCTTTCGTCGGCTGACGTTTTCCGACAATCAGATCTGACAGCGGCTCCGGAAACGGGGCCGTTTCTATGTCTGGGCGAGATAGTCGATCAGCACCGCCATCGCGGCGCGCGCCTCATCCTGATTGCCCTGATGGATGGCGCGGATGACGGCGACATGCAGCGCGATGGCGCGATCCATGCGCTCCGGGCTTGCCGTCGAATACCAGAGGCGACGTGAATGCGTCTGCACCGGGCCGAGCGCTGCCATGATGAAGCCGTTCGGGCAGGCCTCCTCAAGGATTTCGTCGAAAGCCTTGTCGGCGGCGAAGAAGCCGGCGAGATCGCCGGTGACGGCGCATTCCTCCATCGCACGCGCGCAGTCGATGAGGCGTTCACGCTGCTCGTCGGTTGCATGTTCGGCAACGAGGCTAGCTGCGATCGGCTCCAGCTCGCGGCGCACCTGCATGACATTGCCATGGTCCTCCGGCGCGATCTCGGCCACCTGCAGCCCGACGCGCGGCTTCACCAGGATCAGCCCCTGCCAGGCAAGCTTCTGGATCGCCTCGCGCACCGGCGTACGCCCATGGCCCGCCATATCGATTAGCTGTTTTTCGGTAACCAGCGCCCCGGGCTTCAGCGCCAGCGTGACGATCAGATGCTCGAGCGCGAGATAAGCTAGATGGCTCTGTGACGTCTGCATGCTGGAGTCCAATGCCACTGATATATCTTATGTGCGTGCCGCATCCGGCGCGGTCATCTGATATATCATCATGCCGACAACATGTTAACCACCCGTCTCAAGGCTAAGTGCCCATGAAGGATGGCTTCGTGGAAGCCTATCCCTTCAGCGTTCAGTGCCATCGAACTCGCTATGAGATATCGACGTCCCGCACCCGACGATTGTCATGCGCGAGACGAAATGCTTCGATGGAAGCCATGAGGCAGTTTCATGGAGTCTGGAATGTCTTCTGACGACGTTGATCTCAATCTTCTGCGCGTATTCGATGTCCTGATGCAAGAGCGGAGCGTGACGAGCGCTGCCGATCATCTGGGCCGGACCCAATCCGCGGTCAGTCACTCGCTCGCCAAGCTTCGCATCATTTTCAAGGACGAGCTTTTTACCCGCGACGGCGGATTGATGAGGCCAACGCCGCGCGCATTAGAGCTTATCGGGGGCATATCTGATGCCCTCGGAAAAATTCGCACGTCGATCGGACGATATAAACTGTTCGACCCGGCAACGACCGAACGAAAGTTCCGCGTGGGGCTCACCGACTATCATGCGATGATTTTCCTCCCGGGTCTCATCCGGGAATTCTCCAGACAGGCGCCACACGCCACCCTGAATGTCATCCCTGCGAACCGCGCCGAAGCCGAAAGCGCAGATTATTTCCGCCAGGTCGACTGCACTTTGACGGGCGCAAGTCTGAAAGACGACCCCAACCTGACAAAAACCGAGCTTGGACAGGACAGGATGCTGTGTGCCGTTTGGAGTGGCAGCCAAATCGCCAAGGTTCCGTTGAGTTTGGAAGATTACCTTACAGCCTCTCACCTTCAAATTTCCGCCGATGGTCTTTCTGAGGGGTTGGCGGATGGGGCACTCAAAGAGCGTGGCCTTAGGCGAAAGGTCGTTGCAACCATTTCGAACTACTTGGTGATGCCCTGGGTGCTCAGAGGGACCGACTTGATCACGCATTGTGGCGACGGCATTTTTCAAATGCTTGATGAAGCAAGCGAGGTGACACTCCTGTCGCCGCCTATTCCCATTCCCTCAGTCAGCACGAACCTCGTCACTCATCGGCAGATGTCTGCCGATCAGGGAACACTCTGGCTGCGTCGATTGATAACCGAATTGTACCACGCCGCTCAAATCAGAAAAAACGAACTCATACTGGCAAACAATATCGTCGCGCGATGAGGAGCGTCGACAAGCATCCAAGCGTCATCATCCGGCTGTGTGCCCGGCGTTAGATATGGATGCGAGGAAATTACGGCCGCGGCACCGAATGAATTTCATTCATAAAGTTGATGACGACAATCAATTTGACGATTAGCCGCTAGCGAGCCACCCTCTTTTACAGAATTAAAAAAGGGGATCATTCAATTCGAAAATACTGGCTACAGTTTTCGGCGCAGCAATCGCCGCCCATGCATGCCCCGTCTGGGCGGGGACATTGGACGACGTTAAGGCAAAAGGTGTGCTCACATGTGGGACAAATCCGGCAACGGCGGGTTTCAGCGTCCCTGACAACGATGGGAAATGGACAGGCTTCGTCGTCGACTACTGCCGTGCTGTGGCCGCTGGCGTCCTCGGCGATGCCACGAAGGTCAAGTTCATACCGCTCAACGCCAAGGATCGATTTACTGCGCTCCAGTCCGGTGAGATCGACATCCTGGCCCATAATGCGACCTGGACATCCTCGCGCGACACCTCCCTTGGTATCATCTTTGCCGGCACTTATTTCTACGACGGCCAAGGCTTTATGGTTCGCAAGTCCGAGAAAATACAGTCTGCTAAGAATCTGGATGGTGCTTCGATTTGCGTTTCGCAGGGGACTACTGCCGAGTTGAACCTTGCCGACTATTTCCGCACCAACGGCATGAGCTACAGTGCCGTCGGTTTTGCGGATGAAGAGGCTGTTATCAAGGCCTACGAAGAAGGGCGTTGCGACGTTTTTTCCGCAGACACATCGAGCTTGAACGCTGCGCGCATTCGTATGGCGAAGCCCGAAGAGAATGTTGTGCTCCCTGAAATCATTTCGAAGGAGCCGCTGGGTCCGGCAGTCCGCCAGGGTGACGACCAGTGGCTGAACGTCGCCAAGTGGACGCTCAATGTTATGCTGGCTGCCGAAGAATTCGGCGTCACCTCGAAGAATATCGACGAAATGAAGCATTCCGACGATCCGAACATTCGCCGCCTCCTGGGCGTCGAAGGAAGCTTCGGCAAGGACGTCGGGCTCGGAGAAACCTGGTCTCAGGACATCATCAAGCAGGTCGGCAACTATTCCGAGATTTTCGAGCGTTCGATCGGCAAGGAATCTCCCTTAAAGATAGAACGTGGCGTGAATGCGCTCTGGAACGCCGGTGGCCTTCAGTACGCACCCCCCATCCGTTGATCCACGAGGCCGCCACGAGGAGCGGCGGCCTCTTCATAGTTGGAGGAACGAATGGTTGCCATCTCTCAGCCTACGCAGGTGCGCAGGAACTTCTCGTTCTATGACAAAAAGCTTCGCGGGATCGCTTATCAAACCGCATTGGCTGTGAGCCTTGCAGTGATCATCGCCGGGGTTGCAACCCAAACTGTTTCCAACATGAAACAGCGCGGCATTCCTCTTACCTTTGATTTCTGGAAGCAGACGTCAGGCTTCCAGATCAATCAGACGCTGATCCCATACGACAGCTTATCGACGTACGGCCAGGCTTTTTGGGTGGGTGTTGCCAATACGCTCCTGGTCAGCGCAATCGGTATCATGCTTGCCACGGTCATCGGCTTCCTCGTCGGTATTTCTCGCCTTTCCGCCAACTGGATAGCAGCCAAGGTCGCGGCCTCATATGTCGAAGTCATCCGCAATGTCCCGCTGCTGCTTCAACTTCTGTTCTGGTACAATGCAGTCCTCAAGCCGCTGCCTGCTCCAAAGGCATCGATCTCCCTTCCAGGGGGAATCTACCTCAACAACCGCGGAATAATAATGCCGGCGGTTGAGCTTCAGGCAGGGGCCGGCTGGATCGGTGTGGCAGTTGTTGCCGCGGTGGCTGTGGCTGTCGCATTTGGAGCCTACACTCGGACGGTCCAGAAGCGAACGGGCAAGCAGCTTCCGATCTTACTCGTCACCCTAATCGCCCTTATCGGGCTGCCCCTGCTTGCTTCTCTGGTGGTGGGCAACCCCTGGACCTTCATCTATCCGGAATTGAAGGGTTTCAATTTCCGCGGCGGCCTGCAAATCTATCCCGAGTTCGCGGCTCTCCTGATCGGTCTTTCTGTCTACACCGCGTCATTCATCGCCGAGATCGTCCGTGGCGGCATTCAGGCCGTTTCCAGGGGGCAGACAGAAGCAGCCCACGCACTCGGTTTCTCGAACGGCAAAACGTTGCGCCTCGTTGTGGTCCCGCAAGCTTTGCGGATCATCATCCCGCCTCTGACCAGTCGATATCTGAATTTGATCAAGAACTCGTCGCTCGCTGTTTTCATCGGTTATCCCGACCTCGTTCAGGTCTTCGCAGGATCGGTGCTCAACCAAACGGGAGCGGCGGTCCAGGTGATGGCCATAACGCTCGCAGTCTATCTCGTCATCTCCTTGATCACATCGGCCGCCATGAACGGCTTCAATCAGCGTTTCGCGCTCGTGGAGAGATGAGATGAACGAAACTCTTCATGCACCGGCTCCATATCAGCATGAATATCTGCCTGCTGTCCCGCCTCCGGGCGACATCCAGCCCGGCCTCGTGACTTGGACACGAAAGAACCTGTTCTCAAGTCCCTTTTCCTGCCTGTTGACCGTGTGCTTCACCGGTCTGGCGGTGTGGCTCGTTTCGCAATTCCTGAGCTTTGCGTTGTTTAAGGCGGTGTGGAGCGGTGACAGCGAAGCCTGTCGCATCAATCCCGACGGTGCATGCTGGTCCTTTATCGGCGCTAAACTGAACTATCTTCGCTATGGAGCATATCCAGCAACCGAGCGCTGGCGCGTCGACTTAACGCAGGTGGTTGGTGCTTCCTTGATCGGTTGGCTCCTATGGCGGAATGCCCCGCGTCGGAACATGGCAGCACTGCTGTTTTTCGGAATCTATCCCATTGTGGCGTTTGCGCTGCTTCGTGGCGTGGCAACGATTGGCCTACCGGTCATAGACACCACCCTCTGGGGCGGGATGATGATCACCCTCTTGATGTCCGTCATAGGGATCGTGTTTTCGCTGCCATTTGGTATCGTTCTCGCGCTCGGCAGACGTTCCGAACTCCCTATCGTCAAAGCCGTTTGCGTCTTCTATATCGAGGTTGTCCGAGGCGTACCGTTTATCACCGTGCTCTTCATGGCGAACTTCATGATGCCCCTCTTCGTGCCTGAGGCGCTTACGCCGGACAGGCTTTTGCGCCCGATGATCGGCACTGCCCTCTTCTCCGCGGCTTACATGGCCGAGGTGGTGCGTGCCGGCCTGCAGGCTATCCCCAGTGGGCAATACGAAGGCGCTCAGGCTCTGGGCCTCGGCTACTTCACGATCATGCGGCTCATCATCCTGCCTCAAGCGCTCGCGATCGTGATTCCCGGCATCGTTTCGACATTCATAGGACTTTTCAAGGATACGACGCTCGTCGCGATTGTCGGCATAGCGGACTTCCTGCGAGCGATTGAAACGGCCCGCATCGATCCGACCTGGGCGGGGCCAACGATCTCGTCAACCGGCTACCTATTCGCCGCGGTTGTCTACTGGATCTTCTGCTTTGGGATGTCTCGGTATTCCATGTCCGTGGAACGTCATCTCGCGCGCGGTCACAAATCATAGGAAATCTCGATGCTGGACAATCCGAAATACGCGCCGGCTGGTGACGTCGAGACCGCAGTTGAGCTTCAGGCCTGAGGTGATCGTCCCGCCCGTTCAATCGCGCGGCTGGCGCACACATTACTACTAGGAATCTAAGCCGATGATACAGTCACGTGTGCCGGCGACCAGGAAACTGGCCGCTACGGAGTTGAGCTTTGATGTTGTTCATGATCGCAGCCAGTTCGGGTCAGCGAAATGGGCCAACCAATGGGATGAATTCTCTCCCCGCGTCGAGGGCGATGGACTGGTGTCGCTTTGGACGGCCGACATGGACTTTCGTGCGCCAGAGCCGGTGATTGCACGCCTGCGCGAGGCCGTTGACCATGGTATTTATGGCTATACGAAGCGCGATCCGCACCACTACGAAATCGTAAAATCGTGGTTCGAGCGCCGCCACGGCTGGAACGTTGATATCGAGACGCTGCTTCCTGCTCCGGCGATCATGCCCTCAGTCGCGGTGATTTTACGCACCTTTACGCAGCCCGGTGACGGCGTCATCGTTCAAGCTCCGGTCTATTCCCCATATTTCCAAGTCATCCGCGAGAACGGCAGGAACCTCCTCATCAACCGCCTGAGGCTTGTGGACGGCGCCTACGAGCTCGATCTGGAGGATTTTGAACGGCAAGCTGCAAGCGGTGCCCGCGCATTTTTATTGTGCAATCCGCACAACCCTGCTGGAAAGGCCTGGACACGTGAGGAGCTTCAGAGCCTCGACGCGATGTGTGAGCGCCATGGCATTCTGGTCATCTCCGACGACATTCACTGCGATATTCGACTAAACGACCGCCCCCACACGGTATACTCCTCTATCAGCGACGCCGCGGCAGCGAAATCCTTCATCTGCACTGCTCCGACTAAGACATTCAACTTGGCCGGTGTACCTGCGGCTACCCTCTCGGTTGCGGACCCGAAACGCCGCGAGGAGCTGTTCCAAGCCATGCAAGCATCGTTCATGCTGAACGCGAATTATTTCGGGCGGTTAGCACTTGAAATCGCATATAGCTCGGGCGATCAGTGGCTCGACGGCCTTACATCCTATGTCCAGGAGAATGTCGATCTCGTATCGAGCATCGCGGCCAGCGATCTTCCGGGCATCAGGCCCATGCGACCGGACGCATCATATCTGATCTGGCTGGACGCACGGGGGTTAGACGCAAAAGTGGGAGGCGTTCATCGATTCTTCGTCGAACGGGCTGGGGTCAACTTGTACGATGGACGCGTCTATGGGCCAGGTGGAGAAGGCTTCATCCGCCTCAACGTCGGTTGTCCGCGCTCAGTCCTCGCGGAAGCGTTGGGACGCATGGCACGCGCCCTTGCATCTCTCTAGCCATTGGTCGCCCGCCTTTTACTCATGCCGCAGCGCCTCGATCGGATTGAGCTGTGCCGCCCGTCTTGCCGGGAAATAGCCGAAGATCATGCCGATTGCGGCGGAGAAGAGGAAGGCGACGGCGACCATCATCGGGCTGAAAACGAAGGGGACTTTTAGGAGCGTCACCGCGCCGAAGCCGAGGCTCAGGCCAAGCACGATGCCGGTGATGCCGCCGAACAGTGACAGCGCCACCGCTTCGACCAGGAACTGGGTCAGCACCTGGTTTTCGAGCGCGCCGATCGCCAGGCGAATGCCGATTTCGCGGGTGCGCTCGGTGACGGAGACCAGCATGATGTTCATGATGCCGATGCCGCCGACGAGCAGGCTGATGGCGGCGACGGCGCCGAGCAGGCCGGTCAGCAACGTCGTCGTGCCGGTCATCGCCTCGGCGATCTGGGTCATGTCGTTGACGTTGAAATCGTCCTGCCGGCCGGGCACGATCTTGCGGCGCTCGCGCAGCAGATCTTCGACATCGGACTGCACCTTGGCTGTGGAGACGCCGTCGCGCGCCGAGATGATGATCTGCGGCACGTTGCTGTTGCCGCTGATGCGCCGCTGGAACACCTTGACCGGCATGATGACGACATCGTCCTGGTCGGTGCCCATGCCGGACTGGCCGCGCTTGGCGAGCACGCCGATAACCGGGCATGAAACCTTACCGACGCGGATCTGCTGACCGATCGGATCGGCGGCGCCGAAGAGCTGCGAACGCACCGTCTCGCCGATGATGCAGCGGGACTGGCCGCGTTCCTCGGCGGGGGTAAAATTGCGGCCGAGCGCCAGGCTCCAATCCTGCGCCACGAAATAGTCGTTGGTGGTGCCGGAGACGCTGGTCGAATGGTTCTGGCCGCCAAAAATCACGGTCGCGGTGGACTGGTTGAGCGGCGCCACGGCTCTAAGGCCGCCGATCTGATCGCGGATGGCGGCGACATCCTTGACGCTGAAGCGTTTGGCCTCGGAGCTCGCCCGGCCGGGGCCGAACTGGCCGGGGCGGACGAACAGCATGTTGGTGCCGAGCCGCGACAGTTCGGTCGAGACCTGTGCGGTCGTGCCATTGCCGATCGTCACCAGCGCGATAACGGCGGCGACGCCGATGACGACGCCGAGCACAGTCAGGAACGAGCGCAGCATGTTTCGGCTGATGGCGCGCAGCGCCAGCTTCAGCGTCTCAAAGAACATGATCCGCCCTCCTGCGATGCTCGACCTCGGTCTCCAGCTTGCCGTCGACGAACCTGAACAGCCGCTGCGCATAGGCGGCGATATCGGGTTCGTGCGTGACCATGACGATGGTGATGCCCTGCTCGCGGTTCAGCCGGGTCATCAGATCCATGATCTCGATGCTGGTTTTCGTGTCGAGATTGCCCGTGGGCTCGTCGGCGAGCAGCAGCGCCGGTTCGGTGACGATGGCGCGGGCGATGGCGACGCGCTGCTGCTGACCGCCCGATAGTTCCTGGGTCTTGTGATGTTCGCGGCCGGACAGCCCGACCAGCGCCAGGGCTTCGCGGGCTCGTTCGCGCCGCTCGCGCACCGCCATCCCGCGATAGATCAGCGGCAGCTCGACATTTTCGACGGCCGAGGTGCGCGACAACAGGTTGAAGCCCTGGAAGACGAAGCCGAGCATATGGCGGCGCAGAAGCGTCAGCTGGCTTCGGTCGAAGCCACTGGTCGGAATACCTTCGAAGATGTAATCGCCAGCACTCGGCACGTCGAGGCAGCCGAGGATGTTCATCGCCGTCGACTTGCCGGAGCCCGATGGGCCCATGATCGCGACGAATTCGTGAGTGTTGATTGCAAGGTCGACATGGTCGAGCGCGCGGATCGCCGCTTCGCCTTCGCCGTAGATTTTCGAGACCTGCCTGAATTCGATGAGCGGCGGGCTTGCCATCCGTCTCTCCGCCTAGTTCGCACGCGTCGTGGCGTCGGTCACCAATGCGTCGTTTTCCTTGAGGTCACCGGAGGCGACCTGGGTGAACTGACCGTCGGACGAGCCGACCTGGATGACGACAGGCGTGGGCCGGCCGTCGCGCAGCACCCAGACGCGCCGCTGCGCTCCCGTCAACGCCTGACCTGAATTGCCGCCGCGCTGACGTGGTGGGCCGAAGATCCCGAAAATGCCGCGGCCGCGCCTTTCGGCTTGCGGGGGAGCATAACGTAGCGCGGTGTTCGGCACCATCAGCGTGTCCTTGACAGCTTCGACGGTGATGTCGGCCGTCGCCGTCATGCCGGGACGCAGCAAGAGGTCGGCATTGTCGACGGAGAGGACCGCCTTATAGGTCACAACATTGTTGACCACTTCGGAGGCGAAGCGGATCTGCTCGATCTCAGCCGGAAAGCTCCGGTCGGGATAGGCGTCCACTGAAAACTTCGCCTTCTGGCCGACAGCGATCTGGCCGACATCGGCCTCGTCGACATCGACCTGCAGCTCCATCTTCTTCAAATCGCCGGCGATGGTGAAAAGGATCGGCGCCGAAAGCGAGGCTGCGACCGTCGCACCCGGATTGACGGCACGGGTGAGGATCACGCCGTCGATCGGCGAGATGATCTTCGCCTTGGCGAGATTGACCTCGGCAAGCTGCAGATCGGCCTCCGAGGCCAGGACCTCGGCTTCGTTGATCTGTTTGGCGGCGACGGCGGAATCATATTTGTAGCTGGCGTCGTCGAGGCTCTGCTGGGTGGAGACGTTGCTCTTGACCAGGCTCTTCAGCCGCTCGAGCGAGGTGCTTGCTGATTGCAGGTCGGCATTGGCCTTGGCGACATTCGCCTTGGCCGAATTGAGCTTGGCGCGTGAGCTCTTCACATCCGCCTCGAGCTTGTTGGTGTCGAGTTGCGCCAGCACGTCGCCCGATTTGATCGTGCTGTTGTAATCGACGTTGACGTCGCGGACCGTGCCGGAAAGTTCGCTCGATATATCGACCTGCTCGGTCGGCTGCACCGAGCCGGTGGCGGTGACGAGCACCGTCAGGTCGCCGCGTTTTGCCGGCTGGGTGGCATAGCTCACTTCGCTTTGCCCGCGCCCCACATAGAAGTATGCGGCGCCGGCTGCAGCGGCGACGAGAATCAGCAGAATAAGCAGACGTCCGCGCCAGCGGCTGCGCTTGCCCTGCCGTCCCGATGCGGCAAGGACCGCTGCGAGATCGGACGCGCCGTTTGTCTCTGCCCCGGTCTTCTTGCTGGCTCCGGTATCGTTCATGTCATCCTCGATCAGTCGGGAGCCGTCTCGGCCCCGCTGCGAAATAAGCACAGCGCAGATGAACCGGGCATTAGCATTGCCGCCGAAGTGGCACGGAATTGCGGACGGGGGAAATGAAATATTGGTAAGGAAAGTCAAGTTTTGGCGGGGAAGCGCACGTCAGTCAGCATCTTCGGCATATTGCCCCGCGCCCGGCAGCGGATGCAGCCAGGGCTCGCGCCGTTTAATCCAGACTTCGTAGTCCGGCGCAAGGTCGCTCGGCGGATCGTCGAGCGAGCCGAGGCGGATTTCTGTCGTCTCCTGCTGCAGGCAGAACAGCCTGCCGCCGCAGGCGGGGCAGAAGCTGCGACCGGCGAAGGTGGCGATCTCGCCGCTGTGGGAAAAAGCCCGGCGCGGCCAGACCGCGAAGAAGACGAAGGCGGAGCCGCTCGATTTGCGGCAATCGGCACAGTGGCAGAGGCCGACACGAAGCGGTTCGCCTTCCACGCGATAGGCAACCGCCCCGCATAGACAGCTTCCGGTGCGGATCCTCATGGGGCGGCCGTCAGGCGTCGAGACTGGTGGGCAAGCCCGGCGGGCGCCGCTTGGCCGCCATCAGCAGATCGAGTTCGGTTGCGGAGGGGCCGAACTTCTCGTAGAGGCGCTTGGCCTCCTCGTCATCAAGCCGGTATTTCCTGGCAAATTCGCTGATGCTATAGGGGCGCCCACGCAACACTCTTCGCGCCGGGGTCGCCGTATTCGGTGCGTCGGACATGGGTTTCTCCTTTCTTTGCATGCCTTTTAAGCTAGTGCGACAAGGTCAATTGGAAAGAGGCGGCGGGCTGCAGCGGCTCTTCCGGCATGGGTGGATCGGGTGGATTGCGGAACCTTCCCGCCACCACCGGCATTGTCAAAGCGAGGTTGCGGGCCGCGCTAAGCGGACGCGACGGTGCTGGAGAACATCGGGATTTTTCCGCTTTCTCCCGATGGCCAACGAAATGGCAGGCGAGCTCCCTACCCGCCCGGTCCGCTTCCTCATCGCTGTTTTCGAAACGAGATCACGAAATATTAAAATTGGGAACACATGCGCCTCAGCGAGGTTCTTCCCTCGGGGTCGACGTGGCCTCGTTCAAACCGAAGGAGAACCGTATGGCAAACCAAGGTGGAACCCACGAACAGCACGTCAAAGCTGGGCAGCAGAGTCACAAGAACGACTCCAACGCCCGCAGCTCCTCTTCAGGTGGCAGCGACGCGCAGTCCAGCGGGACCCGCGGCGGCAGCCATGAACAGCATGTAAAAGCTGGTCAACAGAGCCACAAGAACAGCCAGTAAAGCTGTCTTGATTTGAAAATTTCCGGCTCGCGCTTCGGCGCGGGCCTTTCTTGCGCGCTCAAGACAGACGCCGGCCGTCCTCGCCAAAGAGGTGCAGCACAGCGGGATCGAGATGGAGCGGCAGGCTGTCGCCTGATTTCATCCGTTGTTGGCCGGCAAAAACGGCGATGAGCTTCTTTCCACCTGAGTCGGCGTGGACGACGGTCTCCGAGCCCAGTTCCTCGACAAGAGTGATGCGGGTGTCCAGCTTGCGCGCACCAGTTCCATCGGCAAGGGTGATGTGCTGGGGCCGGATGCCGATGCTGACCCTTTCGCCGATTGGGCGCGTCTCTTTGGCAATCACCGAGAGACGGTGGCCGCCGACGGTTTCCACCTCGGCGAAACCATTCTCATGGCCGATGATCGCACCTTCCAGGAAATTCATGTGCGGCGCGCCGATGAAACCGGCGACGAAGCGGTTGGCCGGCGTGTTGTATAGTTCCAACGGCGTTCCCACCTGTTCGATCCTGCCGCTTCGAAGCACGACGATGCGGTCGGCAAGCGTCATCGCCTCGACCTGATCGTGGGTGACGTAGATCATCGTCGCCTTCAGGCGGGCGTGGAGGGCGGCGAGTTCGGCGCGCATGCTGACCCGGAGTTCGGCGTCGAGATTGGACAATGGCTCGTCGAGCAGGAAGGCATCCGGCCGGCGGACGATGGCGCGGCCGATCGCCACGCGCTGGCGCTGGCCGCCGGAAAGCTGACCGGGACGGCGCTGCAGGAAGGGCTCGATTTCCAGCATGCGGGCGGCGTCAGCGATGCGCGCTTCGATCTCGGCCTTGGCCACCTTGGTATTCTCCAAACCGAAGGCCAGGTTTTCCCGCACGCTCATATGCGGATAGAGCGCATAGGACTGGAAGACCATGGCAAGGCCGCGGTCGGCGGCGCCGATCTCGGTCACATCCTTGCCGTCGATAGCGATGCTGCCGCCTGTGGGCTTGTCGAGGCCGGCGATCAGACGTAGCAGCGTCGATTTCCCGCAACCGGAAGGGCCGACGAAAGCGACGAACTCGCCATCGTCGACGGCAAGCGAGACATCACGGATGACCTCGACGGTGCCGAAATTCTTGACAATGTTCCTGAGCTCGAGCCCGCTCATGCACTCTCCTGTTTGACTATTTGAGTCCCGAGCCGGCAATGCCCGTGGTGATGAAGCGCTGCAGGAAGACGAAGATCAGCACGACCGGGATCATCGAGACGACCGTCATGGCGAGGATGTAGTGCCATTGCACGTTGAGCTCGCCGGCATAGACGTTGAGACCGACCTGCAGCGTATAGAGTTCCTTGCGCGACAGCACGATCAGCGGCCAGAGAAAATCGTTCCAGCGCCAGACGACCGAGAAGATCGCCAGCACCGCAAGCGCCGGCGCCGACAGCGGCAGGATGATGCGCCAGTAGATCTGCCATTCACTGGCCTTGTCCATGCGCGCGGCGTCGATCAGCTCGTCGGGGATGGTCAGCATATATTGCCGGAGCAGGAAGACACCCGTCGGGGTGGCGACCGTCGGCAGGATGACGCCCCAGAGGCTGTCGAAGAGGTTCAAGGTGCCGATGACGGAATAGAGCGGCACGACGATGACCGAAAGCGGCACCATCAGCGTCGCCAGGATCATCAGCATAACGGCAGTGCGGCCGGGGAACTGGTATTTCGACAGCGCGAAGGCGGCCATTGAATTGACCAGCAGCGTGATCGCCGTCGCGATGACGGTCACGAAGACGGAGTTGCGTAGGAACAGGAAGAAATCGAAGCGCTGGAACGGCTCGGTGTAATTGCCGGCGGCGAATTCGACCTGGCGCACCGGGGTGCGGTCCTTGATGTTCGCCTTGACGATTTCACCCGGCTGTTTCGGATCGACCATCTGGCCGATGATGCCGATGCGGCGGACTTCGGCGAGCACACGGCTGCTGCCATCGGGCATCGTCACGGTATAGAGCGGCAGCGGCTTGTCGTAACCCGGCACCACGGCCTGTTCGGTGACATAGGGCAGGAAGGATGGCGGGAACTCGGCAAGGGCGGCCGGCGTCTTGAAGGAGGAGAAGACCAGCCAGACGGCCGGGCCGAACATCAGGAAGACGCCCGAGATCAGCCAGATCCAGGTGACGACATCCGTCCAGTGCCAGCCGCGGCCGCGGCGGCGCAGCAGGAACGTGCCGACAGCGCTCATTGGCGTGTTCCCTTTTTCTCGTTACGGCTGCTGGCTCCGAGTTGGACCAGCGTCAGGATGACGAGCACGATGCCCATCAGGATCGAGGCGGCCGAAGCGAGCCCCGGATTGCGCAGTGAACTCGCAAAGCCGGTCTCGTAGATATATTGGGTGATGTACATGGTGCTGGTGCCCGGCCCGCCGCCGGTGAGCACGAAGACCTCGTCGAAGATCTGCACGGCGCGGATCAACGCCAGGACCAGGACGACGATGAGGTTCGGCATCAGCAGCGGCAAAGTGATGCGCCGGAAGATGCGGGTGGGGCTTGCCTTGTCCATCGCAGCCGCCTCGTAGAGATCCCGCGGGATCGCCTGCAGGCCGGCGAGCAGGATCAGCGCGTAAAAGCCCATATGCGCCCAGACCGAGACGAAGACGGCGAAGAAGAAGGCCCAGAAACGATCGCTGAGCCAGGAGAAGGGTTCGAAGCCGAAGGGGCTCAGCGCATAGTTCAGCAGGCCCTGGCGCTGCAAGATCCACTTCCAGATCAGGCCGACGACGACGGGCGACAGCAGCACCGGAAAGAAGAACACGGCCCGCCAGAAGCCCCGATTGGAAAGCTCGCGGTTGAGGATCAAAGCCGTTGCCAGCGCCGCGATCAGCATTGCCGTCACCTGGAAGACGACGAAGACGGCGGTGTTGCGCACAGCCGCCCAGAAGGTGTCGGCCGCGCAGGTCGAAGGGTCGAGATAAGAGCCGCAATCGAAGAGGATGCGATACTGGTCGGCGCCGACATAGGTCCTGTTCTGCAGGAAGATGCCGCTGCCGCTCGTCGTCGAATAGAGGAAGTTGATGACCAGCGGCAGGAGCACGAAGACGGTGAAGATCAGCATGTTGGGCGCCAGGAAGACACCCGCCATGCCGTTCAGCCCCGTCAGCTTCTGCCAGGCGCGCATGGGAACGTCGACCAGCCCCATGGCAAGCCGGACAGGCGCAACGAGCGCCTGCCGCAGACCGGCTTTCGCCGGCGGTTCAGAAGTAACCGTCTTCTCCGCCATCTGTTCTTCCGTCAGTTGCCGGCGACCTTGGCCTTGATGTCCTCGTCGATGCGGGCATAGGCGTCGTCGAGCTTCATTTCGCCGGCGATCACCTGGCTGATGCGGGCGACGATGGCGCTGTAATAGGCGTCCGACCACTTCCAGCCCGGCAGCTTCATGGCGGGTGCGGCCGTCTGGCCGGCGGATTCGACGAAGGCCTTCAGCGCCGCCTGCACATGCGGATTGTCGGTCTTGAAGTCCATCTGGCCGGCCGCCACCGCCTTATGCGCCGGAATGAACAGGCTCCGCTCGGCGAATTCCTTCTGCACGTCGGCGCCTGCCAGGTAATCCATCACCTTGGCGACGTCCTTCGGGTTCTTGGTATATTTGACGGCGACGAGACCGGCGCCGCCCTGCATGCCGGTGCAGGCGGCCGTACCGCAGGGGCTTCCCGCCATCACCCAATCGAAACTGTCGCCGATCTTCTGGGCGAAGCCCGAGATCTGCCAGCTGCCCGAATAATAATAGGCAAGGCCACCATTGATGAAGTCTTCGGCCGCGGCGCGATAGGTGGTGCCGGCAGCACTCACCCAGACATCCTTGTTGACGATGCCGTCCTCGTTCCACTTGACGAAGCGGCTGAGGAATTCCTTGGCGCCCTGATCGATCGGCGCCGGTTTGCCGTCGGCGGCGATATAGTTGGCGCCGTAGGAAATGTTCGGGCCAGAGACGCGGTGGCCGGAGCGGTCGATCGCCATGGCGAAGACCTTCTGGCTGTCCGCAACCTTCTTGGCGGCCGCCGCCCAGTCATCCCAGGTTGCCTTCGGGCCGGGGATTTCGACACCGGCCTGCTCGAACAGTGTCTTGTTGACGAAGCCGCCGGTCAGCGTCAGCTGCGTCATGAAGCCGGTGATGGCGTTCGAGCCGTCAGGGCGCATCCAGTCGGCCTGGGCGCCGAAATTGTCGTCCCAATATTTCGCGTCGGCAAGGAGGGGGCGAAGATCAAGCCAGTGCTGCGCCTGCGCCTTCAGATTGGTGACGCGGGCGATATCCGGCCCCTTGCCGGCTTCGAGCTGCACCGGCAGCTGTTCCTTGACGACGTCGTAGGAGACCTCGTCGAGGATGACGTTGATGTCGGGATTGGCCTTGGAGAAGCGCGCCAGCAGATCCTTGATAACAGCGCCTTCGCCGCCGTCGGAATACCACATGATGCGCACGTCGCCGGCATGGGCGGCAACGGAACTCATGAGAACAGCAGCCAAAGCCGCGCCGATCGATTTCATTCTGGTCATTTTCTCCTCCTCTTGACCGATGAATTCCCCTGCCCGGCCGGTCCTCCGCCTGCCGGACATCTCGTCTACGAGGCGGCGCGCCGAGGCTGCCTGCCGGGTATTTCCAAATGTACCGCGTCTCCCCGCACCGACCAGTCCGAAGGACGAAGAATACGGCCTTCGGCGCGCACAGTGCCGTCCTCCTCGAAGACGACCTGGCCATAATCCGGATCGACGACGATCAATGCGCCCTCGTCATCGCGGCGGGCCGAAAGCGTGGCGAAACGCGCCTGCATTCCGTCGAGGCCACCCTCGCGCTCAAGATCGGAGAGGCGGACGATCCAACGGCCGTTACGGCCGGCGAGGCGCAGTTCGATATCGGTGGTCGGGCCCTGCTTCACCGGCTCCAGCGCCCCATTGCCGATCAGCATTGCAAACCCGTTGCCGGAGCGGGCGAGCGCCAGGTTGCCTTCAACCATCGTGTCGTCGAAGGCTTCGAGGGGAAACCAGGCATGGGTGAAATCCGGCTGGCCCTCATGGATGGCGAAATCGAGGATCGCCAGATCGCGATACTGGTGCACACGCGGCAGCGTCCCGCAGCCGCCCCAGAAGCTTGGCCGGCCGTAGCCGAACTGAATGGTTTCGCCGGGATGGTTGATCCAGATCTGCGCTTCCGGCCGGTCGCCCAAGCGCAGCTGCAGCACCGTCTCCTGATAACCCCAGGCGCCGGGGCGATAATGGGCGATGGTGCCGAGCGCGGTGTCGCGCGTCTTATAGTGATAGAGCGCGGCGAAACTGTTCTCGCCCTGCGAGAATGTCCATTCCTGCGCGTCGTCGGACTGGTGCGCGGCGATTTCGGCAAGTGCTTCTGGAAAACGCAGGCCATGATCGCGGATGCAGACGGCAAGCTGCGGCAGCGCATGGACGCGCCGGCCGTACCAGCCGCGGCCCCAGAGCAGCCGGGCGATGGCGGACAGTTCCACCGAGCGGCCGGGACGCAGAGTATGTTCGTAGGAGCGGCCCTGGCTGCCGGTCAGCATGCCGTGATGGGCCGAGCGGGCGACGATCTCCATCAGGCGGACGATGCTGGCACTCGCCCGGGCGCGGATCGCCTCATCCGGCGCGCAGGCGGCGAGCGCCGTCAGGCCCTTGAGGTCGATCGGGAAATAGGGAACGGAATTCCACTCGGCCATTTCCCAGCGCTCGAAATGATCGAGCCAAGCGCGGACGCGCTCTTCGCCGACCTTCATCTGCTCGGCGCCGGTACGGCCGGAACGAACGAAGACGGCATCGGGGAAAAGCTTGCCGCCGAGATAGGCGGCGGTGTGGAAGAGGAGCGCGTGGTTTTCCGAAAAATACCACTGAACGTCGTTGCCCGGCTCGTCCATCCAATAGCGGTAATTGAGAACGGCGTGTTCGATCCTCTGCCTGAGAGCCTGCGACAGCAGATCGCTCCAGCGGGTATAGGCAAAGAGCAGCGGCACCAGCACGAAATCGGCGCAGTCGTGGCAATCCTCGATGACCGGCAGCATGGCCGAAATCATCGCTTCGGTCTCCTCACCGCCCTGCCCCAGAGCCAAACGCGCGAAAGCGCAGACAGTATCCGGCTCTGAATGAGCGGCGACTTCTTCAAGTGCCTCGGCGACGCGGTCCTCCAGCGCGGCGGGCGCTTGCCCCTGGCGTTGGGGATGACAGATCTCGACGCCGAGTGTGCGGCCGACGGAAAGTTCACCTGCCTTGAAGGTGATGCGGAAATGGCGGAAATCGGCGGGCATCCGCGCCGAGGTGCCAAGCGCCAGCTTGGTAGCGCCTTCCTCGAGCGCGAAGTCATAGTCGAAGCGCTCGCTCGACATGAAGTCGCCTTCGATCTCGACATGGCAGCTCAGCGCCACCGGCAGCGGCACGGGGAAAAGGATCGTCACGTCCTCGCCGAGATAGGCGGTGCGGTCGAAGCGCATGCCTTCGAGGATCGCCTCCAGGCCGTCCGCAGCATCGGCGGCGATCGGAACAGGAACAGCGGTTTCGACCTCAGGACCGTCGAGATAATCCAGCTGGAAATAGAAGCGGGCGTCGCGTTCGGCGAGATCGTCGAAAAAGATGCGGATCTCGTTGAGGCCGTCCGAAAGCTCGACCTCGAAAAGCTGCTGGGCTTCCAGATTGCGCTCGTAAGGCGCCATGAAGCCTTGCTCGCGGCCATTGACGAAAAGGATGGCGCCGCCGCAGGTCGACAGGCGAAGTGTGGCTCGCGCCGCTGAGCGGGCATCGAGGAAAGTGCGCGCCCAGCAGCCGATGCGGGTCGGGCGAAACCAGAAGCCGGAGAGATCGACACGCGGCGAGGCAAAGGGAAGCCACCAGCGAACGGGTTCGAATACGGCGGTCGGTTTCGGTCTTCGGCCGGAGAATGATTTTTTGAATTCGGTGCGGCAGGGATATTCGTGCGGGATGAAGTTCTTCGTCTTGGTGACGAAGAAAAACGGATCCATCCTGCCTTCCATCGGCCGGTCGGCGACGTCGTAGCGCTCTTGCGAGAGGTGGCCGAGCTGCCAATAGACAATCGGGCTCTGCTTGCCGGTGGCGCGGCGAAGATGGGATTTCTCAGCGGTCATGCTTCAGCTCGCTCGAGCCGTGAGACGTCGGAAACGCCGACGCATGGACTGGCGGTCAAGCCGCATCTTCAAAGCCTCCCTGCTCTGCCGCTTGTCGCGGACTCCTCTTGGGCAATTGTGCATAGGCATTCCGTTTGCGCAATCTGAAAGATTTTTGCATAAAGGAATGGGAGCGAGGAGAACGACATGGCGGCGGACGAGAAAAAAGGCAGACGCACGCGTCTCGACGATATCGCCGCCCGGTGCGGCGTCTCGATCAGCACGGTGTCGCGGGCGCTGGCCGGCGAAAAGGGCGTCAGGCCGGACATTCGCAAGCTGGTGCTGGAAACGGCAAGTGCCGTCAGCTACGCCGTGCCGGGAAGCGTCGCCGGCAAAAAGGTCATGCTCGTCGCCTCCGGCGCGGCGATGATCGATTATGTGCGCAACCAGTTCACGCTTTATGTGCTCGAAGGCCTGAATGCGCGGGCGGCGGCCCTCGGCATCGAACTGGCGATGCGACCGGTCGCCGACGAGGGGGATGAAGCGCGCGTCGTCGCCGAGATGCGGGATGATCCGAGTTTCGGCGGCATGCTGATCCTGACCGTCGACGAGGAGGATATGCTGGCGGCAGCCGCCGGTCTCGGCAAGCCCGTCGTGCTCGTCAATAGCGACGATCCCTATATGCGGCTTTCGAGCGTGACGCCCTGCAATCGCTCGGCCGCCTTCATCGCCGCCGAGCACCTGATCAAAACAGGGCATGAACGCATCCTATTCATGCTGCGGCCGGGACGGCGAACGATCGAGCGGCGCCTGGAAGGCTGGCGCGATGCCCTGCAGCATCATGGGCTGAAGGCCGATACCGATCTGGTGCTCGAGGTCGACGACTGGCTGCCGGAACTCGGCGCCGAGGCTCTCACCCGACTTGTCCGCGACAAGGGCCTCTCCTTCACCGCCGTCCTGACGGCGGGCGACAGCCTTGCCAACGGCGCAGTACGCGGATTGCAGGCGATGGGTTATGCCGTGCCGCAAGATGTCTCCGTCATGGGTATCGACGACCTGCCGCAGTCGGCCTTTCTTAATCCGCCACTGTCGACGGTGCATATCCCGATGCGCGAACTCGGCGCCACCGCCCTCGATCTGCTGCGCGACATGATGCTCGGCCTGGCCGCGCCGCGCCGCCGCGTCGAGCTTGCCTGCCACCTCGTCGAAAGGCGTAGCGTCGCAGCCGTCAGCCCAAATATCAGGCTTCGATGAAGCTCGCTTCGAACAGTTCGCGCGCATAGGCATCATGCATGGTGCCGGCCTGCAGATCCTCCCTGCTCAGTTCGTCGACGAAACAACCGTTCTTCATGATCAACACCCGATCGCACATATGGGCGATGACCGCGAGGTCGTGGCTGACGAGCAAATAGGTCAGTCCCTTTTCCTCACGCTGATCGGCAAGCAGGTTGAGGATTTCGGCCTGGACCGAGACATCGAGCGCCGATGTCGGCTCATCGAGCAGCAGGATGGGCGGCGACAGGATCAGCGCTCGGGCGATCGCCACGCGCTGCCGCTGACCGCCGGAAAGCTCATGGGGAAATCGATTGGCGAAGCTCGCGGGCAGTCCCACCTGGATCAACGCCTTTTCGACCTTCGACCAGATATCGGAATGGCGCATGGCGCGCAGCGGCTCGGCTAGCGCGGTGCCGATGCGATGGCGCGGATGCAGGGATCCGTAAGGGTCCTGAAAGACCATCTGGGCAAACTTCAATTCCTCGCGGGAGCGCTGCTTGCCGATCGGTCTGCCGCCAAGCTCGATCTGCCCGGCCCAGCCGGACTCCATTCCGGCAAGGCAACGCAGCACCGTCGATTTGCCGCATCCGGATTCGCCGACAATGCCGAGCGTCTCTCCCTGGGCGACTTGAAAACTGATGCCCCTGACGACATGGTTGCTGGATTTGCCGGAGGCAAAGACGACATCGAGGTCGCGGACATTGATCATTGCGCCGTCTCCAGATCGAGTTTTGCCCTGTCGAGAACCGCCAGCCGGCGAACCGGGTTCTTCGGGTCGGGCAACGCGGCTATCAACCCGCGCGTATAGGGATGGCGGGCCGCTTCGAGACTGGTCAGCGTCTCGACGATGCGGCCGGCATACATGACGATGATGCGCTCGCAAAAGGCCGCCACCATGCGAATGTCGTGGCTGATCAACAGCAGGCCGGAATTGTTCTCGCGGACCAGTTCATCGAGCAACAGCAGCACGTCCTTGCGAACGCTGACATCGAGCGCCGAGGTCGGTTCGTCGGCGATAACAAGCTTCGGCCGCGCCAGCAGCATCATGGCGATCATGACGCGCTGGCCCATGCCGCCCGATATCTGGTGGGGATAAAGCGCCATGACCCGATCCGGATCGCTGATGCGCACGCGCTCCAGCATGGCGCGGGCCGCGTCAAGCGCCTGGGTCTTGCCAAGACCAAGATGAAGGCGGGCGGCTTCGGCGACCTGCTTGCCGATCGAGAGCACCGGATTCAGCGAATAACGCGGATCCTGCATGATCAGCGCGATATCCTTGCCGCGAAGCGCACCCATTTGCCGCTCGCTTTTGGAAAGCAACGGATCGCCACCGAGGTCCAGGCGTTCGGCGGTGACGACCGCTGCCGGCGGCAGAAGGCGCATGATGGCGCGGCCCGTCGTCGATTTGCCAGAACCGGATTCTCCGACGATGCCGACACGTTCGCGCCCGACGTCGAAACTGACATTGGAAACGGCGGGCACGGCGCCGCGGCCGAAGCGAACGCTCAGTCCTTTGACGGACAGAACGGGTTGCAGATCATGGTCATTCATTTCACGATCGGGCATGGCGGGGATCCAAAAGGTCGCGCAGAGCATCTCCGGCGATGTTGAAGGCGAGGCTGGTGAGGAGGATGGCGACACCCGGCATCACGGCGACCCACCAGTAATCCAGCATGAACTTGCGGCCGTTGGAGATCATCGCGCCCCATTCCGGCGCCGGCGGCTGCGCGCCGAGGCCGAGGAAGCCGAGCGACGCCGCCGTCAGGATAATGCCGGCCATGTTGAGTGTCAGGCGAACGATGACCGATGGAACGCACATCGGCGCGATGTAGAGGAGAAGGATGCGCAACGGCGAGGCGCCGTAGAGGCGGGCGGCGACCACATAGTCGGCGTTTCTGACGACCAGCGCCTCGGCGCGCGCAAGCCGGGCAATCGGCGGCCAGGCGGTCAGCGAGATCGCAATGATTGCCGTGGTCAGGCCGGCGCCGATGGCTGCCGCAAAAGCCAGCGCCAGGATCAGCGACGGGAAGGACAGAACGATATCGGTCGCCCGCATCAGCAGCGCATCGGTGCGCCCACCGAAGAAGCCGGCGACGACCCCGATCAGCAGGCCGATCGGCCCGACGATCAGGGAGATCGAAAGCACGGTCTGAATGGTGATGCGCGTGCCGAAGATCAGGCGGCTTAGGATGTCGCGGCCGAATTCGTCGGTGCCGGCCCAATGCGCGAGGCTCGGGGCCCGCAAGGCATCGCCAAGCGACTGCACGACCGGATCATAAGGCGCCAGAAGCGGCGCAAAGATCGCAATCAGGCACAGTAGGCCGAGGATGATGAAACCGGCAAGGCCAAGCGGCTCGGCAGCCAATTTGCGGCCGGCGCGCGCAAACGACGCCGCGATGCGGGTCGACACGCTTGGCGGGCGGATATGAATGTCAGTGCGGATGGCGTCACTCATCGGGCTGCCTCCCGCATGCGCGGATCGAAGACGGCGTAAGCGACGTCGGCGAGGAAGTTTAACAGCATGAAGATGAATCCCACGATGATGGTGCCAGCCACGATGGCGTTCATGTCGCCGATCATGAGGGCGTTCGTCATGTACTGGCCGATGCCCGGCCAGGAGAAGACGATTTCGGTCACGACAGCGCCTTCGAGCAGCCCGCCATAGGAAATGGCCAGGATGGTAATCAGCTGCACGGCAATGTTCGGCAGGACGTGGCGCCAGATCGTGCCGAAGGGGCTCACACCCTTTGCGCGGGCTGCGATGACATAATCCTGGCTCAACTGCTCCAGGGTGAAGCTGCGTGTCATGCGGGTGATATAGGCCATCGCCGCATAGGCGAGGATGATGGCAGGCAGAATGATGTGGCCGAGCGCATTCCAGAAGATTTCCGTCTCGCCCTGCAGCAGGCTGTCGATCAGCAGCAGGCCGGTCCTCGGCGTGACGAGGCCTTCATAAAACACATCGATCCTGCCCGGCCCGCCGACCCAGTTGAGGCCGGCATAGAAGATGACGAGCCCGACGATGCCGAACCAGAAGACCGGGATCGAATGCCCGACGAGCGCCACCACCCGGGCTATCTTGTCGATGAAGCTGTCGCGAAACAAAGCTGCGACCAGGCCGAGCGGCACGCCGACGAATGTCGAAATGATCACCGCCAGCGTCGCCAGTTCGAATGTTGCCGGAAACGCTTGGGCGAGGTCTGAGGAGACGGGATTGCCGGTGAGCACGGCAGTGCCGAAGTCACCATGCGCCAGCCCGTTCAGATAGAGGAAAAACTGCTGGTAGATCGGCAGATCGAGCCCCAGGCGGGCCCGCATCGCCGCGTAGGCGGCGGGATCGGCGAGCTCGCCGACAATCGCGCCGACCGGATCGTTGGGCAAGACGCGGCCGATCACGAAGGTCACACAGAGGAGAATGAACAGGCTGACCAGCAAATGCGCCAGGCGTCGGCCAAATTCGGCTACGGAGAGTTCCTTCATGATCGGCTGTCCTGGGAGTCTTTACTGGGTTTCTACCTTGGTCACGTTCTCGAGACGCGTTAACTGCGACGGATGCCCGACATATCCCTGAACCTTGCTGGTCAGGACGATCGGCTCAAAGCGCTCGAAAAGCGGAAGCACGGCCGGCTTCTGCTCGATGAACATCTTCTGCATCTGAACGTAGAGTTCGCCGCGCTTCTTGGCGTCCGGCTCCATCGATGCCTTCGCCGTCAGCGCCGTCAGTTCGGGAATGTCCCAGGCCGAGCGCCAGACGAAATTGCCGGCATTGTTGGCCTCTTTCGAGTTGTCGGGGTTGGAGGAAAACTGCTCCATCGAACCGAGCACGTTCGGCATGTAGGCGCTGGTCTGCGGGATCAGCAGATCGAAATCCCTGGCGCGATGGGCGGCAATGATTTCCGAGCCGTTGCCCTGCTGGATGTCGATCTTGATGCCGACCTGGGCAAGCGATGCCTGGATGGCGGTGGCAAGATCGATGCGCGGCGTTTGCGCAATGGTCTTCAGCGTCAGCGAGAAGCCGTCCTTGAAACCTGCCTCGCTCAGCAACTGCTTGGACTTTTCGACGTCGAGATGCCAATCCGGGCTCGGGATCGCATATTCGAAGTTCTCCGGAACGGGAACGGTTCTTGCCCGTCCGTAAGGCCCCATGATCGTCTTCTCGATGCCCTTGTAGTCGATGCCGTAAGCAATGGCCTCGCGGACCTTGGGATTGGCGAGGTACTGGTTGCCGGCATTCATCGACAGCACGTAGAAGCCGCCAGTCGGAATACGCTGAATGGCGAAGCCCTGCTTGGCCTGGAAGGTCGCAAGATCGGAGGCCGTGAGCGCACTGGCAATATCGATATCGCCGCGCTCCAGCATCAGCCGCTCGACCTGGCTTTCCGGCACATGGCGGACGATGACGCGCTTCATCTTCGGAGCGCCGGCGACATAACCCTTGTTGGCGTCGAGAATGACAAGCTCGTTCGGAGACCAGCGGTTGAGGGTGAACGGGCCGGAGCCGGCCGAATGCGTCCGCATCCAGGCGTTGCCGTAGTCATTGTCGACGGCGTGGCTCTCGACCTCGACGCTGTCGACCACGCTGGTGGTGGTCGTCGTCAGCCGGTAGAGCAGAAGCTCCGCCGTCACCTGGTCGGAAAGATCGATGCGCACAGTCTGGTCGTCGACCGCCTTGACGAGCTTTTCGACATTGTTCTTGTCGTAACCGACGCGCTTGAGGTTGGCGGCAGCGGCCTGATCCATCTTCAAGAGCCGCGCCAGTGAATAGACGACGTCCTTCGAGGTGACCGGGTTGCCGGAGGCGAAATTGGCCTTGCGCAGCGTAAAGGTAATGCCTTTGTCGTCAACCTTCCAGCTTTCCGCCAACTGCGGAAGGATCTTTCCGTCCGCCGTGCTGGCGACCAGCCGGTCGTAAAGATTCGACATGATCTCGACCGCTTTGCCTTCGGTCGCCTGCTGCGGATCGAGGGACAGAACCTGGGCCAGCGATGTTCCGATCACCAGCTGGTCCTGCGGCGTGGCGGCCTGCAGCTGCGGTGCGGCGATCGTCAGGGCGCCGAAAACGGCGCCGACGAACAAGCCTTTAGAAAAATGCTTCATTGTCACTCCTCCCTGGATTACTATAGGAGACATATTATGTCGCCCGTATGTCGTATTATGATCTAGCGAAGTCTGATACCGTTGACAAGGCCCGAGCGGGAGACTTGAGTGCAAAGGGATTGGGGAACGGAAAATGACGACACTCGGCCGTGGGCGAGAAAGACTGGCGCAACAGGTCATCGATCAGCTGCGGGCGCAGATCGAGACGGGGAAGCTGCGGGTCGGCGACCAACTGCCGACCGAGCCGCAGCTTGAAGCGACGTTCGGCGTCAGCCGCACCGTGGTGCGCGAGGCGATTGCCGATCTCAGGTCGGCGGGCTTCGTCAAGCCGATCCAGGGCAAAGGGGTGTTTGTCGCAGATCCGAAGGCAAATTCTGTCCTGTCATTGACGCCGGTGGAAATCAAAAGCATTCCGGAGACCCTGGAATTGCTGGAGTTTCGTATGGCGGCAGAGGGTGAAGCGGCGGCGATTGCCGCCTATCGCCGCACCGCCGAGCAGGAGGCGGCCATTCGTGATGCCAATCGCAGAATGGCAAACCTGATCGAAACAGGGCAGCAGACGGTGGAGGCGGATTACGCCTTCCACATGGCGATTGCCGCCGCCACGAACAACCGATTCTATGTCGATGTCCTGCGCCAATTCGGCCCCAAGGCCATCCCCCGCGGCCAGTTTCCGACGCTGCCCGAGGCCAATGACCGCGACTATCTTCAAAAGGTTTATGCCGAACATGTCGAAATCCTGTCGGCCATCGCCGATCAGGATCCGGATCGCGCCCGCCAGGCGATGCGCGCCCATATGATGGCCAGTCAACGTCGCTATCGGATGCTCTCCGAGCAGCAATAGGGCTCGACTCTCTCAGAAATTCATATTATGTCATATGACATTGTGTAATTTCGAAAGAGACTCAAATGTATCTGGGAACACAGGTCGCAGCGCGGGACGACGACGATTATCGTATCTTCGCGCAACTGGGTGTGAAGCATATCAACGCCGACCCGCCGGGAAAACCCAGCAGTTGGACGCTTTCCGATCTCGAGCGTCATCGCGACAAGGTCGAAAGCTTCGGCCTGATCCTCGACATGATCCAATTGCCGCTGCCTTCGCAGCCGATCGAGAAGGCGTCCTATCCCGATATATTGCTTGCCGGCCCCGATCGCGACAGGCAGATCGACGCCGTCTGCAAGCTGATCGAGAATACCGCGGCGGCCGGCATTCCGGCGGTGAAATATAACCTCAATCTGATCGGCATTCCCCGCACACCCGATGAACCGGGACGCGGCGGGTCGATGAATGCCAGCTTCCGCTGGGACAAGACGGATCAGCAGGCCGAACCCGGCCTTGCCGGCGTGCTGTCCGAAGACGAAAACTGGGAACGGATCGACTATTTCCTCGAGCGCGTCGTGCCTGTCGCTGCCAGCAATCGCGTCCGGCTCGCCTGCCATCCGCACGACCCCTATACCCCGCCCGGCTATCGCGGCGTCACGCGGGTGCTCGGCACCGTCGAAGGCCTGAAGAAATTCGTGCTGATGCGCGAAAGCCCTTATCACGGCCTCAATTTCTGTCAGGGCTCGATCGGCGAGATGCTCGAAAATCCCGGCAAGGAGATCGACGATGTCATTCGCTGGTTCGGCCAGCGCGGCAAGATCTTCAATGTTCACTTCCGCAACATTCGCGGCGGCAAGCTTTCCTTCATGGAGACCTTCCCCGACGAAGGCGACATGGACATGGTCCGCTCGGTCAAGATCTACAAGGAAGTCGGCTTCAAATACATGCTGATGCCCGACCACGTGCCGACCGTCAGCGGCACGGATCCTTCCGCCACCGCATTTGCTTACTGCTACGGCTATATCGCGGCCCTTCTGCAGGCGCTCGAAAGCGCCTGAACGGTCAACATTCAACACGTAAAGAACAGGACTTGATGATGAACCCGAATGAATTGAAGAAGGCCGTCGGTAGCGGTCTCCTGTCGTTTCCGGTGACGCATTTCGACGATCAGCTGAAATTCGACGAGGCGAAGTACCGCCGCCATGTCGAGTGGCTTGCGGGCTACGATGCGGCTGCACTATTTGCCGCCGGCGGCACGGGAGAGTTCTTCTCCCTCAATCCCGCCGAGATTCCGCAGGTTATCAGGGCCGCCAAGGCGTCGGCCGGCAAGACGCCGATCATCTCGGGAACCGGCTACGGCACGTCGCTCGCCATCGAGATCGCACAGGCGGCCGAGAAGGCAGGCGCGGACGGATTGCTGCTGCTGCCGCCCTATCTGATGTTTGCGGAACAGGCCGGCCTCGTCGCCCATGTCAAGGCGATCTGCCAATCGGTCGGCATCGGCGTCATCGTCTATAATCGCGACAACGCCGTGTTGACGGCCGAAAGCATCGCGCGGCTTGCCGAGGAATGCCCGAACCTGATCGGTTTCAAGGACGGCGTCGGCGATGTCGACAAGGTCATCGAGATCACGACCCTGCTTGGCGACCGTCTCGTCTATGTCGGCGGCATGCCGACCCATGAAGTCTATGCCCAGGCCTATTTCGCCGCCGGCGTGACGACCTATTCCTCGGCCGTCTTCAACTTCGTGCCCGCCCTCGCCCAGCGCTTTTACGGCGCCTTGCGCACCGGCGACCAGGCGACCGTCGACGAGATCCTGAAGGGCTTCTTCTTCCCGTTCGTCGCCTTGCGCAACCGCAAGAAGGGCTATGCCGTCTCGATCATCAAGGCCGGCCTTCGCGTCCTTGGGCAGAACCCGGGCCCGGTGCGCCCGCCATTGACGGATCTCACCCAGGAAGAGCTAGCGCTGCTCGACAAGATCGTCCAGGCCAACGGCGTCTCGCGGATCGCGGCGGAATAGTCTCTGGCTGTCTTTATCAGCAGTCACGACCGCCGGGCTTGCTCGGCGGTTTTGTCGTTGTCAGGCATCCGTTAAATCACGCCTACGGCATGTCGCGCAAAGTGCGCAGCAATTTTGCGATACCTACATGCGATCCACTTCAGAGCGCCACGCCGCTGTTGCGGTCGAAGACGTGCACCTGATCGCTGGCAATGCTTGCCTCGAACACCGCGCCGTAGCGGACGGGGTATTCGCCGTCGACGATGGCGGTCACCTGCTGTCCGGCAAGGTCGAAAACCACATGGGTCTGGGCGCCGGTGGGTTCGACCAGCATGGTGCGGCCGGCAAGCGGCGTGCCGGCTGATATGCCGGGAATGAGATGTTCGGGGCGCAGGCCGATGGTGACGGCCTGGCCGCGCCTGACCTTGCGGTCGGGCGCGATGCGGATTGCCGTGCCGTCGGTCAGGCGGGCGGCGGGTTCGCCATTTTCGCCGTCGACGGTGCCGTCGAGCATGTTCATCGCCGGCGATCCGATGAAGGCGGCGACGAAGAGATTGGCGGGCTTCCGGTAGAGTTCGAGCGGCGTGCCCTGCTGCTCCACCCTGCCCTGATTGAGCACGACGATGCGGTCGGCGAGCGTCATCGCTTCGATCTGGTCGTGGGTGACATAGATCGAGGTCGTCTTCACCTTCTGGTGCAGCGTCTTGATTTCCGAGCGCATCTGCACGCGGAGTTTCGCATCGAGGTTGGACAGCGGCTCGTCGAACAGGAACACGGCCGGATTGCGCACGACGGCGCGGCCCATGGCGACGCGCTGGCGCTGGCCGCCGGAAAGCTGGGCCGGCTTGCGGTCGAGCAGTTCGGCGAGATCGAGCATACGGGCGGCCTCGGCAACGCGGGCCTCGATCTGCGGCTTGGCAACGCCGGCGAGCTTCAGATTGAAGCCCATGTTTTCAGCCACGGTCATGTGCGGATAGAGCGCGTAGGACTGGAAGACCATGGCGATGTTGCGTTCGCGCGGGGTCATGGCGTTGACGACCTTGCCGCCGATGGAGATGTCGCCATCGGTGATTTCCTCAAGGCCGGCAATCATCCGCAGCAGCGTCGATTTTCCACAGCCGGAAGGCCCGACCAGGGCGACGAATTCCCCATCCTGAATATCCAGCGAGATGCCGTGGATGACATCGACGGCGCCATAGGTCTTGCGAATATCGTTCAATTCAACGGATGCCATAAATGCACCTCCAAGGGTTCGGCTCAGGACTTCACGGCGCCCGCGGTCAGGCCGGCGATGATGTGTCTCTGGGCGACGAAAAAGACGATGATTGTGGGAAGGATGGTCAGCGTGATGAAGGCCAGCACCAGCTGCCATTCCGTGCCGTATTCGCCGCGATAGACCATGATGCCGAGCGGCCAGGGATATTTCGATTCGGAGTTCAACATGATCAGCGGCAGGATGTAGCTGTTCCAGCTGCCGACGAAGGAGATGATGCTGACGGTGGCGACGATCGGCCGGGAAAGCGGCAGCGAGATATGCCAGAAGAATCTGAGATAGCCGCAGCCGTCGACGAAGGCCGCCTGAAACAATTCTTCCGGAAGGTTGCGGAAATAGTTTCGGAACAAAAGGATGCTCATGCCGAGGCCGAAGGCCACCTGCGGCAGCACCACGCCCCAATAGGTATCGAGCAGGCCGAGATCGCGGATGCGGATGAAGAGCGGCAGGATTGCGGTTGCCGCCGGAAACATCAGGCCGAGCAGGAAATAATTGAGCAGGAAGGAGGAGCCGAAGAAGCGGACATGGGCAAAGGCGAAGGCGGCCATCGACGAAACGATCAGCGTCAAGAGCACGGTGAGCGCGGCGATAACCAGCGAATTGCCGATCTGCAGCCAGTAGCGCTCGCCGAACAGAATGTCGGTATAGTTTGCCCATTGCCACTCTATCGGCAGGCCGAAGGGATTGGTGCGCAGGTCGCCCAACGTCTTGAAGCCGCCGAGCGCCGTCGTCAGCAGCGGCACGAGTACGATCGCGGCAATCAGGCTCAGCGACACGTAGAGATAGACGCGGGTCGAGGTGCGCATGCGGATGGAAGAACTCATATCAGTCATGGCGCATGAAGATCCTTTTGTAACCGAAGGCGAGCGTGACGCAGATGATGAACAGCACCACGCCGACGGCGCTGCCGAGGCCGACCTGCATGCGCATGACGCCGTAGGTGTAGAGGAAGGTGACCATCGTCTGCGTTGAGTTGGATGGCCCGCCGCCGGTCAGCGGCATGATCATGTCGAAGAGCTGCAGCGAGCCGACGACGGCAAAGAAGATCGAGAGGCGCAAGGTCGAGCCGAGCAGCGGCAGCGTGACATAGCGGAATTTCTGCCAGCCGGTGGCGCCGTCGATCTCGGCTGCCTCCAGCACGCTCTTGTCGACCGATTGCAGGCCGGCGATGAACAGCATCATGTGGAAACCGAAATATTTCCAGACGATGACGCCGAGCACGGCATAGATCGCCAGGTCCTTATCGGCGAGCACATAAGGGTTGGCGAAACCGAAGAAATTGGAAACAGCGGCAAACAGACCGTAATCGCCATCATAGACGAAGCGCCAGATCAGGCCGGCGGCAACGTCGGCCAGCACATAGGGCAGGAAGAAGATCAGGCGGTAGGCGACGACGCCGGGAATGCGGTGGGCCAGCATGGTGGCAAGCCAGATGGCCAGCGGCACCTGGATGCAGATCGAGATCACGATGATCAGGCCGTTATTAAGCAGCGCCTGGGTGAAAGCCGCATTTCGAAACAGAACCTGGAAATTGCGCAGGGCGATGAACTCGGTCGGCGTCCCGTAGCCGTTCCACTTGTAGAGGCTGTACCAGGCCGCCTCGCCCATCGGCATGATGACGAAAAGCGTGAACAGCAAGAGCGCCGGCGGCAGAAAGATCAGCAGCACCGTCAGCCGGTCATGGGCGACCGAGCTCCTGGCGTTTGCGGCTTTCCGTGCCGGCCGTGCGGCTGATGTCATCGATGGGACTGAAATATTGGCCATGGGTCCTGCTTTCGCATGTCGTCGGCAGCAATGCCGGCGCTCCCGCTCTTTAGCTGGGAGCGCCGGGAAGGGTCTGCTGGCGCTGGTTATTGTTCCAGTTCGAAAGCGTCCTGGATCATCTGGGCGCCGTCCTTGGAATTCATCTGCCCGGAAACGATTTCCACCGAGACGTCGTTGACGACACGGCCGACGGCAGCACCGAGATCCTGGTCGAAGAAGTTCTGATGCCAGGTCGAACCCGCAAGCTGTTTGGCCGATTCGGCCAGCAGCGGATTGACGACGCCATCATCGGCGCCGACGGCAACGGGCAGAAGCATGCCGGCCTTGGCCATCACCCGCTCGTTCTCCGCGCTCGTCAGGAAAGCGAGGAAATCGATCGCTTCCTTGGAGGCCTTCTTGGTAACGGCCCAGCCGTTCAGACCGCCGAGCGTATCCGTCGGCTTGCCGGCGCCGCCATCGACCGTCGGGAAGACGAAACGGCCGATATTGTCAGGTGCTAGGCCCTTGCCGTCGCCGGCATTCTTGCGCTGATTGGCTTCGGTTGCTTCAAAGCCGAGGATGATCGCCGCCTTGCCGTCACCGAAGACGCCGAGCGTCTGCGGCCAGGTCGCGCCGAGATAGCCGGGCTGGAAAGGTTCGAGTTTGCCGAGTTCGGCGAGATCGTCGCCGGCCTTGATGATGGCGGGATCAAGGAAACCTTCGCCCTCGCCCTTCTTCGCCGCGTCGAAAACCTTCTGGCCGCCTTCGCGCATGACGAGATAGCTCCAGTAGAAATGGATCGGCCATTTCTCACCGCCGCCGCCGGCGATCGGCACAATGCCGGCCGCCTTAATCTTCTTCACCGTGGCGAGAAAATCGGCCCAGCTCTTGATGTCCTCGGCTTTGACGCCGGCCTTGGCAAACAGCGCCTTGTTGTAGAAAAAGCTGACCAGACCGACCTTATAGGGGATGGCCCAGGTCTTGCCGTCAAAGGTCAGGCCGTTGACCGAGGCCGGGGTATAGGCGTTGCGCAGTTTGCCGCCATCAGCATCGAGGGCTGCCGTCACATCCTGCAGCGCGCCGGTCTCGGACTGCTGCTTCAAGACGCCGCCGCCCCAGCTGAAGAAGAAATCCGGCACGTCGTCGGATTGCAGCAGAGTGGGAAGCTTGGCCTTGAAGGCTTCGTTTTCGAGGAACTGCATCTGGATATCGACGTCGGGATGCTGGGCTTCGTATTTCTTGACGATGTCTTCCCAGGCCGCGACGTTTTTCGGGTCGAGCTCGAGATGCAGCCACTTGACCACCGTCGTCGCGGAGGCGGCGCCTGCCCCCAACAGCAACAGGCCGGCTGCCGCGGCCACGGATGCGATGCGCCTGCCGCCGAGAGCGGCGCTTTTGTGCATAAAATTCATGATTTTTCCTCCCAGGGGTCTATCCTCACAATTTTTCCCCTATGCGGATTAATTCACCGGAGCTTTCATCCAATGTCAACCCAATGCCGCTATTTTTATCAAATGCGCTTGACAGGGCCACGAAATTGCCGGCTATTTATTTCGTAACCCGTTATAAATATTTGGGTTCCGCCCAACGAAACGCTTGCCTGGCTAGTTCTCATGAAGACCGCAGATCCCGAATTAATGCGCGCGATCAATCGCTTGAACGTGCTCGATACCGTCCGACGCCATGGGCCGATCTCGCGGATCGAGATCAGCGAGCGCACCGAACTCTCCACCACCACGGTTTCGGCCATCACCGCCTCGTTGCTCGACGACGGGCTGATCCTGCCGCGTCACGAAGGCGATATCCGCAATGAGGCGGTGCGCGGCAGGCCGCGGGTGATGTTGGAACTCAATCCCGATGCGGCGCGTGTGGTCGGCGGCAAGATCGCCGCCAACCGGATGGTGTTCGTCGTCACCAATTTCCGCGGCGACGTGCTGTCGAAGCTGGCTTTGCCGATCCGCCTCGACCGGCAGCCGATCGGCGTCATTGCCGATCTGGTCGAGGATGGCGTCAGGCGCTGTGTCGTCGATGCCGGGCTGTCGCTTGAAGACGTCGACAGCGTCTGCCTCGGTTTTCCCGGCGTCATCGAGCACCGCACCGGCTATATCCGCAGCAGCCCGATCTTTCGCGACACCAATGTCGATTTCGCCGCCGAGATGTCGACGCGGCTTTCGACACCGACCATCGTCGAAAGCGACGCCCACGCCATCACGCTTGGCCATCACTGGTTCGGGAAGGCGCGCGATCTCGAGGATATGGTGCTGATTTCGCTGGAACAGACGCTGGGGCTCGGCGTGCTGCACGGCAACAGCCTGTTCCGCGGCGCCGGTGGCCTCAGCCACAATCTCGGCGACCTCGTGCTCGGCACAGGACCGAATGGCGTCGTGCGGCTGTTCAGCCAGGCCGGCGAAAGCGCAATCCTCGGCGAACAGCTGGCCGATGGGCGTTTTGCCGAAGCGATCCGACTCGGGCGCGGCATGAACCATGCCCAGGCGCTGATCAAGGCCGATGACGACCGGCTGATTGGTGCTGCCATCCGCGCCGGCGAAGCGGTGGGATTGACCGTTGCCAACATCGTCACGCTGTTTGCGCCGCCACGGGTCATTCTGGTGGGATCGAGCCTGGCGCTCGGCGAGCCGTTTTTGAACAGCCTGCGCGATGCCTATGCGCTCGCCATTCCGCCGTCGCTGCGCGGCGTCAGCGAACTCGTCTTCGACGATTCGACCGATGATTTCTGGGCCCAGGGTGCGGCTGCGGTGGCGCTCTACGAACTCTACGAATCGCCCTGGAGCACGACGGGGCCGGCGCTCTGACGAGCAGCACAATCATAATGAATGGAGGACTTCATGGATAAAGTCGGTATCGGCATCATCGGATGCGGCAATATTTCGGGCGCCTATCTCAAGGCGATGGCATCCTTTCCCATTCTCGATATCCGCGGCGTCGCCGATCTCAACCGGGAACTGGCAGAGGCAAAGGCTATCGAATTCAACGTTCCGGCAAAGACCGTCGAGGAACTTTTCGCCGACCCCAAGGTTGAGATCATCGTCAATCTGACGATCCCGAAAGCCCATGTCGCTGTTGCGCTGCAGGCCCTCGAAGCCGGCAAACATACCTATTCGGAAAAGCCCCTCGGGATTAATTTCGCAGAAGGGAAAAAATTGGCCGACGCCGCCAAAGCGCGGAATCTTCGCATCGGTGCGGCCCCCGATACTTTCCTCGGCGGCGGCCACCAGACGGCCCGCATCCTGATCGACCAGGGCGTCATCGGCCAGCCGGTCGGCGGCTCGGCAAGCTTCATGTGCCCGGGCCATGAGCGCTGGCATCCGAACCCCGCCTTCTATTACGAAGTCGGCGGCGGGCCGATGCTCGATATGGGGCCCTATTACATCACCGATCTCGTCAATCTGCTCGGGCCGGTGTCTGAGGTTGTCGGCTTTGCGTCGACGCCGCGTACAGAGCGGCTGGTGACCAGCGAGCCGCGCAACGGCGAACATATTCCCGTGCATGTGCCGACGCATGTCGCCGGCATGATGCGTTTTGAGAACGGCGCCGTCGTGCAGATCGCCATGAGCTTCGATGTCGCCGGCCACAAGCATGTGCCGCTCGAAATCTACGGAACCGAGGGCACGCTTATAGTCCCCGATCCCAACAAATTCGGCGGCCCGGTGGAATATCTGAAGAAGGGCGGCGAATTCGAGGACCAGCCACTCACAGCACCCTATGCCGACGGCAATTATCGCTCGCTCGGCGTTGCCGACATGGCGCATGCGATCCGCTCCAACCGGCCGCATCGGGCCAATGGCGATCTGGCGCTGCATGTGCTCGAAGTCATGGAAGCGTTCCACACCGCGTCTGCGACCGGGCGCACGGTGGCGATCACCACGGCGGTGGTGCGCCCCGCCCCCTTGTCCGATTCCATCGTCGACGGACGGCTGGCGAAATAAATTCAGGAGGAAAGACTATGCGTGAAGCACTGATCGTCTGGGGCGGCTGGAGCGGCCACGAGCCGCAGGAATGCGCCGAAGTCATCAAGACCATGCTCGAGGAGGACGGCTTCAAGGTCTATCTCGAACACGGCACCGAGGCGCTTGCCGACCCTTCGGTCCACGATCTCAGCCTCGTCGTGCCGATCATGACGATGTCGAAGATCGAGAAGGAGGAGGTCAAGAACCTCGCCGCCGCCATCGAGAGCGGCGTCGGCATCGCCGGTTATCACGGCGGCGCGGGCGATGCCTTCCGCGACTCGGTCGATTACCAGTTCATCATCGGCGGCCAATGGGTGGCGCACCCCGGCAACATCATCGACTATACCGTCAACATCACCCGGCCCGACGATCCGCTGATGGAGGGCATTGCCGATTTCCCCTACACGTCGGAGCAATATTACATGCATGTCGACCCCTCGAACGAGGTTCTGGCGACGACCAAATTCACCGGCAACCACGCCTACTGGATCGACGGCGTCGTCATGCCCGTCGTCTGGAAGCGGAAATACGGCAAGGGCCGGGTCTTCTATTCTTCACTCGGCCACCAGGCCAAGGAATTCGACGTGCCCGAGATGAAGGCCATCTTCCGCCGCGGCGCCAACTGGGCGGCGCGGTAGGGCGAGGTTCGCGCGGACGGCGGCCCCTCATCCGGCTGCCGCCACCTTTGTAACTTCCCTTTACCCGCTATTGGCGTAGTACTGCCTGTTGCGGTGGCGGATGGAAGACCGTTGCACCTTTGGGACACCAAGCCCGTGGGAGAGCCTGGGTCTCCGTCCGCCGTTCCATTGAAC
>NZ_JABDVY010000013.1:0-199461 GCF_019685025.1 Rhizobium sp. NZLR8 | reverse complement strand
GGTCAGGAGCACGGTCTATAACGTCACGGTGATGGACTACGAACACCTGCGCCAGATGCCGCCGCAGCCACAGCAATTGCTGCGGCGGCATCTGGCGCAGGTGTTCGTAGTCCATCACCGTGACGTTATAGACCGTGCTCCTGACCTGCGGGCCGTCCTGGCAGCGCAGCAGGATGCCCTGCAGGGCCATCATGCGGTTACTGGCTTTGCGGGCGCGGTCGGCGAGGCTTTCGGTCACTTCGCCTTCGTGGCCTTTGACAGTGAAGAGCGATTGGGCGCGCGGGCTCGGGGCCGGGATGCCGGTGGTCTTGTGGTAGCGGGCCATGGCCTCGGCATAGTCGTCGCCGGCCTGGCGCTGCTCGGCGCTGATCAAGCCGTCGAGGAACATGCGGCCGAGGGTATAACCGGCAAACGGGCTCTTGACCGTCTCGTCATCGACCGTCCGGCCGAAGCCGTGGATGCGGCGGCGGGCTGATATGGCGACGCTGATATTGTCCTTCTCGGTCTCGAAAGGCTTGATCTTGCCGCAGGGAAAACGCTCGACATTCTCCTTGCGCGGCCGGCCGGCGCCCTTGTTTGCCCGTTGTGTCCTAGCCTTGGCTGCTTTGCCACCCATGCTGATTGTCCTTCCTATCGAATGATGCCGTTGCGCAGTGCGGCGGCGACCAGGGCGGTATCCTTGAAGATGCCGAGTCTCGCCTTGGCGTTGGCGATGTGGGTATTCACCGTGATGTGGGAGATGCCGAGAATGGTGCCGATCTCGGCGGCGGTCTTTCCGGCCGCCATCCAGCCGATGATTTCGGTCTCGCGTGGGGTGATCTTGCTCATGGCGCCGGCCCATCGATGAACGGCACGCGCGGCATCGTCACTTCGGCGCCGGAAAACGTCACCCGCCGGACGCGGTCGGGATGGCGGATCGGCGCGGCCGGCGCGGCATCGGCCTCCGGCGGCTTCTGCCTTGTGTCCTGCCTGGCGTCCTGCCTGGCGGGGAACCTGTCGCGGTTGCGGTGCGCCATGTTGATGACGGTGTTCTTCTTCGAGCCGAACAGCTCGGCGATCGCTCTTGCCGAGCGCCCTTCCTGCCAAAGCTGCGCGGCCTTGACGATCCTGTCTTCCGTCCAGAATAGGTCTCTCACCCTGCTGCCTCCTGCGCGTCGCGCGCGGCTCTTGCGATGATCGGGTTGTCGGGAAACATTTTCGCCAGCTCGCGCTTGGCGCTGCAGCTGCCATTGGCGGCATCGCGCAGCAGCTGCATCTTGTAGGCGGCGACCTTCGGCTTCGGTGCCTCGGCTTCCCGTTCGATGCGCGGGCGGCTTTGGGCTGCCATCGCCGCCTGCTGATTTCGGCACTCCTCGGCAAAACTGGCGCTGCTCGGGGCAAAGGCGCGGTTATGATCCCTCACCTTCCCGGAGATGAAGCCTCTGGCGGCGCGCCAGACCGCCTCGGCCGAAATGCCGTCGATGGCGACGAGATAGGCGCGGATCTGCATATCGGGATCAGTGCCGGCGGATGCCGGGAAGCCCGAAAGCATCCCCGCTATGATCTTCACCGGAGAGGAAATCTCTTGCGGCATCGACTGTCGTCCTTCTCGTGCTGCTGTTGATCGACCCGGCTTCCCTCGCCTTCTCCTTGAGGTACCAGTCGCATTTGATCGCCTGCCAGCCGCGGAAGATCTGCATCTCGGCGGCGCCGGCCGGATCGCCGGTCAGCAGATATTCCCTGGCCTGCATCCGGGCGGCATAGGCCGTCAGCGGCTTCCTCAGCGTGCGCTTGCGATGCTCGATGACGGCTGCCGCCAGCTCCTCCCCCAGCACCGGGCTGAGGATGTCCATGATGTCCTTGCTCATTGCGTCCTTCGCCATACCGTTTCCTTTCTCTCGCCGATCGAGCCACGGCCCCGCCGTGACCTCAAATCCGCCGTTGCCCGCCGAAAAAATTGACTGAAGTGCCCGGCTTGAGGCGCGGGGAAAACCGGCGGATCTCAGCGCCGGCATGATCCAGCCCCGCGGTGTCGCCCTTCTCGGCGCTTCGAAGCCGGTGGATCTCGGTCTCGACCGAAGGCACCGACACGCCGAGGATGGCTGCGATTTCGATATAGTCCCGGCCGGTGCGGAAGAGCTCGAGCGCGTTCATGCCAGTGATCCTTGTTGTCCATTTCGAGCGCAGCGCACCGTTGCCGCCGAAGCGGGGGCTGCCCCGGTGCTTGATTTCGAATTCTGTTGGGGGAGCAAAGGCTCCGGTCGTCTGCCGGGCTACTACCCGGGGAATTGATGCCGGCGTCGCCGAGGGAGGCGACGACGCCAGCCACCGACAGCCGTCAGGGAGGGGTGGGGCTATCGGGATCGGTGATCTTCCGCATCTCTTTCGGGCTCGTTTGCCGGTCGCAATTTTCGCAGTGGCGCTCGATCACCTCGGCAATCGACAGCGCCTTGCCGCACATCGGGCAGCCGGTGAAGCGGCGGCTTCCGCGCTGGATCAGGCCGATTGCCGCCAGGGTGGAGGGGCTGATGGTCTCGCTGTTTGTCATGTGCGCTAGGGTATATTTAATACCCTGAATGTCAAGCACAATAGGGCATGACATATACCCTAAATTGGGGTATTTTTCATATCATGTTGAAAGATCAGGAACAATTTGAACGCGAAGAACGCGCAAAGCGGCTGGTCATGGCCAGGAAAAACGCCGGCTTTGCCGGGCCGAAGGCGATCGTCGATCGGTTCGGCTGGAATGCCAATGTCTACAAGGCGCATGAGTCCGGCCGCAACGGCTTCGGCATCGCCGATGCGAAGAAATATGCCCGCGCCTTCAAGGTCAATCTCAACTGGCTGCAGTTCGGCACCGGCAACGCGCTCGATCCGGATGAGCTGCCGGCCTCCGTTGCAGACGTGCCGAAGATCTCCTGGGTCAGCGCCGGACAGCTGAGCGAGCAGGCGCCGATCACCGACTTTTCGGAATTCCCGACGGTCGCCGCCCTCGATCTGCCCGACGGCGAATGGATCGCGCTCGAAGTCGAAGGCAATTCGATGAACAAGATCTCGCCGCCGGGCTCGATCATCTTCGTCAATCTTCGCGACAAGCGCCTGGCGCCGAACGCGCTTTATGTCGTCGCCGACGAGACGGGTGCGGCCACCTACAAGCGCTATCGCCCGAACGACGACCCGCCGTTCCAGCCCGCCTCCTACGAGGACGTGCCGCCGCCGGAATTCCAGGGCGCCGTCACCATCGTCGGCCGCGTCCGCCGATCGATCATCGAGATGTAGGGACCGATGCTCGGCAGCAATACTGCAAATCAGCCCTATTCATCAAGGAAACCAAGATGATCCGCCCTTCCTCGCGCGCCGGCCGAATCTGGTTCTATATCGTTACATTCGCGGTGTTTCTCCTGGCCTTCAGCGCCGCCCGCGAGATGATACAGTGAGCGTGAGCATCCCTGTTTTTCTTGTCGACAAGGCTGGCAATCGTGACGCGGACAACGTTAACTGCTCCCCTTGCATTGACTTGGTAGTTGTTGGTTCTGTGGCCACTGTTAAAGCTGTGGCGCTGCTCGATTCAGGGGCTGCCGCGATATATGCTGATCCTGAAATCATCAGGAAGACGGGCCTGCCAGTAGTCGGGAAAGACACTTTCTTCGCCGTCGGCCATTCAACAGAAACCACAATTCACAAGGCCACTATCTGGATTGATGGCCTTCCAGATCTTCAGGCGGATCTCCAGATGGCGCCCTTTCGTTCATCGGGCAAGCCCTATGACATGATACTCGGCCGTTCGTTTCTGACGATGTTTGAATTTGGCTTCGATCCGCAAAGACGGGCATGGAAACTTGTTCTGCCTGGTCTTTCCAGAGTGGATAGCTCCAACCGTCTCGCGCATACGGTATCCTGATCTCTTTCACCATATCTCTCTCCTATTCTCTTTTCTTCGTCCCTGAAGGCTGGTGAGGGAGGGTTCCGGCCAAAGCTTCCCCCTACCCCCTGAGCAAAGCCCATGAAGCCGGGAGAGCATTGGCCAGGTCCTGAAGGCCGGAGCCGGGATGGGACACGTGCCAGAGGGGCCATTCGCTTCGCCCTCGTCCTGATTTTCTGACAGCGCACTTAAGGACTTTCGCTTCCCGCGCCGCTGGGCTTCGTCAGCTCGGGAGTTGCACCCGGTCGCCCAATCACTGGCGACAGACATACGCCTATGATTCGTACCTCGTCAATCTGTAGGGTATTTTTTATACCTGATACCATTGACGCAATCGGGTATGATATATACCTTCTTCTCACAAACCGATCAGAGGCGCGTGAGGGGACAGGCGATGCAGCACATCCGCAATATCGAGACCGAGGAGAGCAAACGTGACGCCCGCTGGAATGGCGCGTGGGGGATGAACGACTGCAGCGCCTATATGGCGATCGAGGCGCAGCGCATGGGCGCCCTCGGCTTTGCCTTCCTGCGCCGTCCCGAACATTCGATCCGCGGCCCCTCCTGGCTGCGCGGCGCTGCGGCCTCGGTCGAGGAGCATTACCGCTATGCCCGCGAGATCATGGGCATGACCGATCACGATCAGCTTTACGCCTGAGGAGAACGGAGATGCCTGCCGATTGCATCATCAAGGCGTTTTCCGGCTGCTCCTGCTTGAGCCGTGAATGCGTGGAAAAGCCCCTCACCCCGGCGCCGGTAACCTTCATCTCCCGGCGCAAGCAGGCCATCGCCTGCCTTACCTTCGGCTTCCTCGCCGCGATCATCACGGCCGCCTGGATGGAGACGCAGTTCAAGCACCAGGATCGCACCGATCAGGAACAGGTCTCATGGAAGTGAGCCAGGATTTTGCCCGATATCACCGATCACGAGCTGTACTTGATGTCGCTCGCCTTGGCCGCAGTGATGAAGGCCCGCCGCACCTGCTCGGGCTCGGCGGCATCGTTGAAGACGTCAAGCACAAGCCGCTCAGCAACCTTGGCCGCCGCCGTCTGGTCGGGCCAGTCATTCAGCAAAGTGTTGCCGGCCTGGACGACATTATAGACCGTCCTCACCTTGCCATTGATGGTGATCTTCACCGGTTTGAAGCTTCGTCGCTTGCTCATGGCGCAGTATCTCACACGGAACTCGACTCAACGAATCACTTTGGGACTCGTTCCGGTTGATTCGAAAACCGGCGCATCAAAGCTGATTCGGGCAATGCCGATGCCGCGCGCTGCTGTTCAATCGCGTCGTTATAATTTTCCGGCAGAAAAATTATAACTGGAGAGAAGAGCGAGCTGGTGAAGGCCTTCTGCGGCAAGGGACCGATCTAAACCCTACCTTCCAAACGAGATCGTGATATGCTCGGAGTCCAATTTGGAGAAACAACTATGTTGAAAAATCATATAGTTGGACTGGCGGTTGGCGCGCTTGCGGTTTTTTTGACCGACGCAGTCGCGACCGCCGACCCGCTCCCCAAAGGTTTTGAACGCCACAAGTTCAACGGATCTGTCAGACCGGAGGCCAAGGACGGCGTGACCCGGTTTCAGATATTCGACCGTCAATGTTCCAATGTCGACTATGGAGATGGACGCGGCGAAAATGATTGTCGCAATGGCAACGTCCGCTCGACGATTCGCTATACGCGAGACATGAAGGCTGGCGAAAGCGTCGAATACACGTTTGATTTCCGGCTCGATCCGACTTTTGCCTACGAAGGCTGGCACAACAACTCCGCAAATGGCTTTTATCCCGATGGCCGGGACAGCCATTTGCGTTTCGCCTCCTGGGAAGGGCCGGCAGTCCACAATTTCATCTACATGCTGAAAGCCGACACGCGCAACGGCGTGAACTTTCTCGCCCACCAGTGCCAAAAACCGGGAGATTTCGGCAAATGGGCGACATTCTCGCTGAAAATCCGATGGGCAAGCGATGAGAGCGGATGGGTTACGGCAAGCTGCGACAACAAGGTGATCTACGCCGCCGAAGGCGAAGCAACCAACCAGGCTCCGAATTGCTGGGAATCGAACGAGTGCGAGCCGCAATCACACCGCGACCCGAAATCATTCAACTTCATTCTCGGCCCGGTGATGATGGGTTGGGGTCATGACTGGAAGACCTATGACAATCATACGTCCCAGTTTGACGTGGTGCAGCGCGATGGTATCGGCATCGATGTCCGCAATATCAGTGTGACCCGCGGTGTCAGCGACTATTCCGCCGAACAAGCAGGCTTGCTCAAGAGGTTGCAGCAGCAACTGGCTCATTTGGGTTGCAAGCCAGGGAATGTTGAGGGCAAGCCTGACAAGACAACACGGCAAGCCGCGCTCTCTTGCCGCAAGTTCAAGAGCGGTTCGCTTCCCGAGGCGCTCAACCTCACGACGCTGCAAGCCTTCGCTGACGCCTATGCCAAGCCTGAGACCGCAAGTCTGCCTTCAGGCAACGCCGCGGCGGCTTCCGAAAACGTTTCGTCAAAGCCGAGGATCTATATCAAGCTGGGCGAAATGCTTGCCATGACGACCGGCAAAGACACCAAGGTGAATTCCGACTTCTTTGGCAAGATCAAAGGCGCCAAGAAGGGGCAGAACGAGCTGGACTTCATTATACTGGGTCAGTTCGACTACGCTGGCAACACGTTCAGCCAGCTGTCATTTCTTCTGCAAGACAAGCTCTCCAAGGCCGAAGTGAATGCGGCGGCCAAGTGCGGCTATGGGACGATCAAATTTCCGGACGGCTCAGATCATGTGGAGATCGGCATGCAACGTTCCGGAAACACGTTCTCGTCCCCGCCAAGAACTGACTGCTTGATTCAAGCGCTCGGCAAACGACCGGCATCGCAGGTTCCCTACCTCACCACGGGGTTTGCCGATCTGGCTAAATCAATGGTTTCCGACGGCAGTTGGAAGAAACTCAGGCATGAAGGTTTGAAGATATTTGTGAAACGTGTTGCCGATGGTGAGATCACAGTCGGCGGCTGAGATCGCAGCAAACATGCTGGGGGATTTTTGCAGACATCAGCGAGAAACGAAAAACCCCGCCGGAGCGGGGGTTCTATCTGGTCGGAGTGAGAGGATTCGAACCTCCGACCCCCACGTCCCGAACGACCAGAGGCAGGTGTTGAGTCACCTTGCTACGCCGCACTTCGCTTTGATTTTCCAAGGCTTTTTCCCGAACTCGTTGATTCTCGTTTACCCTCATTGATTTCCATTCTGTCGGTTTCTGTCGATTTCTGTCGGGCGTTCTTGACCTGTTTCGGATTTGTCTCGCGCAACTTGACCGCGTGAACGCCCGTGCTTTTTCGCTTCGGATCGGAGACCGCCTGGGCGATTTTCTGCATGTCTTCCTCGCGGTGTTTGGCGTAGGTCTTGACCAAGGTTTCAGTCGACATGCCCAAATAGGCCGCGATAGACGGCAGCGGCAAATCCTTTTGGCCGCAGAGCCAAGTCGCTGCAGAATGCCTGAAAGTGTGAATGACTGACTCGGTTTCGTCGCCGAACGTCTCTTCGAAGATTGCCTTCATCCCGTCCTTCACATTGCCTGGCTCTTCCTTCCCAAGGCGGTGATAAGGATAGGCACAGGGGTAGATGATGCCCTCGTCACGCCAACGGACAAGCCGCTTAACGACGATATCAGGGATAGGGAAAGACGGGGCTTGCTTCGTTTTGTGCTCGACCTCTTCGTCGCCGAGCCGATGATATCGACCCTTCCAAACTAGCTCGCCTGTATCGTCATCAATCACTTGGTAGAGATCGATCCAAGGTCGATCACCATCGTTTTGAAAGGACACTCGTTCCACCTTGTCCTTTCGCGATCCCGTCGTGATCGCCAGGAATGCGAAGCGTGCGAGATGCCTCCGGGTTGGAAGGTCTTTCACCGGCTTACCGTTGATCCAGCCCATCCCCTTATGCTTCCAAGCCGCCCGGATCATCCGGCGAACATCAGCGAGAGTGAAGGCGTGTTTTCTCGGCTCATATTTTGGCGGCAGGTGGATGTGGATTTTGTGCCGGATAAACTCGTACGTCACCGCAAACGTCACGGCAGCGCTCAATTCTTCCAGATAGCGTCGAGCTGCTGACCGGCGGTACGGGAACATCGCCGGATTGAACGGTTCCAACAGAGCGGGCGGCTTGGACCTCAACGGGGGTAGAACTCGATGATGTCCCCGTTCAGCCAGGTCAATGATGAACTTCTGACGGGCATCGGCCTTCTTTTGGAAAGCGACCAACTTCTCTTGATAGACCGCAACCTGGCGGTCGTGAAGTGCCTTCGCCCGGGCGATCTCCCGATTGTGGACGAATTTCCCGAAGTCCAGGCACCGAACGCGGCTGACCGAATCGAGGGGTAAGTCTTCGAAGAACTCCAACAATATCCCCAAACGGCCGAGAACATCCTCTGGCCGAGCGATCTCGTTCGGATAGTCGTCGTCCGGAGTGAAATTTTCGATCCGGCGGTCAATGTAGAATGTAATCAGGTCGGCGACTGTGACATCTGACGTCGCTTGACGGGTCATCATCAAGCGACCGCCCGCCATTTTCTCCTGCTTATATTTATCTGCCGCCCTGTGAGCTGCCGCTGCTCCAGTCTTTTCGCCGCCGAAGCCAAGGCTCCATCGATATTTTGGGGCACCAGGTTCGGGATCGATGATGTGCCATTTGTCGATCTTCTTGTCGTACCAAGCGCGGATACCGTCTGACTTTCGTCCCATTCACTTCCCCTGCTTTTTCTTCGCGAGTGCAGCTTTCATGGAGATCAACCGAGCGGTTGCGTTCTCAACCGAAGCCTTGGCTTGCCGCTTCTCGTCCAGCGTTTTGGCCTTCGGGGAAAGATACTGAACCACCTTCGCCTTCTCTGGCCGTGCTCCTTGCCTCATCGCGATCCAGTCTCGGAGCGAAGCTGCAGATGTGAACTGGTTTGACCCGTGCCACGACGTCTGCAGCTCGCCCTTGTCGGCGGCACGGCGCAACGAGTTTACCGTGAACGAGGGCCCAGGAATGTCGTGAGCTTCATCTTTCCGGAGAATGCCTCCCAAAAGCGGATGACAAACCGCCCGCCTGAACGGCAGCTCTACATGCTCTCCCGGCAAGTAAATCCGAAGAGCTTCCCGCGCCTTCTCAATGTTAGCCCTGACCCTTTTTGAACGCGCAACAAGAGCCGCTACCGCGTGAACGGTTTCGTTAATTTCGGACATCTTTTCAATTAGTTCCGGTTTCGACCGACAGAACATAGCTGTCGGACTACGTGGAAGCAACAGGTTGAAACAAAAAGCAAAATGATTTCAGATGCTTGTCCCAAATGTCGGGGCCAAATGCGTTGACACCGACGTTTAGGACATCGGCATTTTAACGAATTTTTGATAAGCGTTTGAAGTCAAATGCGATCAGCAAGAAAGTGGGAATTTCTGCTTTTTTACTGATCAACTGCACAAGCAAATATATTCTACGCGGCCTGGAAAACCTGGGTCTTTTTGCAGTCCGCGCACGTACGATTGTGAATGCCGGTGGAAACGAACAGGTGCGGCATTTCCGGATTCAGGCAAGTCCGAACAGCAACTCCGGGCTCCTGCAACTCATCTCGTGTCAGCGAATATAGACCGATCCTCGATCCTTTTGTTGCAACGGCCTGTCTCGTCCGGCCAAGCGCCTCCGCAATTTCAGGGTTCGATTTTCCGGCGATGTACAGCTTCACCAGCGCCTCGAAGTCCGCTCTTGTCCAAAATTTCTCATGCATTCCCGTCTCCAAAACATTGCTTTGAAGACCAGTCTGCTGGACATTCTCGTCGGCCGCCAACGGAATTTAATCCTATTGCGGTGCTCATCAATCAGTTTGGTAGCTAGAGCCGGTTAGGTTCCGCCCGGTGGCGAAGATGCCTGGGTTTACTTGTCCTCCGGCATCTCGTCCCAGCCCTCTGGCTCGGCGTATGGGACCTTGGCCAACACCGACAATGCCGCATCCTGCAGGTGGATCGCATTGAGGATATCGGCGGGATCAGCGATCACCCCGGGCTTAGCGATGCTTCCGGCGTCGAATCCGAGTGACTGGACGAGTTCACCCATGACCCGGTCGACTTCGTCGTCTTGCTCTTCGGAGCCATCATTATCCCAGCTGACCGAATATCCCGGGCGATGGTCGACACACATTTCCAATCGGAAATTGATATCGCCGATGGCCGCGATCCGTTCCAGGAATGCGAGCAGCACCGGATACTGGCGCTCATCGAGAACGACGCTGCATCCTTCGCCGATAAGGTCTCCGCAAAGGAATTGAAGGGTCGTCGTGTAGTCAATGAGGGTGTCGTTGGCAGCTCGAAGCGGCTTCATTCTCCATCTTCTCCGTGTTTCATGGCCCAGGCGTCGACATCTAAAATGATACCGTCTCGGCCCGGATCGGGCTCACCGATGATATGAGCGTGTCGGTCGCAAAGAGTCAGACAGATTGAATGCCCAAACCGCAGTCGAGCTGGTTGCCCGCATTCCTGGCACGTCACCAGGCTCGCTTGCAACGCAATGCGATGAAGCTGGATGACCTCCGATTCCGCTGAGAGCATGTGGTCGGAATACAATCTGAGGGCTCCGAATTTTTCTTTACCCCGACGGAGCCAGGCAGGTCGCCCTCGCTTTGTTAGATCACGTATGCCATCGGCGTAATCGACGAGAATGCCGGTCCATCCTGGTCCGAATTGAAGCCCTCCATAACCAGGACGCGGATCGGGCTGATAGACATCGGCGTATTCCACCCTGAAATCATCAAACCGGCGGCGGCGCAGCTCGACCTTGATCAGGTCGATATCATTAGCTGACAGTCGGATTTCCTCGTTCCTGGCCCAGACCTCTGCTCCGGTCAGGCCGTCAGGTGCGGTGGGGATGATATCGCCGATAGCAAGGATGTCGATAAGATTCAGGAGATCAACGCCCAGCGCCTGGACGGCTTCGTGGCATTTCATGAGATCAGTCATCATATCGGTTCCCTGCGTGCACATCACACAGCGTTTTCCGCCAGGTCGTCCACCGTAACTCGCCGGGAGCACCACACATCTCGCAGGTCACGGCAGCTCGTTCGACAGCGACACGTTCCGCTGCCCGGCATGCGTCATTCGCAGACGTATCACATCGATAAGCGAGACGAAGACCGCCCCACTTTTCATGAGCGCCAAGGAAGCCGTAGCCCGGTTGGCCCGAGCAAGCGTCATGGAAACGTTCGACGATGCGATGCCATCCTTCCTCGGAATGCATCTTTTGTCGCAGCTCTCGCATCTGTTTGACATATGCAAGCAAGCCGACGTGCACGGCGGTGCGGTAATACGACTGGCTGTATTCGCCTCGAAGCTCTCCTGCACTCTGATCCGACCACGCCTTGATCGCCTGTTCCGTGCGCTGGTCGTCGACTGGGTGAAGATCAGCAAAAGCATGGATATCAGCAATGATCTCGTCGTGGTGATCCCGCCAGACGCCGTCATAGAATAGTCGTGGCAGCTGGTCGATATCGTTTTCAGCACGCCGCCAGATACCCGGATACAGCGCCTCCAGGACTGTATCCGCCGCCTCTTGGAGCGGTGACATTGTAAGAAGTTTGCGGCGATCAGGAACAATCCGGCCGCCGACGATGCGGTCAGGCATCTTCAGCCTCCCGGCGTTCTCGTTCGATCCGCCAGAGAACGTCGCTGATTTTCATCGTCGTTTGTGCGATCACAAATGCTTTCTCGATGCCAGTCAGGTGATAGAAATACGGCGTCGCGAAAGCTTTGCGCCGGACGACATCAATGCGCTCGGCGAACGGGACGTCTCGGTTCTCGACGATGTATGCGTGGATGACTGCCTTAATCAGGTCAGCCTCTCGAATCCGGGCGTCGATCAGGTGTTGGTGCGCTGGAGTGCGGGTGTGGACGGTGTCAGTCATGGAAAATGTCTCCTTCACGTCCGCGTGCGATCCAAGCACGGCGTTGATCAGCATGCCTGGGGCAAAGGCATTGGTAATAGCCACCAAAATTGCCGATTTCGCCCAGGTCGCCGCAGATTTCACAAGTGTAAGCTGAGTTGTCGGCGACCACGCGACGGAGGCCTTCCATTTCGGCAGCCAACTCATCTGGGTAGCTTTCGTCTTCGGTCCGGGGTCGGATGTAGATTCGTAGCTCCCCGAATTTTTCCTTGATCTGCCGGATGCCCGCGCGATTAATCCAGCCGTGCTTTTCAAGGATAGTCTCTGCATCGCGGAGCCGGTCGGCGATCAGTTGCAGCCAGCCGTCTTCGACTGCAAACTCGACGTGCGGCGGCAGGATGCGGCTGTGTTCTTGACGGAGCTGGGCGATGAAAGTCTCGCGGTCGAAATTTTTAGGAAGCATTGGAGCCTCCCTGCTTGTGCTTGCGTACAAGTTCGTCAGCCTGTGCTTCCAGGTCAGCGATCATTGTGTTGATCGACATCTGAGCACCGAGATGTACGGCCGTCAGATCGATATAACGGACCCGAATGAAGAGCGCACCGTCGTCCATCTCCAGGCGCGTGATTAGGACTTTGCCGACGATATCCTCTTGCTGTACGAGCTTGTGGATCGAACGGAGGGTGCTGGCAAGCAAATCGAAAAGGTGATCGGGGACGTCCAGGTCGATGGCCTTGCCGTGGATCGACGGGAATAGATCGCGGACTTCCTGATAGATCGCCGCCGCCCTGGCTTCAGCGGGATCAGCCCCGGCGTGACCGATGCACCGGATATGGTGCCCGTCGGAAGCGCCGGGGAGTCCGCAAACCTCGCACGTCTGCTGGCTGAGGCCGTAGATCGTGCGTTGCGCAACACGAAGAGCGATGTCCTGCTCCGGATGCCATCTGCTCATCTCTGGAAAGCAAAAAGCTTTTAGGCCGGACGGGGTCCGCTCGAAGCGAACGGAGACGCCGTCGGTCATGTCGCCGATGCTATTAATGACGTGAAGAAAGTCGTCAACGAGCTGAAACCACCCGTCAGGGAGCGTATCGATAGACTCATGATAGTATTTGCGATGCATCACGCGGATGCGGTCGATGACGTCAGGGCTCATGCGACCACCTCCGCGTTGCGCATGCTGGCGGTCAGATTTTTGAAAGAGGCAGGCGCAAATCCGACATCAGGGCAATCGACGCCGCAATCCCGCGACCGGCCAAACGCAGGCAGGCGACCGTGGCTATGACCGAACAAGTGCCAGCTACCATGGATGCTCGCGTTCCAGGTGCGCTGGGCATAATGATTTAGGACAATACGGTCGCCGTCGAGTTTGCATTCGGCGTAATGGGTCGGCTCGATATCCCAGGCCAGCCCGGCAATTGATTTCCGGATGTCGCCGTTGTTGTCTAGATCGTGATTCCCAAGGATCAACCTTTTCCGGCCCCGCAACTGCGAGAAAATCGAGGCGGTACGGTCTTCCGAATGATAGCTGAAATCGCCCAAATGCCAGACGATATCACCATCTCGGACGACCGAATTCCAGGCGTCGATCAGGTGTCGGTCCATCTCGTCCGTGTCGGAGAACGGACGGTTTTCGAGCATGCGGCTATGACCAAAATGATGGTCGGCGGTGAAGTATTGCGAGGTGAACGCCATTTCTGCGAGTCCTTTAATCTAGTCACAATTCTCCGAAAACCGCCAACGCGGCATCAACCGTTAGGCTGATATTTTCGCAGATAGGTGTGACTGGACTCGCATGTTTAGGTGCCTTTCGGGCATTAATGGCTGCGGGTATACAACCACGAGGGAGTCCATGGATCAAGCGGAAAATGGCGGAAGGTTAACCGAAGTTAAACGGCCTGATTTCCAATGTAATCCACCCCACTTTCGAGGACGCTCTCGTTGTATCGAGATACGATGCCTTGTGGCTTCTTCTTCTTCGCATCCATCATCTCCTTCAGCTTTTCAAAGGCGAAATGCCTGGATACGTTCTGGCAGCAGTTGCTGAAAGCGCCGGGGTGGTTCCATCCAAACTGTCGCCTGAACACTGCCCAGCTTTCAGGCAGACGCTGCTGGTTCGCAGGATCACCGATGACGCGTAGCTCCCGTACGACCGCGCCTTCCAGGGCGATGTTGGCGTCATAGATATTTGGATACTGGTCACGAAGGATGGCGATGACGTCCATCTCGATCCAGGTCTGGTTCTCCCGCGCTGTCTTATCAGCGAACGGAAAACCGTCGAGCAGAGCGGCAAACTTCCTTCCCTCTGCCCTTGCTTCAGGCTCGATCATATGCCGCAACGAGGGTCGGATTTTTGCGACATTGAAGCCATACTTCATGTCTTCCGGATCGGGTTCAGGTTCCTTCTTTTTCACCCGGCTTGTCGGTCTCGCCACCTTACGGTTCTCCGCCATCCAGTTGAGGTTTTGCGTCACATAAACGCGGCTCAGCTCCGATAGGTCGGATAGGATTTCATCGATGCCGTCGGTGTCGTCAGGAAGCTCCAAGCCGAGAGGTACATATTGCCTGGAGCTTCCGTTCAGCTGGTAGCTGAAGACGGCATGATGAGTTGCTGGTCCAATCCAATTCCTCGTCAGCCGTCGGATGTCGTCGATGACATCCCGGAACGCTTCATCCCGGACGCCTTCATCGACTTTGAATACGAGTGCTTGTGGAATGATATCAGGGATCATTGATAGATTACCTCGGCTGTGATGGACGCGACCTCTTCGATCAGCGATGACCATTCCGTTTTTGTTGGTGAGATTTTGAAGGTCGAGCGATGATGGCCGCTGACGGTGTAGACCCGGAGGACGATCTTTCGATTGCCGGTCCATCGGGTCTCTTCGATCCGAGCGACGATGTTCTGCCAATGTTGGTCTTCGATGTCGTTCAGCTGGAGGATCGCCTTCACGCAATCCTCGAACTCGCCTCCGCCGGTCCCGGCAGGGATCACAAGCGCAGCCTCAGCGGCGGCACGGGCAGCAGCCAGGACCTGTTGTTTCTCGCGCTCGACAGCTTCCGCTTCGATCTGAATCAGCTTCTTGAGCTTGGTCGTTTTCGCACCAATCCGTTCAGCCCGGCCGATCTGTCCTTCGATTCGATCCTGGTAGGTCATCTTACCTGCGAGATCGGGATCGCCAGCTTCCTCAGCCAACATCGCCCAGAGGGCATGTTCGGCACCGGACTCGTTGATAGCAGCCAGGAGACCTTCCCCCCTGAACGTCCTTAAGTCATACCCAGCCGATAAAGGCTTCTTGTCGAGGGATTCCTTAAGCACTGCCAACCAAAACTCGAAGAACCGTCGTTCGTAATACCCAGCGAAGACCTCGCCACGGCCAAAGAGGTGGACGGCCTTGGCCCAGGTGCCGGAATTGATCTGATAAAGTGGATCGTCAGCACCACCATCGGCAACGGTAACCTTATCGCCCGGAACAAGGCACGGTCGCGGTGGCTGAAGCGTGAGCGTGAAGTTATAGTACCGGATGGCTTTCCCGCGACCACTCTCGGTTACTTTTTCCACGGCCGTGCGGAACCGGCGAACCTTTTTCAAGTCTTGAATTGAACGGTCGACGAAGTCACGGAGCTTACCCGTATTCATATTGCCATCAGCATCCCGAGGGAATCCGATGATGTCGGCGAGCTGCGCAGGTGTAAGCTGAACGAAGACCTCGTTGGCCTCGCCTGGTATCCATTTGCGCTTGTGGCTTTCGAGAGCCAGGTGCTTGTAGAGTGCTGGGCTGTATTTCGACGACATCGATCCGTCAGCAATGGCGGCCAACTCGACATAGGCAAAACGAGGCATCTTGCTCATGAGCTTGCGGATCGGCGTCGGGAAGGAATACTCGATCCGGTGATCGTCGCGGGTAAGCTCTTCCCACATTGTGACCATGGGGACGTTTGCGAACTTGCGATGAGGATCGTCGCTATCGCCGAAATCCAGTCTGATATCCGTCAGCCTGTCGACGGCAGCAATCACGCCAGCCGCGCGGGCATCCTTACCCATGAACCTCGTCAACGCCTTCATCGAAACGGAATAGTCCAGGCGCTCCATCGACGGGTCGACTTCATAGGCATTTGCCAGCAGGATTTCCCAGACCCCGATATCAAAGACCGAAAGACTGCCCTTCTTGACGCGGATACCGGTCATCATTTCAGGCGGCCTGGGTGATGATGGGGCGACCTCACCGAACTTGTGTGGATGCCTTTCGAGTATTTGAAGGCTGCCCTGAGGACCCGGGCGAAAGCTCTTGCGACCGGCAATCGGTGTCGCGGATTGGGTATTCATCGGTATTGCTCTGTTCCCTTAACAACAAGTGTTGTCGACGGCGGAACAAGACGCAAGCATTAAATCCCAAATTTTGTTGACGAGGATGAAAATAGATCAATGGGGTTTCGAGGTAAAAATCCGAGTTGGGAAATCCGGGATATAAACATATTTGACCCAGAGGCCGAGTTGGGAAATCTGGGATGAAAACATTGTTGACGAGAAGGTATTTATCCTGGCGATTTTGTTGAGGCTCTTCCGGGTTTCGCCTCTAATACTAAGTCCAACTAGGTTCGCTTCGCTTTTGGTTATTTTAGTTTGCCCTTGCGCTTCGCGATTTTGTTTAAACCAAGAGGCACCGCTGGTGCCCGCCTTGACCGCTGCACGGAGGATGGCTCGGCAAGGGCTTAGGAGCGAGCCGGTAAATCATTACTTCACGGCAGCAATGGCGCAAGCCGTGTCACTTGCAACATCCCGGCATAACGTAGTGACGACACGTAGTGACCGCCGGGAGAGCGACAATGCCAAGACAAGCAACAGGACGAAGTGAGAAGCAGCGCCAGCGCCAGCAACGCTATCGTGCCCGCCTCAACGCGGCAGCCGAGCCTGAGACCGCCGAGCTGGACACGGCAGCGGCCATGGCTGTGGCAAAGTTGGTCATCGACCTTGAGCAAGGCAAAGCCGTTTCCGGATCAAAGGACATTCTCGACAGGCTCCTGGTGGCCGCAGTCGAGGCTCTCAAGAGCCGAGGTTACAACGGCCGTTCAGCTGGCCGTCTTATGCACCGTCGGCTGACTTGGCTGAAGGAGAGCTTCAAAGACCCAGAGGCTAGCTGGTACACGAAGCGGGGTATCCAGCTATGAGTGAAGCCGGTCTCTCCCCCCATTACTCAGTAGTTTCGAAACCGATTTATCAACAGTCACATAGTGACGAGGTCCTGACCCGGGCGCATGAGGCTGTCCGGTACCTGGCCGCTCTCGATCTTGACCATGCACAGAAAGCCAACAAATCCGGCTTTAGCAAGTCTGATACTCGGCTAGGGCATAGCTTGGCTAAGTGGCCGACGGAGATCGTCATCCGGCATTGGGCTTTCGGGCTGATCGCCGTTAAGCTGGCACGGAAATATCGTCGTCAGCTTCCGCCACGGCTACTCGTCGACCAACCCACCCAGACCAGCCTCGACGTTTGACTTGGTCGTTTCGGCCGACCGGGTTCTCCTATGGGGAGTCTACGGAGAACCACTATGCCACATCCCGATCTTTCGAAACTGACCAATGAAGAGATTGAGGAATACACCCGCCGAAAGCTGGCAAATTGCCGTCTATACGGTCTGACCCTGCTGGAGGCCGAAACTGCTGGCGACGGCCGCATTGCAAGGGTTGCATCCGCCTGCGCCATCCGTGACGTTAAAAACCGCCGTCAGCGGCCTGGGAGCACCCGGTAATGGTGGCTCACTCATCCGATTCCACTTCCCCATCTGACCATCTTCTGCGAACGACGGAAATGGAAGCTGTCGTTCTTGATCTACGCGAAAAGGTCAAAGACCTGACGGCACCGGAGAGCCCTGAGCTTACAGCTTTGATCGAGGCCATTGACCGGCTCTACAAAATCGTCCTGACCGGGTCAGGTACCGACGGTGGCGGTTGGTCAAGTGATCCACGGTCCGAAACATACTTCGATGATCCCGACCGCCAAAGATCGTTTTTCTCTGTCATCCTCGGTATCGACGGATACGGTGCGGCCTGGACCCAGTTCCTCACGCAAACGACAAGTTCGTCGGTAATGCGCCTGACGTATGGCAACGATACCGATATCGCTGCTTGGCTCGACCAGAACGGCAAGAGCCTATCGACAGTTACAGTCGGCTCCCCGGAAATTCTGGATGCACTCAGCGGGAAGAGCCTGGCCGAGAAGGCAATCGGCACGCCCGAGATGATCACCGCCATCGGGACAAAGACCGCCCTCGAACTGATGTTCGGCAACGCCACCCGGGCAGCGACTTGGGTGACATCGATTAAATCCTTAGCGGAGGGCGTGTACGGCGACGCGAAGCCGAATGTTACTCATGACCCACTCATCCAACGTGTCGCTTCTCTGGAAGCTCGCGTTACAGCACTAGGAGGCTGACAATGGCGCTTGCGCTTCTCTCCGCCAGGACTCACGATGATTACTCCCCGGCGCGACCGATCTTTTCCAACTGCGCCCACCTGGCCTGGCGCGGACATCCGCTGCCGGGTCATTTTTTTGGGAGCTGCTCATGGTCAGCGTAGCCTTCAATTTCAACGGCCCGTTGATCCAACGCGAACTCGACGCTATCGGCCGTCAGGTTTTTCCTCGCGCTCTGGCTCAACAGCTAGACGACACGGCATTCGTCGTCGGCAGAAAAGTCCAGGACGAAATCAGCCGATCTGTCGACCGTCCAAGACCATTTACGCTACGGCCGATGAAAGTCACCCGTGCAAAGTGGCGGGATGGGGACCGCATGTTCGCATCCGTCGATATGCTGCCCACTCAAGCGGACTATCTGTATTTTCCAATCACGGGTCAGGCTCGACACCCTGGTGATCCAGGAACCGCCAGAACCGATATCCTTTCCTACTCGGCCACCCCGTCAGCTTTCGGCGGTGCTTTCAACAAGGTGCAATTCAAACGGCTGACCAAGAGGGCCAAGGATGAGGTGATCAAGCGGTCGGCTCTCAGAGCCCAGCGATCTGCTTCCCAAGGTCCTGGAAGGCTACCCCGGAGCCTTAAATGGGTTGGCGCGTCTCGTAATGCCCCCGGCATGTTCTGGGGTGTTGTGAACGGCACTCACGGACTTTGGCAGCGGCCCGAGCGTTATGGCAACGCAGAGCGCAGCGGCATCATCAACGCAGCTAGAAGCCAGCCAGGACACATCTCGACCGGTGGACGTCGCGGCGGATCGTCGATGCCATGGACGAAACCTGGTTCGACACTGAAGCTGTTGCTGGCCTTTCAGCCGACGGTGCGGACACCTGTTACGATCCACTATGACGATGCCCTTCATGCCGGTTACGCCCAGGCCATGACGGAAGCCAACTTCGTCCGGGCCCTGCAAGCCAAGAAGACCTGGTTTATCAACCGGCCCTGATCGGCCGATCCGCCGAAATTCGTCGTATGCGTCAGCTGACCACACGCTCTTCCAAACAAAAGCTTTGGGAGAGCTACAATGGCCAACGCCGCCGTTTACGACGAAGGAATTCGTCTCATCAATCGCATCAAGTCTGCCTGCCAGCTGCACGGCATCGACACCCGCAAGGCCACTGAACGCATGTTGGCCGAGGAAATTTCGCGGGGCCTTTCCAAGCACCTCATCCCTCGCCACATGATCAAGGGCGGTCTCCTGCATCCGCAGGTCACCCGCGAGACAAGCGACCTCGATATCCTATTCGAGCGGAAGATCGAGCCACACGAAATCTGCCGGGCATTCGAGTTGATGAAGCCGGACCTGGCCGCAAAAGGCATCGAGCTTCGCAGCTACACCCGTGAACCCGAGCCGCTTCATATCGACGGTCATGGTGGCGACCGATACAAGGTCTGTGCGTATGCCGGGAACACCCGGATCAACAACAAGATCGAGGTGACCGGCGGCACCCAGCTGTTTCCGAAATTCCGTCCGGAGCGCCGTCACGGATCGGTCTTCTTCAAGGGTCAGGAGCCACTTCTCGGTCTGTACCAGACGTTTGAGAGCCAGGCTGCCGACAAGCTGATCGAGGTCGTCACGAACCAGGAAACCACGCGTTGGAAAGATTTCCGCGACCTCTCGATGCTGAACGGCATGAACCTGGACCCGAAGCACATCGCTGAGGAAATCCTCCACAAGCTTCGTCGCAAGCAACTCAGCGATTTCTCGATCATGAACGTCATTCCGGAGGAGCCCAAAGCTCTAAAATGGGAACTGGCTCAGGAGAAGGCAAAGCTCTGGCATGCCTGGAAAGACAAGCACTCGCCTGACGTCAACAAGTTCATCGACGTCCTGTGCGACGGCCGCGAGCTGTATGTCCAAGTCCGTCGACATATCGTTGCCGACCTGAAGCTTGTCCAGGAACGCCGTCAGCGCGTCCAGAGGCAGGCTGAGATCATGAACAAGTTGCGGGAACGTCATACAAAGGCGACCGACGGCGTCGTCGTTCAGATGGGCGACTACCGCGATCCAGCAACCCTGGCCTTCCGGCCGAAATTCTGATCACCAGGTAGTGTTCGCCTTGGCCTTCGCCACTTCAAGCGCCGCGCCCAACTCGGACCGGCGCTTTTCCAATTCCTCAATCGGAACCTTCTGCTGAAAAAATGGATGGTTCTTTCGAGCCTTGGCAAGCTCCTCTTTCTGCTTCTCGATCTTCGCGATCTTTTCCTTAAAGCTATCGTCCGGGTCCCAGCTCCCGCGATCCAGGTACTCGACACCATAGTTCTTCGACAGCTCGAACCGTAGTGCAGACGCCTCCAGACCGATCCAGCTGAACCTGAATTCACGTTCTCGGAAGTAGTCAGAGAAGTCCGGCGGTCCGTCACCATATTCACCTTCGGCGGCACAGGACTTCACGGCAGCATCGATCTTATTAGGCAGGGCTCGTATTCGGTACTGCAACGATCTTGGAAACGAAGACCATTTGAGATCGCTTCCCCAGGTAAGCTTTGGTGTGTCGACGGTCGGCTCCCAATAGCCTGTCTCGCGGTCTTCTTCCTGAGGGTCGTTGACGACCTCATAACAAGCTGAGACCAACCGATCTAATTCGGATGCCAATGAGAATGCCAGCACCTCGGCCTCGGTGTGACGGTTCCGTTTGGCCATGGTCACTTCCTTGAGCCATGTCAGGCCCCACACCACGATCCCGCCGACCAGAGCAACAACGAGGCCAGGAAAAATGGCTGCCAACAATGACGGCGGCGGTGCCGAATGCCCGATGGTGATTTCGAAAATGCTCATCCGGTTCCTGTTTCTTGCATGCGGGCTTGCAGCCGACGGACTTTGCGGCAACCATCTATGTAATGGCAACGATAAAAGCGGTAGGGAGCCGCTGCACATGGCCAAGCTTACGAAAAAAGTCCGTATTGTCGGATACGACGTCTTCAAAAACGAATTCCAAATCTCATTCAAGTTGGCCGGATACGCCGATCATTTAGGTTTCGTCAGCACGTATACCTACCCTGGCAAATACGGTTTTGCTGGGAACGGCGAAGAAGACCTCGATCTACTGGGCTTTCACGCTGACGATATCCAACAGATCATCCAAGAAATCTTCGACTGGGTTGAAAAGCCTCGAAAGTCGCTGGGTGGGTCCGCGCATAGCTACATGATGCACTCGCGTTTCGACATGACCACATGCCTGGAAGCCGAGCGCCGTGGCCGCGCTGAAGCCTCGCGGATTGCCGTAGAGGCTCCATGCCTGGACTGGGCGATGTCGATTTCGGAAGAGATCGAGCGCGAGGATGCTGCAGCCAAAGCTGGTGAGAAGCTCAAAGAATTCCGTGACGCTGGTGGGAGATGGACCGCTCCAGAGCGTGGCGATATCGACCCGATGAAAGCAGTCGACTTGGAAGCCGCCGGTCTTGGTGAGGAGTCTTCCAGGTGGGACGTCAGTATCGAGGGAAAGGTCAACGAAGAACTGTCGACGTCGCTGGGTAGCTTTATGGCATTGCATGCTGACGACACTTATTTTGACACGGAACCGAAAGCAGTCGACTTGGAAGCCCAGCTTATTGAGTTTGAGCTTGCGGTCATGGCCTACGTTCGCTCATTCAATACAAGTGACGAGCGTGAGGCGATCCAGACAGTCAATCAGGCCCGGCAAACGATTCTCAATCGGGATGCACAGAGGCCGAAAATCGTGCCATTAAACCGCTCGCAGCAATCCCAGGCTGTCGACGAAGCCCAATATCAAGCCCGACGCCGGATTACTGACGATGCGACCGACAAGGCCGTCAACACGATCCACACGCACGCTCGCCGCTTCCTGACGCCGATGAGCTTGAGGGAACATGATTTCCTGCGGGCGATCATCCAGGAAGAGATCGAGAAGGTCGTCGGAGGTGTGCTGTAATCGTTCGTTACAACGAACATGCAGTTGCGAATCTCGCAACTTCTCACTACCTTCATGATGCCGGTGCGGACGAACTCCTGGGTCCACCAGACCGCCTTTAACCAAGGCTAGTCCCTCCGGCCGCGCTCTTCTGATATTTCGGGATCACGTTCCACCTGCTGAGCTTCTTCTTGTTGAAGCAGCTGCCGGTGATATCGGGCCACCCCGTCAGTTCAAACGCCAACTCACTCAACCTTTTCTTCGTATCGCTGATCTCTGGCTTCAGATGTCGGCCATTCCGGTAAGCGGCCAGAGCGCCCAGAGTGCAGTCCAGGAGCTGCAGCATTGGCTCCTTTTCCGAGCTGCGCGGCTGAATGGTCTTAATGCAGTTCAGACCACTCTCGTAGTGCAATGCACCGATCTGGTCAGGAAGAAGACGGGTGCAGCTTCCATCATCAGGATAGACGTGCAGATCAACGTCTTTGCCGTAGTAAGCCAGAGGCCGGTGAAGAAGCAGCTGGTAGAATGATTTCGATACCGTATCCAGTTTCTTTCGAGGTCCAGACAGCTTGTGGTCGTATTCGTCCATTCGGCTGAACCGGATATGGAAATGTAGCCGTCCCTCATCGATCAGTTCGAACAGGAGCCGGATATAACCCTCGTGGACCATGCCGCCGCAGTATTTAGCGTTCTTCCACTTAACCTCGCCGATCTTCGCATACTTCTCTCTGATCGGGGTCATCTTGCCGATGATATACGGGATCGCTTTACGTGCGACCGCGATCCCGGCCACGGCCATGTACGTGTCGTCGGACTGCGAACTTTCATCACAGAAATAGCAAAGCTGGTCGCGCGGATTTTCCGCTTCGGCATCAGTTTGCCCAGGAGTGGGCGTTGGTAGGAAAATCGGCGTGGTCTCCAGCGATTCATCTTCACCGATTATATAACGGAATAGTTGTCTCTGCGAAAACAAGCGGAGTTGCTCACAAGGAAGTTTGTTCTTCTATTGTTCGGGTTATCCGCTGTTGTTTTGTCAACGCTATCATTCTTCATGATCAGGCGGTTGCTCGACCCAAAGACCTTCCTCGTCCAAGAAAGCCTTCCAGTGCTGCGCCATCAGCTCAAAGACGTGAATGACTGGGTGTTTCTTATCGAGGAGTTTGATGTAGGCCTCCGCATAGGCTTGGGTGATCTTTCCACCGTGCCGGTGGAATTTGACGGATGCGCCGGTTGTCATATCCTTTTCGACCGGTCCGTACGTAATGACAACGTGCTTCACCGAGTTTGCGATCTGCCTGCAGTATTCCAGCCCAATCATCCGGTTCCGGTTGGTCTCGATGAAACCCGAAATCGCCTTCCGATCACCTTTCTTCACGCCGGTAAGCTCAAGGTGATGGGCTTCATCCAGTTCGTGTAGCACCCAGTCCAGGATATGACTCGACGTCACAGCACAGTCGAAGGCAGCATACTGGACTGCTTTCGTGCTTCCCCAGGCCATACCTAAGCGTTCGATATCAAACAAAAGCTTGAGATAGAGATCAGTCGCCGATTTCAGGCCGAAAGTTTTGTCTGGCTTCATGATCTACGGCCAGAACGTCGCGATCCTAATGGCTTCGGGGTCGGTTATTGCGCAGGTTATCCGGTGCTTACTAGGTCCAGCACCGTGAGACCACTTGCCGATGATCAGTCTGTCACTGCCACCGCTCAGCTTGAATACCGCCCAGGGCTCGACATCGCCGACCGGGTGGATGTCGACATCAGGACCGCCGCCAAGGACCGCAATCAGCTCCGGGTCGGTCGGATCATCCGTCGGAAAGGTAACTGTCTTCACGTTTTTGGCTGCGTCAACGATCTTGGCATCAATATGGCATGCAAATCCTCCTGGTTGCATCCTTCATACTAGGAAACGGCAAGATTTCCCCGATTTCCCTTGTGTCAGTTCCGCCGACGATCAACGATTAGGTATCGCAACGCGTTAGGGAGCCGCGTCCTATGAAACCGGCGTCTCGGGCGGCGTATCGTCAGGCGCGATCTACAGCTACTAGGTCACACCCGAGCAGACGCACGATGCCTATTTCAAACAAGTGCGGCAATGGCTTCGGGCCAAGAAGCAGGTGGTGGCATGACCGAATACACGAACGACCTCGGCCCAGTGGAAATCCTTGGACTCAGCCCAGCGTCCAACCGTCACACGCTCGTGCGCATGGAAGTTCATGCCGCTTATCTCGAAGATATCCCGCAAGAATATGTCGTCTACACCGCAACCATGCGGTGGCGAATGGACGGACAGCCGCATCCGCTCGACGTGCGTGAGGTGAAGGTCCTGAGCAGTGAGGCGATGGCAAACGAGGACGGCTCGGTGTCTGTGGTGTTGGAGGTGAAGGGATAAATACGAACTCAAGAGGATTGCCTGAAGAGCAGGATACAACTTCTTTGTATCCTGTGATAATATTGCGGCGTTGTTCAGGTGGGAGGGGAACCGAATGGCACGATATTATGATGATGCCTCGCTATACAGCAATCTTGTCATGGGTAGATAGTACGAGTTTCTTCCGCCCACGCGACCGATGTAATTGCCTCCGCACACGCCGCTTTCCCGAAAAGGCTAGCCTCGGAATGAAGTGCCATCGGAATGAAATTCCAGCTTACCTATTTTCTTAGAGCCTGACTCGAAAAGCACTCAATAGACGTAATATCTTGCGAGCCTTCGGGTGAGCATCCGAATGTTGGCGATGAGCATCCAGGCTTCTGCAGATGCGATTGATTTTTCCCAATCCTTGGCCAATCGCCTGCACCTTCCGAGCCACGCGAAGGTACGCTCCACGACCCAGCGACGCGGCAGGACTTCAAAGCCCTTGGCCTTGTCGGTTCGTTTGACGATCTGGAGCGTGAATTTTGCAATCTTGCTCAATGCGCCGCGCAATTTCGGTCCGGCATAGCCACCATCGGCGAAGATGTGTCTGAGCCACGGCCAGCGTTTTAAAATGGTCTTGAGGACCGTCGCTGCGCCATCACGATCTTGAATATCGGCACTGTGGACGACGAGGCCAACCATCAAGCCGAGCGTGTCAACGACGATATGACGCTCGCGACCCTTGATCTTCTTGCCCGCGTCATAGCCTGCAATCCCGCCACTTTCCGTCGTTTTGACGCTCTGGCTGTCGATCACGCCTGCCGTCGGCGAGGCTTGCCTCCCCTCCAGTTCCCGCGTCTCCATGACGAGATGATGGTTGATCCGCGGCCACAGGCCCATCGCCCGCCAGTCATAGAAATAACCCTGCACGGTTGAATAGGGCGGGAAGTCTTTCGGCAGCATCCGCCACTGGCAACCGGTCGACGCAATATAAAGCAGCGCGTTCACAACCTCGCGCAACTGCGTCCTACGCGGTCTGCCAAGCCTGCGCGGCGTCGGCATGAATGGAGCAATCAGCGACCATTCCCTATCCGTCAGATCGCTTGCATAACGCCCCGTCCGTCGGCCATATTGGCCACGGGTGAAATCAGTCCAGCCCATTGTAGTCTCCATCGAATCCTAAGCAAATCCGAAGGAATCACAACTGGCTGATTTCACTCAACTCTTTTTCAGTCAGGCTCTTAGGTCCTCATTGTCCTCCCAACTGGGTTCAAACCCTTCAGATGCATTGCCGATGGCTCGGAGGCGCTCCTTGCCGAGCACGGCTTCGATATGCTCCTTTCGAGCCTTCCTGCGACCTACTCTCTGATTGTTGTCGAAGCCGAACAACTCCTTCACTACGTTCAAAGGAAGGCTTTCAGGCGCACTGCGGACAGATTGGCTGTGAGACCGTTGCGGTACCCAACTGGCGATTGATTTGTAAAGCAACCTCTAATATAGTGCCTGCGTAGCTCGTATCTGCTTGGGGGGCTTTCATGCGAGGTAAATTCTTTACTTATTTTGCCCTGATCTTTGCCCAAGCGTTGAGCGTCGGCGCACAGGATAAAATAATCCCCGACGATTGGGTACCCTCTCTCCTTCAGATGGAGCAAGTCGAAGGCTCGTTACCCGGAGCCGCCGACGAAACTGTTCCACCTCGCAAGGTCGTTAAAATTGCAATAGGGCTCATCAAATCATTCGAGGGATGGGCCCCCGATGTGTACGACGACCCCGTTGGCTACTGCACAATCGGATGGGGCCACCTAATCGCAAAGAAAAGGTGCGCAACCGTAGCCGACTTCAACCTTGGTGAGTATTCCCCAAGATTGTCGGCGCAGAAAGGAAATGAACTCTTGCTTAGGGACACCCGTCCCGCACGCGCGACAATCCAAAACCTTGTGAAAACTCGTCTGAACAATCGACAATTCGGCGCATTGACTGTTTTTGTATACAACATTGGAGCGACTAACTTTAGCCGATCCACAATGCTTAAGCACCTAAACACAGGACGCTATGATCTTGCAGCGAGGGAATTTAGACGATGGGTTCACGCAAAGGGCGTTGTTCTGGACGGTTTAGTGCGAAGACGCAATTGCGAGTATGAGCTTTTCCGAGGTAACGGGACGCTCCTGGATAATGGAAAATTCGACACCTCGGTTTGTGATTCTATTACGTCATTTGCTGCCAACGACGCCGACGCGATAGACGTTAACGTTGGAGAGGTCACGCAATGAAGACGCTGAGTTCGAGGTTCCACGTCGCTTGCCTCACTATCCTAATCGCTGTTTGGAGCCACGCACCAGCGTTAGCAATAACCAGGGGACAAGGTGTCGACTGCGTCAGAGAAGCTTATCACCTGCAAACTGCCCAAGCAGGTAAGGAGGGAGATGTAGCTCCCGTGGACCAAAATCATGGCGACGCGGAAGGTGTCGCTTCTGTGGATCAGCATGGCGACGACGAATTGGTCGGCTTGGCAGAGTCAGATGCTCAAAAACAAGTGAGGCACATACAGTATGTCTTGGGCAACCTCTTGCTGGTGCATGTAATAGCTTGTGACAAAGTCGATAATGGTGTCGCCTTCCATACGGTCGAGAGGGATGGGCTTCCCGCTGACTACACTAATGCCGACTACATTATCTATAAAAAAGCGTGGGTAGATCAGAAACTTAACTCCGACGACCTAAGTATTAACTTCCTTCTTGGCCATGAGTTTGGTCACATATTTAACGCCCACGACACGTCGGCGGCACACATGCCTCGGAAGATGAAAGAACTTCAAGCGGACTATTCTGGTGGGTGCGCGGTTGCGCGTCTTAAGGGTCAATGGGCCCCTTTAGAAAGCCTTGTGAAAAATCTACGCGGGGATGGCTCCGACAATTATGAGAACGCCGAAACAAGCTTAAAATGGGTGCGCGCAGGTTTCCGCAACTGCGACGGCGATCCAAATCCTGACTACATCGGCATAAGGGTGGTTTACTTTCCGAAAGAAACTGACAACGGCGTGGTGACGCAGGTTCTCTCAAGCCTCGACATAAACTACCAACCAGGCATATCCGAAAATGAGATGGCCACAAATGGTATAACTTGCACTACAGATTACGATTTTGCGAAAGTTAGAAAGCTAGCAATCGCCCTAACGAGGGCCGGAGCCAATATTTACTGGATTAACAAAGCGCAGACTCGATTGAACGCTGTTAAGCGCATAACTATAGAGTCCGATGACATCTCCGAGACTTGGACCCCACTAACGACGCGTCAGCTCGCGTGTTTAAATACCTGTGACGCGTGGAACTCCGAGAACAGTTGCTCATCACCATAAGCAGTGCGTATCTGTACGCTCGGCGATTAAGACGCAATTGGGAAGCCAGGTACATTGTTTCGATCCAACGGGCGTCGGAGCAAAGCGTTTGGAATCTGTCTTACGCGGCAGAGTTTAACTGCAGCTTTTGAAACCAAAGGGTGTTCTTCACCAGAACGCCCTTTTCGCGCGAAGTCGATTGCAGACAGTGCATTGACGATCTGGTCCGTAAGCAGTACCCCGCACGCACTTGGAATGAAATTCGATAGTCGATGTTGAGCAACGCAGTCATTGCAGGCATGGCAGGCATGGCGGGCATGATTGGACAAAGCGCACGGACTAAGACAACAGGCGCGGACGAAGAATTACAGAAAACGCCAATGAGCCATGTTTTTTCTTGAGTGATCGCAAATAACCCGGCCGTCAGGCGCAGTTGCCCGAAGCGTGATCAAGCTCTATCGGAGTCCAAATCCCCAGAACCGACTTCCAGCGTGACAGATTCTGAAGAGAGCCATTCGGCAACGACCTTGGCGGCGACAATTACGTCCTGGGGTTTTCGAAGAGCGCACTCCCAAACGATAGCAACGCGCCAGCCAGCGCCATTTAGCGCGTCACGTACTCTGCGATCTCTCTCCACGTTTCCCGCAAACTTCGCGTTCCAGAACTCTGCGCGGGTCGCAGGGCTAGTCGCAAATCGGCATCCATGGTGGCGATGCCAGAAACAACCGTGTGTGAATATCGCCGCGCGATACTTCGGGAGGACAATATCAGGCTTTCCCGGCAAACCCTTCACATGGAGCCGGAAGCGAAAACTAAGCCGATGTAGCGCTTTCCTCAGCATCACTTCGGGACGAGTGTCGCGGCCACGGATGTTGCTCATCATGCGCGACCGCGTCGCTTTATCCACAACGTCCATCAGTTCTCCCTTGCTCTCGGACGCAATACCTGGGAAAGGAAAGTGCGCGGAGTTCGGTATGTTTGAGCCAATACGAATAGTCGATCTTTTTTCAGGACCGGGCGGCCTCAGCGAAGGCTTTGCCACTTGCAAGAATAAGGAGGGCCAGAACGCTTATGCGATAGGGATCTCCGTCGAAAAGGAGAAGGCAGCACACCGGACGCTACGACTGCGGTCATTCCTGCGAGAGTTTTCTGATTTTCCTCCCGAATATTATTGCTGGCTTAAAGATGGTGGCGACGGACCAGATTGGAAAGACCTTTATCCTGATGAATGGCGGAGGGCTTCTGAGGAGGCACTTTGTGCGGAGCTAGGGACTCCGGACGCTACAGGACTGCTGTCTAGCGCAATCAAGCGGATCGGCGGCGCTGCGAATGGTCGTACGGTCTTGATTGGAGGGCCGCCCTGTCAAGCTTACTCGTTGGTCGGCAGGGCAAGGAACTCCGGAAAAAAGGATTATGTTCCCGCGAAAGATCAAAGGCATTTCCTTTACAGGGAATATTGCAGGGTCTTGAATGAATTTTCCCCTGCAGTGTTCGTGATGGAAAACGTGAAGGGAATGTTATCCTCCACCGTGGAGGGGCTGGCAATTTTTGGACAGGTCAGGGCTGACCTCGAAAGCTCGGGTCGCGGTTACAAGCTTTACGCCCTATCGGGTGATGAAAACACCGAACTAACCCCACAACATTTTCTTGTTCAGGCTGAGGATTTCGGAATTCCTCAAGCTCGGCATCGCGTGATCATTGTCGGCGTTCGACGTGATATCGCTTCCCGCCTGCCTCACTGGTTCTCGCCAAGATTGAAAAAGTCCGAACGTATCGTGACCGTCGCTGACGTTCTGTCGAACATGCCATTACTGCGAAGCGGCTTGAGCAGGAACGACAGCCCAGCCGCGTGGAGGGAGGCCATGGAAACAGCCATCCAACACGTAGAGGGATCGATAGCGAATTACAGCGGGGAGGATAAAGGCACTTTCGTCGCAACTGTGAATGAGGTTAGGGCTCGTCTAGCATCGAGTTCTCTGCAGGGGCGGTGGTCGCCCGTGCGCACAGCTCTTCCTGCGACTATTCCGTCCAAATTGAGATCATTTCTCAATGACCCGCGACTTAGTACGTTGCATGGCCATGAAACGAGGGCCCATATGCCAAGCGACCTGAGTCGATATCTCTTTGCTGCCTGCTATGCCATTGCGGAGGGATCAAGCCCGAAATCACCCAAATTTCCCCCGGCTATTGCTCCACAACACGTTAACTGGACCAGTGGCAAATTTGATGATCGCTTCCGTGTTCAGCGGTGGAACCATCCTTCATCAACGGTGACAAGCCACATTTCTAAGGACGGCCACTATTTTATCCACGCTGACCCCTGTCAGTGCCGTTCCCTAACAGTGCGCGAGGCCGCCCGACTCCAGACATTTCCCGATAATTATGTATTCCTGGGAACTCGGACCGAGCAGTATGTTCAAGTTGGAAACGCCGTTCCCCCATTCTTGGCCTTGCAGATTGCGGAAGCCATCTTGCCGATTTTCGACTACGTCTAAACTTTTTCCAAGGGTCGCTCGACGATAGCCGGGTGGCGGAACCCTCCTGCAACCAGCTTTTCAAGAATACTGAGCGCGAACTTGCATTGCCTATCGCTGGGCATTTTTCTGGGGATAGCTGCGCAAGTTTCCAGAATTCCGGTATCGGTTGGTGAGAGCCTCTTATTTTGACGCGCCCACGCAGCGACTTGGGCCCAAAACGCCGCTCCCAGTTGATGAACCTTCACCTCTGCAGAAACGCTCACCGACAAAGCTTTATCCGCTCGGGCCTCTCTGACTTCAGCCGCCGCCTCGTCAGGAGCTACAAGCAAGTCTTCGAGATTCTCCGGATATTCGAGCTTACGATCTGCCAAAGCTTTCCAGCAACCTTGCTTTTTTGCCCACTCGCTGAAATTTCTGATACCGCTCGGTGGCGATAGGATAATTGATTGAGCGTCTTCTGCGGCGATCTGAAGCACCCGATCCAGCAATTCGGACGTACCTTGTTGCCGCCATACAGCGTCGAGGTTAATCTGGCGTCCTAGCTTTCCGGCATCGTGCACCAGCTTTGCAATAGCGTAGGTCACAATGTTCGCGCGATAACCTCCTTGGTACCATAACGCGGAGGAGACAAGGTTTTCCGTGCGTCGGAAGATAATTGTCTTGGCGACCAAGCGCCGGAACCAGACTTCATCGAATGAAGTTCCGTCCTTGCCCCATCGAGTACCGATGGCTTTTGCAAACTCGGTAAAATTCTTCTGCGCCCCCTTACTGACTTCGTGCGGTAGTTCGCTCCAAGTGTTTTCATACTTAGCAAGGTCAGTCTTGCTGAAGAACTGACTACGGGGGTATTCGGAGTCAAATATCTTGCGCTCCGAAATCGTCCTGCGCCCCCGCTCGTCGGCGAACTGTCCGCGTGCACGTTCATAAAACCACTTCGTTTCGCGGTAGCCGTCAGAGCCTGCCGGAACGAGCAGCCGCCGCGAGAAGCCTTCGATGCGAATGTGAAATGGGTGGTTTGCGAAGAAGTCGGCGGCAGCTACTTTGTTCTGGGAGTTTGCAAACTGAGAAATGAGCGGGACGACCTCCTCGGACATTTCCTGCGGTACAATGCTCAATTTCATCTGAACAAACACCTGATTCAGTTGCTCAGGTGCCGCTTTTCGTGCCGCGTGTATTGATGCCGTTGTCTGGCCACCGTTCACAATCTGGAGGTTTTCAGCGCGAGTCAGGACCAATCCTCTCGGTGTTTCCTCGATCTCAACCGAATCTGCCGTTGCGCTCAGCCCATTGTTGTACGCCAGAAACATCTCCGGTTTTTTTACGATGGTGTCCCTGATACCTCGGTTAACCGCTCCTCGTGCCTGCAAGAAGCTTCGCACATTGGATTCCAGAAGCCTTGGGCCCCATCTGTCGTAGATCGAAGCAAGCTGATGCCCGGGCATTACTGCAATGTACGTTTCCAGCGCTGCTTCACCGGATGACGCTCTCAAGACAGGGACGGGTCCGCCGAAATCCTTGACGAAATCAACTTCCGAGCTTTGCCGTGTCACTCCCTGCTCGACGTATCGAGCAAGTCTCTTCAAGTCCCAGACGCTGTAGGTAACAGGTTTCTGATCGATCAAACCTGCGGGCACCGCGTCGGACTTCGCCCGGAATTCGGCATTCGTGACCAAGATGAGCTTGATCTTGTCCACTTCCGACCACGTCGCGGAAATCAGATCAGCCAGTCCGAAACCGGAACTGGATTCTTCTAGGCCAGACCGGAAGGATGCCTTTCGTGCTTGCGTCAGAAAGTCCACAAGACGCTTGAAAAGTCGCTTCACATGGTCGGAATTCACCGTCCGTGGTTCCGGCGTTATTTCGAAATCGCATATAATCAGAGACAAAATCCCCTCGGCGTCCCGAGGATCACCACCGTATCCGTGCACCTGTAGCGTGGAACTGGAGGCTTTTCCCTCGAAATACGACCAGCTGGCGCTATCGATTTCGCCAGCTTCGGTGAGATACTCTCCCGTTATTTCGAAGAAGGCCACCGCATTGACTCGACCCAGAGCGTCGGCGTCGCCCTGCACATCCGCGATGATTTGCCGATGGAAATCCTCCAGCTCGCTCACGCGCTTTCCTCCCGAATAATATCCAACAGTGGCTCCGCGAGCGCATAGGGAGCACATTCCGCCAAACCAATCGAATATCTGACGTCCGTGACCCCACTTGCGATTGGAGGAACGATACGTGGAAATCCTTCCAAAACTTCGAATTCTCTACTCTCGCCAATGAACCATCTTCGACCATCGTACTTGTGAACGGGATCGTAACCAAAGTCGAAAATCATCTGATCGAAGCGGGCAACAGCAAATGCCGAAGTCTGAAGCGCAAGCAAGGTCGCCGCAACATGGTCATGCAATGTCAGTCCTTCTGGCGTCATAGCAGCAGTGACATCGGTAACCCTTAGAAAAACCCTGGCTCCATCGACATCCGCCAACTGTTCGACCGACGATATCGCTACGTATGGTTTCGCCGCACTTCGCCGCGCTTTCAACTCGACACAAATATTTGGAAACTCAAAGTCCTTGGACGCTCCGTCCGGGCCTTTCCACGCCTCGATAGCAGCATCCGGGCCAATCGTTGCTGCCAATTCCTGCAGGAAGGCTATCTCTCCGATCAGCCCCCTTTGCTCTTCAAGAGTGAGCTCGCCAGTCGAACCGCCGCGCAAGAGATGGTGCCAGCGTCTAGTTCGCTGAACAGTGCGAAACAGCGCATCCTGATGGTTTGCAGCCTGCTCACCGCCGTCCGCGATGTTTCGGCAAAGCGCCTCGAACAATTCGATGAGACCATTGTCACCGAGCGAAAGTACGAGCGACAGTCGATCACCGACGAGGCGATATCTCGTGTCGATGCTGCGGAGTATTGGTAAAGGTTCGACCAGCAGCTGACCCTCATCGAGCTTCAAGATCAGGCCCGGCCGTAAACCTTCGAGCATGATCCAGAAAAAGTCGTACTTTCCCTGGCTGTTGACCCGACGAGCATCACCAACACCGAGTCGATCCCAAGGATTATTCTTCGTCACCTTCGGCATCCTCATCGTCATCAGGTTCGCCAAAAAGCTCTCGCATTTTTTGGGTGTTCACCACGTACTCGACACGCTCGTTTGGTCTGCTCGATTTTGGCAGACTTATACTCCATGCCACGACGGGAGAATCGGGTATTTGAGCCCCGCGTGAATCACCGGCAGCGCCCTCTGGTTCGGTGGCCTGAACGAAATGCAAAATGAACAGAGGACGGTCGCGGACCTCCCGGTATATCGTGTCCGGAAAGTTCGTGCTCTCGGCATTGGACAGGCGGTATTCCTCCTCTGCTCTGGATGCTTTCTCCGGATCGACGCCCGCTTTTTCGATACCCCGCGAAGAAACGCGCATCCTTTTGCCGCTGAAAGACATGTAGCCGTTTTTCAGGTCCCCGAGATCAACATATCTGCTTGCGGGCCAGATATCCCAGCCGAGCGCAGTATCTGCGGCGATCTTCCCGCGTTGAAGAGAGACAACGAGTACGTCCCAGAACCTTAGTTCATCCTCCATCCTCGAATGAATGTAACGCCTGATCGGCCCCGTCTCAGTGGTGTTGCTCTGGTCCGCATTGCGCCAACCAGCCAGAAATTCATCGACGATATTGACTGAAATTTTCTCCAGCAGGTAGCTCCCGCTGAAGCGTTTGCTCCTGGCAGGCGTATGGCCTTCAGTTTCCAAAGCAGCCAGAAACCGCTTTGCCAATTCCCTGTTTGCCGTTAGGTCAGTATTCTTCAAACTAACTTTGGCAGTCTCAACGAATTTGTTTGCCAAGCCGACAAGTACAGTCACTTTCTTTCCGGACCCAAGCTTATTCTTTGCTGTAATAAGCAGTGCCGATGGATGGCTCCTTACCGCCAAACCGAACATCCGTGGCGTCGCTTTTACCTTCTCCATGGTTTTCAGCTCTTGATGAAGTTCTTCTGTCGCACCGGCGATAAAAGCATACCAATCAATGGCCTGGAGCGGCATCCAGATACGGCATAGGTCTTCATATCCGGCCCTGTAACCGAACCAACGCCCCATCTGCATTAGGGTGTCGTACATCATCGTGTTGCGAAGAAACCAAGTAACCGTTAGCCCTTCAAGCGTAAGACCGCGTGAAAGCGAAAAGCCGCCAACGGCGATGACTGTTTGTCCGCGATCTCCGCCACCGTTGTAGTTGAGATCATTCGCCTTGCTGTTGACTTCAACGACCTTAGCCGCCGCAATCGATTCAAGAAGATTTTTTTGAATGGAAGGCCAGTCTGGCCATGCCTCGGAGTATTCCTCGGCCCAAACAGCACGGAGTGCTTCGATTTCGGGATCGTTCAGTCCTTGGTTTCCTAATGCGCCATTTATTCGAACTGCGTTTTGAATACGCTCAAGAATTTCATGTAGCCGGTTGCGAAGGAGGCTTTGGACGCGCGTAAACCGACTAGCGTTCACGAGCATCGAGCAATGGCTTCTGGTCTGCCCTCTTAAATCTCTGATGGTGCGGGCAACAAGGAAAAGACGAAGCGCTCTCGCCAATGACCCCGGAACAGCTTCCACCTGAAGGTCTATAGTATGCTTGATCGGGAGAGTATCTTCATTATCGGTAATCTGGCGGAGCCAAACAGGATCGCCATCCTCAGGCAGCCCTTCAATGAACACCTTCGAGCCACCGAAATAGTTTGTCGGCGCATCGAGCCCAATGATAAAATCGCGCGGAAAGAGGTCTTCTGCAAACATCTCATCTTCTTGGTCAGGATCGATAAAAATGTTCGCGAAAGGCGTTGCGGTGTAGCCGACGTAGCAGCTTCGGTGAAACATCCCCAGAAGATCGCGTATCTGGCCGTTTATGGTTGTGACAAGCTTCTTGCCATATTTCGTGTTTATGGATGCGTTGTCAGCTTCATCATCAATCAGCAGCATCGGTTGATCGATCATTTCGTTATCACCGCGAGCACTGTTGTCCTTCAACCAACCAAGAAGGTTTTTAAGAGTGCGATGATTCTTCTTGATCACCAGCACAACCGGGACCTTATAGGAGTCGATTTCGCTGGTATTGGTCGAGGCGGTCCCGATGTTGAAGTCACTTAGCGTGTTGGTAAGGCTTACTGGCGTTCTATTCGGATCGAACTGACCAACCCCAATTATGTTTTTGCCCAGGCTCGATTTTCCCTGCTGACGGCCGGTGTCGCGACCGATAAAGCCCTCATCAATACGCCCCTGCGTCTGGTTCCGCAGGTTGTTGTGAATCCCGGCAATCACGACAATCAGCCGATATCCAGCGTCTGCCGCTTTGCAGATAAGGCCATTGTAGTTCGCCGTCTTCCCGCTTTGTACGTGACCGACCACCATGCCGCGTCGGTCCCATTGTTGGAGAAGATTTGGATTGCCCAAACGACTGAGGATGGTGTCAGTAACCGTGTCGAGCGAGATGACGACATCCTTGGGCAATCCCTGCTGGATCAGAAGCTTGCGATATCGTGTCCAATAATATGGATCGATTGCCGACTTCGCGTCATCCAGCCATGGAACGAAGTCCGGGCCGTCAACTATTGCACCAAGGCCTGCGCGAATTCCATTTTTCTCCTCGACTGTCCGTGCGACTTGCTCCACCTCATCGACTGACAGACCCGCTTGGAGTGCCGCGTTCAGCGAAGTTATCAGTGTACGCAGTTCAGGCTCGGTTTTTCGAGGTTGATCAAACAGGGCAGACTCGACGACGCTCAAAAGGCTCGACTGCGCGGGGGTCAAATCACAAATCCTCCAGATATTGATCGATCAACGGCTGTGCCAAGGGCCATGCCTTCCTGAAAAAGTCCTGTCCCTGCAGAACTTCCTTTACCTTCGTCTTCCCAATGCCTGCATCGAGTAGTGTGGCGGCCACGGCCTCGACCATCTCTCGAACCTGTGCTTCGTCTGGCATATCTTCGACAACCGCCTCAGCGTTCCCGAGCAGATCAGCATGAAGAGCGTCTATCGGAAGGCCGGAGCCGAGAAGTTTCAGACATATCTGGAAGCCAGCTCGATATGCTTCAGGCAATTGGTGTTCAAATTGCTGGAATGTTGGATGGTCCAGATTGGGTCGGAAAATCACCCTACCATCTTGCTGCATGCGGACCCAAAGTGGCAGTCGGTCATGATCGACGAGCTTTTGACCCCGCCTTCGATAAACGCGTCGTGAGGTGCCGAGGAAGCTTTCGATGACACGCCGCAGTCGTGTGGCGACCGCAGGAGGTAGCTGTGCAGACGCCTTTTTTACATCGATTTTCCATAAAGCGTCCATGCTGTTCGGAATATCAACACGTACGCGGCACAGTTTGGTCAACTCCGTCTGACGCGCCAATCCCATCCAGCCGCCCGCGATGATGAGACGGTCGCCACGGTAGAGGTAGATACCTTGGGACCGGAGATGCCCTTCCGGGCCTCCGACCTCCAGCCACTCCGCCTCGGTCATTAGTTTATGATGAGGCAGCGTGTAGCACTGGATGGTAACAGCTCCCTGAGAAAGCGGGACCGCTTCCTCTGGCTCGATTTGGCAGGCAGGATTACGAGTTGCCAGGGGATCGATAGGTTGCAGTGCCCGACTATTGAGGAAGATGCGTAACTTCGGCCGACTTCCTTCGAGAAATCGATGAAAAACGAGCCTTATGTGGTGTTCGGCACTGACCAGAGCGGCATTGATGTGCTCTGCACGCTTCTTGCGGTCATTCGCTATACCGCCCCCAAGTCGATCAAGCTTCTCCCAGATCACGGCAGTGCCACTGCCTGAAAGTCGATCAAGGACGTCTCTGTCCAAGGGGTTGTCGGTGACTTCGAGCTTCCAGTCATTTCTTTTTGCGACGATATCCAAGTCCCAAGTGGCTGACGTGACTTTCTGGCCTTTGCGAGAGATCACCGTCAGCCGACGGCACTGCGAGAAGCTGGCGCTCTTCAGCCCCAAGCCAAACCGTCCCAAGTCTTTTGCGTGGCGCACATCAAGCGGATTTTTGGAGCCTAGACGCATTGCGTCAATTAGCTCCACATCGTCCATTCCGTGCCCATCATCGATAATCGCGAGCATAGGATCGTCGGAGGTAGTATCAGCGATAATATCTACGCGCCGCGCCTTCGCGGTGATGCAATTATCGATGATATCAGCAATTGCCGTCTCAATGCTGTAACCAATATCGCGATGACCTTCGATCAGCGATGATGCGAATGGAGTCGCGTCCACGCGACGTTTGCCTTGCCCCACCGTTATACCCTTAACGCAACCAAGTTCATCTATTTCACACTCGTGAGAATCGCCCGCAAACGAGACTACATAACTCAATCGTTAATTGCATCAGAATTCGATGGCGGCTTAAGTCACCCGGGCAGTGTCACTATAGTATTGATGTCCGATAATGACTGTTATTGGACATCAAGGGGAAAAAAGACCGATCAGACTCATTGGAAGTTAAATCACGTTAGCTTCGGCATGAAGTCCAGAACCCAGAAATTCTTAATGCTCCGAGAAGTCTTATTTATAATTAAATTGGCCAGCGACCGCCCTGATCGACAAGTTTAGTGGTGTTGTCAGCCGTTCAAGCTTTTCACCGTTGAGCCGCTGCGATTAGCATTGCGAGCATGTGCGGACGCCTCCGAGCGGTGGGAACCGGGACGGGTTTCGAGGCTTCGCTTACGGACCTGATTTAGACAAACTCGGTAGTTTCCCTCAGCAAAGGAGCCGGGTGCCCAAGGATTTCGCGAGTGATCAACCTGTCCCGCAAGTGCTGTCAGTTCTCAGTGGCAATCAACAGAAACAGACTAAAATCCGGGATCACTTCGTCGCGCACGGCATGATGCCGCCAGCCAGTATTCAAACTTGTCAGGGTCGGTAGCTTTTCCCGGATTCTTCGTTGTCAACCATTCAGAATGTATCATCATGCGGTCGAGGAAAAGGATCGCATGATGGAACTTGAAGATAGCCCACTTGCCAGGCTTTTGAAGTCCGTTCTTTCAGTGAACGAGCGTGAAACTGGTGCATATGAGGACCCGTCGGTCCCTCCAGGCGGTGGCAAATGGTCAGAGCACGGAGTGCCGCACAAGGGCTGGCATGTCGTGGACTACTACAAGCTCGATGATCGAGAACAGCTCTGCGAGATGTGCGAACGGCAAATGGTCATGTTTGTGCATGTCATGCGACATGAAGAGTATGCTGATGACTTGAAGGTGGGCTGCGTTTGCGCCGGTCATATGGAAAATGACATCGAAGGTGCCCGTCAGCGAGAGGTTCGCTACCGGAACAGAAGCAAGCGTCGGGATAACTGGCTCAGCCGCAAATGGCAAAACTCCTGCAAGACCGGCGGCCACTACCTCCGGACTGATGGGATGGTGATCAGTGTCTATCCCGTCTCGGACTACTGGAGCGCGGGTATCACGCACCGCGCCAGTAAGCATAAGCGAAGTGCCTCACGACGTTATAAGACCTCCGACGAGGCAAAGCTTGCAGCCTTTGACGTCATGATGAACTGGCTGGAGAAAAAACCATGGGAAAATCCGATGAGGCGACGATGATCTGCGCTGGCGCGACTTAGTCCTCGATCTCAGGCGCTTGCTTAACCCAAAGACCTTCTTCGATCAGGAAACCACGCCACTGCTCGGCCGTATCCTCGAACAGTTCGACAATGTTGATCTTGTCACCGTTATCTTTGATTTGGATGTACGCGATAGCATGGGCGCTTGTGATTTGGTTTTCCGTCCATTTGAGCTTCACGGTCGAGCCGATACCGTTGATCGCTGGTCCGAGTGAAATCTTCATGTGCTTCATGGAGTTGGCTATCTGCCGACAGTAGTCGATCCCGCCCAGCTCATTCCGATTGCGCTCGATGAACGTGATGATCGGCCCAGGCTCGTCTCTCTTCCGTTTCGCGCCTCTCTTGAGACCCGTCAGACGTAAGTGTGCGTCAGGTGTCAGTTCATTGAGCACCCAGTCGAGGATGTGAGAGGCTGTGACAGCAGCATCCATGGCCGCATACTGGACAGCTTTCGTGCCGCCACCGGCCTTCAGGCGCTCAATATCGAACATCAGCTTGAGGTAGAGGCCTGTGGATGACGCCAAGCCGAAAAATTTTGGTGGAGGCCGGGTCATCCATTTTTCCTTGTGTCAGTTCGCCCCTGCTTCTTGGTTAAGGTGCGTCGAAGAACGACACCATGACCATCTCCTGGAGGCCTTCGCCTGGATGGACATGCTGTAGGCTGAAATATTTTGGCGTCTGAAATCCGATCAGTTCCGCCCGATACGCGGTGATTGTCGACGCACCTTGCTCTTGCTGGGCGATTTTGACGACCTAGTACCGGGTCTCGATGTGCGTCTTGATGGCTGCAACATCCTGAGCCGTAACGGGCGAAGACACAGAACAACTGTCGCTGGTCTTGCCATCCATTTTCTTCCGGGCGAACGCGAAGATGAAGGTCTGATCGCCACCAGCGAGGCCCCAGGCTTCAGTTGCGTCTGGATTGATGGTCGGTAGCATCTCTGCAGGAAGAGCTTGCGACCGCATGTTCATTACTTTTGCAATCGTCGCAACATCCGGCCCCAGCCGTTTCTCATCCAGGCGGCCTGTTACACAAACGTTGTCGAGCATTCCTTGGACGGTCAGCTTGCTCTCCGCCAGCGCCGTCGATGCAGCCAGCATGGACATGATTACCAGGACCGTACGCTTCATTTGCTATCTGCCTTTTCTCTGATGCGACGAGCGACATCATCCTTGTATGCGGTCAGGTCTCTTTTGGTCGATATCGTCTTGGCGGCCGAGCTGATGAACAGACCTTCGATCAATCGCCAGGTCGGCCTCCTGGCTAAAACGAGCAGCAAAGCTACAACGACGACGGCCGCCATCCCGACGTATTCCATCGTCTGCTGACGCTCGACAGTGGCCTGCGCTTGAGCGATATCGGCAAAGTATTTCTCTTTGCGCTCAGAGACACACCCTTCAAACGCTTGCTGGGTCTCGAAGTCTTTGGGCTTGCAGCCGTAGGTTTTAGACCATTCTTCGTAGTCCGAGACAGTTGTCATATCGCCAAACCACTACCAGAAATTGGCAATTCTGACTGCCTCAGCATCGGTTATGTCGCAGGTTATCCGTCGTTTGGAAGGACCGTCACCATGAGACCACTTGCCGATGATCAGTCTGTCAGTGCCCCCGCTCAGCTTTAAAACCGCCCAGGGCTCAACGTCGCCCACCGGGTGGATATCGACGTCAGCACCGCCGCCAAGGGCTGCAATCAGCTCCACATCGGTCGGATCGTCCGTCGGAAAGGTCACTGTCGACACGTTCTTAGCTGGGTCAACGATCTTGGCATCAAACGGCATGTAAATCCTCCTGGTTGCATCCTTCTTACTAGGAAACGGCAATATTTCCAGTGATTTCGCTTGAAGCTGACAAGCCGTCGGACAATCATTTAGGTATCGAAACGCGTTCATCACGCCGCAGCCGGAAGATGAAGATGCTCTTCGTAAGATGAGCGGCCTACCGGGCATGGCTTCGACCACGCGGGAATACTGGGACAAACAGGCTGTTGTCCGCTCGCCGATCACTCTGGCAAAGGCTGACGGTTCATCTCCAAACAATACTTTCGGCTTTGGAAGTAACGAAAATAATCTCGATGGATCGGAGGAGAAATAACGTATTCGAATCCGATGGATGGGAGAAATGTCAACATTTCTCAATGAGTTAGCTCGAAAATTCTGTTGACGAAGGCAGCATTTTCGAGCGACCATTTACTCATAGCAACCGAGAACTACCCGATGAAAGTGCCGACCAAACCAAAACTGACAGCTCTTGAACGCCGAGCAAACCAGCTCGCGAACTCCTTGTTTGCTGCCGTCGATGCGTTCCACGAACGCGAGGCTGAGGAGCGTGCTCACCAAGCCGAAGCTCGCACTCGCCGCGCTATCGAAAGACAATGCCGCAAGAGTTACTTCCGCAAAAAGTATTCAGAGATGGGGCTCTGGCCTCTGCCGCCGGAAGGCACGCCTCTAAACATCTGATCTCAAGCCCGGGACCGCCCGGGCCTTTTCTTTTCCGGCCTTTGCGAATAGCATCGAATCTTGCAGCGGCGGTCGTCAGGCTGACCTCGATATCCCTCATCGAGACAGTGAATGACGAACCCGAAACCCGAACAGACCGGTTACCCTGGCACTTCCACCAAAGTGAACGGCGTTGAGCATGGCATTCATTTCCACAGGGGCGTCAGCGGCTCACCAGGCCTAGCATCTCAGTTCAAGGCCCTCGGATACCCAATCGGCGGCGGCCGTCCCCACACCCCAACAATCGACGACGGTGTGGTTTCCGTTGGAACATGCTCCGACCTCAAGGAGCGCTGGGACCCCGACGCGACGACCAGGGCTCATGGCCACGCTATCCAGTATGCTTCCGGCCATGTCTTCCTATGCTTGATGCACCCAGACGGCGGGTATGAACCGACCGGACCCCGGTATGTCTCAGCCGTAGATGCGTGATGAGAATTCTCTGACATCTGGAGGTGTTTTGGCCTCCAGATCGTCGAGGTAGTCCAAAAATTCATCACCGTTTGAAAAGGAAAAAATGCGGGCTTTGTAATGCAGGTCATCCGAAAGCGGTTTTTCCTGCAGCATTTGAGCCGATGTCTTGTCGACGAACATGGCGTCGACATATGGAGCGTACGTCGCGATGGCACGGACATCATTCATCATGCCTTTGTTGACTACGGTTTTCTGCCCGCCGACCACTCGACGGGCGATGGCGGCAAACAGGTAAGCCGAGATGCGGTGATGTGGCAGCTGCCGGTAGACATCTGAATCCCACAAATCTCGGACTTTCTGGCCTGATTCATTGGCAGGGATGCCTTCTTTTTTCATGAAATTTAGAAGATTTCGGACCTCTCTTTGGATCGGGGAGTTCACGGCGTCGAAGACCACATCAGGATCGTTGCTCAATTTCTTTCTCTCGGTCGCCGCGACCGCCCCGACTTTTCCCTGTAGGACAGCGTCCAGCTCTAGTTTGAGCACGTCACTGAAACTTGGCTTATCAGCAGCCCAACTGGCCGCGAGCTGCTCCATGTCAGCGTGGGCTCCGTCGCGCATCTTGCGCAATCCATCCGCAAACCGGCTGTAATCAGATCGCACGGATATATGCATGTCCGAGAGCCATTCGTTGCGCTTGCTTTCCAGGACCTCATCGACGGACAGGTCCAGGTCAAGCGGGCTACCCTTCAAAAACGCATCGGCCGCATCCAGCACTTGGCTAAGCTCGACAGTCGATACGTCTGAGAATGAGATATCGCCTCCGATGTATTCGTATGCCTCCCGCAACGCCGCAGCAGAGTGAAAGACGGTCGTCTCTTCCCGATGGATATCCGAATGCGGTAGGACGATCTGCTGGAGCAAGACCAGTCGGCGCAAGCGCTCATGGAGTTCCTTGGCAAACGCCTCGTGACCAATTGACAGACGCCCGCCTGAGGTAACATTGAACAGCAGGCTGAAAACGAACTGATCGAGGTAGATTACTTTTTTGTCGACCGGAGGAAGTTCGGCATCCTCGGAATAGCGGCACTTTGAGCAACGCATTGTCAGCGTGTGTCCGCCAGCTCGCAGTAGACCGAACGTCTCCTGTTTACAGGCCGCGCAGGTAGACAATGGCCCTCTTTCCCAGGTGAACCCCTTCACGTCCAACGGCGCACCTATCCCTATCTTTGGTTCGAGGGCGTGGATGCCGTTCGAACGGCAAAGATACTACCCGAGCGGTACCTTTCCCTCAATCACTAGGCTGAGCATTGTAAGCGAAACGGCTGCTGGTCCGTTGTCGACGATCTCCATATGCTCATCCAGAGGGTGTTCATGCTTGAGCGCCACCCGGCCGTACAACTTCTTTCGTGTGTCCTCCGCAACGATCATATGACCGAGCTTCGAACGCTCGACCGTTACCGCATAAAGCCGACCGTTCTTTGGCCACGGCAGCGAGGACCGAAACCGACGCTCGATAAAGTCGTCACCATTCGCCACGAAGTGGAGATATTCGATCTCGATCATGCTGCTTCTCCCAGGTTCGCGGTTGTCATTGCTTCCAGCACTCGCAGACCCTTTTCGGATGGCGCTGCAAGATCGACCAGTGGAGCGTCAAGCATCATTGCTACGAGAGCATACTCGCAGCAGTTCAACGCTTTGCACGCCTGGTCGCAGTTCACCGCGCGGGAGAACATCAGCCTGCGCAAACGGCTCTTCCGGACCGTCCGTTCTGGTAGATCGCGGAGATAGTAAGACACATAGACGCCGTCGTTGATCTCGTAGTACCCGGAACCGTGCTTGCAGTCGGCGATAAAGGAAGCCGAGTGGATAGAACGAACACGCACGACCGGCTGTCCACTCTCGTCAAAGACGGTGATTGGCATGATTGGATCGGCAGGAAACTGACCGAACGTCCAGACCGCCTCGCCGAAGAGCTTCAGGAGATCGTCGGCGCTGATCTGGCGCGGATCGTTCTTGGCGCGGTATGCCTCCAAGGTTCGAGGAGCTTTGTTGATGAGCTGTGCGGCGGTGGCGACGGTCGGTGCAGTGCCTGAGATTTTAAGCCAGTTGAGTGCGTGATTGAGCATGTCGCGGACCTGCGCCGGTGACATGTAGTTTGAATATTGAAACATGATGTTTCCCCTGTTTTTGGGGAGCAACTGCGCTCTCAAGAACAATGATTTGACGGAATATCGTTGACCACAAGCATTTTGTGAGAAAAAATCTCACGCCATTTTCGGATCAAAACTATTTTCTGATCGCGTCAACTATTTTTTTATTTGGTTCATCGGCGGATTTGTTTAATTCGCCGCCGATTCCCACAGTGATGTTATCAAACCAACAAGAAGTTGGGAGCTTCAATATGAGATTTATTATGGCAATCGTGCAGGCGATCCTGCAATTCATGGCGGCGGGGCTGAACACGGCTACCGCCTTCCTCGACTGGCTTACGAGCCGGTTGAGTGGCGGAGGTGCTGCACCGGCCGCCCCGGTTGCGAACCTGGAGATGGCCCTTCCAGAACCAGAACGCCTCGGCCGCGCTGAGGAGCTAGCTGCTGGTGAAGCAAAGGCTGTGGAAGTCATCAACAACCGCCTGACACCGGCACAGCAAGTCCAGGTGTTTGCGTCGATGCCGGTCGAGGATCGCATTCTCGCTGACCTGTCTGCATTAACGAAGGACCAGATCGATTGGCTCAACGTGCTAACCGACGACCAGCTCCAGGTCGTCAAGGAAGCGACCGAGAGACGGGTAGCCGCTGCCCTGGACGGCAAGCCTCACTCGCTCATGGCGATCCTGTCAGTCGGCCAGTCAGCACCAAAGGACGACACTGTCTTCGCTCATCGGTTGGCAGCAAAAAGGGCGAGCCAGCCTGCGCTAACTCACCCTCAATCATCATACAGCCTGCAGTAAATTCAGGCAGCCCTGTTTGAAAAGCGGCGGCCGATCTCGATCAGCTGCCGCTTTTTTTCGTGACGCAGCGCACGGACGCAGTCGTCGACCCGGTCAGGATGTTCTTGAAGGAAATGGTGGAACTGGTACCGAGCCTCGGCTTCCAGTTCGTCAGCTTCTACAGCGGCGTGAAAAGCGCTCATGTCCTTCATTTCCTCTTCGTTCTCACGATCCTGACGGTCAAACCGGACCTCTTCGTAAAGCGCTCTGACCGACCTGAAGCCCGTGATCATGAAAACTTCTTTGGTGGTCAGTCGCTGACTGATCCAGGCATCAATTGCGTCAACGACATCCATTACGCGGCGACCTTCTGAGCCAAGCGACGGGCGCTTTCGTAGTGGGTCCGAGCTGCAGTCTTCACACGCTCGTTCTCAGCCTTGAGCCGAACGATCTCAGCAGCCTGCTGCTCCGCAAGGGTCATGAGGGTTTCAGCATACTGGATTGCGCCGTCGAGCTGGTGACGGAGGACATGCGAATTGTTGCTCTCGCGAGCGGCCCTCATCGCCTGGAGACCCTGCATGTGTGCGTTGACAGCACCGGCTGCCAAAACACCAAAAATCGCGGCCGTTTGGCCGACGGCGACGCCAGCCGGATTCTTGCTCGTAAACATATTCGACATGACCGGCTCCTTCAAATTCAACGCGCACAATCTGCAGTAAGATTCGTAAACAACATATTAATTGAATCTATAAACTCAACGACCAAATCATTTTTAATGTAAAAAAGTGTGGGCCAATGCCCGCAACTTTTACAAATCGGGGGCAATTTCCCGATTTTGCCCCTTGTTTGTAACAGTTGGACTTCTGAATGTTCTAGTAATCTATCTATTATACTTCTGTGGAAATTTAGAACCTATTCGTTATCGCGGCGGCTTGCCGAGTATCCATCTGTTGCCACCTTTGTGACCGCACTTCCTACAACGGAGCTTTCCTGCCAGGTCTGAAATCACAACGGATGGATACTTTGCTTCCAACCAATCACGGTCGATCCAGCCTTCGCGTTCACACCTCGCGCACCTGCCGCCGATCAAAGCCCAGCCGGACAGATCAGAGAAGCGTCCGGCAATATCATAGAGGTCCCCAACCTCTTTCGGTTTGTCGACGATCACGGGAGGATCGGGTGTTTTTGTCAGGTCGATGCTGCGGCGATGTCTCACGATCACACTCCGGTAGGACGGAATATGTTCCTAGTTTGTTCTCTTGGGCATTTGTGTCAACACTTGATTTGGTCGTTCACAGTGATGTCACTGAGACGACCTAACTGGCGACGGTGGTATCCCCTCTGCAGTGTAATGGTGCGCACGCAAACGAAGACCGGTTCGATTCCGGCTGAGGGGGCACTGGGATGACTTTAATATGCCGGGGTAGCTCAGTCTGGTAGAGCGCAGGCCTTGTGGCCTGGACATAGCGGCAACCAGCATGACTGGCCGGAAGCTGCGAGGTAGCGATTAGTCACCGCTACGTGCGCTGGTTCAATTCCAGCACCGGTACCAGTTTCAAGCCGCCGCATCATCGGCAATCGCTTTTTCAAGCTCTCCCTTGTTCAGCATGGCCGACATGCCAAGCTGGCCTTCCTTGAAAAAGCTCTCTGGGAAATTGATGTGATTCACCGTCGACACCTTGGGGTGTCCAGCAATGAAATCCGTTCGCTCCTCGACAGTGATTGCGTAGGTACCAGGGGACAAAAGCTCACGGCCGACGCTCGGAAGCTGGAACGGATGCCTAAAAGTGACCTGCTTCGAATATGTTCTAATATTACGCATAGCGCACACCTAAGGTTGAAGCCTGATTCAAATAGAAGTTATCGGTGAAAGCCGCATCCCGACAGCAAAAAAATAACTGTCGGGATTTCTGTCGGGTCCGCCAATTTAGGGTCGAAAAACGCTCGCAAAAATTCGGGAAAAAGCGTTTAAAATCAAGCTGGTCGGAGTGGAGTGATTCGAACACTCGACCCCCACGTCCCGAACGTGGTGCGCTACCAGACTGCGCTACACTCCGTGACCAGCGGCGCTTCTATAGAACAGCCTATCTGGTTGCACAAGCACCAAATTCCAAAAAGCCGGTGGATTTTTTGACGGGTTGATGACAGGGCGGGCGGTGCGCCGCTGCTGCAAAAAGACACACTCGGAGCAAATCGTCGGGAAGTGCCACAGGGGCAATTTTCTTTTGCCGGGTTCCGCGCTAAAGGGCTCGACGGGACAGGCGAAAGCGCGCGTAAAGAGCGGATTCGCAGCCACTGCGCTAGAGATCAGGGACGACACGATGAAACTCCGCACCATCACCGCGGCCGGGCTTGCAATTGGGCTTGCCGGATGCACCACCATACCTTCCGCCGGCAATCCGATCGAGGCCCGCTGGGTCGGCAAATCGGCCGGCATCTTCTTTGCCGCCTACGGGCCGCCGCTCAGCGACCGCGAGGAAGGGTCGACTACCGTCTATACCTGGCGCGGCGGCTACAAGACCGTGCGCATTCCGGCTAAATATGCCGAAGGCGCCGACGGCAAGCGCGGCAAGCAGATCGCGTCGGCCCGCACCTCCTATCTGCGCTGCCAGACCGAAATCACCACCAGCTCGGACTACACGATCCGCGACGTCCGCACCGTCGCCGACATTCCCGGCGTCAACGGCCCGTCCTATTGCGCCGAGTTCCTGGCGCCCGAACAGAAGTAACGGTCGACCTTAAGAGACGAGCAAACAGGCGGCCGATGTGCCGCCTGTTTTGTATTGGCTGAAAAAACGAAGACCTGCGGGTGATCGTCGGTTCACTGTGGGCGTCGAAGGATGTGGCCCTGGTTGTGCTCTTCGGTGCTCTCGGCTACATTTTGCGCAAGGCTCCGCCTTGATGTTGCTGACACTCATTCTGCCGGCGATCCGAAAGGGCCGCAAAGCGGCATTCGATGCGAGCGAGGACTGGACTAAGCGATGACAGTCGCTCGAACGAAGCCGGCGAGCCATCCGTTGCGAGGCGTCCTGGCGCTGGACGATTTCGAGGCCAAAGCGCGGCGCCATCTGCCGCGCCCGCTGTTCGGCTACATTGCCGGCGCGAGTGAGACCAACGCATCCCTGCGGATGAACAGGGATGCGTTTCAGACATACGCTTTCAAGCCGAGAGTGCTCATCGACGTTTCGGCGCGCAGCAGCGAAACATCGATCTTCGGAACCAGATATGCGGGGCCTTTCGGCATCGCGCCGATGGGGATCAGCGCCTTGATGGCCTATCGCGGCGACCTGGTTCTGGCATCGGCAGCGGCGCAGGCAGGCATTCCGATGATCATGAGCGGCTCGTCGCTGATCCGGATGGAGGAGGTGGCAGAAGTCAATCCCGATGCCTGGTTCCAGGCCTATCTGCCTGGCGCGCCGGATCGAATTGACGCCCTGGTAGACCGTGTTGCGGCTGCCGGTTTTAAAACCATCCTGCTGACGGTCGATACCGCAACGCTGGCAAACCGTGAGAACAACATCAGGGCGGGGTTTTCGACGCCGCTGCGTCCCAGTCTTCGGCTGCTCTGGGAAGGCCTGTCACACCCGCGCTGGAGCCTCGGCACATTTCTTCCCACACTCGCAAACCACGGCATGCCGCATTTCGAGAATTCCTACGCCGAGCGGGGTGCGCCGATCATCTCCTCCAAGGTGATGCGTGACTTCGCCAAGCGGGATCATCTGAACTGGTCGCACTTGCAGCGCATCCGCAGCAGATGGAGCGGGAACCTGGTGGTCAAGGGCATTCTGCACGAAGACGATGCCGTCAAGGCGGTGGAGGCCGGCGCCAACGGCATCATCGTCTCGAACCATGGCGGCCGGCAACTGGATGGCGCAATGTCGCCATTGCAAGCGCTGCCGGGAATCGTCGAAAAGACCGGACAGTCCGCGACCATCATGATCGATGGCGGCATAAGGCGGGGAACCGATATTCTCAAGGCGCTGGCGTTGGGCGCGAAGTTCACATTCGTTGGAAGACCGTTTCTTTACGCGGCCGCAGTTGCCGGACAGGCGGGCGCCGAGCGCGCAATCGAGATCCTTCAGACGGAAATTCAGCAGAACATGGCGCTGCTCGGCATTACCTCGCTTGCCGAGCTCAATGAACAGCACGTTCTGCGACATCACGGCTAAAGAGAAGTGCGCCTTAAATCGGTGCGCCCGCCAAGCAGCGCGCGGGCAGGTCGACAGATTTGTTGATCCAACGGCACACCTGCGACCAAACCCCGTCTCAAAAAGGGGCTTGCCGCACTCAACCGTCCGGCGTATCTATTGGCCGTCGCGAAAAGCGGCTGCTTCCCTTGATCCGCTCAGTGGCGGAGTAAACAGGTGGACGAATTGTCGTCCAGGCGGTCGAGCACACGCCATCCATGCGCCAGCGCATGGTTCGGCCAGCATTTCCCAGAAACCAAACGCCTGACACAGCGTCAGACTTCATCGTGAGCCATCGGCGTCCCCGAGCAATTCCACTGGTTTGTCCAGGGATTGCCCGGCGACCAAGGCTGGAGCCGTTTTTCGCCTTGATGAAGGCTGGAACCGCTCCGGCGGTGCTGCAGGCTCGCGTCGACCCGGAACGCACCATGACCAGATCCCTTATCGTCATCTTCACCGCCATTGTCCTCGATGCCGTCGGCATCGGGCTGATTTTCCCGATCCTGCCGTCGCTGCTGCGCGATATCACCCATGCCGAAAACGTCGCGCCCATGATCGGCACGATGACCGCGCTCTATGCGGTGATGCAGTTCATCTTCGCGCCGGTGCTCGGCGCCCTCAGCGACCGGCTGGGCCGCCGGCCGGTGCTGTTGATTTCGCTGGCGGGCGCCGCCGTCAACTACCTGTTCCTGGCGTTTGCGCCCAATCTTTGGATGCTGTTCCTCGGCCGGGCGATCGCCGGGCTGACCAGCGCCAACATTTCGGTGGCGACCGCCTATATCACCGACATTTCGCCGGAGGAGAAGCGCGCCCGCCGCTTCGGCCTTTTCAATGCGATGTTCGGCCTCGGATTCATCATCGGCCCGGTCGCCGGCGGCGTGCTCGGCGACCATTGGCTGCGGCTGCCGTTCATTGCGGCGGCGGTGCTCAATGGCGCAAACCTGCTGCTCGCCCTGTTCATCCTGCCGGAATCGCGCCCGGGCAGCCGCGAGACAATCGACCTTTCCTCGCTCAATCCGCTGAAACCGCTGCGCTCGGTGCTGGAGGTCAAAAGCCTGCTGCCGCTCGTCATCCTGTTCTTCATCTTCAGCGCCACCGGCGAGGCCTACGGCACCTGCTGGGCGCTGTGGGGACAGGATGCCTTCCAGTGGAACGGGCTTTCGATCGGCCTTTCCCTCGGCGCCTTCGGCATCTGCCAGACCCTTGCCCAGGCCTTTCTGCCCGGACCGGCCGTCAAGCTTTTCGGCGAACGCGCGGCGATCCTGACAGGTGTCGCAGGCGTCTCAATCGCGCTCACCGTCATGGCCTTTGCCGGAAGCGGCTGGATGATCTTCGCGATCATGCCGATCTTCGCGCTCGGCGGCATCGGCGTGCCGGCGCTGCAGTCGCTGGCCACCCGGCAGGTCGACGAGAACAGCCAGGGCCAGTTCCAGGGCGTGCTCGCCTCGGCCGTCAGCCTCGCCTCGATCGTGGCGCCGCTCGCCTTCTCCAGCCTCTATTTCCTCACCCGGGAGGAATGGCCAGGCGCCATCTGGCTATCGGTCGTCATCGTCTACGCGCTCACCGTGCCGCTGGTTCTCGGCTTGCGGCTGAAGACGGCGGAGCGGGCGGCGGTTTGGTGACATGAACGCGGTGCTTGCGGCCATGGGTCCACGGGTCAAGCCCGAGGACGACGGAGGGTGGGGGAACGCATGCGAGAAATATCAACGTGTGCGGCGGTCTATTGGAATTGCCGCCTATCATTTACGCGATTGCCGCGCAAAACCGCTCGCGCATTTTACTGGAATTCCTCCGGACGTCTCCCCTCTTGCCGCTCGTTGTCCCCGCTCTCCGTCATACTCGGGCTTGACCCGAGTATCGGGCCTGACCCGAGGATCCGGCTTGACCCCAGTATCCACAACCAAGCACTCTGCGGGCATGGCGGGATATGTCTACATCATCACCAACCAGAAAAACGGCACGCTCTATATCGGCGTGACATCCGATCTGGAGCGCCGCATCTATGAACATCGCGAAGGGCTGACGAAGGGCTTTGCCTGGAAATATGGGTGCACACGCCTCGTCTGGTACGAGGAACATTGGGATATCGGCAGCGCGATCCAGCGTGAGAAGTCGTTGAAACGCTGGTACCGGCAATGGAAGATCGATCTGGTCGAGGCGATGAATCCCGGGTGGGATGATCTCTATCTTACGCTGTGGTGACGCGAACGCAGTGCTTGCGGCCATGGGTCCTCGGGTCAAGCCCGAGGACGACGGAGGGTGGGGAGCGAGCGCGACAAATAGCGAAGTATGCCGCGGTCTATTGGAATTGCCGCCTATTAATTTTACGCGATTACCGCGCAAGACCGCTCGCGCATTTTACTAGAATTCCTCCGGACGTATCCCCTCTTGCCGCTCGTTGTCCCCGCTCTCCGTCATACTCGGGCTTGACCCGAGTATCCACGCCGCAAGCACTCCGCTTGAATTTGTTCGGCGATCGCTATTGTCAGTGTGAGCGCAACGCAGCGCTTGCAGCATGGGTCCTCGGGTCAAGCCCGATACTCGGGTCAAGCCCGAGTATGACGGAGGGTGGTGGAGCCTATGGGGCAAGGGCCGCAAACGCGTGATGTTTTGTTAGAATTGCCGTCGTGCGGTCGTTGTTTACGCAATTCCCATTTTGCTGGAATTCCCTCCAGACGTCTCGCCTCTTGCCCCGCGTGCCCCACCCTCCGTCATACTCGGGCTTGACCCGAGGTATCGGGCTTGACCCGAGTATCGATGCCGCAAGCATTTCGCTTGAATTTGTTCGGCGCCTGACGCCGGCCAAGCCCCGCCTACGCCGCCTCCCCCGCCTGCACCGCACCCTCGGCCAGCTTGCGCGCCGCGACGAAATCGACCTTGCCGGAGCCCAGCACCGGGACCTTGCCGATGGTGACTTCGGCCGGGACCATCATGTCCATGGCGCCCTTCGACTTGGCGAAGGCGAGGAATTCTGTGCGGGTGGCGTTGGGGGCGTCGGTCAGCAGCACCAGGCGCTCGCCCTTCTTGGCGTCGGGCAGCGAGGAGACGACCGAGAGGGCGCCGGGCCAGAGTTCGGCGGCGAGCGTTTCGACGGCGGCGAGCGAGATCATTTCGCCGGCGATCTTGGCGAAGCGTTTGGCGCGGCCGCGGATCTTGACGAAGCCGTCCTCGTCGATGGTGACGATGTCGCCGGTATCGTGCCAGCCATCGGCGAGCGGCTCGAGCACGCCGGGCTTTTCGGCGCGGAGATAACCGGCCATGACATTGGCGCCGCGCACATGCAGCCTGCCGCCCTCGTCGATGCCGGGCACCGGTTCGAGCTTCCAATCCATGCCCGGCAGGATTTTGCCGACGGTGCCGGATTTGTTGTACATCGGCGTGTTGATCGAAATCACCGGCGCGGTCTCGGTAACGCCGTAGCCTTCGAGAATGCGCAGGCCGAATTTTTCCATATAGGTCTGGCGGGTCGAGGCCTTCACCGGCTCGGCGCCGGAAAAGATATAGCGGATCGAGCGGAAGTCGTAGGGATGCGCCGTCCTGGCATAACCGTTGAGGAAGGTATCGGTGCCGAAGATGATCGTGGCGTTGGAGACATAGATCAGCTCCGGCACGATGCGGTAATGCAGCGGCGACGGATAGAAATAGACCGGCACGCCGGAGATCAGCGGCAGCACGGTGCCGGCCGTCAGCCCGAAGGAATGGAACACCGGCAGGATGTTGAACACCTTGTCGCCGCTGTGGAAATCGATGCGGGCGGCGGCCTGGGCGGCGTTCGACAGGATGTTGCGGTGGGTCAGCACCACGCCCTTCGGCGTGCCCTCGGAGCCCGAGGTGAAGAGGATCACCGCCGGATCGTCCGGCTGGCGTTTCACCAGCGGCCGCCCCTTGCGCAGAAGCCCGCGGATCTTGTCCATCAGGCCGATCTCGGCCCTGAGATCATCGAGCCAGACGATCGTCACCTGCTTTTCCATCTCTTCGATCACCGCGCCGAGCTTGGCCTGGGTGACGAAGGCGCGCGAGGTCAGCACGTGCTTGATCTCGGCGGCCTTGCAGGCGGAGAGAATATTGGCCGCACCGGCAGTAAAATTCAGCATCGCCGGCACCTTGCCCGCGCTCATCACGCCGAGCAGCGTGGCGGCGGCGCCATTGGCATTCGGCAGCATGACGCCGAGGTTCGTCTCCGGGAATTTGGCGCGGAATTTGGCGCCGAGCACGGCAGCGCCGGTCAGGAGCTTGCCATAGGTCAGCCTGCCGTTGACCGGATCCTCGACGGCTGGCTTTTTCATGCCGAATTCGTGGCCGGCCTCGATGACGCGGCCAAGAACGGTCGATGAGGTGTCGGCAGTCTGGAACATCAGGTTCGACATCACCTGATAGAGGGCAGCCCCCGCCGCGGTGCGGCGCTTGCGGCCTTTCAGCTCCGGGGGAACGTCGAGCTTCACCGGCTCGAGAATGGTGACCTTGACCTTGGGGAACAGCCGGCGGCGGATCTTGCCGTTGTCAAGGTAAGAGAGATAGCTCTTCTCCAGCCCGTCGATGCGCACCGGCACCACCATCGAGCCTGTTTTGTCGGCAACCATGGCGGCGCCGTCATAGACCTTCATCAGCGTTCCGGTCACCGTCAGCCGTCCCTCGGGGAAGATGCCGATCGGGTTGCCGTCCTGCACCACCTTGATCAGCGAGCGCGTCGCCATCGGCTTGGTCGGGTCGAGCGGCAGGAATTTGCACATTTTCAGGAAGGGCCGCACCCACCAGGCCTGGGCGATCTTGTAATCGACGGCAAAGGTCGGCTCTTCCTCGGTGATGGCGAGCGCCAAGGCGCCATCGAGCAGGCTGACGTGATTGAGGGCGATGATCGGCGCCCGGCCGGCCTTCTTGATATTCTCCAACCCCTCGACCTCGAGGCGCATGAAGGCGCGGAACAGGATCGAGATGAAATCGCGGAAGGGATTGGTCGGCAGCGTTTTCAGCATCAGCCAGGCGACGGCGAAATTGATGATGCCGAGGCCGATCAGGATCTGCGGAATAGAAGCGCCGAGCGCCTGGATGGCGGCGACGAGGCCGAGGCCGACGGTGATGAACAGCGCCGACAGCACATTGGCGGCGCCGATGACGCGGGCGCGGCGGTCCTCATGCGCCCAGGTCTGCAGCGCGGCGAAGGTGGGAACGGCGATGAAGGCGCCCGAAATCGCCATGCCGGCGAGATCGATGGCGACGCGGATGGTATTTTGACCGGCAAAGAAATCGGCAATCGTCGTTGCGTGGACAGCCGATGCCAGGCCCCAGAGGTTCCAGGCGAGGTCGAGGCTGAAGAGGCCGAGCAGCGCCGTTCCCACCGGGGCCGGCAGCAGCACGATGCGGCCTGACGACATCCAGGCGGCAATGGCCGAGCCGACGGCGACGGCGATGGCGAAAACGGTGAGATAGGCGGGCACGACCAGCTCGGAGCCGCCGAGCAGCTCGGTCACCATAGTCGGCAGGATCGACAGCACGAAGGCGCCGACCAGCCAAAACCAGCAGTTCATCAGCGCCGACCGCCACAGGCGTTTGTCCTGGCGGATTTCCATCACCAGCGTGTAGCTGGAGTGGATGACATTGCGGTCGATCTGAAGATCCGGCGCCTTGGAGCCGGTGGGAGGGATCATCCGGCTGGCCAGCCAGCAGAGCACCGACAGCCCCATCATCATCGAGCCGAACAGGAAGACATTGTCGCCGCTGGAGAAGGCAAGGGCGGCGATGATCGTGCCGGCGAGGATGGCGATGAAGGTGCCGCCCTCGATCCAGGCATTGGCCTTCGGCAGGTCGCGGCGTTCGAGGTGATCGGGCAGGATGCCGTATTTGATCGGCCCGAACAGCGCCGAGATGACGCCGAAGCCGAAGAGTGCGGCCATCAGCACAAAGATCGAGGAAAAGCCGAGGCCGACGACGGCCAAGGCGGCAATGCCGATCTCGCAGCGTTTCAGCAGTTCGGCGATTTTGGCCTTGTCGTGTTTGTCGGCCAGTTCGCCGCCGAGCGCCGAGAGCAGCAGGAAGGGCACGATGAGGATGACGCCGGCAAGCGTCACCAGGGCGGCACCCTCGCTCGCCGACATCTTGAAAAGAATGAGGAACACCAGGGTGTTCTTCAGAAAATTGTCGTTGAACGCGGTCAGGAATTGGGTCCAGAACAGCGGCGCGAATTTCCTGGATGTCATCAGCTTGTTGTGCACGGGCTCGTCCCTCTATCGGCTGGCAGAGAAGGCCACAGAGTTGTTACGCAATGGTTGAGTGCGAAAACAACTCTGCGCTGTGGTTAACGAAGGTCAATCTTCATCGCTACGATTGAATTTGACGAGCAGTTTTTCGGTGCGGGCATCCTCGACCTTGCGGATCAGCTTTTCGGATTCGGCATTGTCGCGCAGCGTCTTGGTGATGTTCACCGTGGTCTGCACCAGCATCAATATGCCCATGGCGAGATAACCTTTGCCCCAGAGATCGAGCGGCATCATGTACAGGCCGAGCGCCAACATGAAGGCGGCCGAGCCGAAGGAGATGTAGGAGAAGCTGACCCAGCTGGAGGAGTGTTTCTGGAAACTGTCGTTCATGATCGTAACCCTCAAGGTTCTATGGATTGGATGGTTGGATGAAGGCGATTTCAGGCGGCCGGCGTGATGCGGCTCTTCAGCCGGGCGAGCACGTCATCGGCTGTGGAGTGGAGGGCTGGGCCGCAGCCGGCATTGGCCAGCTTTTCGATGATGCCGGCCGGGCGGACGGAGCCTTCCATCTCCTTCAGCGCGGAGGCCGTCAGCTCATTCTGGCTCTGGCGCAGGCGCAGGCGCGCCAGCGTCTCCTCGGCATCGTCGAGCGTCGCCAGGCCGGGGCCGGCCACCGCGACATCGAGCTTCTGCGCCTCTTGCGTGGCGCGGGCCAGCCGCTCGCCGCGCTGCAGCTCCTGCAGCCGCGCCTCGGAGGCGCGCACGATGGCCTTCAGCTTGTCGATGGCGCCGACGAATTGGGCCTGCGCCTTCTCGGAGGCATCGCGCTCGGCTTCGAGAAAAGCGATCGCCTCGGCTGCCTCGCGGGCCAGCCCGTCATTGCCCTTATCAAGCGCCGCGCAAGCGCGGATCTCGAGATCGGCGATGCGGGCGACGATCGTCGCATGCTGCCCCTTCTCCTGTTCGTTCTGAGCGATGGCGACGGCGACACTGCGCCTGGCCGACTGGATCGATTGCGCCGCATCGCGGATCTGCTGGGCGAGCAGCGGCACGGCGTTGCGATCGGCGAAGGCCAGTTCGGCATCATGCGCCCTGCCCCGCAATAAAATGGAAATCAGTTTGAACATTTCCTTCCTCCGGTTTATGAACGTTGTTCACGAGTTGAGTTATGGCAGAATCGTGAACGTTGTTCAAGAACAATTTTGAACGACGTTCAAAAAATCAAAGGAAAATGGTGAATGGCCGGCAGGCGAGAAGAAAAACGCTGGGAATTGAAGGCCCGGCTGATCGAGGCAGCGCGCGAGCGGATCGCCAAGGACGGGCTTGCCCACCTCCGAGCCCGCGACATCACCCAGGATGCCGGCTGCGCGCTCGGCGGCCTTTATACCGTCTTTACCGATCTCGCCGAGCTCGTCATCCACGTCAACTCCGCCACATTGAAGGCGCTGGAGGCCAGGCTGACACTTGGTGAAACCAAGGACCGGCCACCGACCGATCGCTTACGCAACCTCGCCCAGGGCTATCTCGCTTTCGCTGTCGAACACCGCAATCTCTGGAAGGCGCTGTTCGAGCACTCGCCCCCGGAAAGCAGCCCGACGCCGCAATGGCATCTCGACGAACATCTCTTCCTGATGGACGTGATCGCCGAACCGCTGGCCGAACTGCAGCCCGACATGCCCCCCGAAGACCGCGCCATCCGCGCCCGCACGTTGTTCGGGGCGGTGCACGGGGTGGTCAGCATCAGCCTCGAGGGCCGCTTCGTCGGCCTGCCGCTGGAGCGGCTGGCACGGGAGGTGGACGAGCTGGTGCAGACGATTGCGGCCGGGGCGGAGCGGCGGAGGTGATGACGGGTGAGTGCGGCCGGGGTGGGTTTGGCAAGAGCCCTCCTCCCCTCCGTCGTCCTCGGGCTTGACCCGAGGACCCATGCCCGGAGAGGAAACTCCTCCCCAAAAATGCCCCTCACCCTAACCCTCTCCCCGTAAACGGGGCGAGGGGACGTGTTACGCGAGACGTTGGAGAGAAACGGAAAGGCCGCGGCATATCCCCTTCGCCCCGCGAGCGGGGAGAAGGTGGCGGCAGCCGGATGAGGGGCTGGGCCTCGCCAATCTTCTGCGCCGGATGTCGCGCCTGCCAAAACCACTACCCATCTTACCGAGCGGGGAATTTCGCGGCCCCAACCCATTCCATATCGTCAAAATATCCCGATCGGTAAATTCCCCTGGACGCCCGCCGAAATTCCACTATATTTTCCCGATCGGGAAAATCACATGTCGAAACAGATTAAAACTCCAGCCGATATCGGCGCCCTGGTTCGAAGCACGCGCAAGGAGCAAAACCTGCGGCAGGACGAGCTTGCCGGCGTTGCCGGCGTCGGGCTTCGGTTTATCGTCGACCTTGAAGCCGGCAAACCCACGGCGCAGATCGGCAAAGTCCTGCAGGTTCTGCAAACGCTCGGCTGCTCCATCGACATTCTGGCGCCCGGCGAGCGCAGACGATGACGGACAGGATCCTCAACGTCTGGTGGAACGGCCGCATTGTCGGTCAATTCACGCAGGACCGACACGGTGATATCGGCTTTGCCTATGCTGAAGGCTGGCTCGGCGATGATGATGCGCTGCCGCTCTCGGCCTCTCTCCCGAAACGACCGGAGCGATTTTCCCGCCGGGAATGCCGGCCGTTTTTCGGCGGCCTGTTGCCCGAGGAAAGCCAGCGGATAGCCGCCGCGCAAGCATTGGGCGTTTCTCCCGCCAATGACTTTGCGCTTCTCGATCACCTTGGCGGCGATGTCGCCGGTGCATTGCAACTGCTTGCCGAGGGCCAGGAGCCCGCGGAGACAGCGACGACTGCAGATCGCCAATCCGCGCCTTTGGACGACGCCGGCATCGTTCGGGTGCTGGAGGCGCTTCCCGTGCGCCCTTTGCTGGCCGGCGAGGAAGGCTTGAGACTGTCGCTCGCCGGCGCGCAATCCAAGGTGCCGGTTGTTCTGATCGACGGCCGTATCGGCCTTCCCCTGCCTGGCCAGGCGACCACTCATATTCTGAAGCCACCAATAGCGCGCTTCAAGGCGACGACCGAAAACGAAGCTTTCGTGATGAGGCTCGCAGCCGCCATCGAGCTGGATGTCGCAGCCGTCGAACCGCGACATGTGCGGGAACGCCCGTTTCTTCTGGTCGAACGATATGACCGCGTCCGCGACGCCGGCGGCCTGGTTCGCCGCATCCATCAGGAGGATTTCTGCCAGGCGCTCGGCGTACCGCCGGAAACGAAATATGCGAGCGAAGGCGGGCCGACCTTCAAGGATTGTTTCGAATTGCTGAGACGGATTTCGGCAAGACCGGCGGTCGATGTTCTGAAGCTGCTGGACGCTGCCATCTTCAACCTGATCGCCGGAAATGCCGATGCCCACGGCAAGAACTTCTCCATCCTTTACGATAGCCAAGGCCCGCGGCTGGCAAAACTCTACGACCTCCTCTCCACCGTGATTTATCCGGAGCTGTCGCCAAAGCTGGCAATGAGAATCGGCAAACGTGCCACGCTCGCCGAGATGGATGCGGAGGGCTGGCAGGTCTTTGCGCGAGAAGCCGGCGTTGGCACTCCGCTGCTGCGCCGCCGGGTAAACGAAGTTTGCGACAAGGTGATAGCAGCGGCCGATAAGGTCGCTGACGAGCTCGCAGACATATCGCCTGATCGAGACCCAATCGATGAAATCGCCGGCTTGATAAAGAGCCGGGCCGAGGCAGCCAGGCTGACCTCGAAAGATTGAGGAAAAAGAGGAATTGCTCCCAACGTCGCGCCTCTTGCCGATCGCTGACCTCAATCTCCGTCGCCCTCGGGCTTGACCCGAGGACCCATGGCCAAGCACTCTGGGCCCACCCACGCCGCACGCGAAAGGAACCCCCATGAGCCGCATCTTCATCACCGGTTCCACCGATGGCCTCGGCCTCGCCGCCGCCCGCACCCTAATGAACGAGGGCCACGACGTCGTGCTGCACGCCCGCTCCCGCGAACGCGCCGCCGCCATATCAGAGAGATCAGCTGCCGCCCTCGGCATCGTCATCGGCGATCTCGCCAGCGCCACCGAGGTGCGCTCCATCGCCGAGCAGGTCAACACCATCGGCCGCATGGACGCCGTCATCCACAATGCCGGCATCTACCTCGAGCGCAGCCGCGGCGACACCCCGGAAGGCCACGCGAGGACGTTCGCGGTCAACACGCTCGCCCCCTATCTCCTCACCGCCTGGATCACCCGCCCCGCCCGCCTGATCTATCTCACCAGCGGCATGCACCGCAGCGGCGGCAACACCCTTGACGATATCGACTGGAAGAAGCGGCCATGGAACGCCAGCCAGGCTTATTCAGAAAGCAAGCTCTACATCGCCACCCTCGCCGCCGCCATCGCCCGCCACTGGCCGGATGTTCTCAGCAACGCCGTCGATCCCGGCTGGGTGCCGACAAAAATGGGCGGCGCCGGCGCGCCCGATGACCTCGAAATGGGGCATCTCACCCAGACGTGGCTTGCAGCGAGCGATGAAGGAGCCGCGAAGGTCAGCGGCGGGTATTGGTATCACCGGCAGCAGCGAGATGCGGCAGTGGAGGTGAATGATGTTGGGTTTCAGGAGGCGCTGGTGGAGAGGTTGGCGGGGTTGACGAGCGTCCGGTTGTTTGAAGAGGGCGGTTGAGGCGAAAAATTCTCCAGCAGGATCATACGGTCAACACTTGCCCCCCGGCATGCGCAATGAATACAATCGCGTTCGATCTGGGGAGCCAATGATATGAAATTCATGGACAAGTGGGCCGCCCCTATCGCCGGGGCGATCATGATCACGGTTGTCGTTATCGTGATTTCCGGCTTCGCGCCAACACGGTCGCTGTTCTGTAGGGAAGATGAGATTTGCTTGCGCGAATGGTTGAGTGCGACGAGCGGTTGGGCGGCGGCCCTCGCTGCATTCGTCACTCTTTTTGTCCTTAGAAGGCAGGTTGCGGCCCAGGAGAAGCAAATTGATCATCAGTTAGGCAACGTCGAGCCCAATATGATAGCCCGCTGCACGGTCGGAGAGGATTTCTCGCCTATCGCTCAGATCATCGTTATCGAAACCGGCGTCCACTGAATGTCCATTATCTCGAAGCGACGCCGATCAACCGTGTCAAGCTCTTCCCACACAGCGTTAAGATTGATGGGCGTGATCGGCCGCAAGGAACGTTCAGACTGCCGGGCGCAATTGTGAACTGTCTATTGCCGGGAAAGGAGGATGGACGGTCGCCATCCTCGGCGGTGATAAATTGTTTCTTCGAACCGGAAGGAGAGCCGGATTCCGTGGATGAAGGCGGTCTCGCTCGATATCACGTGAAGATCTCATGCCACGGCCGCCTACATGGGGATACCGCTAGTCCATGCGTGATCGCAGCTGAGACCGAGCTGGTTATGTTGTCTTGAACGCTGGTCACTCGACTCACGCGATCGGCACATCCCTCTGTAGCGCCGCAGCGCGCAATCTTTCATGCACCCCTCGCGTAGCCGGCGCAATCATATAGCCACTTTCCAGATCGCCGATCATTACGGATTGGTCTCGCGGGGCGATAAGCCATGCAGCCCGATCAGGCTGCAGATTAGCGCGTCAAGTTTGTCCTGATCGGCCTTGCTCGGCGCCTCAAAGCTCACCGCTACCGAACACCAATCATCCAAGTGTCTCAACGAGTTCAGCATGCCGAAGCGCCTCGTGGATTCCGCAACTGCCTGCCAGTCAGTGATTCTGAAGCGCCTCCTGTTGAGCTGTATTTCGGAGCTGCAGGCCTCGAACAGAAGGTGGCCTCGATAGCAGCCAGTGCCAGCGCCGGGGAAACCTCGATCAGAAAAAGGCCGCTGGCCGCCGATCTTGCAAGCTCCGGTTCTTCCTTCGCACCCAGCGCCTGTTTGAAGCGCCAGATCGGTGCGGCGTCGTCGAACATACCAATCTTCGACCAGCTTGCAGGCTGAACGCCGCCTCCGATCCAGGAGACCAAAGATCCCGCCCCTTTGTCGACGGGACGCTTTGGCAGCATAACCACACCTCGTGGCTGATGAGCAAGACCATCACATCAAGCTCTCTCGACTGTAGCAATTTCCGCGGCATTCAAGCCGTATAGAGCATAGACAAGGGCATTCACCGCGGCCTCGGCCTCTGCGATCTCCGCCTCGATCTCGGCAAGTTTTTGTTGCCGCTCGATGATCTGGGCGACCAATGCGGCGTTGCCGCTTTCTCCTATTTTTCTCAGCGCGTTGGCAAACTTCTTGCCATCGGTCTTTTCGGTGATGGAATATGTCGAGGCCAAGACTTTCCACTGGGCGGCGATGAACTCTCCCTCGGCCTCGGACAAGAATATCTTGTCGATTGCGACGTGGCCGCCGATGAAGAACTTCAACTCGCCATTTGTAAACTCGGCGTCTAAGATGGCTCCGGGCACAAGGTTAGCCCCCAGATCCGACAGAAGAGCATCCAAAGCAAGCTGGTAACGTTGGCTCGCCCAAGCTTTCCTCGCGTCGGGCCCAAGCTTTCCAGGTGCCTCGCCTTCCAAATCCTTCTTGCTCTTCAAGGTGGGAAACAACCACATTTCTGGCCTGTTGCGAAAGAGCCCAGGGAGCAGCTGGCTAGCGTAAATCGATGACAATACTCACTCTGTCCTTCCCGAGAGAAGGGTGACAGTTCATACCGGAGACATGGGTTACACTTTTGGCCTTTGCGAGGAGAGCGAAGGTGCCTTGGCAGGAGTGCAACCGTATGGACGAGCGTCTCAAATTCGTTGCGCGGGTTCTGGATGGCGAGAAGATAGCGGCGCTGTGCCGCGAGTTCGGCATCTCCCGCAAGACCGGCCACAAGATCATCAGCCGCTATAATGCCTGCGGGCTGGAAGGACTGACTGACCGCTCGCGCGTCCCTACCGGCACGCCAATCAGCTTCCTTTCCAAATCGAGAAGCTGATTGTGCGTGCCAAGCAGGAGAAGCCGAGCTGGGGCGCGCCGAAGATCAGAGAGCGACTGGCGCGGCTTTACCCGGACGTGCAAACGCCGGCGATCTCGACCGTGCATGCGGTGCTCGACCGCAACGGGTTGGTCCAGCACCGCAAGCGACGACGCAACAGGGCACAGGGAACACCACTCTCCCAACCTCGCCAACCCAACGACTTGTGGTGCGCCGATTACAAAGGCGAGTTCATGCTCGCCGACACAGCAGGCCCGCTTTGACGACTTCGTCGAAGAGTTCAATACAGAGCGGCCCCACCAAGCCCTTGACATGGCTTGCCCGGCAGAGCGCTACCAGGCTTCACCACGACCCTATCGCGGCCTACCGGAGCTCGACTATCCGTTCCACGACCAGACCGTTACCGTCACAACATGCGGCCGCATCTGCTATAAGCGAAAGAAGATCAACCTCAGCCTGGTCTTTGCCGGGCAGGCCGTGGGAATCAAACAGGTCGAAGACCATATCTGGCTCGCAAGCTTCATGGATTATGATCTGGGATACTTCGATGACGAGACGTGCAGGCTCGAACCATTGCCGAACCCTTTCGGCGCAAAAGTGTTACCTATGTCTCAGGAATAAATCGTAACCCATGTGTCCAGAACGGACCAAAACAAAATTGGCTGGGGCGCCTGGATTCGAACCAGGGATGACGGTACCAAAAACCGTTGCCTTACCGCTTGGCGACGCCCCATCAGAGCTTTCGGCGGAAACCGCCGGCTCAAATCGACGCCTGATTAGCAAAGCTCTCCGTCCGTCACAATGACTAAGTTGCGCCTCAAGCAGATTTATGCGCGCGCGGGGCGGTGGGCCGTGCTAGGAATTGGCGGTGTCATCGGCCTCGAGATCATTGCCTTCATGGACAGTCCCGCATTCGACCTCGTCTTCGAGCCGGCCTATGGGCGGGCCGTGCCGGTGGCGCCGGGGGTCGAGCGGATCACGGCGAACAATGCCGGGCCTTTCACCTTTTACGGCACCAACAGCTATATCGTCGGCGGCTCCTCGGTCGCGGTCATCGATCCCGGGCCGGAGGACGAGGCGCATTTCCAGGCGCTGATGGCGGCGCTTTCCGGCCGCGAGGTGACGCATATCTTCGTCAGCCATACCCATCGCGACCACTCGCCGCTCGCCCGCCGGCTGCGGGCGGCAACCGGGGCGGTGACCGTCGGCCAGGGGCCGCACCGGCCGGCAAGGCCATTGCGCGCCGGCGAGATCAATCCGTTTTCCGAAAGCTCCGACATGGCCTTCGTGCCCGACATTTCGATCGGCAACGGCAAGACCATCAAGGGCGACGGCTGGGTGCTCTCAGGCGTGCCGACGCCGGGGCACACGGCCAATCATGCCGCCTTCGCGCTGGACGGCGGCGATCTGCTATTCACAGGCGATCATGTCATGGCTTGGTCGACCTCGATCGTCGCGCCGCCGGATGGCTCGATGGCCGATTACATGGCCTCGCTCGAGAAGCTGATCGCCCGCGATGACGGGCTGTTGCTGCCCGGCCATGGCGGGCCGGTGACGGATCCGGCCACATTCCTCCGGGCGCTGAAGGCGCATCGCCTCGGGCGCGAGCAGGCGATCCTGACGCGCATCCGGGCGGGCGACCGTGGCATCCCGGAGATGGTCAAGGCGATCTACAGCGATACCGATCCGAAGCTGCATGGGGCGGCAGCGCTTTCCGTGCTCGCCCATATCGAGGATCTCTTCGAGCGCGGCGAGATTGCCGCGGATGGGCTGCCTTCGCTTTCCGCCCTCTACCGGCCTGCAGCAGGGAGATGAGCCAGGCGATGCTAGCCGCTTACAGCTATCGCGACGATGCCGATGTGCCCGATTTTGCCGATGACCGGCCGCTGATCGTCTTTGATGGCGAATGCGTGTTCTGCTCCGGCTGGGTGAAGTTCGCGCTGAAACACGACAAGCAGCGGCGATACCGCTTCCTGGCCGCGCAGACGCCGCTCGGCGCCGCGCTCTACCGGCATTATGGGCTGGATGGGCGCGACTACGAGACCAATATCCTGATCGAGAACGGCCGCGCCTTCTTCAAATCCGACGGCTCGATCCGCATGGTCGCCGGCCTCGGTTTTCCCTATTCGCTGATCAGGCTTTTCCGGCTGCTGCCGCGGCGGGTGGCCGACACGCTTTATGAATTCATCGCCCGCAACCGGCTGAAGATCGCCGGCCGGCAGAGCTGCATGGTGCCGACGCCGGAGCAGCGCAGCCGCTTCATCGCATGAGCGGCGACAGGCTTTCGCTGCTGATCATCGGCGGCTACGGCACGTTTGGCGGCCGGCTGGCGCGGCTGCTTGGCGATGAACCGCGGCTCAGACTGCTGATCGCCGGGCGGTCGCTTGAAAAGGCAGACGATTTCGTTGCGGATCTCAGAGCCCCGAAAGATGGATCCGAGGGCTTGGGAAGCAGCAATCTGGGGGCGACGCTACAGGCCGTGCGCTTCGATCGTGATGGCAATCTGGCGGAACAGCTGACGCGGCTGAGGCCGGATCTCGTCATCGATGCCTCCGGGCCGTTTCAGAGCTTCGGGGACGACCCCTATAAGGTGGTGCGCGCCTGCATTGGCCTCGGCATCGATTATGCCGATATCGCCGACAGCACCGGCTTCGTCGCCGGTTTTGGCGGGCTCGATGCCGCGGCCAGGGCGAAGGGCATCTTCGCGCTGTCGGGGCTGAGCAGCCTGCCGGCGCTTTCCTTTGCGGCGCTCGATGTCATGGCGCCTCCGTTTGCGCGGATCGATCGGGTGGCTGCGGGCATTGCCCCGTCGGCGCATGTGAAGATCGGGCTCAATGTTGTGAGGGCGATATCGACCTATGCCGGCAAGCCGGTGGCGGTGCTGCGCGAGGGGCAGCCTTCGACCGGGCTTGGACTGATCGAGGCGATGCGGGTGACGGTGGCGCCGCCGGGCGCGGTGCCGCTGCGCAGCCGGACATTCCTGCTGGTCGATGCGCCGGATCTGGCGCTGCTGCCGGCGCGCCTTCCCACTCTGCAATCCAGCTTCACCGGGGTCGGAACGGAGCCGCAGCCGCTGCAGCGCCTGCTCAGCCTCGCCGCCCGGCTGGTGCACCTGAAGCTGCTTCCATCGCTGCTACCGTTTTCGCCGCTGCTGCAGCGCGCCAGCCATGGTTTCGCGATCGGCGAACATCGCGGCGGCATGTTCATGCGGGTCAGTGGCATCGATGCCGCGGGCAAGAGCCTCACATGCGGCTGGCATCTGATTGCCGAGGGTGATGACGGGCCGTTCATTCCCATCGCCGGCGTCGCGGCGCTGGTCCGCCGGCTGCTCCAGGGCATCCGGCCGGAAAACGGCGCGCGGCCGGCGACGGGCGAATTGCAGCTTGCCGGATTCGAAGCGGAGTTTCGGCGGTTTTCGATCACGACGGGGATCCGGGTGGAAAGCGAGGGCGCCTGCCTGCCGCTCTACCACAGGGTTCTCGGCAGCGCCTTCGAACGGCTGCCGCCGGCGATTGCCGCCATGCATTCGGTCGGGCATGCCGGCGGGACGCGCGTCGCCTCCGGCCGGGCGCGGATCGAACGCGGCGGCGGATGGCTTGCGGGGATCGTCGCGCGGCTGATCGGCTTCCCTCCGGCGGGTGAGGATGTGCCGGTGACGGTGCGCTTCGTGGCCGATGGCGACAAGGAGATCTGGACACGGGATTTCGGCGGCAAGAGTTTCCACAGCCTGCAGCTCGAAGGAAACGGCCGCGACCGGCATCTGCTTACCGAAGTCTTCGGGCCGTTCCGGGTGCTGGTGGCGCTGGTGCAGGAGGGGAACAGGTTACGGCTGGTGGTGAGGGGTTGGCGGTTTTTTGGGGTTCCGCTGCCGCTGTTCCTGGCGCCGGGTGGCGAGACCTATGAGGAGGAGCGTGAGGGGCGATTCCACTTTCATGTGGAGATCGGCGGGCGGCTGACCGGGCTGGTGGTGCGGTATACGGGGTGGTTGGTGGTGGCGTGAGGTCGTTTTTCCTCACCTGAGCCGGCCTGCCGTGTGAGCCCCCCTCTGCCCTGCCGGGCATCTCCCCCACAGGTGGGGAGATTGGCTGGGCTCGCTGGCTTCCCCAAACAACCGGTGTCACAGCCCGGCGAAACGGCGGAGGGACGGGAAGTTTTCGCCACTTGCCAATCTCCCCACCTGTGGGGGAGATGCCCGGCAGGGCAGAGGGGGGCTGACGGGTGGTGGCGTAATAGAGGGTGGCTGCGTCTGGAGACGTAAGAGGCCCCATCCACCGGTCAACTAACATAGAGCTTGTTCAATGGATGGGGCTCGGTCGTGTATTCCATCGAGAGAATTGAGATTGTCAAACTGCTCAATAACTGAACATCGACCTCACATTTCTCAGGAACATATATGTAAAGATCATCCGGCCTTTTCTCTGCAGCTACACTCACCCCTCCCCGCTTTCGAACGGCAAATGTATGGATGACTGAATTTTTAACATCGGGCTGAATCTGCAGTGCACATTTCACAACCCGATCAAACTCAAGAAAGTCATCCGGAACATGAAGAGAGAAGAGCTTCCCTATGGGAAACTCCATAAAGCGGCAGCCGCTGACAAATTTGAGATAAATCTCGCCTGAGAGCGTTTTCACAAAACCTGAAGTATCAAGAGTGTCCTGGTCAGGCACACTCAGAAAATCGGCCTTGCTTCCCATCACAGCTCTCCTCCTTTGGTGCGGCATAAGGTTGTCGAGCCTGCCGCACCCTATCCCGGCCCTTCGCTTTGGGCTCAGGGCGTTCGCCGCTGCAATCGATTCGCTGGATCGATTGCTGCCGCCTCTGGCGGCACCGCGGCTCACCCACCCGCAATCCCCAGCAATTCGGAATCCAGCGCCTTCAGATAATCGCCGGCGATGTCGGCGCTGAAGCCGAGGTCGTGTTGGCCGTAGCGGGAGGCGACGCGGATGTCGACGAAGGTTGTTTCGGCCTCTTCGCGCAGGCGAATGAGGATATCGAAGCGCAGGCCGAGGATCAGTGTGCGATTGGTTGCCTGCAGCGTCACGCCGTTGGCGCCGCGGATCAGCTTGGCGACATCGTCGTCATAGGGGCGCGGCGTCGGCACGGGCACGATATCGGGCGCATCGGCGACGGCAGCATCATCGCTCGGCTCAGGCTTGGCCGGCCGGTCCTCGGGGTCGCGGTCGGGCTCGGTATCGCCGGTGGTCCGGATGATGGTGAAGCCGCGCAGCTTGGCGACCTTGCGCACCGCCTCCAGCACGCGGTCGAGTGCGCCCTCATAACGCCGGCCGGTCAGCTCGGGATAGGCGGTCATCTGCTTTTCACGATCCTCCGGCATCACCGGATTGCGCTTCAGCCAGATCTGGTCGGCTTTCGGCGGCGACAGCCAATCCGGCACCGAGACCGGATCGGTGGAGACGTCGTAGATATCCGGCAAGGTCAGATAATGCTCGGTGGCAAAGGCGCCGAGCGCTAAGGGAAAGGCGGCGTAGATCAGCGCGGCGAGTGCGGCCAGCCCGCCTTCGGCGCCCGTCATCCAGAGGCTGCGCAGCCCGACGACGGCCAGAAGGGCGGCCAGCAGCGCGCCGCCGGCGGCGGCGATCAACAGCAGCACCAGATAGGGGGTGGCGAGGCCGCCGAAACGATGGGCGACCAGCACCGCCAGCGCCAGCACCAGGGAAAACGCCCCGAGCAGCCGCGAAAAGCGGGCGGCGTTGGAAACGGGACGGTCGAAACGGATGGCCATCAAACTTACCGGTTGCTCGTCAGCGCCGCGCCTTCAACCACGCAAATCGCCATATCCCTGTTTAGAGCATGATGCCGAAAAGTGTGAAGCGGTTTTCGGACGACATCATGCTCTATTTCTTTGATTTAGATCCGGATTCAGATTTTAGGCCAGCCCGGCCTAAAATCATCCGGATCTGGGCAAGATTCGGCTGAATTGAAACTGTTGTCTCGGAATATCAGATGGAATTCGCGAGCGAAGACCATGACGAGACCATGATGAAGACCGGGGCGAAGACGGGGCGATTCCATAAGCTCTTGCTGATATGGTAAAAAAGAGCCATTCTGCCGCGGTTTCATCTCCGATTTTAAAGGCAAGGAGCGACGGGATGATTTCAACCGAGATAGCCGCAAGGCCGCAGGCGTCTGCGCTTGGCGGGATCGACCACAGCGAGCCGATGCTGCCGATGGAGCTCGTCGAGCTCGAACTTTCGCTCGAAGGGTATGCCGGCGGCGATGCCGGCTTCTGCGAGGCGGTGCGCCAGGCAGCGCAACGGTCGGGTGGCGAGCTGCTGTTCGACCTGCCGGCCGGGGGTCTTATCGAGGATTGCCGCCGCATCGCGGTGCTGCGCATTCCCGATGACGGCAGTGAGATGCGCGTCGTGCTGGCGCTGCTCGATTATGCCGGCACCGAAATCCGCATGCAGGCGCCCGATGAGCAAACTGCGCATCTGGTGCGTTTCGCCGAAGCCTTTATCGAAGTGCTGGAGCGGATTTAGAGCTTCGGAGCGTGATGCCGAGAGATGGGCTAGCGCCGCTCGGCCGCCGCTTCCGCAACGCTGCGGAAGGGAAACTTGCGGCCGCATTCGCATTTGATGACGAAATTTTCCTGGTGGTTGGATGGACGCTGCACGCCAAAGCCGCGCGGCAGCCGATCGACCTTGAAATCCGGGTGTTTGCGCTTCGGATCGTCAACTTCCGAGGCTTCGGCAAAGCCCTCATTGCCGCATTGCGGGCAGTTCAGTTTTTTCGAAAATCGATCGCGGATGGCCATGCTCGTTCCAGTGTTTGCAAGCCCCTCATACAGAGGAATCTCCGATGGCGAAAGTGGAACCATATGCGGGGGATGCCGTTCCTTTTTTTGAAAAGGAGGCGATCATGCCCAATAGAGACCCGATGCCGATCCCCAGTCCCGACACCCCACGCGGCCCGACGCCGACGCCGGGCATTCCCGACCCCACCCAGCAAAAACCGCCGCTGACGCCGGTGCAGGACCCGTCGGACACGAAGAACCCGCAGGACCCACCGCTCGATCCGGCCCTGCTGCCGATTGGGGATCCGGCTGGGGCGGCGTGAGCGTCATCTTCACGCCCGCTCGCTCCTGTGCGGAGTGTCCCCTACCGAAGGATTTGGGCGCACTGTGACAGGCACTGGAACCTAGTAAACGCTGGGCCAATTGAGCACCCGGTGTAGTGTGTCCCTGTTCTCTGGCGACGAGTTTGACGGAAACGCCAACCACACTCTCCGTCATCCCAGGCCTTGAGCCTGGGATCCATACGGCTGCTGCTGATGGATGCGGCGTGGATGCTCGGCTCAAGGCCGAGCATGACGGAGGGTGGGATAGGCGGGAGAAACCGTTCACATCCACTACACGCCTCACCGCCGCAGCTTGACGCCCGCACCCGAATGGCATTTCCTCAGGGAAAAGCAAGGAATACCCCGATGCGCCTTCCGCTCCTCATCACCGTTGCCACCGTCGCCGCCGCGCTTTCCGCCTGCCAGACGATGACGCCAGAGGAGCGGCGGGCGGCGGATGAAGGGCGGTGCCTGAGCTATGGCTTCCGGCGCGGCACGGATGGTTTTGCCAACTGCCTGCAGCGCATCGATCTCGACCGGCGGGCCGAATCGCGGGCGCAAAGTGCCGAGATGATGCAGAGCATGGCCTGGGATCTCAACGGTCCCTATGTCTACCACGATCACTGGCACCATCATCATTAAGCCGGGCGCCCGCAAGGGCTGCCCAGGGCGCCCACAGGGCAGCCCATCTCTGACTATTTCCCCCCGAGGTCTTTCAGACCTCCTGAGATGACCGCCTGCGCCGCCGCCAGTCTGGCGATCGGCACGCGGAACGGCGAGCAGGAGACATAGTCGAGCCCGATCGTCTCGCAGAAGCGGATCGAGGCCGGGTCGCCGCCATGTTCGCCGCAGATGCCGAGTTTCATGTCGTTGCGGGTGCGCCGGCCGCGTTCGGCGGCGATGCTGATCAATTCGCCGACACCGTCGAAATCGAGCGAGATGAAGGGATCGTGCTCGATGATGCCCTTGCGCTGATAGGTGGGGATGAAGGCCGAGGCGTCGTCGCGGGAGATGCCGAAGGTGGTCTGCGTCAGGTCGTTGGTGCCGAAGGAGAAGAATTCGGCGGCTTCGGCAATCACATGGGCGCGAAGCGCGGCCCGCGGCAGCTCGATCATCGTGCCGACGAGATAATCGATCTTCATGCCGGCCTCGTTCATGACCTTGCCGGCGACCTCATCGATGCGCGCCTTGACGTAATCGAGCTCGGAGCGCAGGCCGACCAGCGGCACCATGATCTCCGGCACGACGGCCGCCCCGGTCTCCTTAGCTGCGGCAACCGCCGCCTCGAAGATGGCGCGGGCCTGCATCTCGACGATTTCGGGATAGGAGATCGCCAGCCGGCAACCGCGATGGCCGAGCATCGGATTGAACTCGTGCAGCGCATCGACGCGCTGGCGAAGCGCTGCCGCCTCCATGCCCATGGCGAAGGCGACTTCGGCCACCTCGTCGTCGGTCTTCGGCAGGAATTCGTGCAACGGCGGGTCGAGCAGGCGGATCGTCACCGGCAGGCCGTGCATGACGGTGAACAGGCCGGTGAAATCCAGCCGCTGCATCGGCAGCAGCTTGTCGAGCGCCAGCCGCCTGCCCTTCTCGTCGACGGCGAGGATCATCTCGCGCATGGCATGGATGCGCTCGCCCTCGAAGAACATGTGCTCGGTGCGGCAAAGGCCGATGCCTTCGGCGCCGAAGGAACGGGCGGCGCGCGCATCGGCCGGCGTATCGGCATTGGTGCGCACCGTCATGCGGCGGGCGCGGTCGGCCCAGCCCATGATGCGGCCGAAATCGCCCGACAGTTCCGGCTGGATCATCGGCACCTCGCCCTTCAGCACCTGGCCGGCCGAGCCGTCGATGGTGATGATATCGCCCTTCTTCAGGGTGACGCCGATGCCGAGCAGCCGCTCGTTGCGCATGTCGATGCGCATGGTGCCGGCGCCGACGACGCAGGGGATGCCCATGCCGCGGGCAACGACCGCCGCATGGCTGGTCATGCCGCCGCGGGTGGTCAGGATGCCTTCGGCGGCATGCATGCCGTGAATATCCTCCGGGCTGGTCTCGACCCGCAGCAGAATGACCTTGCGGCCTTCGGCCTCGGCCTCGACGGCCTCCTCGGCGGTGAAGACGATGGCGCCGGTGGCAGCGCCCGGCGAAGCCGGAAGCCCGGTGCCGATCACCTGGCGGGTGACACGCGGATCGATCGTCGGATGCAGCAGCTGGTCGAGGCTTGATGGTTCGATGCGCAGCACCGCCTGCTCCTCGGTAATCACCTTCTCGTCGACCATATCGACGGCGATCTTCATTGCCGCCCGGGTCGAGCGCTTGCCGGAGCGGGTCTGCAGCATCCACAGCTTGCCGCGCTCGATGGTGAATTCGATATCCTGCATGTCGCGGTAATGGATCTCGAGTTCGGTGCAGATTCCGCAAAGCTCGCGAAACGCCTCCGGCATCAGCTTTTCCATCGACGGTTTTTCCGAGCCGGAGGAAATCCGGCCCTCCTCGGTGATGCTTTGCGGCGTGCGGATGCCTGCAACGACATCCTCCCCTTGCGCATTGACGAGGAATTCGCCGTACAGCGCCTTCTCGCCGGTCGACGGGTTGCGGGTGAAGGCAACACCGGTGGCGGACGCATTGCCGAGATTGCCGAAGACCATCGCCTGGATGTTGACCGCCGTGCCCCAGGCTCCCGGAATATTGTGAAGCTGGCGGTAGGTGACGGCGCGTGCATTCATCCAGCTGGAAAAGACCGCGCCGACGGCGCCCCAGAGCTGCACCTCAGGATCCTGCGGGAATTCCTGCTCCAGCTCCTCCTCGATCAGCCGCTTGTAGAGAGAAACGATATGCTGCCACTCGGAGGCGCTGAGTTCGGTATCGAATTCGTGACCGAGCTTGGCCTTCTCGTCTTCGAGGATTTCCTCGAAGGCGTCGTTGCCGAGACCCATGACGACATCGGCATACATCTGAATGAAGCGGCGGTAGCTGTCCCAGGCAAACCGCGCGTCGCCGGCATCATGGCCGAGCGCCTGCACGGTCTCGTCGTTGAGGCCGAGATTGAGCACGGTGTCCATCATTCCCGGCATCGAAACACGGGCGCCGGAGCGCACCGAAAGCAGCAGCGGCTGGCTGCCGGCGCCAAAGCGGCGGCCGGTGATTGCCTCGATGCCAGCAATGCCGGCGCGCACCTCGACCTTCACAGCGTTCTCGATATGGCGGCCGTTCTTGTAATAGGTGTTGCAGGCATCGCCGACGATCGTCAGCCCCGGCGGAACGGGAAGCCCCAGGGCGCACATTTCCGCGAGATTGGCGCCCTTGCCGCCGAGAATCTCGTGATCGCGCGCCCGGCCCTCAGCCTGCCCGTCGCCGAACGTATAGACCCACTTGGTCATCTTCCCCCCAACACCAAACCGGGATTAGCTTAATCCGTTGGTGTTGAGATGAAAATCGACAAATGCGGCAAAATGTTGCGTTGCACAATAAATCTTCGGCACGGCCGCGGTCGAAACGATTGAAAGCCGGTGGGAACAAGAAAAAGGTACAAAAAAAGCTTTGCGGGACTGCAACAATGTCCCGCAAAGCCTTGTTTCCGTCCGGCCAGGAAAACCGGACGGGGGGTCCCACAACCCAGGAACGGTTCAGCTTTTTGAAAAAGGAACCGCTCTGACCATCATCTTACGCAACTCCGGGGAAAACAGATCTGTCCTTCCCTGGAATTACTCTAACGGCTTCCGGTTCTTGCCCTCGCCCGGAAAACCGCACGCAAATTCGACAATGCGCAACGCTTGATTGCCAGCTTTTCAGCTGGGTAATTAGGTTGCGTCGAAACAACTTCTAATGCAAGTCAGCGAAAAGAGCATCACCCAAATGGGGTACAGGCGGCAAGAGAGCCGACCTTTTTTGGTGTTTATTCCCAGTTTTCTGATTTCACGCAATTTCTGGGCGCAAAACCGCGTCACGGCTTTGCTGAAATTGCGCTGATCCAGGCTGGAATTGCTCAGGCGATCTCGCGCAGGCGCTCGGCGGTCTGCAGGTCGACGGAGACGAGGGTGGAGACGCCCTGCTCGGCCATGGTGACGCCGAAGAGGCGGTTCATGCGGGCCATGGTGATCGGATTGTGGGTGATGATGACGAAGCGGGTTTCGGTCGACGCCGCCATTTCATCCATCAGGTTGCAGTAGCGCTCGACATTGTGGTCGTCGAGCGGCGCGTCGACTTCGTCGAGCACGCAGATCGGCGCCGGATTGGTGAGGAAGACGGCAAAGATCAGCGCCATCGCCGTCAGCGCCTGTTCGCCGCCTGAGAGCAGCGTCATGGTCTGCGGCTTCTTGCCCGGCGGCCGGGCCAGGATTTCGAGGCCGGCTTCCAGCGGGTCGTCGGATTCGATCAGCTGCAGCTCGGCGGTGCCGCCGCCGAAAAGATGGGTGAACAGCCGCTTGAACTGGGCATTGACGATGTCGAAGGCGGCGATCAGCCGTTCGCGGCCCTCGCGGTTGAGGCTCTGGATGGCGCCGCGCAGCTTGCGGATCGCGTCGATGACGTCGTCGCGTTCCCTGATCAGCGCTTCGAGCTTGTCACTCAGCTCCTTCTGTTCCTCGTCGGCGCGCAGGTTGACGGCGCCGAGCCGCTCGCGCTCGATCCTGAGGCGCTCCAGCTCGCGCTCGACCTCGCGCGGGTCGGGAAGCGCCTGCATGGCCGGACGCCCGGTCAGCTGCAGCGCTTCGTGCGGGGCGACATTCAGGACCTCGCGGATGCGGCTTTCGCCTTCCTGGCGCTTCTCGCGGGCGGAAACCAGGCGCTCCTCGGCGCGGCCGCGGCGTTCACGGCATTCGGCAAGTTCCGACAGTGCGGTGGTCGCCTTGTGGTCGGCCTCGCGCTGGATGCGTTCGGCCTCGGCCAGAAGATCGCCGGCGTTGCGGCGCGCCTCCTCGGCCTTCTGCAATTCGCTCATCAAAGCGCGGCGCTTGTCGTCGAATTCGTCCGGCGCCAATTCGAGCTCGGCTGCCTCTTCGCGCGCCTCTTCCTCGCGTTCGCGCAGCGTGGCGACGTGCTCTTCAGCACTTGCCGCCCGCTGGCGCCAGGTCTCGCGCTCCTGGCCGATCGCCAGGATGCGGCGCTGCCGGGCTTCATTTTCCCGGGCAAGGCTTTCGTGGCGAGCGCGGCTTTCGGCCAGCGCGCCGCGATCGGTCGCCACCTCCGCCTGCTGGTAGCGCAGCCGCTCGTCGATCGCGGTGAGATCGGGCGCGTCCTCCAGCTCGATGCGGGCATTCTCTTCCTGGATGGCGACCTCCTCCAGCTGCGCGCCCAGCTGGCTGACCGCCTCGCTGACGACATCGCGGCGGCGGATCAGATCGCCAGAGGCCCGCTCGGCGGCTCCAAGCGCATCGCGCGCCTCGGCGAGATGACGGGAGGACAGCCGGCTCATGTCGCGGGCCTCGGCAAGCCGTCGTTCTTCGCCGCGGATCGCATCAGCGGCGGCGGCCTGCCGCTCCTCGGCTTCGGCAAGCACGTCGCGGGCAAGGGCCGCCTCGCCTTCGAGTTCGGCCAGGCGGTTCTTCTGGGCAAGCCGCAGGGCTGCAGCGCTCGGGGCGTCGGCACCTGTCACGTGGCCGTCCCAGCGGTAGACGGCGCCGTCTTTCGTCACCAGCCGCTGGCCTGGCTGCAGCGCCGCCATCAGGCGCTCGGCATCCCCCGCCCCGACCAGGCCGATCTGGCGCAGGCGGCGGGTGAGTGCGGCGGGCGCGCTGATATGGGCAAGCAGCGGCGTGACGCCGGTTGGCAGTGCCGGGTCGCCGGCGCCATCACCATTGTCAGACCAATGAGCCGGGGCCTCGGCAGCGAGCGGCGATTCCAGATCGTCGCCGAGGGCAGCACCCAGTGCTGTTTCGAAGCCGCGATCGACCTTCAGCTCATCGGCAACCGGCGGAAATTTGCCGGCAGCGGCACCAGCGGCAAGCATGCGGGAAATGGTGCGGGCTTCGGTTTCCAGCGCATTGAGGCTCGAGCGGGCCTGTTCGACCGGTGCGCGCGCCAGCGCCTCGGTCTGGCGGGCGGCGGCAAGCGCCTGCTCGACGAGCTGGACGGCGGCTTCGGCGTCGGCGAGCGCGATTTCACCGGCCTCGACGATGGCGCGTTTTTCATCCGGGTCAGGCAGGCCGGCGATCTTGTCGCCGATGGTTGCGAGTTCGTGGTTGGCCTCATTCATCTGGCGTTCGAGGCGCATCCTGCGGTCAGCGAGATCGCGGATGGCGCGCTCCAGCTGGTTGCGGCCGGCAGCGGCCTCGGCGCGCTCGGCGGTCAGCTGGGTGAAGATGCGTTCGCTGTCGGCAAGTTTTGCCGCCGCTCCCTCGAAGGCCTCGCGGGTTTCCTCGGCATAACGGCCGGAATCGGCCAGCACTTCGGAAATCTCGGCCTCTTCGGCATCGAGCCTTGCCAGGATACCGGCATTGTCGGCGACCAGCCGCTCCTCGCGGCGGATATCCTCGCCAAGCTGGGCGAGACGGCGTGTCAGCTCGTCGCGGCGGCGCAGAATGCGGCCGACATCCTCCTCCAGCTGGCTTCGGGCGATCTGCAACCGCTGCAGAGCGGCGGCGGCGCGCGCCTCACCCTCGCGCAGTTCCGGTAGCTTCAAGCTGGCGATGGCCTGGTTCTTCGCCGCCTCCATCTGGGCTTGCGCCTTTTCGGCGACGACGACCGTCGCCTGGTTCAGCGCGCTGTCCGCCTCGGCCTCAGCTTCCTTGGCCTGCACCCAGCGAATATGCAAGAGCATCGCCTCGCGGGCGCGGATATCGGCGGACAGCGTCTTGAAGCGGTTTGCCTGGCGGGCCTGCCGCTTCAGGCTCTCGATCTGGCTTTCGAGCTGCGAGGTGACGTCGTCGAGACGCTCGAGATTGCCCTCGGCGGCCCGCAGCCGCAATTCGGCCTCGTGGCGGCGGGAATGCAGGCCCGAGATGCCGGCCGCCTCTTCCAGCAGCTGGCGGCGGGCCTGCGGCTTTGCCTGGATCAGCTCGCCGATCCGCCCCTGCCCGACCATCGAGGGCGAACGGGCGCCGGTGGAGGCGTCGGCAAACAGCAGTTGCACGTCCTTGGCGCGGCTTTCCTTGCCGTTGATGCGGTAGAGCGAACCCTGTTCACGCTCGATGCGGCGGGTGACCTGGATCTCGTCGCTGTCGTTGAAGGCGGCAGGCGCGGTGCGCGTTGCATTGTCGAGATAGAGCGCCACTTCGGCGGTGTTGCGGGCCGGGCGGTTTCCCGAGCCCGAAAAGATCACGTCGTCCATGCCGGAGGCGCGCATGTTCTTGTAGGAATTCTCGCCCATCACCCAGCGCAGCGCCTCGACGAGGTTGGACTTGCCGCAGCCGTTCGGGCCGACGACGCCGGTCAGCCCCCGCTCGATGATGAATTCCGTCGGCTCGACGAAGGATTTGAAGCCGACCAGGCGCAGCTTGTTGAACTTCATGCAGAAGCTCCGCGGCGCGGGGTGGGCAAGGAGCCGCACCGCAGCCACAAAAAAACGGGCGCACGGCTTTCACCGTCGCCCGTTATCGTCAAACGGATCGGTTCAGAGCAGACTGTCGATGAGCCCCGACAAGGTTTCAACCGGCATGTCTCCAGAGTAGCGCTTGCCATTGATGAGGAAAGTCGGCGTGGCATTGACGCCGAAATCCTTGGAACCTCTTTCCCGCACGGCGTTCACTTCATCCAGAAGCTTCTGGTTCGTCAAGCATTTCGTGAAGCTATCCTCAGTAAATCCGGCGAGCTTCGACATCTGCAGCAGTGCGCTGCGGCCGTCATCGGCGGCGGCCCAGACCTGCTGCTGCTTGAACAGCATCGAAACCATCGGGAAATATTGCTCCGGCGTGCTCAGCTGCTCCGGATTGGCGGGGCTGCAGCGGGCGAGCATGAAGGCGGCGGCGGCACGCGGGTCGAAGGGGAATTCGCGGATGATGAACTGCACCTTGCCGGCATCGACATACTTCTGCTTGATCGCATCGAAGGTGGTGTTGTGGAAATGGGCGCAATGCGGGCAGGTCATCGACATATATTCGACAATCTTGACCGGGGCGTCAGCCTTGCCGAGCGCCATCTCAGGCAGCGGGCCGGGCTTCAGCGCTGCGGCCATGTCGACATCGCCATCGGATTGCGGCGTTTCGGCCGGCGATGTCGCCGCCGTCTGGATGGTGTCGACATTGGTGCCGTCGGCCAGGGTCTTGCCGGAGGACGAAGCATCGGCAGCGTCCTTGCTGTCGTTGCAGGCGACAAGCGCTGCGGCAGCTGCGGCGATGGCGATCCCACCCAGGAGGCGGCGTTTCGTCAGTTGCATTTCAGACATCTGCATGGGTTCCCCATAAGCAATGAGAGTGACGGCGTGACTGTGCGATATAACGGCTAGCGGCCGCTCACAAGCCACGGTTCACCAACTTCCTTCAAAGAATTGTGACCGTGATGGGACCGCGAGCAGTGAAAGATGTGGCGTTGGCCACCCAATCGATCAAGTTCACTTCTCAAATGACGTTAGGCGCCTCAAAGTCGCCAAGGCAATGCGGGGCGGCGACTGCACGTTGACGGGTCAGCTTCCACCATTGTCGCCTGGTGGCAGATCCCGTACTCCCATCTTCAAACTCCCCTGCTTCCAACCTACATAAGATCACATCCAGACGTGTACAATTGCTGTCCGGGTAACACCTGCTTCATAAGCTTGGCACAATTCCGTTTCAGTATCCGGTTTAAGGTTGCTTGAGATCGGAAAACCGCTTTTATGAACCGGCGCATGAAAGGAAGGCTGCAATGAACGAACCACTCAAAAACCTGCTCGAAGCCGCGAGGAAGTTGCAGCCGTCGCAGAGCGAAATCGAAGTTCAGCGTCGCAGCTTCGCTTATGGGAATACGCATTTCGAAAACGAGTTGATCACGCGCGAGATGATAGATCGCTTGGCTGACGAGATGGCAGACAAACAGAAAAATGACTGAAGGCACCCGCCGCCATAGCGTTGCAACGGAAGCGTATCTGATCAAGGACGATAGGGAACGCGCCGAGGCGGAGGCCCGCAACGGCCTTCGCCAGTTCGATACGGCGCGCGATATGATCATCGACGCCATAGACAAGGGTGCGAAGTGGAAGCTTCGGCCCTCTTTGCTGCTGGCGCTGCATCGCGAAGCTTTGCAGGGAATCAGCGCCTATGCCGGGAACTTCCGGCCAGCTGATGTGGCGATACAGGGAAGCGAACACAAGCCGCTTGGTGCGCACCGTGTGCCGGAGTTGATCGAAGAGCTTTGCGACTACGTCAACGACAACTGGGACAAAACTCCCGTCCATTTGGCATCATACGTTATGTGGCGGCTGAATTGGATTCATCCCTTCAGCGACGGCAATGGCCGCACCTCTCGGATGGTGTCTTATGTCGTCCTGTGCGTGAAACTTCAGTTGCCCCTGCCCGGCATCAAAACGATTCCTGACCAGATCGTCGACAACCGGAAGCCCTATTTCGACGCCCTGGAAGCCGCCGATCGCGCAGCCGAGCATGGCGCCTCTGATCTGTCGAAAATGGAGGAGTTGATCGAGGGTATGCTAGCCACGCAGCTCGCCAGTGTCATGGAAACGGCAACAGGAAAGCACTTTCTTTCGCACGAGTGACGGCTCCCGATGCGCTTTAGCGCTGCCGAACGATTATCAGCAGCAATGCTTCACGATATTCAAGCCAATCCTTCTCAACCTTCGGACGAAACGCGACCTTGGGCGCCACCGCCCTCAGCCTTCATCCGTTCCGCATGCAGGCGTTCGAGCCGCTCAAAAACCGTATCGGCATCAATATCCGAACCCGGATCGTCGATCGCCTCGCGAATTCTCTGACGCATGATTTCGTCGATCGCATCTTCTTCGCGGTCCAGAGCGCGCAATGCGGCGCGGATGACCTCGCTTGCTGAGCTATAGGCACCCGATTGCAGCCGCGCGTCCAAGCTTTTCTGCTGGCTGCCGAGCGTAACTGTAATGGGTTTGCTGCTGCGCATCCTGTTTACTCCGGCGAGATGATTACAGTGTAATCCCATGCGCTGCAGTTCAAGAGAGGTTTGACGTCTCAGGCTGGATCATCGTCCCCGTTTCCCATTACCGCCATACCGAGGGATCGCCTGGCGCAGGTGGCCGCAGTCAAGACTTGAGGGACTTTCAATTTCTAATAACGCCATTGCCGTATAGAGCAGGTCGAGGGTTGATTTTTCGGACAGCTATTCAGAAGGATAAATTTGAATGCATTCCCTGACTAAGACTTTTCTCCATAATCTGCTTGCCGCTTCCGCCGCATTGGCAATAAACGTCACGAGCGCCCCCGCCTCTGACGACGGTGGAAATATTGTTTCTATTCAGATGCTTAAGTGTTTGAAGCTCCCTGCGAACGCGCCGAGCGTTTATAGCCTCCCGGTTGTGGCGGACATGAAGGATGGATCTGCCGATTTTTTATCCATTAATTTTCGCGCGCCGCCATCCGAATGGGAGAAGACCGCGGCCCCGATAATTGCTGACGCGATCACACAGTGCGAGCCCTATAATTCGATCTCCGGCAGGGTCGAATTCACTGTCACTCGCGAGCTTGTTGAATCAGGATCAAAAAACTAAACATGCGGCTCGGTCGCCATTGAGCCGGAGAACCGCCTGGCGGGGCGTTGTTCGGCGGCTGATCCTTGGTCTCGGCGACGCATGTGCGGGCTAAGCACCAGGCCTTCAACCGCACTGATCTTTTCGGCACGGGCCTGGGTCAGCCGCCGATCTCAGGATTGCCAATCAACCTGAGCGTTTTGCTCATCAGCGCCCACTGCCCCGCTTGCCCATCACGGCGGTCCCTAAGCGCTGGATCGCCTGGCGCAGTTTGTCGCCCTCTATGCCTTCCATCATGCCTTCGAGCTTGCGGGCGGCTTCGCCCTTCAGCGGCGGCGGGGTGCGGGAGCGGCGGGCGGGGTTTGAGACCGGCTTCTGGACGATGCGGATCTGGTGGACGGCGGCAAAGCCGAAGAAGCTGTTGATGCGCTGGATGAGTTCGCCCTGGGCATGGGTGAGAAAAAGCGCGCGCGCGCCTTCGCAGGCAATCGTCAGCACACCGGGGCGGAAGCCGCCGACCTCATTGCCGCCGCGGGCCCAGGCGATCTTTTCCGGGCGGGTGCAATCGGCAAAATCCTCGCCGGCGATTTCGCTCCATGAGCCAAGCAGGGCCGTGTTGATACCGGCGCGGCGCGCCAGGACGGGATCGATCAGCCCGTTCGCCAGCTCGGAAATCTGCTTTGCACCTTTGCGTGGATAACTCATCGAAACCCTTGGATGCCCCTGCCAATCGCACAGGCAATTCGCATCACCGGCTTGATCGCGCGGCATTGCTTCGCCAAGTATAGGCACTTCCCCCGATCCCGGCAAATCATGACGCTCACGAAACCCGACACTCCCTCCGCACAGCCCCTGCTCGACTGGTACGACCGCCACCACCGCGACCTGCCCTGGCGTATCTCGCCCGGCATGGCGGCCGGCGGCGTCAAACCCGATCCCTATCGCGTCTGGCTTTCCGAGGTGATGCTGCAACAGACGACGGTGCAGGCGGTCAAATCCTATTTCTCCAGGTTTCTCGAACGCTGGCCTGCGGTGACCGATCTTGCCGCGGCCGAAAGCGACGCGGTGATGGCCGCCTGGGCGGGGCTTGGCTATTACGCGCGGGCCCGCAACCTGAAGAAATGCGCCGAAGCAGTGGCGAAAGAGCATGGCGGCGTCTTTCCCGATACCGAAGAAGGGCTCAAATCCCTGCCCGGGATCGGCGACTATACGGCAGCGGCCGTCGCGGCCATTGCCTTCAACCGGCAGGCGGCTGTGATGGACGGCAATGTCGAGCGGGTGATCTCCAGGCTCTATGCGATCGACACGCCGCTTCCGGCGGGAAAGCCACTGATGAAGCAGAAGGTGGCGGCGCTGACGCCGGCTCTGCGGCCCGGCGATTTTGCTCAGGCGATGATGGATCTCGGTGCGATGATCTGCACGCCGAAACGGCCGGCCTGTTCACTCTGTCCGTTCCGCGGTGCCTGCGAGGCGCTGAAACTTTCCGATCCCGAGCTCTTTCCGGTCAAGGCGGCAAAGAAGGAAAAGCCGGTGCGGCAGGGCGCGGCCTTCATCGCGGTGACTGGCGATGGCGAGATCCTGCTGCGGCGGCGCATCGACAGCGGCCTGCTCGGCGGCATGACCGAGGTGCCGACAACGGCCTGGACGGCGCGCCTCGACGGCGAAACCTCGGCCTCAGCCGCGCCCTTCGAGGCGGCCTGGCAGGCCTGCGGCACGGTCATCCATGTCTTCACCCATTTCGAACTCCGGCTTTCGATCTGGCGGGCGGCGATCGCCGGCAAGCCGAGAACGAATGGCGGCGGGGATGACGAATGGTGGGAGCCGGTTACAAATCTTGAAGCGCAGGCCTTGCCCACCATCATGAAAAAAGCGATCGCAGCGGCTATTCCTCTCGCGTTCAAAACATCCAAGGGATGACCATGACCACCGAGATAAAGCATGTTGTTTTCGATATCGGCAAAGTCCTTATTCATTACGATCCGCATCTTGCCTTCAGCCGGCTCATTCCCGATGAGACCGAGCGCAACTGGTTCTTCGCCAATATCTGCACTCATGACTGGAACATCGAGCAGGACCGCGGCCGCACATGGGCGGAGGCCGAAGCGCTGCTGATTAAAGAGCACCCTGCCCGCGAAGAGCATATCCGCGCCTTCCGCAAATATTGGCACGAGATGGTGCCGCACGCCTATGAGGACAGCGTCGCGATCATGGAGGGGCTGATCGCCGAAGGGCGCGACGTGACGATGCTGACCAACTTCGCCTCCGACACTTTTCGCGAGGCGCAGGCGCGCTTCCCCTTCCTCACCAAACCGCGCGGCGTCACCGTTTCCGGCGATGTCGGCCTGATCAAGCCGGATCTGGCGATCTACGAGAGCCATACGAAGAGCTTCGGCCTCGATCCCAAGGCAACGATTTTCATCGACGACGCGCCGGTCAATGTCGAAGGCGCCAAGGCCTTCGGCTGGAATGCGGTGCTGTTTTCGGGTGCCGAGAAACTGCGCAGCGATCTCGCCGCGTACGGATTGAAGGTCTGACCCCATGGCTTTCGACCCGGCAGAGGAAATCGACCGCTTTCACGCCGCCATCAACGCGCTGGATTTCCCGGCGATCGAGGCCTATTTCGCCGAGGACGCCACCTATGTCTCAAACGGCGTCGGCAGCCTTGCCGGCCGGGCTGAGATCATGGCGGCCTTCCGGAAATATTTCGAAGACTATCCCGATCAGACGGCGGAAAATTCGCTGGTGGAGACACTGACACCGCTGTCCGGCCGGGCGGTCTGGTCGCTTCGCGCCACCCATAGCAAAACGGGCAAGCCGCTGATCCGCGACGGTGAGGAGACGATCACCTTCAATTCGGAAGGCCGCATCACCCGCGTCGACGTCACCGATTACAAGGATTTCTGATGATTGGGACTTTTTGAATTGAAGACGCCCGGGGTTCGAACCCCGGGCGTCTTAGCCTTCTTCCGCAACTGGAGGGAAACCGGAAGAAGATATTTCGATCCGCCGGAGCATGATGCCGAAAAGTGTAAGCGGTTTTCGGACGACATCATGCTGCAGTTTTCTGATTTGGGTGCTGCTCAACCCACCTTTGCCAGATCACTGCGGATGACGGACCTGAGATCGTCGATCGGGCGCAGGGACTGCCCGTCTTCGAAATGCCAGAAGGTCCATCCGTTGCATGCATCGAGACCCTGCACCTTGGCGCCGAGGCGATGAATGGAGCCGGCGTCGCCGCCTGACGCCACGGTGCCGTCGGCGCGCACGATGGCGCTGTAACGGCGTTTGGCATCGGTCAGCACCTGGCCGGGCTTGATCAGGCCGCTTTCGACCAGCACGTTGAAGGCGACGCGAACTTCGGCCTTCTTGCCGGTCATGACGGTCAGTTCCGCCTTGCCGAGCGGCTCGACGGCGGCGATGCGGGCCGAGGCCGCATCGATATAATCCTGCTCGCGCTCGATGCCGACGAAGTGGCGGCCGAGGCGCTTGGCGACGGCACCCGTTGTTCCCGAGCCGAAAAAGGGATCGAGCACGATATCGCCTGGTTTGGTCGAGGCCATGATGACGCGGGCAAGCAACGCTTCCGGCTTCTGGGTCGGATGCACCTTCTTGCCGTCCTCGCCCTTCAGCCGCTCATTGCCATTGCAGATCGGGAACAGCCAGTCGGAGCGCATCTGCACGTCGTCATTGGCGGCCTTCATCGCATCGTAATTGAAGGTATAGCCCTTGGCCTTGGCATTGGGGCTTGCCCAGATCATCGTCTCATGGGCGTTCTGGAAGCGGCGGCCCTTGAAATTCGGCATCGGGTTGGTCTTGCGCCAGATGATGTCGTTCAAGATCCAGAAATTCAGATCCTGCAGCGTGGCGCCGACGCGGAAGATATTGTGGTAGGAGCCGATCACCCAGATCGAGCCTGATGGCTTCAGCACACGCCGGCAGGCCAGCAGCCAGGCGCGGGTAAAGGCATCATAGGCCTCGAACGAAGCGAACTGATCCCATTCGTCATCGACGGCATCGACCAGCGACTGGTCGGGACGATGCAGCGTTCCGCCGAGCTGGAGATTATACGGGGGATCGGCAAAGATGATATCGACGGAGTGGCTGGGCAGAGCCTCAAGGGCGCTGACGCAATCACCCTTGATGATCGTGTCGACCCAAGACCCCGACCGAGAATCCGGCCGGGAACCCGACCGGACGGAAGCCTTGAGGCCGGCAAGCGGAAAAACTGATGCCATTCTGATACTCACTCATACGCTTGACGCTTAACTCTCCGTTATGGTTACCCAACTTCGTTACCAAAGCCTGAAGCGGCGGCCGATTTCGGGAATTTATTGCTGATGACATCGCCCCTCCCCGTCCTCACGCCGCATCGTGCACGTTGCGGCTGTCGGCCGGCGCCTCGTCGCGTTCGAACATGCCGTAATCGCGCACGACACTGGCGATCCGCAGGCGGTAATCGGCGAAGATGCCGCCGCGGCCGGCCTGCTGGGCGGCGCGGTGGGCTTCGAGGTTGCGCCATTTTCGGACGGCCTCCTCGTCGCGGAAGAAGGAAAGCGACAGCAGTTTGCCGCGGTTCGTCAGGCTCTCGAAACGCTCGATCGAGATGAAGCCGTCGATCTTTTCGAGTTCGCCGCGCAATTCGCCGGCTAGATCCAGATATTTATGGCGCTCGCCCATATAGGGCACGACTTCGAAGATGACGGCGATCATGACAGCACCAGCTTGGCGTGAGGGGCGGAGACGTTTTTGAGGAAGATTCGATCCTCCTTGCGGATAAAACCTTCGCGCCTGGCGAATTCGTAATTTTCGCGGCCGAGCGGGTCGGCGGCCAGCCTGGCGCGATAGGCCTCGTAGGCGGTGAGGCTTTCGATATTGTAGACGCCATAGGCCGTGGTCGCCGACCCCTCGTGCGGACCGAAATAACCGATCAGATCGGCGCCATTCCTGGGGATGGCCTGACCCCAGTTGCGGGCATATTCGGCAAACGCCTCTTTCTTGAAAGGATCGATCTCGTAGCGGATGAAGCAGGTAATCATCGGTTTCTCCTTTTGCTCTCCATCCTTTTCGCACATTGCCTGACGGCGATGCTTCGGTTACGATCGAAGTATGAAGGAAGGTCCTGATATTTCCCAGATCGGCGCGCTCATCGGCGATCCCGCCCGCGCCAACATGCTGGCGGCACTGACGGGCGGCCGCGCATTGACGGCGACCGAGCTTGCCGGCGTCGGCGGCATCACAGTGCAGACGGCGAGCACGCATCTTGCCAAGCTCGAAGCCGGCGGGCTGCTTGCCCAGCGCAAGCAGGGGCGTCACCGCTATTTCACATTGGCCGACGAGGCCGTCGCCCGGCTGATCGAAAGCATGATGGGCTTTGCCGCCGGACGCGGGCATCTGCGCCACCAGCCGGGGCCGAAAGAGCCGGCGCTGCGCAAGGCGCGCATCTGCTTCGATCATCTGGCCGGCGATTACGGCGTGCGCATGCTCGACAGCCTGATTGCTTCAGGCTCGATCGACGCGGTCGGCGACGGGCTGGCGCTGACCGAAAAGGGCGAAAACGATCTCAAATGCATCGGCATCGATGTCGGCGACCTGAAATCGTCGCGCCGGCCGCTCTGCCGCTCCTGCCTCGACTGGAGCGAAAGACGCGCCCATCTTGCCGGCAGCCTCGGCAAGGCGCTGCTGTCAAACTTCCTCGACAAGAGCTGGGCGCGACGCACGGCTGAAAGCCGCTCGATCCTCTTTACCCCGGAAGGCGACCGGCAGTTTCTGATGCTGTTCCCGATCGATGCATAGGTTTGCTGCGATCTGCAAAAAATTTCAACCGCCGTTCCGGCTAGCCGGAAAGCCGCCGTCGCCAGACAACTCCACTGGGTTGGTTGATGAGAACGACGTGAGAAACGACTTGCTCCCAGTGTTGTTGCGGACCTGCCGGTATAGACGTGGTGTCGGTGGATTCAGCCAAGATCGACGTTCATGGCGAAGTCCCAGGTGCCAGCGCCGTTTTTGGCCAGGCCGATCATCATCAGGCCGAGCGCCTCAAGCGTCTGGGCCATGTGCAGGCCGCCGACGTCGAACGGACGCAGCGCGAGGCTTTCGAGGAAGGTCGAAACGCGCGCCTTCGCCTCCGCATCGTCGGCTGCGATGAACGCGTCGAGGCGTCCACCCCTGGCAAGCACGTGACCGAAGATCGTGTTGAACGCCTTCACGACATGCGCGCCGGCGGGAAGGCGCTTGGCGGTCTCCTGCGCGCCAGAGCTGCCGTGGGGGGTGACGAGGCCCGAGAGGTCGGGGGCAACCGGGTTGGCGATATCGATGATCACCTTGCCGTCGAGCGCTTCCCCAAAGTCGGCCACCACCGAAGCCGCATTCTGGTATGGCACGGCGAGGATGACGATGTCGCCCGCCGGCGCTGTCCCGTACGCCCCTGTGGTCGCTCCGGCTGCGAGTTGGTCGGCGAGCGCCCGCGCCTTAGCGGGGTCTCGGCTGACAACCTCGACAGTGTGTCCGGCCTTGGCTGTACGGCCAGCGATCGCTGCGGCCATGGTTCCTGAGCCGATGATGCTGATAATGCTCATGTGCAGTCTCCTAAAGAGTTGGGTTATGCTCGTTGTGTCCAAGCTGGTCAGCCGGCGGGGAAATAATGGCCGTTGTCCAGGTCCTTGAGCAGGCCGGGCTGAGTGGGTTCCCAGCCGAGGGCCCGGCGGGTGATGGCATTGGACGCGGCGACGTCCAGCTTCACCAGATTCGCGAGGAACCCGAAAAAGCCTGGCAGCATCAGCTCATCCGCGGGAATCGGCACGGCCGGCAGGTTCAAGCGGCTGCCGATGGCTTCGGCGATCTCGCGGAACGCAATAGCCTCATCGGCAACCGCATGCCAATTCCTCCCGGCGGGGCTCTTCTCCAGCGCCAGACGGAACACGGCGGCGAGGTCGCGGGCGTGCACGGCCGACCAATTGTTCTTGCCGTCGCCGGGATAGCCGACAACGCCCTTCTCCTTCGCAAGCCCGATCAGTATCGGGAGGAAACCGGCATTGTCGCTCGTGCTGTGCATGATCGTCGGAATCCGTACGACCGAAGAGCGCACGCCTTGCTCGGCGAGACCGAGCACCGTCGTTTCGACAATGTTGCGAACTCGCAAGGTGCCCTTGAACTTCTCGCCGCCAGAGAGGGTGGCGTCCTCCTCGGTGGCTGGGCGGCCGAGATGTTCCCAACCCGGCGAGCCAATGCTCCCCGACGTGACCAGCGGCTTTCCGGTCCCCTTCAGAGCCTCACCGTATGCGAGCATGATCTTTTGCTCCGCGGCAGCCACCGCGTCGAGGCCACCGGTGGGAAGCAGGTCTTGCCGGTGCGCGACGTGGATGACGCCGTCGAAGTCTGCGGCCGCCGCTTTTAACCCATCGAGATCATCGAGGTCGCCGCGACGCACCTTGGCGCCAAGCGCGGACACCGTTTCCGCAGACTTGTCCGACCGGGCAAGCGCAGTGACCTCGTGACCGGCTGCGATAAGATCGGAAATGATATACGGACCGGAATGGCCGGTCCCGCCAGTGACGAAAACGTGCATGTTACTGTTCCTTGTGGGTGATGTGATGCGGGAGTTGATGGTACCGGTTCACTCAGCCGAGAAGGCTGACGCCGATTGAGAAATTGGTGTGCTTGACGGAGTGGGTCATGAGGCCCAGCGACAGCAGGCAGGCGTGCTCCAGCGTCCGCGCCATAAGCAGCTCCCCGGTATCCATGGGGCGCAGTCCGAGGCTCTCGATGAACGCCGAGACGCGTGCCTTCGCCTGTGCGTCGTCGCCGGCGAGGAGCACGTCCAACGGGCGGTCCTCGACTGGACCGGCAGCCAGGACATGCGAGAACAGGGTGTTGAACGCCTTGACGACTACCGCATCGGCAGGGGCGGCCTTGGTGATTTCCCGTGCGCCGAAACTGTCCTCAGGGGTCACGAAGCTCGTGTAGTCGGAGGCAACGGGGTTGGTGATGTCGACGAGGAGCTTGCCTGCCAGCCCTTCGCCGTACTGCTTCACCACGTCGAGTACGGCGGCGTAGGGAACCGCAAGGATAACGATGTCTCCAGCCGGGGCAGCGCCAAACGTCCCTGTCGTCGCGCCGGCTCCGATCTGCGCGGCCAGCGCCCGCGCCTTCGCGGCGTCGCGACTCGTCACCTCGACGGTGTGTCCGGCCTTGGCAGCAAGCCCGCCGATCGCTGCGGCCATGCTGCCTGATCCGATGATGCTGATCGTGCTCATGTTCGTGTTCCTCGGGCGTTCGCCATCACTTCTGGTTTCGTGTCGAGTAGCGGCTCTGTTGCGATTTTCGCGGATCCACCCTATCTGATGGATCACTGATCCAGCTGCTATAATTGGATCAGTGATCCACATATACGGATCACCGGTCCAGTTATCAAGGCCAGACATGCGAGCCGACGCGAAAAAGAATTACAGCCATCTCCTCGCGGTCGCGCGTGAGGTCGTCACAGAGCACGGCGTCGATGCGTCGATGCGAGATATTGCCCGCCGGGCCGGCGTCGGATTGGCGACGCTGCTTCGTCATTTCCCGACGCGAGAAGCCTTGTTCGAAGCCTTGCTGCGTACGAACCTGGACGCCCTGACACAGAGGGCAGGTGAACTCGAAACGTCTGACGCCCCTGACGAAGCGCTGTTGTCCTGGTTCCGCGAATGGGTAGCATTCGCCGAAAGCCATCAGGGCGTTGTCGCCCTGATGGCGGCGGCCCACACGAACCCGGACTCCGCTCTTTATCCTTCATGCGCAGCTGTGCACTCAGCGAGCGCGCGACTACTGCTCCGTGCCCAGACCGAAGGTACGGCGCGCTCTGATATGAATGGGGACGACCTGTTCGGCCTGATGTCGGCGCTCGGCTGGCTCGTCGACTTACCCTCATTCGCGCCGAGGGCAAATCATCTCGTTCACATCATCGCGAGCGCCATCCTGACAAACCCGGCGAGCAACGGTATCAGGAAGGCGACTTGTTAAATCGCCGCCTATAGACCGCATCGAAGGCCAACTCCCCGCAATCGGCGGCAAGGACTAGCCTGCCGTCGATGCCCATCGTATCTTTCCGTTTTCCTTACGTGGAATTGTGTCCGAGCCAGGCGGACACGTTGTGACCCACGAGGCAGGATCGCATCAAAATTTGCGATCCCGATTGATCAGTCGAACCTGACCAGGTCCTTAAAGATCAGCTGACCCCAGCTCTTTCCGCGCGCCTGCACAAGCAGTCCACCTTCCGAAAGCCCGCCAAGTTTGATCGGCGCAAAACCGAGATTTTCCGCAAGCGCACCAATCTCCATTGCGGCGTCGTCATCGTCGCTCGCCAGGAACACAACTCTCCTGCCACCATGTACGGCCGGATCTTGGTCGAGGACGGCAGCGGCCAAATGGTTGAAGCCCTTGACCAGTCGTCCACCAGTGAAGGCCTGCGCGACGAACTTGGAAGAAGGCTGTCCTCCCAGGTCCTCAGGAGGCACGCCGTAGGCATTTGTTAGATCGACGATCGTCTTCCCCTGCCAGGTGGGGAGTGCCTTTGCGACATCCGGGTGCGACTCGAAACGGACAGCCAAAAAGATGATGTCCGCCTTGACCGCTTCCGCCAGTTTTGTGGGAATGATGGTGGGTCCGATCGCGGCCGCTGCGGAAGCAAAGCTTTCCGGGTCGCGCGTGGTTGCAACGGATACTTCGATACCTCTACGGGCAAACGCCTTGGCCAGAGCCTGGCCGACATTGCCGAAGCCGATAATTGCATAGCTCATATATATTCTCCTTGGGTTATCACGCGCCTCCGGCGCTCCGAACGATCGAATGGAGCGCCCGGCCGGGCGGAGTGCGTCAGAGTTGTGCTAGGCCGCCGTCGACGGCAACTTCGCTGGCGGTCATGAAGCTGCTGTCCGATGACGCGAGAAAGGCGGCCACCGCTCCGATCTCCGCCGGATCGGCCATACGCCGGAGCGGCGTCATCGAGGCGAAAACCTTCTGGCCCTCCTCGCCTAACGCTTCCTTTGCGAGTTCGGTCGCCGTCGCCCCGGGCGACAGCACGTTGACCCGGATGCCGGTGCCTTTCAGGTCCTCCGCCCAGGTCCGTGCCAGGTTGCGCACCGCCGCCTTGCTCGCGCTGTAGGCTGTCATCCCCGCGGCGCCCGTGGTGCCGGCGCTCGATCCGGTCAGGATGATCGAACCGCCCTCGCCCATCAGCGGCAGCGCCTTCTGGACCGTGAAGATCGTACCCTTCACATTGGTGTCGAAGGTTTCGTCAATGTGCTCGGCGGTGATCTTGCCAAGCGCAAGCTGGCTTCCCACCCCGGCATTGGCGAAGACGATGTCGAGGGTCCCGCGCTCAGCCTTCACCGCTGCGTAGAGTCGGTCGAGGTCAGCCGTATCGGAAACCGAACCCATCACCGCGCGGGCATTAGGCCCGAGGTTTGCCACAGCGGCGTCGAGCGCTTCCTGACGGCGGCCGAAGATGAAGACGAACGCGCCTTCCTCGATGAAGCGCTTTGCGGCGGCGAGGCCGATGCCGGTAGCGCCTCCGGTGATGACGGCGGTCTTTCCATTCAGTCTAGTCATGTTGTGCATCCTTTGTTGGAACTGGTCGGAAGCCGGAGAAAGGCTTGAGGGGCAGCGCACCGACCCGCCTTGTACGCCATGCAGGTAGGATGCTGAGAGCAGCGCTGTCAGTGTAGAAAGATGCACAAGCGTGGTGCATAATTACACCGACTGCTTTATATGAATGACGCTAATTGCACCGCCTCACGACATCAGCATTACGAGTTGGCCAGGAACACCATGACGATCGATTGGGACGACATTCGATATTTTCTCGCTGTGGCACGACACGGTTCTGTCCGCGCCGCCGCCGACCACCTCGAAGTCAATCACACGACGGTGCTAAGGCGCATCGCCCAGCTTGAAGCCCGGCTCCGCTCGCAGATGTTCGAAAAACTGCCGGCGGGCTATCGCCTCACTGAAGCTGGCAAACAGGTGCAAGAGTTTGCGGAACAGATGGAGGCTTCTTCTCATCTGTTGGTGAGCCGCGTGTCCGGCCGTGATCAAGGCGTGCGTGGTCCCCTGCGAGTCACAATGGCGCCCACGCTAGCGACACATTTGTTAATGCCTGACTTTGCCGCTTTTATGCGACAGCACCCCGAAATCGAAATGGAGATCCAGTCCTCTTTAGAAAATGTGAACCTGACAAATCGCGAAGCCGACGTGGCCTTGAGAGTCGTTTTTGACCGCAATTCGCTGCCACAGAACCTTCACGGCGTGAAAGGCCCAGACCTCTCCGTAGGTGTCTATATGTCTCGCGACCTGCTCGCGGCTTGGACGGCCGGCAATTCGGGCCACATCAGGTGGATAACGAAAAACGTAGAGGGCGTGCCCGAGTGGGCCCATGGCGATGCCGTCGAAATTACCGGAGCCCCGTTCCGGGTTCCAGAAGATGCAGCGCATCTCGAAGCGTTGCGCCTTGGCTTAGGGATTTCGGCGCTTCCCAGCTTCGTTGGAGATGCTGAGCCGCTGCTCGTCAGAGTTCCTGGCACAGGTCTCGGTCCCCATGGAACGCTCTGGGTGCTGACACAGGGCGAGACGCGAAAGACCAAGCGTGTCCGCTTGTTCACGGAGTACATATCAGAGAGACTGCGTGCTCATGCGGGTGTTCTTGCAGGTGACAAGTCTCGGTAAAATCTATCGTCCACATTCCATAAGCAGCGACGAATCTCGACCACTTTGCCCAATGTTTGAGGTTGACGAGTCATTCGCCGAAACCGCTTAATATGGCATCAGTCGATGGTCGGGACGCTTAGCATATGTTTCCCGACATCCTCTCACCGGACCCGATCCTGCTGGCGCACATGCGCCCGCAGCGCCGCGAGAGTGAGCGCCAGTGCGGCGTGATTGCTTTCGGCTTCACCCAGCACGTTTTCGCCTTCCTCGATCTCGCGCAGCTGCGCGCCGTAAAGCCAATCGTCAGATGTCTGGCGGCCGCGGGCCAGGTGCCAGACCGCATCCGGCCGGACTTCCCGGCAGAGATCGATGGCGTGATTGACGTCGTGAGTGAAGGGCCGCGCCATCAGGAAGCCGTGCTGCGACCTGATGCTGCTCGGCATGTAGTCGTAGGGACCGTCGAAATCGTTCGGCTCGGCCGGCCGGAATTGCTTCAACAAAAAGGCGCAGGTGATGAAGGCGTCGATCCGGCCGTCGGGCATATCGGTCTTTTCCAGGGTTTCGATGATATCCTCGATCGTCATGCAGTCTTCCTCTTGGTCCGTTCCTTGGCATGCCGCCTCTCCTCTTCCCATAGCGGCGGTGGCGTCCTCTTCCCCGAGCGCCATCTAGTGCAGGAGAATGCCAAAGGTAGTCCCGGGGCTGTGTCGAGCCGGTGATCACGCGGATTTCATCGATCTCGCACCCGCCTCGCTTGAGGTAACAGCCTGTCGCGCACGTCCTGGTCGAATTGTCTTGGCTTCGGCAATAGAGGTTGGCTGGCAGTCGGCATTGGTCGCCGGCTCGTAGGCTACTCAGCACCATGCTTCAATCTAACCAGGAAAGGCTCTAACAGCCTTTCTTCCTCATCTTCCTTTCGACCTTGGCCCTCTTTTCGGGCCCATCCCCTGCATGTTTTCCGCCGGTCAGGCCATGATCCATCATCGCCTGCAGCTCTGCACAGCTTCTGTGGTGCTTCCCGCCCTTAGCGGTGACGTCGGTGGATGTGAAGGCAAATAGCAGCGCGACGGCTGCCGCCGATCGAACAAGAGCTGACAGCCTCATGGTTCCTCTCCTATTGCCCTGCATGGTACGCTCAGGGCCGCGAGCCGGCAATGAGGGTCGTGTCGCGCCAGCCTGGAAATACTGGTGTTCCGACCAGCCGGACGGACGGGAAAGTGTCCCATGACGCGCGATCGAAACCCGTGCCGTTGAGCTCGGACCAAGGTCTGGCGCCCCTCCGACTGAGGGCCTAAGGCCGGAACAGTGGGGTGTGACCGAAGTTTGTCAGGCAGCTCTCCTTCCGCTCCGGATGTGACAGAGCTGAAAATCAAACGGAGGAATACACAATGATGAAGGTAACACATCTCGCCTTGGCAGCGGCCTTTCTGGCCGGTACGGCCGTTTCCGGCTTTGCTCAATCGTCAAGCACTGTCGGCACCGGCGGTTCGTCGGCCGGCGGCGGAACTGCGAGCAGCACGATCGGTACTGGTGGCAGCTCTGCCGGAGGCACCTGCCCTGCCGGCGCAACCAACTGCAATTCCGGCTCGTCCTCGACGGTCGGCACCGGCGCCTCGTCGGCTGGCGGCGGCACCTCGAGCAGCACCGTCGGCACCGGCGGTTCGGCTTCCGGCTCAGGCTCCGGCTCCGGCTCTGCTTCAACGCTCGGAACCGGCGGGTCGTCGGCCGGCGGCGGCACATCCAGCAGCTCGGTCGGCACCGGCGGTTCCGCCGCGGGCTCCGGCGATGCGAACTCAGCCTCGAGTGTCGGAACCGGCGCGTCGTCTGCGGACGGTGACAAGACCGGCAGCACCGTCGGCACCGGCGGCAGTGCAGCCGGAACCTCGCACGACAGCAAGGGCAAGAAGGGCTGTGCACCCGGCCAGGTCAAGAAGGACGCCACCGGCAGCCATGGCTGCTGATGATGTCGGCCGGCGCCCTGGCGGCGTCGGCCAATCCCTTGGAGAAAACCAATGACCCAATTTTCCACGATCGCACTGACCGCTTCGCTCACCTTGATCGCCGGGCAGACCCTGTCCGAGGAGATCAAGCTCGACGACGGAACGACATGCACCATCGTCCAGTCGCAGGCGGGGGACATGTCCACCACGGTGACGGCGGGCAACGGGCACGTGTCGTCATCGACGACGACCGGCGGCGGCTCGGCCGGCTCTTCTTCGTCCTCGGCCTCCGCCGGATCCTCGGCGGGATCGGGAAGCGTCGACAGCTTTTCGACGGCAAGCATCACCAGGCCTGACGGCACCGTCATCACCAAACGGTCCGACGGAACCTGCTCATTGACGAAACCGGCGAAATAGGAGACGGCCATGAAACACATCAACCTTATCGCAGCAGCGTCGATCGTCTTGCTGGCATCGACCTCTGCCGGCCTTGCGCAGGATTGCAAAGCGGCCGGGACGGTCGGCACGGGCGGAAGCGCTTCAGCCGGCGGCACGTCGGCAAGCTCGCTCGGCACCGCAGGCACCTGCCAGACCGACGGCGGCACGACCTCTTCAATCGGATCGGGAGGAAGTGCGGCCACCGTCGACGGAAAGGCGCAAAGCAAGACGCATGTCAACGACAACGGCGACAAGCTCAAGGCGCAGACCAAGGCCCAGGCCGTCGACAAGGGAACTTTCAGCAAGTCCCGCACAAAGACCAGCACCGACGGCAGCGCCTTGGAAAGCACAACCCGTACGATGTCGCATGTGCCCGGCGAGAAACCGGTCAAAAATACCACCAATCAGAAGATCGTCCTGCCGCAACAGTAGGTTAGATGGGCTCGCTCACCCGAACAAGGGCGGGCCCTTTGCCTCGGCACGAATGGCGCCCGGTGCTTGAAGCGCTCCTCCCCTGCACGATCGGCCAGAGCATTCAACTGCTCATCGAATGAAGCAAAGAATACAACCCGTTGTTTTTACGCGGCTTAACGGCGTCTCGCTGAGAAATCATTAAGCATGTTCCGATATTCTCAGGTTCTACATTAACGTGAGAGCCCGGATATGGCGTCGATCCAAAACAAGATCATCATGGCAAGCGTTGCGATATTCGCCCTGGCGGGCGGCGCCACCGAGGTCGGCATCTGGTCTGCCTCCACCCTCTCGGCAAACAGCACCGATGTCGCCCAGTCGGCGCAAATCCTGCGCAATCACATGCAAGCCGATATGATGCATGACGCGTTGCGCGCCGACGTGCTCGCCGCCTTGCTGGCGTCGAACCCGGCAGCCGGCATCGACCCAGCCGCGGTAAAGGCGGATCTGGTGGAGCACGAGGCATCGTTCCGGGAGATGATTGACGCCAACAAGGCTCTTGTCTCCGATGGACAAACGAAAACGGTCCTTTCCGGCATCGAACGTCCCCTTCTCGTCTATGTCGACAGCGCCACGAAGATGGTCGACCTTGCCGGCAAGGATCCGTCGGCCGCGTTGAAGGCATTGCCGGACTTCATGCAGCAGTTCTCGACATTGGAAACGGCGATGGAACAGGCCGGGGACCAGATCACCGCTGTATCGGATGACATTTCCAAGCGCAGCGCCGACATCAAAGCCTCGGTCGATATCGTTCTGAAGGCGCTTCTGGCCGCGGCCGCGTTGTTCGCCATTGGCCTCTATTTCCTGACCCGCAAGACTGTTTCCAAGCCGATCCTGGCGCTTTCCAGCGATATGCAGAAGCTCGCCGATGGTGACACGGCCATTGCCTGCACCGGCATTGGCCGCTCCGATGAAATCGGCACGATGGCATCGGCTGTCGAAATCTTCCGCCAGGCAGCGATTGCCAACAAGCAATTGGAGCAGGACGCCGCGGCGGCTCGATTGCAGGGCGAAACCGAAAGGGTCACGGCCCGCAAGCAGGCTGAGGAGGATGCTGCCGAGCGGCTGCGGGCGGCGACATCGGGCCTTGCCGCAGGTCTGAAGCGGCTTGCCTCAGGCGATCTCGCCTTCCAGATCGAAGAACCGTTCGCACCTGATTTCGAGGGCCTCCGGCATGATTTCAACATGTCGATCCGGCAGCTCGATCAAACCCTCGGCGCCATCGCCGCTGCCATTGCGGCGATCGACGAAGGCACCAGGGAAATCGCGTCCGGAGCCGGTGATCTGTCGAAACGCACCGAACAGCAGGCAGCCTCTCTCGAAGAAACCGCAGCAGCGCTCGACCAGATCACCGCCAATGTCTCGAACTCCAGCAAGCGGACCGACGAGGCGCGCACCGAGGCGACCGATGCAAACCGCAATGCCGCCAAATCTTCCGAGGTCGTGTCCCATGCCGAAGAAGCCATGCGCCGCATCGAGGCCTCGTCGCAGCAGATCTCCAGCATTATCGGCGTAATCGACGAGATCGCATTCCAGACCAACCTGCTGGCGCTGAACGCCGGCGTCGAAGCTGCGCGCGCCGGCGATGCCGGCAAGGGCTTTGCAGTGGTGGCCCAGGAAGTCCGCGAACTCGCCCAGCGCTCGGCTCAGGCGGCAAAGGAAATCAAAGGCCACATCCAGAAATCGTCGGTGGAAGTCGAAAGCGGCGTCAAACTGGTTCTCGACACCAGCCAGGTCCTGAGCGCCATCAGCGAGCAGATCGCCCGCATCAACCAGCACATGGATGCCATTGCCGTATCGGCAAGAGAACAGTCGACCGGCCTTGCCGAGGTCAATACCGCCGTCAACTCGATGGACCAGGTGACCCAGCAGAACGCCGCGATGGTCGAACAATCGACCGCCGCGTCCGGTCATTTGGCTCAGGAAGCCGCCAGGCTGCGTGAACTCGTTTCCCGGTTCAAGCTGCGTGCGACCGCTTCGACGCAGTCCGGACGACGGGCTGGGCAGCTGGCGGCCTGACGGCCTGACGAGGCGATTCGGCAGCGACCACGGAGCCGGTCGCTTGCCGCATCGCAGCCATGCTTGGGATCCGGTTGAGCTTTGGCCGGGCTTCGTGTAAAGCCGCAGCATTCCCAGACAAGATCCGGACTTCCAGCCCAGACTTCCAGCAAGGCGTGAACATATGGACGGCTTCGACCTCATCATCTTCGACTGCGACGGCGTTCTCGTCGATTCGGAAATCATCGCCGCGGAGGTTGAATCCGCGCTTCTGACGGAGGCCGGATATCCGATCAGCGTCGAGGAAATGGGCGAACGCTTCGCCGGCATGACATGGCGCAACATCCTGCTGCAGATCGAACGTGAGGCGAGCATTCCGTTTTCGGCCTCGCTGCTCGAAAAGTCCGAGCAGATGCTCGACCTCAGGCTGGCCGCCGACGTCAAGGCCATTCCAGGCGTCGAATTCGCCGTCTCCAGGCTGCCGATGAAGCGCTGCATCTGCTCGAATTCGAGCAGCAAGCGGCTCGACATGATGCTGGGCAAGGTGGGGCTGAAGCCGCTGTTTGCGCCCAATATCTTCTCCGCCAAGGATCTCGGCCCCGACCGCGCCAAGCCGAAACCCGACGTCTTCCTGCACGGCGCAAGCCAGATGGGCGTGTCGCCGGACAAGGTGGTCGTCGTCGAGGATTCCGTGCATGGCGTGCATGCGGCGCGCGCCGCCGGCATGCGGGTCATCGGCTTCACCGGTGCCTCGCACAGCTATCCCGCCCATGCCGACAAACTGACGGATGCCGGCGCCGAAACGGCGATCTCCCGCATGAACGACCTGCCGGGCGTCGTCGCCGCCCTGGCCGCCTGGGACAACGTTCTCTAAAGTCTGGGCGCTGAGCCTCTCCCCCTCATTGCTGTGCTGGTCACAGGAATCCAGTGCGCCCAAGTGCTTGGGCGCGGGAGAACGGCTTCATCGCATCAGAGTCATTCACGGCGCCGACGCGCCGTGGCTGGATTCCTGTGACAAGCACAGGAATGAGGCAAAGTGGGGCATCCGGCCCCGGTCGCCGATATCGCTTTAGCTGTTCTTCTTGGTCTTGGCCGGCTGGGTGTCGAAGCCGATGTTGACACGCACCAGCGCGCCGGAGCCGACCGGCATCTTGATGCCGTCCTTGCGGAAGATCACCTGGGTGCCCGGTGCGCCCGCCGGAATCTCGGTCGGGAATTTGGTGACTTCGGAATAGAGCACCGTCTCGCCGTCGACGACGGTGACGCGGATCGGCAGCGTCACCGGGCCGGGGGCGCCGGCCGGGCCGGTGATCAGGCGCAGCTGGGCAACGACGGTCATCGTCAGGTTCGTGTCGCTCAGCGAGCACTGGCGAGTGTAATCGCCGAACGAGGCCTGGAAAACGATCTGCTGCGGATCATCCTTCTTGCCCTTGGCATAAGTGCGGAAGATCGCATCCTGGTCGCGCATGAAGATCTGCGGGCAGGCGCCCTGGACGACGGGGGCGACAGCGCCCTGTGCCGTCGTGGCCGTGCCGATCGAAGGATTGTTCGAGGATGGGTTGGCCGGTGCCAGCGGCATGATCTGGGCGGTGCCGTTCGGCTGCGTCGGCGCCGACTTGCTGTCACCACCGGTGCCGAGCGTATCGCAGCCGGCGAGCAGGGCAAGGAGGGAAGCTGAGATAATGAGACGCGAGACCTTGCCGAGCACTATGTTCCACCCTTTGTACAAGCGTTTCTTGGAGGCCCCAGGTCTTTTCCGTGAGGCCTTTCACGACGGTTTGCGATGGTCTATATCAGCGGCGAAAACAAAAATCGATTGGGTACGCGCCGTTTTGATGCACTTTTCGCCGCCGGATGCGGGCAACTTCAACAAGATAACGGCGATGGTATGGCCTGAAGGCAGCCCCTTCTCGATTTCCGGGCCCGGTTTCCGGCAGTGCGGGCCACCGCTCAGCCCGACCGGATTTCCTCCAGCGATAGATCAAGGATGACGAACGTGGACTATATCTCGACCCGCGGCGAGGCCCCTGCCCTCGGCTTTTGCGACGCCCTGCTGACCGGGCTGGCGCGCGACGGCGGGCTCTATGTTCCCCGTGAATTTCCGAGCTTCTCCAAAAAACAGATCCGGGCGCTGCGCGGCAAGAGCTACCAGGAGATCGCCTTCACCATCCTGTCGCCCTTCACCAATGGCGAGATCCCCGAGGCGACCTTCCGGGCGATGATCGACGAGGCCTACGGCACCTTCCGCCATCCGGCGATCGCGCCGCTCGTCCAGACCGGACCGAACAGCTTCGTCATGGAGCTGTTCCACGGCACGACGCTCGCCTTCAAGGACGTGGCGATGCAGCTGCTGGCCCGGCTGATGGATTATGCGCTGGAAAAGCGCGGCGAACGGGCGACGATCGTCGGCGCCACCTCGGGCGATACCGGCGGTGCGGCGATCGACGCTTTTGCCGGCCGCGAGCGCACCGACATCTTCATCCTCTTCCCGCATGGCAAGGTCTCGCCGGTGCAGCAGCGGCAGATGACCACCTCGTCTTCAGCAAATGTGCATGCGCTTGCCGTCGAGGGCAATTTCGACGATTGCCAAAACCTGGTGAAGGCGATGTTCAACGACGCGGCGTTCCGCGACAAGGTCGGCCTCTCCGGTGTCAACTCGATCAACTGGGCGCGCATCATGGCCCAGATCGTCTATTATTTCACGGCGGCGGTCGCACTCGGCGGGCCGGACCGGAAGATCTCGTTCACGGTGCCCACCGGCAATTTCGGCGATATCTTCGCCGGCTACTGCGCCAAGCGCATGGGCCTGCCGATCGACCGGCTGGTGATCGCCACCAACGAAAACGACATCCTGGAACGGATGCTGAAGACCGGCCGCTACGACATGAAGGCGGTCAAGGCGACGAGCTCGCCGTCGATGGACATCCAGATCTCGTCGAACTTCGAACGGCTGCTGTTCGAAGCCTATGACCGCGACGCCTCGAAGGTGCGCGCGGCAATGGAAAGCCTCAAGCAATCCAACGGTTTCGAGATCGGCGCGCAAGCGCTGAAGGCGATCCGCCGCGACTTCCGCGCCGGCCGCGCCAGCGAGAAGCAGGTGGCCGAGACGATCCGTACGATCCATGCCGAGACCGGTTATCTGCTTGATCCGCATTCGGCGATCGGCGTCTTCGTTGCCAAGAAGAAGGAAAAGCCGAATACGCCGATGGTGACGCTTTCGACCGCGCATCCGGCGAAATTCCCCGCCGCCGTAAAATCGGCCTGCGGTATTGACCCGGCGCTTCCGACGTGGCTTGCTGATCTGATGCACAGGGAGGAGCGCTTCCAGATCATCGAACCGGAGCTCAAAGCCGTAGAAAGCTTTATCGGCAGACATGCCCGCGACAAGACGACGGCAGGCGCAGAAAGATAGCCAATGACAGTTGAGTGCACCCGGCTGAAATCCGGGCTGACAGTAGTGACAGAAACCATGCCGCACCTTGAAAGCGTTGCGCTCGGAGTCTGGATCAAATCGGGATCGCGTAACGAGACGGCAGACGAGCACGGCATCGCCCACCTGCTCGAACACATGGCCTTCAAAGGCACGGGGCGCCGCACGGCCCGCCAGATCGCGGAGGAAATCGAGGATGTCGGCGGCGAGGTCAACGCCGCGACGTCGACCGAGACGACCTCTTATTACGCCCGCGTCCTCAAGGACCACGTGCCGCTCGCCGTCGATATCCTTGCCGACATCCTGACGGAATCGGCCTTCGAGGAGGAGGAGCTGGAGCGTGAGAAGCAGGTAATCCTGCAGGAGATCAATGCCGCCAACGACACGCCCGACGACGTGGTGTTCGACCGGTTCTCGGAAGTCGCCTATCGCGACCAGACGCTCGGCCGGGCTATCCTCGGCACGCCGGAGACCGTCGTCTCCTTCACGCCGCAGCAGATCCGCGGCTATCTCGGCCGCAACTACACGACCGATCGAATGTTCATCGTCGCCACCGGCGCCGTCGAACACGACGAATTCCTGCGGATGGTCGAGGATCGTTTCGCCAGCCTGCCGAGCGAGCCTTCGGCGCCGCCGGTCATGGAAGCGGCGCGTTATATCGGCGGCAGCGTGCGCGAACCGCGCGACCTGATGGACGCCCAGATCCTGCTCGGCTTCGAGGGCAAACCCTACCACGCCCGCGATTTCTACTGCTCCCAGATCCTTGCCAATATCCTCGGCGGCGGCATGTCCTCCAGGCTGTTCCAGGAAGTGCGCGAGTTCCGCGGCCTCTGTTATTCGGTCTATGCCTTCCACTGGGGCTTTTCCGACACCGGCATCTTCGGCATTCATGCCGCGACCGGCGGCGAAAACCTGCCGCAGTTGGTGCCCGTCATCATCGACGAGCTGCACAAATCCGCCGATCAGATCCACCAGAAGGAAATCGAGCGCGCCCGCGCCCAGATCCGCGCCCAATTGCTGATGGGCCAGGAAAGCCCGGCGTCGCGCGCCGGCCAGATCGCCAGGCAGATGATGCTTTACGGCCGGCCGATCTCCAATCCGGAGATGATGGAACGGCTTGAGGGCATCACCATCGAGCGGCTGACGGATCTCGCCGGCCGGCTGTTCTACGACACGGTGCCGACGCTTTCGGCGATCGGACCGCTGGACCAGCTCGCACCGATGGAAGACATCACCGCTTCGCTTTCGGTCCCGGCACCGAAGACGATGCAGGCCGGCCGCTGAGCCGTTCGTCCTGCCGGGAGTGATCGATGCCAAAATCGGTGTTTCGGTTTCTGTCGCGGCAACCGGAAGCGGTGGAGCTGGAGAACGACAGATATCTGCTGCGCCTGCCGCGCTATCAGGATTTCAACCAATGGCACCGGCTGCGCGCCGAAAGCCGCAAGTTCCTGGAACCCTGGGAGCCGACCTGGCGGCGCGACGAGCTGACGGAGGGCGCCTACCGCGCCCGCGTCATCCGCGGCAAGCAGGAATATGCCTCGGGCCAAGCGGTGCCGCTGTTCATTTTCCTCAAGGAGAACCACACCCTCGTCGGAGGCGTCACCATCGGCTATATCAGGCGGGGTGCGGCACAAAGCTGCATGATCGGCTACTGGATGGGCGAACGCCATGCCGGCCAGGGGCATATGTTCGCCGCCCTGCAATTGGTTATTCCTTACATCTTCGCCGGGCTTGAGTTGCACCGTATCGAAGCAGCCTGTATTCCAGATAACGCGCGCAGCATCCGCCTGCTTGAAAAGGCCGGGTTTCAGCAGGAGGGTTATTTGCGCGGATATTTGAAGATCAACGGTCAGTGGCATGACCATGTGATGTTTTCACGTCTCGCCACCGATACGGATAACGGCAGGAAACCCGACAGCCGATGACCAGAGACCGCATGCTGCCCAAGTCACCGTCCGGACGAATGATCGCGGTGATCGCAGCCCTTTTCCTGGCAGTCTTCGCCTTGGTGGCGGGCGCTGCCCAGGCGGCCGAACCGGTGAAGATTTCCCGTGACGACACCGCGCTCGACCTGACCGCGACGACCGAAATCTACGTCAATCAGGGCGAGGCCTTTCAGGTTTCGACGGCTGCCGGCGCCGACGGTATCCGCCGCCGCATCGAGGTCAGGGCAAGCTCGGAGAACCACCAAGGTGACTGGGCGGTGTTTGCGCTTGCCAATGTTTCGGAGGAACAGCTCGAACGCGTCATCGTCGCGCCGCATTTCCGTCTGGTCAATTCCAAGCTGTTCTGGCCGGATCTCGGCTCGCAGCGCATCAGCGCCATCACGCCGAGCGAAGGTTTTGCGCTCGATCGGCAGCCGAGCGACGAGGCCGACGTCTTCCGCATTACGCTGAACCCCGGCGCCGTCATCACCTTCGTTGCCGAGCTGTCGACGCCGGAGCTGCCGCAGATCTATCTCTGGGAACCGAACGCCTACAAGGACACGATCAACGCCTTCACGCTCTATCGCGGCATCGTGCTCGGCATTGCCGGCCTGCTGGCGGTGTTCCTGACCATCCTCTTCGTCGTCAAGGGCACTTCGATGCTGCCGGCGACCGCCGCACTCGCCTGGGCGGTGCTCGGCTATATCTGCGTCGACTTCGGTTTTCTCGGCAAACTGATCAGCGTCGCCTCCGCCGACCAGCGAATATGGCGCGCCTGCGCGGAAGTGGCGCTCGCCTCCAGTTTCGTCATCTTCCTATTTACCTATCTCAACCTCAACCGCTGGCATGCGCATCTCGGCTACGCGACGCTTGCCTGGGTGCTCGGCCTTGCCCTGCTCTTCGGCGTGGCGATCTACGATCCGTCGATTGCCGCCGGCATCGCCAGGCTTTCCTTCGCGCTGACGGCGGCGACCGGGCTGCTGCTGATCATCTATCTCGGCTTCAATCGCTACGACCGCGCCATCCTCCTGGTGCCGGCCTGGGCGCTGACGCTCGTCTGGCTGTTCGGGGCATGGATGACGGTCACCGGGCGGCTCGACAACGACATCATCCAGCCGGCACTCGGCGGCGGCCTGGTGCTCATCGTGCTTCTGATCGGCTTCACCGTCATGCAGCATGCTTTTGCCGGCGGCGCCTTCCAGCAGGGGCTGTTTTCCGATCTTGAGCGGCAATCGCTGGCGCTGACCGGATCCGGCGACATGGTGTGGGATTGGGACGTGGCGCGCGACCGCGTCGTCACCATTCCCGACGTCTCGACCAAGCTCGGCCTTTCCCCCGGCACCATGCATGGCGCAGCGCGCAACTGGCTGCCGCGGCTGCATCCCGATGACCGCGACCGCTTCCGCGCCACGCTCGACGTGCTGCTCGAACACCGGCGCGGCCGGCTGAACCACGAGTTCCGCATCCGCGCCGAGGACGGGCATTTCCACTGGCTGTTGATCCGCGCCCGGCCGGTGCTCGGCTCCAACGGCGAAATCATCCGTTGCGTCGGCACGATCGTCGACGTGACCGAGCAGAAGAACTCCGTCGAACGGCTGCTGCACGATGCGCTGCACGACAATCTGACCGGACTGCCGAACCGGCAGGTGTTCCTCGACCGGCTGCAGTCGGTCCTGGCGCTGGCGCCGGGCGGCGATACGCTCAAGCCCACGGTGATGGTGATCGACATCGACCGCTACAAGCTGGTCAATGATTCGCTCGGGGTCGCTGCCGGCGACAATATCCTCATCGCGCTGACGCGGCGCCTGCGCCGGCTGTTGAAACCGCAGGACACGCTGGCGCGGCTGGCCGGCGACCAGTTCGGCCTGATCCTGGTTTCCGAGCACAATCCGACCAAGGTCGCCGATTTCGCCGATGCGATCAGCAAGGCGATCATGGTGCCGATCAACTTCGCCAACCGCGAGATCATCCTGACGGCCTCGATCGGACTGACCTCCTGGGTAGACCGTCAGGAGAGCGCCACCGGCCTGCTCAGCGACGCAGAGCTTGCCATGTACCGGGCAAAACGGGCCGGCGGCAACCGTGTCGAGCCATTCCAGCCGGCCTTCCGCGACTTCGGCACCGACCGGCTGCAGCTGGAAACGGATCTGCGCCGCGCCATCGAGCGCAAGGAATTGTCGATGGTCTACCAGCCGATCGCCCGGCTTGAGGATGTCGAGGTCGCCGGTTTCGAGGCATTGATGCGCTGGGAACATCCCAAACGCGGCAACATCCCGCCCTCCGAATTCATCCCGATCGCCGAGGCCTCCGATCTCATCGGCGCGCTCGGCATGTTCGCGCTCGAACAGGCGACCAACGATCTGATGAGCTGGCAGCAACTGACCGGCGAATTGCCGATCTTCGTGTCGATCAATCTGTCGAGCGTGCAGCTGCTCAACAACGAGCTTTATGACGACGTGCGTTCGGTTCTTGCCAAGACGCATTGCCAGCCCTCGCGCCTCAAGCTCGAACTGACGGAGTCCATGGTGATGGAAAATCCGGAACAGGCCCGGCTCGTGCTGCAGAAGCTGAAGGAAGCCGGCATCGGCCTGGCACTCGACGATTTCGGCACCGGCTATTCCTCGCTCGCCTATCTCACCCGTTTTCCCTTCGACATGATCAAGCTCGACAAGGCCCTGGTGCGCGACGGCAGCGACAAGAAGGCGACCGTGCTCAGATCGGTGATCGCCATGGCGCGCGAACTTGAAATGAAGGTGGTGGCCGAGGGGATCGAATCCAACGAGGATGCGATCGAGCTCGCCAAGATGGGCTGCAACTACGGGCAAAGTTATCTGTTCGGGCCGCCGATCGCTTCGGAATCGGTGCTGCGGCTGCTGCGGGAGCGTTTTCCGCTGACCAAGCGGGCGTGAGCACGTCGTCAGGCAAGTAAACTATATCCAGCAAGCTCTCTCGCAGAACAGGAAACTTGGTTTCTTTAATGGTGCGCGTTGCCCCCTCTCTATTCGTGTAAACCATCGGCAGGATGGCGGTACAATGGAGTCACAAGCTGACCAAATGGGGCGAAAATGGCAACGGTGAAGTTCTTCAAAGTTGAAGACGATACTGCAATTCTCTTCGGGGCAAACGGGACAGCGCTTACGGCAAGCCTCGCAGCCGTGGCCGGAATGATCTCGAATATTAAGTTCCCGATCCCCACTTTCCCGCTGTGGATATATTTCCTCGGGCTCATCTTCGCCTTTGGCTCGAAGATGGTGATCATGATTTACAATGGGGACATTCGAGAGAGGGAGAAGAGCCCGGCAACCCGAGATTTCTTGCTTGAAATCAAAGACGACCCTGATCTGGATGATTCATTGAAAGCGGACTGGGACACGCATTGGAAGATGATGGAGGACAGGCGAAAAATTTTGTTGAGCATTAAGACCGCTGAACGACTGAATTACTGGCGGGCCTTATTTTTCTTCGCCTCAGCACTCTGCATTCTAACAGCCACTTCCAGCGTCATTTTGTTTGTCGGAACCAAGGCGAGTATTTGATCGTTTGTATCGCCAGGCGGACGAGTAAGACCGCATTTATCTGCCGATAGAGTACAACTTCGCTGACCTGCCGGTCGGCGGATATGATCTGGCAGGCCCGCCGCGCCGAAAGACTCATGACGGCCTTCAGATGGCATGACGCCTTCACGCTTGGCGGCGGGCCCTACCAATTTTTTGCAAGAAAATGGCGGGCGTTTGTCGCATATTCAATCGTCTGGCAGATCGGGCACGGAGAATCCGCATCTAGACGTCGATTGTCTTGGATTTCTTCTTTTTGGGTTTGGGTTGCTTTGCATTCACCAATCGCTCGGACTGATCTTCTAAGGCGAGTTGCTTTTTTGCAATCTTGCGTAGCTTGTCCAGCAGCTTCTTTTCATCAGTTAGGTTGAGCACCTTGCCATCAATAAGTACCTCTATCGTTGGCGTCTGCATCGAGCCGCCAATCTCATCGGGATTGGCAAGGTCCTTGCGAATGCTGATAATTTTCTCGACGATCTCCAATAGCGTCTTAACGAAGTCTGCTACGGCAGGGGCGTGGGCCACCCAAACGTAAGTTGCTGCCACCCAGGTCACAATGTCTATCGTCGGCCGGTAGTGATGTCTGCCTCTGGCAAGATCAGTCTGGTGAATATCTTTCGAGACGGCAATACCCGCTAGCTCTGCCTCTCGCGCAAGCCTTTCCAACAGTTCGCGAAGTTCGTTGTTCGGCCCATAATGCTTCTGACCGCTTAATTCACTGTCAATTGTACGACTTTTTTCTGTGATCGTGATCGAAAAATTCGTTTCCACTTGTTGCCTCAAGCGCAATATTTATCTCCAAGAAATGATATACGTATTTATCTATTACGTCATATCCATTATGTGCTTCGATGCCTCACGAAAATGAGAAAATATCTGATAAACGTCTTACAGAAAACCTCACCGTATTCCAGGTGGCGGATCGCATCCCGGAGCTTAGATATTCCGGCGCGGACGGCGAACGGCGTCGGCATGCTTCTGGTAGGGCATAGCTTCGCGTACCCAGCAGATTCGTGTCGTTTGCATGTACGATAGGGTTAAATGCTCAGTTTGGACGGCACAGGCTAGCGTACGGAACCTCTATGGTCGCCGCTTCGTCTGAACGTCCGGGAGCACTTTCCGCTGACCAAGCGGCCTGAGCTACCGGTCTCAGCGCTCAATAGGAACGCTGAGACCGACCTTTACCCGATCCATCGCGACGAATGTCCGGAAGCGCTTGACGTTGTTGTTGCCGAAAAACAGCCGCCGCGTCAGCGCCTCGTAGTCGGCCATCGAGGGGACGACGATGACCAGAATGAAATCGGCCTCGCCGGTGACGTAGTAGCACTGCTGGATTTCCGGCGCGGCGGCGAACTGGCTTTTTGCCTGTTCGATCTGTTTTGCAGTTTCGCTGATAACCTCCACCTCCACGAAGATGGTGATCGATTGGCCAAGTGCCGTGGGGTCGAGAACGGCGACGTTTGCCTGGATGACCCCCTCCTGCGCCATCCGTTTGATCCGGCGCTGGACGGCAGGCGCAGACAGGCCGACGGCTTCACCGATCGTCCGTTGCGGCGTGGTATTGTCCCTCTGCAGGATCGCCAGGATCTTGTGGTCGAACGCATCCAAGAGGGAATTTACTGGTCGGCTCAAAACAGGCCCCAACGAAACAAAATTGCAAAACCGACGCCAAAATACAGCGCCTTTTTCGCCTCGCCTGCAATATAATTTAGCCGAACACATTAAGCGAGGCGCGCATGTTTCTGCTGAACACCAATTCCGACTACCGTCAGCCGCTCGACCCGCGAGACGCCGAAACCCTCGGCATGGATGCCGCAAACGCCGTCGAGAGCCACCTGACATTCCGGGAAAATCATGCGGAAACGCCCCTCGTTGCTCTGCCGGCACTGGCGGCCGAGATTGGTGTCGGCTCGATCCACATCAAGGACGAAGGCCACCGCCTCGGCCTCGGAAGTTTCAAGGCGCTTGGCGGCGCTTATGCGGTGATCCGGCTCGTCCTCGAGGAAGCGGCAAACAGGCTCGGCCGCGCCGTCGATGTCTCGGAATTGCATTCTTCTCATGTTCGAGAGGTCGCCGAGGCGATGACGGTGGCCTGCGCCACCGACGGCAATCACGGCCGGTCGGTGGCGCAGGGTGCACAGCTGGTGGGAGCCCGGGCGGCGATTTTCGTGCACGCCGGTGTCAGCGACGAACGCGTCGCCGCCATCGCCCGCTTCGGCGCCGAGATGAACCGTGTGGACGGAACCTATGATGATTCCGTCCGCGAAGCGGCGCGCATTGCCGAGGAGAAGGGGTGGACGATCGTGTCGGACACCTCATGGGCGGGTTATGAGCGCATTCCCGGGCTGGTGATGCAGGGCTACACCGCCCTTGTCCGGGAAGCGCTGAGAGCAACGCCGCAGCCGCCCACCCATGTCTTCATTCAGGCAGGCGTCGGCGGGATCGCTGCCGCCGTGGCCGGCCACATGGCCATCGCCTTCGGCGACAAACGCCCGACCTTCACAGTCGTCGATCCCGCCCGCGCCGCCTGCCTGTTCGAAACGGCGCGGGCGGGACATTTGGTGACCGTTGCCCATGGCGAGCCGACGGTTATGGCGATGCTCGAATGTTACGAACCTTCGCTCGTCGCCTGGCGTATTCTCTCTCGGGTCGCGGACGCGTTCATGACCGTGGACGAAGACGAGGCGATCTCGGTGATGAAGCGGCTCGCCGATCCGGCTGGCAACGATCCCGCGATGGTCGCCGGCGAAAGTGGCGGGGTGGGGCTTGCCGGGCTGATCCGCGCGGTCAGCGATCCCGCAATCAAACAAGCCCTGTCTCTCGACGGCCATTCCCGTATCTTCCTGGTGAACACCGAAGGCGCGACCGATCCCGGCAAATATGAAGAGATCGTCGGCCTATCCCCGGCGGTGGTCGCCGCTAAAGGCAAGATCGGAGCTTCAGCATGAGCCATCGTTCGATCGATCCCGCGCGCCTGCTCGGACGCATCGCCACGCTCGGCACGATCGGCCGCGATGCGGAGGGAAGGCTTGTTCGATTGGCGGCGTCCGATAGCGAAAAGCTTGGGCGCGATCAGGTTGTCTCCTGGCTCGATGAGGCCGGGCTGGAGGTTACAGTCGACCACATCGGCAACATCTTCGGCGTCTGGAATGCCGCGGGCGTCGACGGCGAAAAGCCAATCATGATCGGCTCCCACATCGACACGGTGATCAATGCGGGCATCTATGATGGATGTTATGGCGTGCTGGCCGGCCTCGAGGTGATCCAGACCCTCAAAAGCCAAGGGTTTGAACCGTCGCGCCCCATCGTTGTTGCCGCGTTCACCAATGAGGAAGGGGTGCGTTATGCACCCGACATGATGGGTTCGTTGGTCTATTCCGGCGGCCTCGATGTCACGGCGGCGCTGAAGACGGTGGGCACGGATGGCACGGTGCTCGGCGATGAACTCGCGCGGATCGGCTATGCCGGCACCCATGCGCCCGGCTTCATGATGCCGAATGCCTATGTCGAACTGCATATCGAGCAGGGTCCGGTTCTCGAGAGGGAGGGCATATCGGTCGGCGCGGTCCAGGACCTGCAGGGCATTTCCTGGCAGAGGGTGACCATCGACGGCGATGCCAATCATGCCGGCACGACACCGATCTCGATGCGCCGGGACGCCGGATACGCGGCTGCCCGCATCATCACCTTTCTGCGGGACCGCGCAAAGGCATCGAACACCCCAACTGTCGCGACCGTCGGCTGCATCGCCTTCGAACCGAACGCCATCAATGTCATTCCTTCACGCGCGACGTTCACGGTCGATCTGCGTGATCCGGACGAAGACCGACTGAAAGAAGAGGAAAACGCGCTCGCCGCATTCCTCGATCTGCTTTCCTCAGACGAAAAGGTTGGCGTATCCGTCGAGCGGCTGGCACGATTCGAGCCGGTCAAGTTCGATCGAGCGATCGTTCAACGGATTGAGGTTGCCGCCGGGGATCGCGGCCTGGCGTGCAGGCGCATGACATCGGGTGCCGGCCATGACGCCCAGATGATTGCGCGCATCGCGCCAAGCGCGATGATCTTCGTGCCCAGCCGCGGCGGGATCAGTCATAATCCGAAGGAGTTCACATCAGACACGGACCTTGTCGCGGGAGCGAATATCCTCCTCGACGTCGTTTGCGGACTTGCAACAGGGGAACGGCCGAAATGAGCGTCGACAGCCAGATGCTGCAACGGGAAATGACCGCCTGGAGGCGCGACCTTCACAGCCATCCCGAATTCGGCTTCGAGGAGAAGCGGACGGCGGCCTTCGTCGCGCGGAAATTGCGGGAATTCGGGCTCGACGAGGTGGTCGAAGGTGTTGGCGGCACAGGGGTTGTCGGAACGCTCAGGCGTGGCGGCGGCAATCGTTCCATCGCGCTGCGCGCCGATATGGATGCCCTCAGGATCACCGAACAGGGCGATCGGTCCTATCGATCGCAGGCCGCCGGCGTGATGCACGCCTGCGTCCATGACGGCCATACGGCAATGCTGCTTGGCGCCGCCAGGATGCTGTCGGAGGAAGGCCATTTCGACGGCACGGTCCGGTTCATCTTTCAGCCTGCCGAGGAGTGGGGCAAAGGCGCCTTGGCGATGCTCGGCGATGGCCTGATGACGCGCTTTCCCTTCGACGAAATCTACGGCCTGCACAACATGCCGGGTCTTCCGGTCGGCGTTTTCGAGACCCGCGCCGGCGCGATCATGTCGGCTGAGGATAATTTCGAGATTGTCCTCAAGGGCGTCGGCGGACACGCCGCGCGTCCGCACTCAGGCAACGAAGTCCTGGTCGCCGCCTGCGCACTGGTGACGAACCTCCAGACGATCGTTTCCCGTCGGCTCGATCCGACCGATATCGGCGTCGTCTCGGTGACCGAACTTCTGACCGACGGCACCCGCAACGCTCTGCCCGGGCTGGCGCGCATCCTCGGCGATGCCCGCAGCTTCCGCCCCGAGGTCAGCGCGCTGGTCGAGAAGCAGATGCGCCTGATCGCAGAGGGGACGGCGCTTGCCCACAATGTTTCGGCCGAGGTGAATTACACCAGAGAATTCGTCCCGCTGCTCAATGATGCCGTCCTTGTGGAGGAAGCCTTTGCCGCAGCCAGCAGTGTCTTCCCCACGGAAAATATCAATGCCCGGCGCGAGCCGATGACCGGATCGGAAGACTTCGCGCGCTTCCTCGACCATGTCCCCGGCTGCTTCGTCTTCCTGGGCAATGGCGAAGACTCCGCGCCGCTTCACAATCCGAATTACGATTTCAACGACGATGGACTGATCCATGGGGCCAAATTCCACACGAGCATCGTGCGTCGGCGCCTGAACGCAAACTGACATCCGATCCGATCGGGCGCGGCCTGCACCGAGCCTCGAAACCGAAGACATCTGAGGCGCGCGGGGACCTCGCCGCCCGTTTTCGGATGCATCGCGTTACGGGAATAGACGAAGGCGTCTACAACCCCCTCCGACAGACCATTGACCAACGGTCTGCGATGTGCGCCTCTCAGTGCTTGCACAAGGAAAATCCCATGCTCAAATTTCTGCTCACCCTGTCCTTGGGTGTTTTTTGCGTCGCGCCGCTTCAGGCCGGCGAACTCACTCCCGCCACCAAAAGCTGCCTGTCGGGGGAAAAACAAGGGCATTGCGAGCGCTGGGTCAAGGATTTCAAGACAGCCACGGAACTGGCGCATAAAGGCGATCACGGCGCACAGGTAACCGTCGCCTTCTGCCTGTCCACCGGATGCCATGGCGCCGTCACCATCGACAAGGTCGCTTCCTGCAGCTGGCACCTCGTCATCGCCAATTCGGGTGCCGCGACAGTGCTCGATGGTTCCAACCTCAGGAACACCTGCCGGCCGATGACGCCGGCTGAGAAAGACCAGGCCCGCGCCTTGTCCCGCGATCTGGTCCAGAAGATCTATAAGCGCCCGATGGTCACGACCGATCAGATGTAGTCTTCATCTCGCCGATTTTGATTGAATTTCCTAGCCCTTAAACTTTTATTCACAGCCTGCTGATCTTGTACTGACCGCAATGATGATCGTCATCGCAGCCGGCAATGTTGCCGCTCCCGATGACGATCCGCACGGCGCGCGGTGATGTTTCCGCTTGCATCTTCGGGATGAACCCGCCGAAATTTTCAATTCGCCTGGTTTCGAAGACAGAGACGCGTGCTCACCCGCACGCATGCGTGGCTCGCCTATCCCTCATTCAGCGCCGCCAGCCTTCCTCGATGACCTCGCGCCCGAAGCAGATTTCATCAGCCGACATGAAGGGCTTTTTAGATGATCAGAACCGTTTCAGCGAAACTCATCCTTGCGACCGGCACTGCGATCGCCGGCGTCCTGATCGCTTACACCGCCTTCAATGCGGTGAGTGTGAAGACCAATACCGAGCGGGAGGTCATGGCGCTGGCGACCGAGCAGGCGGCCGTGGTCAGCCAACAGGTGGCAACCAATATCACCGAGGCCACCTCGGCCGGTACGGCTCTGGCCGCAAGCCTCTCCGGTTTCGTCGACGGCGGATCGAAAAGCCGGGCCGACATCGTTGCGATGATCAAGGCCGTGGCTCCGCAATATCCGAGCGTGTTCGGCGCCTGGATGTGCGAATTGATCGACGGTCCCCACCCGACAACCGGCACGGAGGCCTTGAACAAGGAAGGTATTTTCACGCCGTATTGGACCAAGGGCGATGACGGCAAGATGGAATTCTCGACATGGAGCATCAAGCCTGAGGACGAATATTACAGCGCGCCGCTGAAGAGCGGAAAGGCGATCATCACCTCTCCCTATCTGACCAACATGAATAAGCTCGTCACCTCGGTTTCGGTGCCGATGCAAGTGAACGGGACTGTCGTTGGCCTTGCCGGCGTCGATATCAAGCTCGATGATCTCACAGCCGCCTTGACGCAGATGCACCCCTTCGATGGCGGGCGGGTCATGCTGCTTGCCAATGACGGCAAGTGGCTCGCCCATCCCGACAAAGACAATCTGATGAAGGACTACGCCGATGCCGGCGCAGATGACGTCAAGCAGGCGCTGGCCGACGGCAAGATGCGGGTGATATCTGGTTTGCCTGATGGCGCCGTCCGCCTGGTCTATCCGTTTACCGCCCGCGGAATGAACACCACCTGGGCGGCGGTCCTGGATGTGCCGGCCGCAACCTTCTCGGCGCCGGTTTGGCAACAGATCTACAATACGGTCATTGGCGGACTTCTTATTCTGGCCGTGATGCTCGGCGTCATCCTGACGGCGAGCCGCACCCTGATCGGCAAGCCGCTGAAGGGGATTCTGAGCGCCGTCCAGAAGATGGCGGGCGGGAATTATCGCGAGCAGATCGACCATAATGGCAGCGCCGACGAGCTTGGAAGCCTGAAGAGCGCGCTCGAAAAATTCCGCCATCAACTCGCCCGCGGCGAGGCGCTCAAGGACGAGCAGGAGACGCTTCAGGCGCAGGTCGAAACCGACCGCAAACGCCAGGGCGACCTCGAGCAGGCCAAGGCCGAGGATCTGCACCATTTCGTCGAAGTCGTGCAGAGCCGGTTCGGCCTTCTGGCTTCGGGCGATCTGACCGTCAGGATGAACGACAAGGTGGCGCCGGAATTCGAGACGATCCGGGCGAACTTCAATACGTCGGTTTCCGCATTGGAAGACACCATCCGCAACGTCGTCCACGCCGTTTACACCATCCGCTCAGGCCTCGGCGAGATTTCGACGGCGTCGAACGATCTTGCGCGGCGCACGGAACAGCAGGCCGCCTCACTGGAGGAAACGGTCGCGGCACTCGGTGAAGTCACCCGCGGCGTCAACGACACGTCCGAAGGGGCAAACAGCGCGCAGCAAACGATGAAGCTTGCCCGCGCCGATGCCGAAAAGGGCGGCGAAGTCGTTGCCCGTGCGATCGAGGCGATGACCGAAATCCAGGGCTCCTCCGGCAAGATCGGCAATATCATCCGGGTGATCGACGAAATCGCCTTCCAGACCAACCTGCTGGCGCTCAATGCCGGCGTCGAGGCAGCGCGGGCCGGTGAAGCCGGCAAGGGCTTTGCCGTCGTCGCCCAGGAGGTCAGGGAACTGGCGCAACGCTCCGCCCAGGCGGCAAAGGAAATCAGCGGGCTGATCTCGATGTCGTCGTCGCAGGTTCAGACCGGCGTCAACCTGGTCGAAGAAACCGGTGTGGCGCTCTCCAAGATCGTCGATCGCGTTGTCGGCATGAGCGATACGGTCAATGAAATCGCCACCAGCGCGCAGGCGCAGGCAATCAGCCTGCGGGAAGTTTCCGCCGCCGCCGATCTGATGGACAAGGTTACCCAGCAGAACGCCGCCATGGTCGAAGAGACGACGGCCGCAGCACAGGGGCTTGCGCAGGAAACGGAGAACCTGGCAGCGGTCGTCGGCCGCTTCGGCCTCGGCGGCGCAGTTTCGCGCGCCAGCCAGTCGCCAGCAGCGATGAAGCTGGCGAGCTGATCAATGCATGTCATCAGGACGTGTGCAGCGGTTCCGAGACACCGACCTGCATAAACAAAAGAGCCAGCTTCACGCCGCAACGCCGGCGTGGAAATAATCTCATTGCCCTCCCGGCTTTCGCGGCTATTCTGCCGGCACAGAAAATCGGGAGGAGCACTGATGATCCTGCACTGCGTATTCCTGCGGCTGAAGACCGCGGTGACGAGCGACGACAAGCAGTCGCTGTTTGCGGCGATCGCCGCCCTCAAGCAGGTTATTCCCGGCATCCTTGATATCAAATACGGGCCGAACGTTTCGCCCGAGGGGCTGCACGGCGGCTTCGTCGACGGTTTTGCCGTGACCTTTGAGAGTGCTGAGGCTCGCGACGCCTATCTCATCCATCCCGAGCATGCGACCGTTGGCGAGCGTATCGTCTCTTCGACGGATGGAGGCCTTGCCGGCATCCTGGTCTTCGACCTCAATCTGTAAGAGCCGCAAGCGGTCTACGCGAAAACGGGATCGGCCCGAGCGGCCCTCCCCTTGTGCTGCAAGGACATGCTGCACTTAGGCTTGCAGCAGTGTCTCGCAGCCGCGAGCAAACAGCGCCGTCCTCGGCTGATTTATGGAAAAGACTGATACGGATATGCAAAGTTCCGCCCTTCGCCGCGCCGTCACGATCGTCGCGCTCGCGAACCTCGCCTATTTCGGAATCGAGTTCACGGTCGCCCTTTCGATCGGGTCTGTCTCGCTTTTCGCAGACTCGGTCGATTTCCTCGAAGATGCCTCGGTCAATCTGTTGATCCTGATGGCGCTCGGCTGGTCGATGCGGTCGCGAGCCCGCGTCGGCATGGCGCTCGCCGCAATTCTGCTCGCACCGGCGATCGCCACGATCTGGACCGCTTGGCAGAAGTTCACCGTGCCTGTTGCGCCCGAGGCCTTTGCGTTATCCCTGACTGGCCTCGGCGCCCTCGTCGTCAATCTGGGCTGCGCCTTGCTGCTCGCCCGCTTTCGTCATCACGGCGGAAGCCTGACGAAGGCGGCCTTCCTGTCCGCCCGCAACGACGCGGTCGCGAATATCGCCATCGTCGGTGCGGGATTGATCACCGCGTTTTTCTGGACGTCGGCGTGGCCCGACCTGATCGTCGGGATCGGCATCGCAATCATGAATGTCGATGCGGCGCGCGAGGTGTGGACTGCGGCCCGTGACGAGCACCGGGCCGCAGCCTGACTGTGCGCCAGCTCAGCTCGATTTCGCCATGGCGGCGGCGAGCTGGTCGACATTGTAGCGGAACATCTTCTCGTAGGTCGGCGCCGGTCCCTTGGCGTCGGACAGCGATTCGACATAGAGCTCGCCGCCGGGCTCGGCACCGGTTGCCTTGGCGACCTGCTTGACCAGGCGCGGATCGTTGGAATTCTCGAAGAAATAGGCCTTCACGTGCTCGCCCTTGATCTGCTCGATCAGTTTGGCGACGTCGGCGGCCGATGCCTCGCTTTCGGTGGAAAGGCCGAGGGGCGCGAGGAAGCTGACATTATACTCGCGGCCGAAATAACCGAAGGCGTCATGGCTGGTCAGCACCTTGCGGCGATCGTCGGCTACCTTGTCGAATTTCGCGTGGGCGTAGGTGTTCAATTCGTCCAGCCTCTTTGTATACGTCTCGGCATTGGCCTTGAACGCCGCGGCATCGGCGGGGTCGGCAGATGACAGCGCCCTCTCGATATTGGCGACCCAGATCTTGACGTTGACCGGGCTGTTCCAGACATGCGGATCGGTGATCTTTTCGCCGTCCTCATCCATGGTGCGGGTGTCGATGCCTTCGGAGACGGTGACCGGCTTGCCCTTGTAGCCCGAGGCGGTGATCAGCCGGTCCATCCAGCCTTCCAGCCCTTCGCCGCTGACGAAGGTCACTTGAGCCGCGTTCAAATTCTTGGCGTCGGCCGGCGACGGCTCGAATTCATGGGGATCGCCGTTCGGCCCAACGAGGCTCTTCACGTCAACATGGTCGCCGCCCACCTCCCTGACGACATCGGCAAGCACGGTGAAGGAGGCAACCACCTTCAGCGTTTCGGCGGAGGCCGGCATGGCCGACAGCGCCATCAGAGCGGGGATTGCTGCGGAGAGAAGCAGTCTGTGCGATGTCATCGAGGTCTCCTTGGGAATCAGCCCTTCAGATGCGGGCGGGAAAGAAGCGCCTGGCGAGGCCCGAGGGCGCGAAAAAGATCGAAAAGGCGTAGAGGATCGCCGCCGTCATGATGATCGTCGGGCCGGAGGCGAGTTCGAGATGGTAGGAGGCGATCAGGCCGAGATAGCCGGAGGCGGCGGCACTTGAAGCAGCGATCGCCATCATCACGGCTAAGCTGCGCGACCAGAGCTGGGCGACCGCCGCCGGCAGCATCATCAGGCCGACCGCCATCAATGTGCCGAGCGCCTGGAAGCTGGCGACGAGGTTCAAGACCACCATCAGCAGAAAGAGGACGTGATAGACCGGGCCACGCCCGCCGACGGCGCGCAGGAAGCCGGGATCGAAACATTCGGCCACCAGCGGCCGGTAGATGACCGCGAGGATGACGAGGGTCAGCGAGGTGATCGCGCCGATCAGATAAAGGGCCGGAGCATCGATCGCCAGAATGGTGCCGAAGAGCACATGCAGCAGATCGATATTCGAACCGCGCAGCGAGACGATCAGCACGCCGAGCGCCAGCGACGCGAGATAGAAGCTGGCAAAGCTCGCATCCTCCTGCAGCACGGTCATCCGGCTGACGGCGCCGGAAAGCAGCGCCACCGACAGGCCGGCGACAAGGCCGCCGAGGCCCATCGCCGTCAGCGACAGCGAGCCGGCGACGAGGTAACCGATCGCCGCCCCCGGCAGCACGGCATGGCTCATGGCATCGCCCATCAGGCTCATGCGCCTGAGCATCAGGAAGACGCCGATCGGCCCGGAGCCGAGTCCGAGGCAAAGGCAGGCGACCAGCGCCCGGCGCATGAAACCGAAATCGGCACACGGCGCGAAGAAGAGATCGTAAGCCGTCATGCCGCCGGCGCCTGTTCAGGGCCGCAAGCCTCGGCATCCTCATCCCAGCGCTCGGCCATGGCGCGGGCCTTCAGCAGATTGACTGAAGACATGACCTCGGCGGTCGGGCCCCAGCCGACAAGCTCGCGGGCAAGCAGCAGGGTCTCGGGAAAATGCGCGCGCACGAGCTCGAAATCATGCAGCACGGCAATCACCGTGCGGCCCTCGCCATGCCAGCGGGTGACGATATCGATCAGGTCCCTGGTGGTGCGGGCATCGATTGCCGTAAACGGCTCGTCGAGCAGGATGATGCCGGCATCCTGCAGCAGCAGGCGGGCAAACAGCACACGCTGGAATTGGCCGGCCGACAACGATCCGACATGACGTTTTCCAAAACCTTCGAGGCCGACGGCAGATAGCGCCTCGCCTGCCCTCTTCACCTCGGCCGCAGCAATTCGACCGAAGGCTCCTGCCGTCTTCCAGGCGCCGAGCATGACGGTGTCGATGACCGAGATCGGAAAACGCCGGTCGATCTCGGCCGCCTGCGGGAGATAACCGAACTCCGCTCGCCCCAGCCGGTGCTCGACCCTGCCTTCGGCCGGGCGAAGCTCACCCATAATCGCCTTCAACAACGTCGACTTGCCCGCCCCATTCGGCCCGGCAATCGCCGTCAGGCTGCCCGGCGCAAAGGCGCCGGAGACATGGTGGATGGCGGGATGCCGGTTATAGGCGACCGTCAGATTGTCGAGACGGATCGCCGGCGTCATGGCAGCAGAACCGCCCAATGAATGGCCAGCCAAAGGGCGGCAACGACCAGCGAGATGCCGATCACCCTGGATAGAGCCGACTGTCCCAGCAGGCTAACGAAGGGGCGGTCGGGACTCGGGGGCATGGTTCATCCTACAAATGTAATAACATTACTGTTATGTTATAACGATTGCGGCGAGATTGAGGCGCGGCTTCGTCGCGAAGTTGTTATTGCGGGATAGCGAGGTGCGGCCATTTGACAGCCAAGTGCGTCAGGCCAGACTTGCTCCATGATCAGGCCGGAGTGGAGGCTGAACCTGTCGAAGCAGCGTCGGCCAGCAGCGACATTGTGCTCGAGGCCAAGCCCGAGCCTGCCGGACGTTAGCGAGGGCGACCGACGAGAAGCACAATGGGCGTGCATCCGGCCAAACGCCGCGGTCCTAGCTCCAAAAGCCACCCCACCCTCCGTCCTCTTCGGGCTTGACCCGAGGATCCACTCTGCTCTCGATCGGCACCGGGCGTGGATCCCAGGCTCGGAGGCCTGGGATGAAGGAGATTGGGAGCGTGGTTCTGCCAAACTCGCCGTTGGCGTGCGCTGCACTCAGGATGCCGAAACATCATTGATGAATTTCAACGAAGTTGTAGTGTCTGGCCATGACAAGCGCCATATTCTTTGCCGCAGCAGGCGTGACGTTCGTTATTGTGCTCTGGCTGATGTTTCCAGCCATCACGAGCCGTCGCGACCCGATGAAAATGACTCCCGGCGAACACGGCTGGTATGCAAAGCGGGTTTTTCCGCTGATGCTGCTGTTTGGCGCGTTTGCCACTATCGGAAGCCTGGCTGGGCAATGGGGATGGCCCTGAGAGCCGCCGAAACCCGCTCGCACTTTTCTGCATCACACCTCAGGACTGCCCAAACAATTGGAAAAGGCCGACTGAACGGCCGCGCCTTCATCTGTTGATGCGCGCAGGCGCAGCGCTCCAGCTTAGATGTCGCACCCAATACCGAGCGTTCGGTTCCTCTGGTTGATCACAATGCAACTTGTCCCCACACGTCGCTGCCCTTGCTCCAAAAGCCGCCCCACCCTCCGTCGTCCTCGGGCTTGACCCAGGGCTTGACCCGAGGATCCACTTTGTCCTCGATCAGCGCCGGGCGTGGATCCCAGGCTCAAGGCCTGGGATGACAGAGGGTTGGGGGCCAATAGGCCAAACTCAGTGCGTCGATTTCCAGGTATTAAGTGGCAGATACCCATCGAAAGCTCAGAGCAATTCCAGCATCGCGGCTGCACCCGAGACCGTGGCCTGGCCGGGGCTTTCCTCGATGTTGAGGGCTTTGACCACGCCGTCTTCCAGCAGCATCGAATAACGCTTGGAGCGAAGGCCGAGGCCGCCGGCGGAGAGGTCGGCGTCGAGGCCGACGGCCTTGGTGAAGCCGGCGTCCCAATCGGCGAGGAAGTGGATCTTGCCCATGCCGCCGGAGGATTGCGCCCAGGCGCCCATCACATGCCAGTCGTTGACAGAGACAACGGCGATGTCGTCGACGCCTTTGCCAAGGATGGTGTCGCGGTTTTCGAGATAACCCGGCAGGTGGTTCAGCGAGCAAGTGGGCGTGAAGGCGCCCGGCACGGCAAACAGCACGACGCGCTTACCGGAAAAGAGCTGGTCCGTGGTGATTTCGACCGGGCCGTCAGCGGTCTTTTCCTTGAAGGTGGCGGCAGGAAGCTTGTCGCCGATCGCGATGGTCATGGTTTTCTCCTTGAATTCCGGCTTTTGGGGGCCGGCTTGTTGGGGTTCTGGCTTGGCGGGTTCTGGCTTGGCGGCGGCGGGCACCGCAGAGGGATTGTCGGCGACTATAAGATCCGCTCCTTCAAAGGCAAGGCCGAGCATTCAAAGGCAAGCCCGTCACTCAAAAGGAACGGTCGTCTCCATTGCCCTTTCGCCATCGATCACCAGTACGCCCCAGCGCTTGCCTGATATGTCGTAATCCTTCGGCAGCTTGCCGATGGCGACATCGGTCTTGAAGGCAGCGCCGTCGCGTTTGCCGCCGATCTGCTTGGTGAAGGCATAGCCGCTCGGCCCGGTGACGATGATATCGGGCGCGCCCTTGCCCTCGGCCGGCAAGGCCAGCGTCAGCGACAGCGTCTTCCGGTCAGCCGCCATCGCATGCGCCGTCACATCGAAATCGGCCGATGGCGGCTTCGGCAGGCTTGCATCGGCCGCCGCAAGGATCGCCTCCTCTTGGCGGTGCGACTGGATGGCAGGGCCAAGCTTCAGCTGAAAATTCGCCTGGAAGGGAATGCAGATATCTTTGCAGATGCCGATGAAGGCCAAGGCGTCGATCTCGACTTCGCCTTTGCCTGCCGCTTTCAGCGACAGCGGCAGCGTTACCGGCGCGTCATAGCCGATATCCTCGACCGCGCCGTTGAAGAAATGCTTCGGAACGGGATAGCCGATGGCATCGAGCGTCACGCCGCTGCCCGCCGCCATGCTGAACTGAGGCGGAATGCCGGTGTTTCCGGGCTCTTTCCAATAGGTGATCCAACCGGCTTTCGGCTCGATCTGCAGAGCGGCGCGGATTTTGCCGGCGGCATCGGGCGCCAGTGCGACGAGGCGCATGCGGCCGCCTTCGTTCTCCGCCCAGGCGCTCATTTCCGCGTGGGCCGAACAATGGGCGGCGAGGGCTGCGCCCATTGAGACGACCGTAATTAAAAGCCGGCGCGGGACCGAGGAAATAATCATCATGGAACAAAGGTTTATCGAAAGTGCTGTTTGGCCGCCAGAAGTCGCGGCGATTTAAATCTTCATTTTTGGTTGATTGATGTGTGACATTGGCCCATGTTTCTCTTGTCAAGCCTCGGTGCGGTTGGCAGCAGGAGGAACGATGTCCTTATCGACGCTGAAGAACAGACGGGAACGTGGCTTCTTCGATGGCCAGTTCCTCATCGCCATGCCCGGCATCGAAGACCGCAATTTTGCGCGCACGGTGATCTATATCTGCGCTCATTCGGATGCCGGCGCCATGGGCTTCGTCATCAACCGCCCGCAGAACCTCACCTTCACCGATGTGCTGCTGCATCTCGATATGATCAAGCAGGAAGATTCGATCGTGCTGCCGAAGCGAGCGCGCGACTTCCCGATCCAGACCGGCGGCCCGGTGGAAAGCGGCCGCGGCTTCGTGCTGCATTCGGACGATTACTCCAGCGACTCCTCGATCCCCGTCAGCGACGACATCTGCCTGACGGCGACGCTCGACATCGTGCGCGCCATCTCCAAGGGCGATGGGCCGACGCGCGCGACGATGCTGCTCGGCTATTCCTCCTGGTCGGCCGGCCAGCTGGAAAACGAGGTCGTCAACAATGGCTGGCTCACCTGCGCGGCCAATGAGGAACTGATCTTCGACCGCAGCCTCGACGACAAATACGAGCGGGCGCTCGCCGGCATGGGCGTTACCGCTGCCATGCTTTCGGCCGAAGCCGGGCATGCCTGAGCCGACTGGCCTGAATGTGGCGGGAACGAATAGTTGCGATTGACGTTTCACTTCGGCAAACACGGGCAAGAGGCCCGTGCTGACGAAGGAGACATCACCTATGGGTAGCACCAGCGACAAGATTTCCGGCAAGGCAAACGAAATTGCCGGCAAGACCAAACAGGCCGTCGGCAAGGCCACGGATGATCGCGAAATGCAGGCCAAGGGCACCGTTCAGGAAGCCAAAGGCAAGGGACAGGTCGCAACCGGCAAGGTCAAGGACAAGCTCAAGGGCGCCGTCGACCGGCTCTGAGCCGCAAGCTCATCCGTCATGAACCATGCCTGCTGCGCCCCTCGCGCGGCAGGCATTTTTAATCCACCACACTCAGGCTGTGCAGAGATATACGATGAAGCTTTTCGCCTGCGACAATTGCGATCAGGTCGTCCACTTCGACAACCGCCAATGCGTCCGTTGCAACCATCGCCTCGGCTTCCTGCCCGGCGATCTCGCCATGCATGCGCTGGAGCCGCGCGACGAAACGCTTTGGCAGCTCGTTTCGGACCCCGACCGTGAAGTCCGCTTCTGCGCCAATGCCGGCCTCGATATCTGCAACTGGCTGGTGGATGGCGATGGCGAAAGCGAATTCTGCGTTGCCTGCCGCCATAACCGGCTGGTTCCGAACACCGATACCCAAAACGGAATCGATCGCTGGCGGCGCATCAGCCAGGCGCAGCGTCATCTGTTTTATTCGCTGTTGCGCTGGAGGCTGCCGCATCCCGATCGGGCGCAAGATCCGAAAGGTGGCCTGGTGTTCGATTTCCTCGAAGATTCGATCGAGAGCAACGGCTACGTCGTGCCGGCCATGACCGGCCACGAGGAAGGGCTGATCACCATCCGCGCCGCAGAGGCCGACGATGCGACGCGCGAGCAGGCGCGCAGTTCGATGAACGAACCCTATCGCACCCTGCTTGGCCATTTCCGCCATGAGACCGGCCATTTCATCTGGAACAAGCTGGTGCGCGACCGCAACGGCCAGGCGGATTTCCGCGCCGTCTTCGGCGACGAGCGGCAGGATTATGCAGCCGCGCTGCAAAACCACTATGCCGGCGGCGCGCCCTCGGGATGGCAGGACAATTTCATCAGCGCCTATGCGGCATCCCACCCCTGGGAGGATTTTGCCGAATGTTTCGCCCACTACCTCCATATCGTCGATACGCTCGAAACCGCCCGCGCCTTCGGCATCGCCATCGATCCTCGCGGCCATGAGGAAATCGCCGGCGAGGTGGATTTCCTCCCCTACCGGGCAAGGAGCGCCGAACAGCTGGTCAGCGCCTGGGTGCCGCTCAGCCTGGCGATCAACGCCATCCAGCGCAGCATGGGCCAACCGGATTCCTACCCCTTCGTGCTCTCCTCACCTGTCGTGGCCAAGCTCGAATATCTGCACCGGCTGATCCAAGGCGCGGCGGCATCGTAGCAGGCGGCGGCGCGAGAGAGCTGCTGCTTGCTTCCTCTTCTCCCCAGCGGGGGTCCGAAGGACGGGTCGAGACCTGTGGCTCGACCGCGGTCGGTGGCCCGAAGGGTCTGATGAGGGTGCACGCACGGCGTGCCCTTCATCATTGCCCTTCGCTCGCGCTCAGCGCATTCGCGCTCGCCGCTCACCCCCTCATCTGCCTGCCGGCATCTTCTCCCCGCTGGGGAGAAGGGGAATCGTGGCAGCGCCTCGAGCAGCAGGAGAAACAATCCTGCCCATTATCCGGCTTACTTAGAACGAAACCGCCTTGCCCTTCTTGAACGGCTCCATGCCCCTGCGTGCAAGTTCATCGGCGCGTTCGTTTTCCGGGTGGCCGGCGTGGCCCTTGACCCAGTGCAGCGTCACCGTGTGGCGGTTGCGGGCTTCTTCCAGCGCCTGCCAGAGCTCGGCATTCTTCACCGGCTTCTTGTCGGCGGTCTTCCAGCCGTTTTTCTTCCAGCCGAAAATCCACTTGGAGATGCCGTCCTTGACATAGGCGCTGTCGGTATAGAGATCGACCTCGCACGGGCTCTTCAATGCCTGCAACGCCGAGATTGCCGCCAGCAGTTCCATGCGGTTGTTGGTGGTATCCGCCTCGCCGCCGCACAGCTCTTTTTCGGTGTCGCCATAACGCAGCACCGCGCCCCAGCCGCCGGGGCCGGGATTGCCGGAGCATGCGCCGTCGGTGAAGATATCGACGTGTTTCATAGGCTCAATCCATATTCGGCCGGCGATTTGATCTGCCGGTGGAAGCGCAGTTTGCGGAGATATTCAAGCGGGTCCTTCTTGGTGACCATGGCGCCCTCAGGCGTCGTCAGCCAGTCATAGAGCCGCGTCAGGAAGAACCGCAGCGCCGAACCGCGCGACAGCACCGGCAAGGCGGCGATTTCGGCTTCGCTCAACGGGCGCACGCTCTGGTAACCCTCGAGCATCGCCGTGCCCTTGGTGATGTTGTAAGCGCCGTCCTTTTCGAAACACCAGGCATTCAGGCAGATCGAGACGTCATAGGCGAGCAGGTCGTTGCAGGCGAAATAGAAATCGATCAGGCCGGAGAGCCGATCGCCGAGGAAGAAGACATTGTCGGGGAAGAGGTCGGCGTGGATGACGCCAGCCGGCAGGCCCTTCGGCCAGGCGGCGGAGAGGAAATCGAGTTCGCTGCGGATCTCGTTCTGCAGGCCGGGCTCGACCTCGCCGGCGCGTGCCTCGGACTTCTCCCAGAGCGATTGCCAGCCGTCGATCGAAAGCGCGTTCGGGCGCTTCAGCGCGAAACCTTCGCCGGCGACATGCATTTCGGCCAGCGCCCGGCCGACCTCGCGGCAATGCTTGGCTTCCGGCTTTCTGAGCCACATGCCTTCGAGGAAGGAAATCAGCGCCGCCGGGCGGCCGGAAAGCGAACCGAGCAGCGCGCCATCGCGGCGCGGCAGCGGCAGCGGGCAGGACAAGCCGCGGGCGGCAAGATGCTGCATCAGGCCGAGAAAAAACGGCAGATCGGTCTTTTCCACCCGCTTCTCATAGAGCGTCAGGATCAGCGGGTCCTTGGAGGTGTGCAGCAGGAAATTGGAGTTTTCGACGCCTTCGGCGATCCCCTTGTAGGAGAGCAGCGTGCCCGCGTCATATTCCGTCAGGAACCATTTCAGATCGTCTTCGGCGATATCGGTATAGACTGCCAAGTGAGGTCTCGCCTTCATGCATTGCTGTTATTGGATCCACCGGACTGACGATCCGGGGTCGCGATAGGGTTTTAAAATGATCAGCCGTTGACGAAGGCCATGTCGGCCGCCGTCAGCTCGATGCTGCGCAATTCGCGATTGACGAGGAAATTTTCGGTCTCCCGCACCGTTTCGGCCAGCTCGACGCGGGCGTCGAAGCGGGCGCGGAACGCCTCGATGATCTCATTGACGATGACCTCGGGAGCGGAGGCGCCGGCGGAAAGGCCGAGCGTCGAAATCGTGCCGATCTCGTTCCAGTCGAGTTCGGCGGCGCGCTGCACCAGGATCGATTTCTTCGCCCCTGCCCTCAGCGCCACTTCGACGAGGCGCCTGGAATTGGAGGAATTCGGCGCGCCGACGATGATGAAGAGATCGCAGCCGGGAGCTGCCTGCTTCACCACTTCCTGGCGGTTGGTCGTCGCATAACAGATCGAGTCCGCTGCCGGCGCCGTCAGATTCGGGAAGCGCTCGTGCAGGCGGGTGATGACGCCGGCGGTATCGTCGACCGACAGCGTCGTCTGGGTGACATAGCCAAGATTGTCGGCGTCAACGGGAACATAGGCGTCGGCATCCTCGATCGTCTCGATCAGCGAAACCGAACCCTCCGGCAGCTGCCCCATCGTGCCGATCACCTCGGGGTGGCCGGCATGGCCGATGAGGACGACATGGCGGCCGAGGCGATTGTGGCGCATCGCCTGCTTGTGGACCTTGGAGACCAGCGGGCAGGTGGCGTCGAGATAGAACAGGTTGCGGCTCGCCGCATCCTCCGGCACGGATTTCGGCACGCCATGGGCTGAAAAGACCACCGGCTGGGCGCGATGCTCGGCCGGGATCTCGTCGAGCTCCTCGACGAAGACGGCGCCCTTGGCCTCCAGCCCCTCGACGACGTAGCGATTGTGGACGATCTCGTGGCGCACATAGACTGGCGCGCCATAGGATTTCAGCGCCAGCACGACGATCTGGATGGCGCGGTCGACGCCGGCGCAGAAGCCGCGCGGGCCGCAGAGCCTGATCGTCAAAGGAGGTTTCGCCGCAATATTCATGTCTGTTCCGGGTTGAGAGATTTAGGGACCTCTAGCCCAATATAAGCGAGAATTGAAGCGATACTATTGCGCAGGCTGCTTGCCGGGTTTGCGGAACCAGGAGATCCCGACCACGGTGACGAGCACGGCGGCAAGCCCGTACCAGGTGAAGGCATATTGCAGGTGGTCGTTCGGCAGAGCCACTTGGGTGACGCCGCCGATCGGCAGGCCGGCCGGATTGGGGGTGGAATCTGCATCGACGAAAAACGGAATGACGCGCGCCTTGTCCAGCCCGACGCTTTCGGCCATGACGTCGAGATCTTTCCAGTAGAAGATGTTCTTGGCGACGTCGTTGTCCGGCACCACCCAGGAGGGTTTGCCGGGAAGTTTTTCGCGGGCCAGGCCGGTGACGGTCTGCTGGTCGGTCAGCTGGCCCTGCATGCGCATTTCCGGCTCCTTGTTCTCATAGGGAACGAAGCCGCGATTGACCAAGAGCGTGCGCCCGTCGGCAAGCTCGAGGGGCGTATAGACGTAGAAGCCGGTCTGGCCGCGCCAGGTGGCGAAGAAGTGCCGCTCCTTGTTGTTGATATAGCGGCCGGTGGCGGTGACCCTGCGATATTCGATGTCGCCGCCGCTTGCTGCCATCGCCTCGATATCGGCAAGCGGAACGGGGGCAGCCAGCTGGCGCGCGGCGATATCGGCAAGCAGGCCTTCCTTCCAGTGGAGGCGTTCCACCTGCCAGGTGCCGAGCGAAATCAGGATGGCAAGGGCGATCAGTACCAGGATGCCGGTGATGACAGGCAGCCGGCGGCGCGGCATTACGTGCTCTATATCAGTCACTCAGGCGTCCTTCGCGGGCATTATGGCGGTATTGCATGGCGATCAGGATGCCCTTGAACCAGTGCAGCGTCAGCAGCGACAGGATAATCGTCAGCGGCCCGAAGAGCAGGATGTGCACCCAGATCGGCGGCCCGTAATTCACCTGCAGCCACAATACCATGCCTATGACGATGAAGCCGACGATGAGGATGACGAAAACGGCCGGGCCGTCACCGGAATCGGCGAAGGAATAATCGAGGCCGCAGGACGCGCAGCGCGGCTTGAGCCCGAGCAGACCATCGAACAGCTTGCCCTGGCCGCAGCGCGGGCAGCAGCCCTTGATGCCTGTCTTGACCGGGTCGACGGGGGGATAATGGGCGCTATCTTCGCTCATGCCATTCCTTCTCGGCAGTCCATGCTGCCTTAACTCTCCCATAAAGTATTCGCATCCCGAATGGAAATGCCTGCGCGTCCACCTGTTGGTGATTCGCGCCAAACAGAAGAAGAAAACTGATGACGAGCGATAACCATGCCGGACAGATCATTATCCTGAACGGTGCGCCGAGAAGCGGAAAATCCAGCATTGCGCGCGCAATCCAGGAGGAATTCGAGGGGCCGTGGATCAACCTCGGCGTCGACAGCTACAATACCATGACGCCGAAGCGTTTCCTGCCCGGCATCGGCCTGAGGCCCGGCGGTGAGCGGCCGGAACTCGAAGAACTGGTGCCGTTCCTCTATGCGGCCCTTTATGAGTCGATCGCCATCCACGCCGGATTGGGGCTCAATGTAGTGGCCGATCTCGGCCATCATGACAGCTACTCGCAGCCGCTCGGCATCCTCGGCGACTGTACCCGACGCCTGGAAGGCTTTTCCGTGCTGTTCGTCGGCGTGCACTGTCCGATCGAGACGATCATGCAGCGGCGGGAATTCAAACAAGAAGGCCGCGAGACACTCTATCTCCGCGCCAGCGAAGCGGTGCCGGTCCCCGAGCCGGTGCAGCGCTGGCAGGATGAAGTGCACCGGCCGGGCATCTATGACATGGAGGTCGATACGTCGGTGCTCACCGCGCTCGAATGCGCCGAGGCGATCCGCTTGCGGCTGGATCTCGGCATTCCAGTGCCTTCGGCTTTCGAGCGGATTGCTGGCGCGCGCTGATGGCTATAGAACTTCAGCAGGTGAAAGAGGCCGCGGGCTGGCAAGCCTATCATGCCATTCGGCGGCATGTATTGTTCGAACTGCGCGGCCTCGACGGTTACGATGACCAGCATCCGGATGAGCATGAGGCGCGCCATATACCGCTCCTGCTGAGGAAGGACGGCGTTGCTCTCGGCACAGTCCGCCTCGATCTGTCGGATGGTGTGACCGGTGTCGTGCGGCTTGTCGCCATCCTGCCGGAACACCAGAGACAAGGGTTCGGGCGGATTTTGATGTCCGAAGTCGAGAAACTATCGGCCAAGCACGGCCTCTGCCGCCTGGAGGTCCATGCCGCGCCGGATGCCGTGCCTTTCTACGAAAAGCTCGGCTGGGTCATGGTCGACACCGACAGAAGCAGTCCGCTCATGGTGAAGGACATTCAATCCGTTCGAGGCACCTGATCGGGCAACAGTCCAGGTCGCGGCTCTGAATTCACGCAGACGTTTTCGATTCCGGGCTGCTTTGCCCCAGGCGCGGCTCCGTCCCCGCCAGCAGTCGCTGGGTGTTGGCGCGATGGCGCGCAATCACATAAACGCCGCCTGCAATCACCAGCAAGCGATAGGGCACCGGCTGCTCCAGACTGCAGATGAGGGCGATCGCGGTCAAAGCCGCCAGCATCGAAGCAAGGGACACAATCCTGAAGACGGCGAGGACGCCGCCAAAAACCGCCACGGCGCCCAAACCCACCGGCCAGGATATTGCGAGCAATACGCCGAGCCCGGTCGCAACGGATTTTCCACCTTTGAAATTCAGCCAGATCGACCGGCTATGGCCCAGCAACACGGCCAATCCGGCCAGGCAAACAGTCCAGGCCAGCCAGGTTTCCAGATCAAGCCCTGGCGGCGTGCCGTACAGCAATCTGTGGAACCAGGGATAAAACCAGCAGGCAAAGAGGATTGCCCCCACGCCTTTCAGCACATCCACCAGGAGAACGGCCGACGCAGGCCACTTCCCCAGCGTTCGCAATACGTTGGTTGCGCCAATCGACCGAGACCCGTGCTCCCTGATATCGATGCCCCTGAGCAGTCTCCCCGCGAGATAACCTGTCGGCATGGAACCGATGAGATAAGCGATCGCCAAACCAACCACGCCAGTTATCCAGAAAACCATGGAGGCACCTCGCCGCTCGAATGTCAGGCAATCATCATTTCGTCGTTTTCGGGCGACACGCATCAAGCCATAAAAAAGGCGGGCACGAGGCCCGCCTTCTATTTGAATATCGCTGCAATCAGCCGGCTGCGACCGGTGCGCCCCAGCCGCCCCAGACGTAGATGCAGAAGAACAGGAACAGCCAGACGACGTCGACGAAGTGCCAGTACCAGGCGGCCGCCTCGAAGCCGAAATGCTGTTTCGGGGTGAAGTCGCCGCGCATCGCGCGGATCAGGCAGACAGCCAGGAAGATCGTGCCGACGAGGACGTGGAAACCGTGGAAGCCGGTCGCCATGAAGAAGGTCGCGCCGTAGATCGAATTCTTGAAGGCGAAGGGCGCGTGGGCATATTCATAGGCCTGCACGCAGGAGAACAGCACGCCGAGCAGCACCGTCAGCGTCAGGCCCTGGATCAGGCCCTTGCGGTCGTTGTGCAACAGCGCATGGTGCGCCCAGGTGACCGTCGTGCCGGAAAGCAGCAGGATGACGGTGTTGTAGATCGGCAGGTGCCAGGGATCGAGGACCTCGATGCCCTTCGGCGGCCAGGTGCCGCCGGTATAGAGCAGGCGCGCGGCCTGAATCGCTTCGTTCGGATAGAGGCTGGCGTCGAAATAGGCCCAGAACCAGGCAACGAAGAACATCACTTCGGAAGCGATGAACATGATCATGCCATAGCGCAGGTGCAGCGAGACGACGCGGGTGTGGGCGCCCTCATGGGCTTCCTTCACCGTATCGGCCCACCAGCCGTACATGACGTAGAGAACCAGCGCGAAGCCGATGTAGAAGAGCCAGGGATTGGCGAGTTCGAAGCCGGCGACCTTGAACGAGCCGCCGTTCAGGTAACGCATGTAGCAGACGCCGCCGATCGCCATGAGGAAGGCGCCGAGCGAGGCGATAATCGGCCACGGGCTCGGATCAATGATGTGATAGTCGTGATTTTTCTGATGAGCATCGGCCATGTATTATCCCCGGATGTCTTCCTTCACTCGGCTCCCGGCTTAGCCGGAAACGAGCCTTGATCAAAGTTTCTTTTCAATCTTTACCGCTCCACCCTCATTCGAAGCCAGCGGCTTCGGACCCTCTTTCGGGTAGAACGTATATGACAGCGTGACCGTACGGATGTTCTTCGATTCCACGGCCTTGACGATTTCCGGATCGATGTAGAACACCACCGGCATGTCGAGCTTCTCGCCCGGCTTCAGGTCCGTTTCCGTAAAACAGAAACATTGCACCTTGTTGAAATAGACGCCCGCCTCGCCCGGCGTGACGTTGAAAACCGCCTGGCCGCGCTGGGTTTCGTTCGAACGATTCTCGGCGGTGAAATGGACCTTTATCGTTTCGCCAATCTTCGGATTGACCTCGCGCTCGACCGGCTTGAAGTCCCATTGCAGGCCGGGCGCGACATTGGCGTCGAAGGTGACGCGCATCGTGCGGTCGAGCACGACGCTCGACACCTGGTCGACGCGCTGGGTCGTACCGTTATAACCGGTGACCTGGCAGAAGATCCGGTAGAGCGGCACGGCAGCGTAGCTCATCGCGCCCATGCCGAAAACGAAGCTCAGGCACATCATCACCACGGCGCCGTTGTTGCGGCCCGGCTTTTTCGGTGCGGCGGCGTTGTCGCTCATCCCGCCGTTCCCCCGCCGATCTTCACGATTGCCATCACGTAGAAGAGAACGACGAGGCCGGCAAGCACCAGCCCCAGGGCGATGTTGCGGTTGCGGCGCGACCTGAGTTGCTTTTCCGTGAGCTTGACCAATTCCATCAGAACCAACCTCCCGTATGCGAGACCAGCACCGACGCCAGCCGGTCGATCATCAAGGCGGAGAACACAGCGAAAAGATAAAAGATCGAGAAGCCGAAGAGCTTCTTTGCCGGGATCATCTTCAGATCGCCGTCGGGCATCCGCCAGACGGCGATGGAACAGTAGATGAAGATCGCGCCGAGGGCGGCGGCCACCAGGCCATAGCCGAGGCTGGCGAAGCCGAGGAAGGTTGGCAACACCGCGCAGACGGCGGTCAGCACTGCATAGGCGACGATCTGATGTTTGGTCACCCGCTCGCCGGCGACGTTCGGCAGCATCGGCACGCCGACGGCCTCGTAATCGCGCATCTTGAACAGCGCCAGCGCCCAGAAATGCGCCGGCGTCCACAGGAAGATGATCAGGAAAAGCACGGTGCTCTCGATCGTCACACTATCGGTCACGCAGGCCCAGCCTATCATCGGCGGAAAGGCGCCGGCAGCACCGCCGATGACGATGTTCTGCGGCGTCGAGCGCTTCAGCCACATGGTGTAGACGACGGCGTAGAAGAAGATGGTGAAGGCAAGGATGCCGGCCGAGAGCCAGTTGACGGCAAGGCCGAGGATCACCACCGAAAAGCCCGAAAGCACCAGGCCGAAGGCCAGCGCTTCCGAGGGGGCGATGCGGCCGGCCGGGATCGGACGATTGGCGGTGCGGCTCATGATGGCATCGATGTCGGCATCGTACCACATGTTCAGAGCGCCGGAGGCGCCGGCGCCGACGGCGATACAGAGAATGGCGATCAGGCCGAGGACGGGATGGATGTGGCCCGGCGCCAGCACCAGGCCGGCAAGGGCGGTGAACACCACGAGCGACATCACCCGCGGCTTCAGCAATTCGAAATAATCGCGTGCACTCGCTTCCGACAATTCGCCGTCCTTTGCAAGCGTCCCGTGATTGTCGATGACCGTCATCATTCCGTCCTGAATGTCAGAATATCAGGACGCCGTATCGAATGCGGCGTCCTGACACCCGCGCAATTACTTGATGCGCGGAAGCTGTTCCCACTGGTGATAGGGCGGCGGCGAAGGCAGCTGCCATTCGAGCGTCGTCGCACCCTCGCCCCACGGATTGTCGCCGGCGACGCGCTTCTTGGCGAAGGCTTCGAAGACGCCGAAGAGGAAGATCAGCACGCCGAAGGCCGAGATGTAGGAGCCGATGGAGGACACATAGTTCCAGCCGGCAAAGGCATCCGGATAATCGATGTAGCGGCGCGGCATGCCGGCAAGGCCGAGGAAATGCTGCGGGAAGAACACCAGGTTGACGCCGATGAACATGACCCAGAAGTGCAGCTTGCCGACCAACTCGTTGTACATGTAGCCGGTCATCTTCGGGAACCAGTAGTACCAGCCGGCGAAGATCGCGAAGACGGCGCCGAGCGACAGAACGTAGTGGAAGTGGGCCACGACGTAATAAGTGTCATGCAGCGAGCGGTCGAGACCGGCATTGGCGAGCTGGACGCCGGTAACGCCGCCGACCGTGAACAGGAAGATGAAGCCGATCGCCCAGAGCATCGGCGTGCGGAACGAGATCGAGCCGCCCCACATCGTCGCGATCCAGGAGAAGATCTTCACACCGGTGGGAACGGCGATGACCATCGTCGCGAAGACGAAGTAGCGCTGCGCGTCGAGCGACAGGCCGACCGTATACATGTGGTGGGCCCAGACGACGAAGCCGACGGCGCCGATCGCGACCATGGCGTAGGCCATGCCGAGGTAGCCGAAGATCGGCTTCTTCGAGAAGGTCGAGATGATGTGGCTGACCATGCCGAAGCCCGGCAGGATGAGGATGTAGACCTCGGGGTGACCGAAGAACCAGAACAGGTGCTGGTAGAGGATCGGGTCGCCGCCGCCTTCCGGAGAGAAGAAGGAGGTGCCGAAGTTACGGTCGGTGAGCAGCATGGTGATACCGCCTGCCAGGACCGGCAGCGACAGCAACAGCAGGAAGGCGGTGATCAGCACCGACCAGGCAAACAGCGGCATCTTGTGCAGCGTCATGCCGGGAGCGCGCATGTTGAGGATCGTGGTGATGAAGTTGATCGCACCGAGGATCGACGAGGCGCCGGCAATATGGAGCGCGAAGATCGCAAGGTCGACCGCCGGACCGGGCGTACCGGTTGTTGCCAGTGGCGGATACATCGTCCAGCCGCCGCCGGTACCGTAAGCGCCTGCCGGGCCCTCGACGAACATCGACAGCAAGAGCAGCGCGAAGGCCGGAACGATCAGCCAGAAGGAGATGTTGTTCAGACGCGGGAAGGCCATGTCGGGCGCGCCGATCATGATCGGCACCATCCAATTGGCGAAACCGCCGATCATCGCCGGCATGACCATGAAGAAGATCATGATCAGCGCGTGGGCCGTGGTGAACATGTTGAACATCTGCTTGGCGCCGTCGATGGCGGCATCGCCCTCATAGCCGTAGACCATCGAGGCCAGGCCATGGAAGATCTGGATGCCCGGCTCCTGCAGCTCCATGCGCATGGCGACGGAAAGCGCGCCGCCGATGATGCCGGCAATGATCGCGAAGATCAGATAAAGCGTGCCGATGTCCTTGTGGTTCGTCGAGAACAGCCAGCGATTGGCAAAGCTCGGCTTGTGCGCATGGTGATCACCGTGCCCATGATCGTGATCATCATGCGCGTGGTCGTGATCATGAGAATGATCGTCGTGAGCGGAAGGTCCAGCCATTGTCCCGGTCCCCTTAATTACTGTGCTTCGGCGACGTCGAGGGTCTTTGCGGGACCATCGGTTGCGGCCATGAGTGTCTTGTAGGCGCCGGGCAGGTCGCTGGCGGCTGCGGTCAGCCACTGCTTGTACTTGTCCTCGGAGACGACGCGGATGGCGATCGGCATGAACGCATGGTCCTTGCCGCAGAGCTCGGAACACTGGCCATAGAACAGGCCTTCGCGCTCGGCCTTGAACCAGGTCTCGTTCAGGCGGCCCGGCACGGCATCGATCTTGACGCCGAAGGACGGCATGGCGAAAGCGTGGATGACGTCGGTCGGGGCAGAGGTCACGAGAACGCGGACCGTCTTGTTAACCGGCAGGACCAACTCGTTATCGACGGCGAGAAGCCTGGGATAAACCGACTTGTCTTCCTTGCCGGCCGCGGCGCGGTCCTGATCCTTCAGCAGGTAGCTGTCGAAAGCGAGCGGGCTGTCGCCCGAACCTTCATATTCGTAGTTCCACTGCCACTGGGTGGCGGTTGCCTTGATCGTCACATCGGGGTTTTCGGGCAGCGTCAGCTGCGCCGTCAGCAGGTTGAACGAGGGAATCGCAAGAAGAAGCAGCACCAGGACCGGCCCCACGGTCCAGGCAATCTCGATCAGCGTGTTGTGGCTCGTCCTCGAGGGAACCGGGTTCGCGCTGGCGCGGAACTTGAAGCAGACGACGATGAGCAGGACCAGAACGAAGAGCGTGATCGGAACGATAAACCACAGGGTATATTGTTCGAACCAGTGGATCTCCCGCATGATCGGCGTTGCCGCCGGCTGCAGCGTCGCCTGCCACGGCATTGGCTGGTCGGCATATGTGCCGGAAGCAAAAAGCAGACAGACCAGCGCGGTCAGAGCTGCATAAGCCTTCTTCATCACCTTATTATCTCCCTCGAGCGCTTGACCTGCAAAATAGGACGCAGAATCCTTGCCATCTTCAGCGCTTCAAACCACAGTTTGGCATTTGCCGCAACAGGTCAGAGCAATTGTCTATGCGGCATTTTTGCTGAAAGCACAGGCAGGCCAGAACGGCAAAACATCCCAAGTTTTTCATCAGCATATGAAAAATCGGCTTTCCGGCCAACCCGCGCGCCACACATTATTTCCGAAAGGTCCAATTTCCGCCGCAGTCCCCCGGTTTTCACGGGGTGGGGCTTTTCATTTTTGGTGGGCAGCTTCAACAATAGCCGCAAATGATTCGATATCCAGAGGTTTCCATGGGTTTCCGTTCCCTCGCGCAGTCGCTTCTCGTGACCGCCAGCATCGCGGCCGCAGCGACGACGCCCGTTTTCGCACAACAGCAACCCACGCCGGCCCAGGCCAAACCGCCGGCTGCCGCCCCTGCCCCGGCTCCCGCTACGACGCCGCAGCAGCCGAGTGCGGCCAGTCCGAATATCCAGGTGACACCCGGCCAGACCCAGCCGCAGGCGCCGGGCACGGTGAAATCCAATCACGGCGCATGGTCCGTCGTCTGCGACAAGCCGGCAGGCGCCTCGACCGAACAATGCGCGCTGATGCAGAACGTCATCGCCGAGGATCGGCCGGAGGTCGGGCTTTCCGTCGTCGTGCTGAAGACGGCCGACCGCAAGTCGAAGATTCTCCGCGTGCTGGCGCCGCTCGGCGTGCTGCTGCCGAACGGCCTCGGCCTCAATGTCGACGGCAAGGATATCGGCCGTGCCTATTTCGTCCGCTGCTTCGCCGATGGCTGTTATGCCGAGGTCGTGCTCGAGGACGAACTGCTGAAAACCTTCCGCAGCGGCGCCCAGGCAACCTTCATCGTCTTCCAGACACCCGAAGAAGGCATCGGCATCCCGGTCGACCTCAAGGGCTTCGCCGAAGGCTTCGACGCCCTGCCTTGAGGGCTATGCGAGCGTAGCGCAACTACGCTCGCCCCCTCCCCCGTCGCTGTACTTGCTCCATAGGCTTATCCCACCCTCCGTCATGCTCGGGCTTGACCCGAGCATCCACGCGGCACCCTCGGTGGCGGGGATGGATCCTCGGCTCAAGGCCGAGGATGACGGAGGATAGGGTGACGTTCCAGCCAAACTTGACGCTGGCGCGGGGAAAGCCATCCGGCGGGAACGCCCCTGCAGGGCAATGCGACAAAACACTTATATCTCCTTCGCGCGCACTCCCATCTCCTGAGATGAACTTGCTCAACAAAGAAAATTCGACGGCAGGGCTTCACTCCTTATCAATTGGAGCCCTATCTAAGTGCGTAAGCGCATTTCTGAACGCATGCCCATTGGAGCCAGACCATGACCACCGATCTCCTGACGCTATTCGATGCCGACGAAGCCACGATGCGTGGTCTGGTCGCCGAGGCGCTCGCCGGCGCCGATGATGGCGAGCTGTTTATCGAGCATGCGCAGGCCGAAGCGCTGACCTTCGACAATGGCCGGCTGAAGGGCGGCAGCTTCAACACCGAGCAGGGGTTCGGCCTGCGCGCCGTTGCCGGCGAAGCGGTCGGTTTCGCGCATGCCGGCGATCTCTCGGTGGCGGCGCTGAAGCGGGCGGCGGATGCGGTCGGCGCAGTGACACGCGGCTACTCCGGCACTTACGCCGCCGCCCCCCAACGCACCAACAAGAAATTCTACGGCGACCAGAACCCGATCGGCCAGCCGAGCTTCGAGGAAAAGGTCAAGGTCCTGCAGGACATCGACGCCTATCTCAGGGGCAAGAACGACAAGGTGCGGCAGGTGACGGCCTCGGTTGCGGCGAGTTGGCAGGTGGTCGACATCCTGCGCGCCGACGGGCACCGCGTGCGCGACATCCGGCCGATGACGCGCATCAACATTTCGGTGATGGTCGGCGAAGGCGATCGGCAGGAAAGCGGCTCCTACGGCAGCGGCGGGCGCATCGGCTTCGGCGACTTCATCGCCGAGGGCAGCTGGCAATATGGCGCCGACGAGGCGCTGCGTCAGGCGCTCGTCAACCTCGAGGCGATCGATGCGCCGGCGGGTACTATGGATGTCGTTCTCGGCTCCGGCTGGCCGGGCGTGATGCTGCACGAGGCCGTCGGTCACGGGCTGGAAGGCGATTTCAACCGCAAGAGGACGTCGGCCTTTGCCGGCCTGCTCGGCCAGATGGTCGCCGCCCCCGGTGTCACCGTCGTCGACGACGGCACGATCGACAACCGCCGCGGCTCGATCACCATCGACGATGAGGGCACTCCCTCCGGCTATAATGTGCTGATCGAGAACGGCAAGCTGGTCGGCTATATGCAGGATCGCCAAAATGCTCGGCTGATGGGTATGGCGCCGACCGGCAACGGCCGCCGCCAGGGTTATGCCCATGTGCCGATGCCGCGCATGACCAACACCTATATGCTTGGCGGCGACAAGCCGCCTGAGGAAATCATCGCCTCGGTGAAGAAGGGCATCTATGCCGTTTCCTTCGGCGGCGGCCAGGTGGATATCACCTCCGGCAAGTTCGTCTTCGGCTGCACCGAGGCCTATCTGATCGAAAACGGCAAGGTCGGCGCGCCGATCAAGGGCGCGATGCTGATCGGCAACGGCCCGGATGCGATGAAGCGGGTATCGATGATCGGCAACGACATGAAGCTCGATACCGGTATCGGCAATTGCGGCAAGGGCGGCCAATGGGTTCCCGTCGGCGTCGGCCAGCCGCATCTGCGCATGGATCAGGTGACGGTCGGCGGCACTCAGACCTGAGGCGAAAGGAGCCTGTGATGGCGGAGGTCGAGATCAGGCGTTTCACGGAAGACGACGCCGATGCCGTGCTGTCGGTGATCCTGACGATCCAGCGCCAGGAGTTCGGCATCGATATATCAGCCGATGCGCAGCCGGATCTGCGGGTGATCCCGGATTTCTATCAGTCCGGCAAGGGGCAGTTCTGGGTCGCGGTCGAGGATGGCGCGATCGTCGGCACGCTCGGGCTCAAGGATATCGGCAATCATCAGGCGGCGCTGCGCAAGATGTTCGTCGCCGCCGCGGTTCGCGGTGGCGAACACGGGGTGGCGGCGCGGCTCCTCGACCGGATGTTTTCCCACGCCAGGGATGCCCGCCTCACCGAAATTTTCCTCGGCACGACTGACAAATTCGTCGCCGCCCACCGCTTCTACGAGAAGAACGGCTTTACCGAGATCGCCAAGAGCGCCCTGCCCCGCTCGTTTCCGTTGATGGCGGTGGACAGTAAGTTTTATCGACATAAGGTCGACTGACTCCAGCGGCCGGCATGCCTCAGCCCTTCAGCACCTCCGCCGGCTGAAACAGCCACTTCCGTTCAATCGCCGCGGCAAGGTCGATATCGTTGCGGCGGGCAAACAGCAGAAGGTGGCCGAGAAGGTCGGCCGTCTCGTCGGCCAGATCGCGCCGCATGTCTTCAGGCGAGCGGCCTTTCGCACGGCCGCGGCCGGTCAGCCGGTTCCATGCCTGGGTCAGCTCGCCCATTTCCTCCTGCAGTTTCAGCAGAAACCAGTCGGCGTCGCGTTCGATGCCGTTGGCGGCGACATGCGCCGAGGAAGAGATTTCGAACTGGTCGGCAAGACGACGCAACATCGGCGTTCTCCTTTTGTTTATGGAAGAGACGCTGATTCCCGATGTGTGTCCAGAGGGGATTGCCCGAGTGGGTGATTTGACGATCAGCCGTGCTCTGGCAGCAGCATGCAGTCATAGGAGCGCTGCTTCAGCGCAGCGCAGGCGGAGACCGCGGCGTCCTTGCTGGCGAAGCCGACGAAGCGGGCGCGGTAGATCTTGTTGGCGCCCTTCCCGACCGCCTCGGTATAGGGCGAGGCGGAAACGAGCGGCGCGCCGCCCTCAGACTTCGCCTGGGCGAGAAGCGCCCGGGCCGCATCGGCGCTCGGAGCGGCCGAGATCTGGATCTGCCAGTCGCCATCGCTCTTCTCTGCCGACATCTTCGGCGCCTTGCCGGCGTTCAGGATTTCGTCCATCGCGACCGGACGCTCCAGCGGCACGACGGTGTCATCGGCATAGGCCAGGCTCTTGGCTGCGAGATCGTCGGCCTGGCGTGGTGCGCTGAGCGGCACCGGAACATCGGAATCGTCGGCGGCCGACGCGACTTCGACAGGCTCGCTGGCGCCGACGCTCGCCACCAGCTTTGCACCGCCGGAAGACGAGGCACGGCCGAGATAACGATCGAGCAGACCGGCCATCTTGTCGTCGCGGCTGCGGGCGGTACGGCCGCCGAGCACGACGCCGACGACACGGCGGTTGCCGTCCCTGACGGCGCTGACGAGATTGAAGCCGGAGGCGTTGGTATACCCGGTCTTGATGCCGTCCATGCCCTGGTAGCGATACATGAGATTATTGTGGCCGCGCACGGTCCGGCCGCGGAAATTGAAGCTCGCCGTCGAAAACAGCCGGTATTCGTTCGGATAATTCTTCATCAGCGCGATGGCGAGCGTCGACATGTCACGCGCCGTGGTGACCTGACGACCGTCCGGCAGGCCTGAGGCGTTGACGAAGACGGTGCGGCTCATACCGAGCTGGCGGGCTTTGGCGGTCATCATCCCGGCAAAACCGCTTTCCGAGCCGCCGAGCTTTTCGCCCATGGCGGAGGCTGCATCATTGGCGGATTTGATGATCATGCCATAGACCGCCTCGCGCACGGTGATCGTACCACCAGCCTTGACGCCAAGCTTGGTCGGCGGCCGGGAGGCGGCGTATTTCGACATCTTGATCGGCGTATCCCAGGCGATCTTGCCGCGCTTCAGGGCTTCGAAGGTGAGATAGAGCGTCATCATCTTCGTCAGCGAGGCCGGATGGTTCAGCGTATCGGCGTTTTCGGCGGCGAGAACCTTGCCGGTGCGGGCATCGAGGACCAGCGAGGCGCTGCCGGCCAGGGCTGCAAGAGGCGCCGAAACGGCAAGCGCTACGGTCAAAACAGCCGCCAAAAGCGTTCTCATGCAGTTCCCCTTGATGCGTCGGCTCTCGAATGGATCGGCCTTTGTGCCGTAATGTGACAGAAGCCGTAAGTTTGGCGCGACTTTGAGGCAACGACTATCATTTTTCTAGTCTTTTCATCGTCTTGGTTAACAGGAAATGAGAGGCCTGTGCAAAATCGGGATTCAGCAAGCCTTAAGTCGCGCTTGCTATTTTCCCACAAATATTGGGAACGGACGCCGCATGACGGGACAATTGAAGCGACTGGCAAAACGCGCAGCGATCGGCGCCGGGCTCGAGCTCTCCTGGCTTCTCGCCGCCGCCGGGCTGATGCGCGAAGCCCGTGGGCGCGGCGTCATCTTCACGCTGCATCATGTCCGCCCGCACGTGCCGGAGGCTTTCGAGCCGAACGCGCATCTCGAAATCACCCCGCGTTTTCTCGATACCGCGCTGCGGCGGCTGCGGCGGGAGGGCTATCGCTTCGTGCCGCTCGATCAGGTGCCGGCGCTGCTGGCCGAGCCCGAGGGCGGAAAGCCTTTCGCGGCCTTCACGCTCGACGACGGCTACATCAACAATCTAGAGCATGCGCTGCCGCTGTTCGAACAGCATCGGGCGCCGTTCACGGTGTTCGTCGCCAAGGGTTTTGCCGAGGGCTCGCACAGCATCTGGTGGGAGACGCTCGCCGTCCTGTTGCGCCGGCAAAGCGAACTCCGCTTCGATTTCGGCCGCGGCAGCGAACGACTGATGCTCAACAATCCGCAGCAGCAATGGGGTGCCTTCGACCGCTTCGCCGCCTATATCCACCGCTCCGACGAGGCGCGGGCGGTCGCCGCAATCGACATGCTGGCCCGGGAAAACGGCATCGAGCCGACCGATATCACCCGCGAACTGGTGATGCAGCCCGGCCAGTTGCAATGGCTGGCGACCCATCCGCTTGCAACCCTCGGCGCCCATACGATCAGCCATCGGGCGCTGGCCCGCCTGCCGGAAGCCGAAGCGCGGATCGAGATGCAGGTTTCGGCCGATTACGTCGAGGCGCTGACCGGCATCCGCCCCGTGACGATCGCCTACCCCTACGGCACACCGGAGGCTGTGACCGCGCGCGAGGCGGCGATTGCCCGCAATCTCGGCTTTCAGGCTGCCGTCACCACCCAGCCGGGCCTGCCGGCGGCGAAGCAAACCGCCTATCTCTCACGCATTTCGCTGAACGGCTTCTACCAGAAGCGACGCTACGTCTCCGCCCTTGCCTCCGGCATTCCGCTGAAGCTGATGGGCAAATAGCGCCGCTTATGGATACATCCTGACCTTGTCCCATGCGCCTTCCGGCGAGGGCCGGCGGAATTCGACCCGGTCATGCAGGCGGAATTTCTGATCTTTCCAGAATTCGATCGAGGTCGGCCGGATGCGGAAGCCCGACCAGTGGGCGGGGCGTGGAATATCGCCGATGGCATATCGCGCGGTATATTCGGCCACGGCCTTTTCAAGTGCGAAACGGCTTTCGAGCGGGCGGGATTGTTTCGAAGCCCAGGCGCCGATGCGGCTGCCGCGCGCCCGCGTCTTGAAATAGGCATCGGCTTCGGCATCGGTGACGATCTCGACCGGGCCGCGCAGCCTTACCTGGCGGCGCAGGCTTTTCCAGTGAAAGCACATGGCGGCCTTTTTCTGGCCCAGAATTTCAAGGCCTTTATGGCTCTCGAAATTGGTGTAGAAGACGAAACCGTCTTCGTCGAATCCCTTCAGGAGAACCATGCGGACATTGGGAAGACCATCCTCATCGACCGTTGCCAGTGCCACGGCGTTCGGGTCGTTGGGTTCGGAAGCCTCCGCTTCTCCAAGCCATTCGGCAAAGAGCTTGAAGGGTTCGCCACTTTCGGTAAAGTCACCGCTTGTTAACTCGTTTGCCGACATATTGGTTCAAATGCCCCGGATTATTCAAAACTCGCCCAGCTTTCGATAACTGGACAGGATGCAGGGTGGAAGTCATAGCAAAGTCATATCGCCATACAAAGGGCCTGCGGCGACGCAGCAGCGTGTTCTTCGTCATCGGCGTTGCAATGCTTTCGCTTTCCGGCTGCCTTGCAGGCGGCATGGATTTTCTCAGTGAAGCCAAGGTCGACCGGTCGGTGGCAACCGGCACCGTGCCGCAGACGCCGCCGAGCACCGATACGCTTTCCGACGAGATGACCGTGCGCAATGCCGTAACCTCGGCCGATGTGCAAAGGCTCGAGGGCCAGCCGCTTCCCTGGGCGAATGCATCGACGGGCAGCGCCGGCGTCATCGATACGATCGTCGAGAACAACGAATCAGGCCAGATCTGCCGCCAGTTCCGCACCACGCGGCATTCCTATGTCGGTATCGCCAAATTTTACGGCAAGACCTGCCTCGTCGGTGGCGGCAACTGGCAGCTTTTGAGCTTTCAGCCGGAAAGTTAATTCGGGCAAACGAGCTGATCCGGCATCGCCGACAGGTTAACGCCTGCGGGCTTTCCGCCGCATGCTTAGCAAAAAGCTAACCATTCGACGCAAAACATCGCACATCTCCCCACAGAAATAAGAAGTGATTAGCAACTCCGACGCACGATCAGCGTTGAGAGGGGTTGTCCCTGCCTTTGCGGCGGGATGGCGCGTTCCGAGTTGATATTGAGCTTTTACTATTGAAATTTGGGGATGCCGGGCAAGGACGTGGCCTCCCGCATCGCAACACCGGCGGTTTGACATGCGCGATCCTTATAAAATTCTGGGCGTCAGGCGCGACGCGGCGGCAGACGAGATTAAGGCGGCTTGGCGCAATATGGCCAAATCTGCCCATCCCGACCACAATCAGAGCGACCCGACGGCGACGGCCCGGTTCGCCGAGATCGGTCGCGCCTATGAAACGCTGAAGGACCCGCGCAAACGCAGTCTGTTCGACAATGCCGTGCGGATGGCGGAAGCCAAGAAAAACGAACAGACGATCATGCAGCAGCGGCACGCCGCGCGCGAGGCTGCCGTGCGCGCCAAGGCGGCGCAGGCCAATGCCGAGCGGGTGATGGAAGAGCTTGCGCGCGCCGCCCAGAAGGCGGCTGCCGAAGGCCCCAGACAACAGGCAGGATCGGCTGAGCCCGCCGACGAGATGGTCGAGCGCATTTTCGGCGCCCAGGCACGCGCTGCCGGCGGCGGCCAGGCGCAGGGCCGCGCGCAACAGGCGCAATACCAGCAGGCCCAAAACCAGCAGGCCCAGAATCAGCAGGCGGGCGAGGCCAGCAGGCGCGTGGACGGCGACGCCGCGGAGGCCGACACCAAGGTCGACGAGGAGGCCGGCGAGGCTGGGCCAAATGCCGGCGCCAACCTGCCGCTGCCGCTCAGCATCCTGACCTCCCTGGTGCGCCGTTTCACCGGCGCCAAGGATACCGGCCTGGAAAAAGCACCGGATGAGGTGGCGACGGCAACGGTGACGATCGACGACGTGTTGAAGAGCGGCTGGATCACCGCGTCACTGCCGGAGGGTCGCGAGATCGGCTTCGCATTGCCGGCCGGCACGAGGGATGGCCACGAACTGCGGCTCAAGGGACAGGGCTTCAAGCTGCCGGGCATGCAACGCGGCGATGCCGTCATCAATATCCGCATTGCGCCCGATCCGCGCTTCACGGTCGACGGCTTCGACCTGCACGCCGTGCTGCCGCTCAGCATCGAAAATGCCGTTCTCGGCACCGAGGCGCGCATCGAGGGACCGAGCGGGCCGCTCAACATCACGGTCCCCGCGTGGTCGGGCTCGGACAAGACGATCAGCATCCCCGGCCAGGGATTGCCCCGCGAAGAGGGCGGCAGAGGCGATCTAGTCGTCGAATTGCGCATTATCCTGTGGGAAAAACCCGACGACAAAGTCACCGATCTGATGCGGAGCATGCGCGAAGGCCTGTTCCTGTGAAATATTTATGACTTTCGCACCCTTTGTTACGATACCTAACAGTTGATGATCCAGGCCAAGCTTGAACCGATTAGCGGCCTATGCCATAGGCAGGATCAATCAGAATTCCTAGGGAGCGAAATATGGCTCAAGCATCCGGCCTCATGGCAGGCAAACGCGGCGTCATCATGGGTGTCGCCAACAATCGTTCGATTGCGTGGGGTATTGCCAAGGCCATTCATGCGCAGGGCGGAGAAGTCGCGCTGACCTACCAGGGCGATGCGCTGAAGAAGCGCGTCGAGCCGCTCGCCGCCGAAATCGGCGCGACGCTGGTCGGCCACTGTGACGTTGCCGACGAAGCCACGATCGACGCCGTTTTCGAAAACGTCGAAAAGCTCTGGGGCAAGATCGATTTCCTCGTGCATGCGATCGGCTTCTCCGACAAGGACGAGCTGACCGGCCGTTACGTCGACACCTCGGCCGACAATTTCGCCAAGACGATGCAGATCTCCGTCTATTCCTTCACCTCGGTCGCACGCCGCGCCGAGAAGCTGATGACGGATGGCGGCGCCATGCTGACGCTGACCTATTACGGCGCCGAAAAGGTGATGCCGAATTATAACGTCATGGGCGTCGCCAAGGCCGCGCTCGAAGCGAGCGTCAAATATCTGGCCGTCGACCTCGGGCCGCAGAACATTCGCGTCAACGCCGTCTCGGCCGGGCCGATCAAGACGCTTGCCGCCTCCGGCATCGGCGATTTCCGCTACATTCTGAAGTGGAACGAATACAACGCGCCGCTGCGCCGGACCGTCACCATCGAGGAAGTCGGCGATGTCGGCCTCTATCTCCTATCGGACCTGTCGCGCTCCGTCACCGGCGAAGTGCACCATGCCGACAGCGGCTATCATGTCATCGGCATGAAGGCGGTCGACGCGCCCGACATTTCCGTCATCAAGGACTAAAGCATTTCCGGAGCCGAGACCGTGCTTATCTACGTGATCAGACACGGCCAGACTGCCTGGAATGCCGAGCGCCGCCTGCAGGGTCAGAAGGACGTTCCGATGAATGCCACGGGCCTGGAACAGGCCCGGCAGAACGGCATCGCGCTTGCCGGGATTCTCGGCGACACCGTCGATGAATTCGATTTCGTCGCGAGCCCGCTCGGCCGCACCCGCGCGACGATGGAAATCATGCGCACCGCCATGGGCCTGCCGCCGCTTGCCTATCGCACCGATCCGAGGCTGGTCGAGATTTCCTTCGGCGACTGGGAGGGCTCGACGATCAAGGAATTGAAGGCGACGCAGCGCGAGCGGGTGGCCGAACGCAACGCCTCGAAATGGGATTTCATCCCGCCCGGCAACGACGCGGAGAGCTACGAGATCCTCTCCTGGCGCACCGGCTCATGGCTGCAATCCGTCGATCGCCCGACGGTCTGCGTCACCCACGGCGGCGTCATCCGCACGCTGTTCCAGGCGATTTCCAACCTGCCGAAGAGCAGCGCTGCCGAAGGCGCAATCCCGCAGGACCAGATCGCCAGGATTGACACCGCCGAGCGGACGATCGTCTGGCTGTAGGCATTGCATCTGAATCAAAATGCTTTCGGAAGTCCCGCCTGTTTCAGCATTTCATTGGCTGTATGGCGTGATTTTACCCCATGATCGACCGTGAAATGGCGGTTGGAAATCGGGCTTTACCAGATTTCGTGATCACCCTTTCCCGGTCGCACATATTCGCAGCCGGCTTTCAACAGTAGCTCTTTGAGTTCACGTAGATAGCCGGCCATGCGCTCAGTAGGTCGGATTGGCCGGCGTGTCATAGTGTATGTAGTAGCTGAATGAAGAGGAATTTATAGCCGCTCTCGACGTTTAGGCTTCCTACTTGACGATATCGAGATCGTTGATGACGCGCTTGCCGTCGACTTCGGTATAGAAGACGATCACCTTCACGCCGGCTTCCAGGCCATCGAAATTGAATTCCTCGGGCGCCTGATAGGTTTTGCCGTCATCGAGCGTCAGCACGAGATTGGCGGTGTCGACCTTCTTGATCGTCGCCTCGACATCGGCGCTCTCGGCAAAACCGCTCATCGGCGACAGGAAACTTGCTGTTGCCAAAAGCGTGGCGACGACGAAACGCATGGCGACAATCCTTTTCAAACGCTGCACGAGAACATGACTGGCCACACATAGCCTCCTGAATATGGCGAAAATTGCCCGTAAGAATGTCTTTTCCCGCCTAATTGATGAATAGGATTTTAAATATAATCAAGGTGCCGCGTTAACCGCGGTTTTCCCTTCCCATGATTTTTGGCATCGCCTGCGGGCAATCGTAAATTAACCCCCGCCCCCTACAGTTGCCCGGACGATGGGGGTTTCATTTTGCTATCCAGGCTGAGCGACAACAAGCAGTTGCGGCGCGTGTTGAGGAATACCCGCGTCTCGTTCCTGGTTTCATCGTTTGCCGCCCTTGTCGTCATCATGGTCGGCTTCGGCCTCGACCGCGCGAATACGGCATCTTATGAGCGCGAACTTCATATCCGCACCGAAAGCGAGGCTAACCTCATCCGCGCCCGGGTCATGGCGGAGATCCACATGGACCTCAGCATCGTCCGCGACCTGACCAATCTGATCTCCGTCAGCGCAGCAAACGGAGAGGAGATGGAGCGGCAGATCAATTGGCTGCTGATTCAGAACCCATCCTTCATTCATATCGCCGTCGCCCCCGATTTCATCGTCAGCAACGTCTATCCACCGCAATCGGGCAATCCGCGAATCGGCCGCGACGTGCGCGAAGCGCTTTTTTCACGCCAGGCGATGACGCCTGCAGCCGGCGATCAGTCGGCCCGCTTCTATGGCCCGATCAGCGCCGAGGGCCGCGACGCCTTTGCCATATTCTTCCCGGTTTTCATCAAGGAGAACGGCCAGCGGCGGATCTGGGGAGCGGTTGAACTCATCATCGACCAGCAGATGTTCTACGAGGCGACCGGGCTGATGCCGGCGCGCGACCGCGAGAACCGGGAACGTTATCCGCATCTCGACCATCTTTCGATCGCCATCCGGGATATTGGCTCGCCGGCGAGGGCCGTGACAGCCGCGCCCTTCTTCGGGTCGTCCGATATCGACGACAAGGATCCGATGCGCCAGAAGATCGGCTTTGCCGGCGGCAAGTGGGAACTCTCCGTCGTCCCGAACAGCGGCTGGGACGCGATACCGGAAAACCGAACCGAGTTGCGCCTGATCGTCGCTGCCGCCGGCTGCATCATCATCATCCCGATCTTCTTCGCCACACTCCTGCTCGGCGAGCGCAATCGCAACATCACCGAGCTGGAGACGCGCGAGGCGAAACTCAAGGAGCTGTCGCAGCGGCTGAATCTGGCGCTGAAATCCTCGAATATCGGCATCTGGGAGCTGCAGGATCATACGAGCAGCCTGCTCTGGGATGCGCGCGCCGCAGCACTGCACGGCAAGCCGGCGCAGGAAGGAAGCCGGGCGCTCGACGAATGGCTGGCGGCGATCCTGCCGGAGGACCGAGACATCGCCGAAGTGCATTTCTTCAGCTGCAGCATCGCCGGTACTGCCTGCACGGCGCAGTACCGCATCCTGCTTGCCGATGGCGGCATCCGGCACCTGCGCTCGGTCGGGGCCTTCTATACGGATGCCGGCGGCGTCAGCAAGACGATCGGCATCGTCTGGGACGTGACCGCCGATGCGGTGACCACCGACATGCTGCGCAAGGCCAAGGATACGAGCGAGGTCAAGAATGCCGAGCTGGAGCTGGCGCTTGAAGAGCTTTCCAGCCGCGAGGGGCAGCTCGCCGAGCTGTCGAGCCGGCTCGACCTGGCGCTCAATTCCTATCAATGCGGCATATGGGAAGCGCGGCCCCACCGAGGCGGCTCGATCTGGAACGAGCGGATGCACGAGCTTTATGGGCTTGCGCCGCGCAACGGCTTCATGACCGAGGAGATCTGGCTTTCGCGCATCCATCCCGAGGATCGGGCCCTGGCGCTCGAAAGCGCACGCCACTTCAAGCAGAACGGCGATACGCACACCCTCGTCTGCCGGGTGATCGTCGACGACGGCTCAGTGCGCTACGTGCGCTCGGTCGGCAAGGTCCACCAGACGGGGACCGGCGAGATGAAGATCATGGGCATCGCCTTCGACGCCACCGAAGACGTGCTGATGACCATCCGGTTGAAGGCGGCCAAGGACGAGGCGGTCGCCAAGAATATCGAGCTCGAGCTTGCCAAGAACAGGATCGAGCACAATTCGCTGCACGACCCGCTGACCGCACTCGCCAATCGCCGCAAGCTCGACATCGCGCTTGAAGAACTGACCAATGACGGCCGCCGGCAACGGCAGAAATTCTCGATCCTGCACATCGACCTCGACCGCTTCAAGGACATCAACGACACGCTTGGCCATGCCGCCGGCGATGCCATGCTGGTGCACGCCTCGAAGGTGCTCGCCAAAAATGTCCGCGGCAGCGACATCGTGGCGCGCATCGGCGGCGACGAATTCGTCATCCTCGCGCTTGAGGTCGGCGACAAGGAGATGGCGCAACTTTCGACCAGGATCATCGAGGAGATGCGCCAACCGATCGATTTCCAGGGTTTTTCCTGCCGCTGCGGCGTGTCGATCGGCGTGGCGCTCGCCAACGGCATTCATGTCGACGCGCGCAAGGTGCTGATCAATGCCGATATCGCGCTCTACCGCGCCAAGAGCATGGGCCGCAACCGCTTCGAATTCTTCAACCACAATCTCCAGGCCGATATCATCAATACCAAGCGCACCGCCGACGAGATCCTCGCCGGCATCGACAATGGCGAATTCACCGCCTGGTATCAGCCGCAATTCTGCGCCCGGACGATGGAGCTGACGGGTGTGGAGGCGCTGGTGCGCTGGAACCATCCGGCCAAAGGTCTGCTCGCGCCCGACAAGTTCCTGCGCATCGCCGACGAGATCAATGTGGTGCAGATGCTCGACCGGATCGTGCTCGAAACAGCGTTGCGCGACAAGATGCGCTGGACGGCGCTGGGGATTGCCGTGCCCAAGGTCTCGGTCAATGTCTCGGCGCGGCGGCTGCATGACGGCAGCCTGCTGGAATCGCTTACAGATCTGCAGATCCGCCCCGGCGAGATCTCCTTCGAACTGGTGGAATCGATCTTCCTCGACGAGAGCGAGGATGTGGTCTCGCACAACCTCGAGCGCATCAAGGCGCTCGGCATCGATATCGAGATCGACGATTTCGGCACCGGCCATACCTCGATCGTCAGCCTGTTGAAGCTGAAGCCGAAGCGGCTGAAGATCGACCGCCAGCTGGTGCAGCCGATCGTCAATGCCTCGCAGGAGCGGGCGCTGGTCCGCTCGATCATCGAGATCGCCCGCTCGCTCGGCGTCGAGACAGTGGCCGAAGGGGTGGAGACGGCGGCGCATGCCGAACTGCTGCGCGATCTCGGCTGCGATATCCTGCAGGGATTTGCCTTTTCCCGGCCGCTTTCATTCGACGATTTCACCAACGAGGCGACAGGAACGGGATGGCGGCTGGCGTCGTGATCGACGTCCGCTGATCGCCCTCGTCCTCGGCTCTTTCGGCTGGCGGAGTGGAGGTGGCTTAACGATGGGCCGTCCATCCGGAACAGCATTTCCGCGACTGCCGGTTTGGCGCAAAGAAAGGCTTTTGCCTCGACGGATTTTTGGCCTATGAGTGTCGCGCCTTTTCAAGCAATGGCGCGACCGGCTTTGGCGCGCCACCGTGGGAACACATGTCGCACAATACATTCGGTCACCTCTTCCGCGTAACCACCTGGGGCGAAAGCCATGGTCCGGCGCTCGGCTGCGTCGTCGACGGCTGCCCTCCGGGGCTGCGCTTCACGCTCGCGGATCTGCAGGTCTGGCTCGACAAGCGCAAGCCCGGGCAATCCCGCTTCGTCACGCAGCGGCGCGAGGACGATCTGGTGAAGGTACTGTCCGGCGTCATGCTCGATGCCGATGGCGAGACGATGACATCAACCGGCACGCCGATCTCGATGCTGATCGAAAACACCGACCAGCGCTCCAAGGATTACGGCGAGATCGCCAGGCAATACCGCCCCGGCCATGCCGATTATACCTATGACCTCAAATACGGCATTCGCGATTATCGCGGCGGCGGCCGTTCCTCGGCGCGCGAGACCGCGGCGCGGGTTGCGGCCGGCGGCATCGCCCGTCTCGTCGTGCCTGGCGTCACCGTGCGCGGCGCGCTGGTGCAGATCGGCAAACACAAGATCGACCGCCGCAACTGGGATTGGGACCAGGTCGGGCAGAACCCGTTCTTCTCCCCCGATGCGGCCATCGTGCCGGTCTGGGAGGAATATCTCGACGGCATCCGCAAGAACGGCTCGTCGATCGGCGCGGTCGTCGAAGTGATCGCCGAAGGTGTGCCGGCCGGTCTCGGCGCGCCGATCTACGCCAAGCTCGACCAGGATATCGCTTCGCTGCTGATGTCGATCAACGCCGTCAAGGGCGTCGAGATCGGCAATGGTTTTGCCGCTGCCGAGACCAGCGGCGAAGACAATGCCGACGAAATGCGCATGGGCAATGACGGTGTGCCGATCTTTCTTTCCAACAATGCCGGCGGTATTCTGGGCGGCATCTCGACCGGACAGCCGGTGGTGGCGCGTTTCGCCGTCAAGCCGACCTCCTCGATCCTGACAGAACGCCAGTCGATCGATGCCAGCGGCAACAATGTCGATATCCGCACCAAGGGCCGGCACGACCCCTGCGTCGGCATCCGGGCCGTGCCGATCGGCGAGGCGATGGTCGCCTGCGCCGTCGCCGACCATTATCTTCGCGACCGCGGCCAGACCGGCCGCCTGAAATAGGAGTGCTCGCTCATGTCTTATGACCAGAAGCGCGTCGTCGACGCCATCAGGGCCTTCGAGGCCGGCGAGATCGTCGTCGTCATGGACGACAATGACCGCGAGAACGAAGGTGACCTGATCGTTGCCGCCGTCCATACCACGCCGGAGAAGATGGCCTTCATCGTGCGACACACTTCAGGCATCGTCTGCGCGCCGATGCCGAAGGAGGAGGCCAGGCGCCTCAACCTCAACGCCATGGTGGCGGAAAACGATTCGGCCCATACGACGGCCTTCACCGTCTCGGTCGATTTCAAGCATGGCACGACGACCGGCATCTCCGCCGACGACCGGACGCTGACGGTGCGCAACCTTGCCAACCCGAATGTCGGCGCTGCCGATTTCGTCCGTCCAGGCCACATCTTCCCGCTGGTTTCCCGCGAGGGCGGCGTGCTGATGCGCTCCGGCCATACGGAAGCTGCCGTCGACCTCTGCAAGCTCGCCGGCCTGCCGCCGATCGGCGTCATCTCCGAACTCGTCAACGATGACGGCACCGTCACGCGCGGCCCGCAGGTGGTCGATTTCGCCGAGCAGCACGGGCTGAAGCTCGTCTCCGTCGCCGATCTCATCGCCTATCGCCAGCGCAAGGAAACGCTGATCGAACTCGGCACCAGTTTCGATGTCGACACGCCGTTCGGCAAGGCCAAGGCCCATACCTATTCCCTGCCCTGGGACCCGATGCAGCATCTCGCCGTCGTCTTCGGCGATATTCGCGACGGCGTCGATATCCCGGTGCGCCTGCATCCGGAAAATGTCGCCGAGGATCTGTTCGGCAAGAACAGCCCGGTCGATTTCTACATGCAGAAGATTTCCGAGGAAGGCCGCGGCGTCATCGTCTATCTGCGCGAAGGCTCGGTCGGCGTCGGCCACCACGACAATGGCCGCAAGGCCCGCAACCAGGGCCGCGAGGCCCATGCCGAAGCCCAGACGCGCGACAGCGAATGGCTGGAAATCGGCCTCGGGGCCCAGATCCTCAAGGACCTCGGCGTCAGCTCGATCAAGCTGCTGACCAGCCGCGAGCGCCACTATGTCGGCCTGGAAGGCTTTGGGATCAAGATCAGCACGACGGAGATCTGCTGAGGGTTTCCCCCTTCTCCCCAGCGGGGAGAGATGTCCGAAGGACAGATAAGGGGGTGAGCGACGCTAGGAGCGAATGCACTGAGCGCGAGCGAAGGGCAATAATGAGCGGCGTGCTATGAAGCCCCTCATCCGGCTGCCGCCACCTTCTCCCCGCTGGGGAGAAGAGATTACCCTCTCCATCCGTCGAGCAACACGACCTTCTCCACCCCCGCAAACCTGGCCACCCGGTCCAGTTCAGCCTCCAGCCTCTCCAGCCGCCCCGCCGAAGCCTTCACACCGGGCTCCAGCCAAAGCCGCCGGACATCGAGCGTCGATTTCTTCCGATCGGCCTTCATGTCGATGCGGCCGATCAGCCGGTCGCCTTCGAGCAGCGGGAAGACGTAATAGCCATATTCGCGCTTCGGTTCGGGCACGAAAATCTCGATGCGGTAGAAAAAGCCGAACAGGCGTTCGGTGCGGTTGCGGTCGCGGATCATCGGGTCGAAGGGGCTGAGCACGCGGATGCGCGGCGGAGCGCCGGGGTAATTGTCGAGCGTCGAGAGGAAATCGGCGAAAGCCCAGGAGGGGCGCGGCTTGGCGCCGAGCGCCGGTTCGATCAGCACTTCGATCAGCTCATCGCGATGGGCTGATACCCAGGCCTTGGCTTCATCGGGCGAGACGAGGTTCCAGAAGGCTGAGATCTCGCCATGGGTGGCAAATCCGAGGCGGGCGAGCGCGCTGCGGCAGGCCCAGTCGATAAATTCCTCGCGGCTTACCTCCGGCTCGCGGAATTCGGCCGGGATGACACGCTCCGTCAGGTCATAGATCTTCTGGAAGTTCGACCGGCCGGCGATGGCGAACTTGCCGGTGTGCCAGAAATATTCGAGCGCGGTCTTGTTCGGATGCCAGTTCCACCAGCCGCCGGAGACATGGCCGTCGGCCTTGATGTCGCGGGCGAGGATCGCGCCGTCGCGCTCGACGCGCTCATAGGTCTCCTCGAAAGCCGTCTCGAAACCCTCGCCGCGCCATTTGCGCCAGCGTTCGATGATGACCTTTTCCTGATGGCGGAACTTGTGTTTCCAATAAACGAAGAAGGTGCTCGGCAGGATGGAGGCGTCATGTGTCCAGTGCTCGAACAGCGCGCCGTCCTTTTCGAGCAGCGCAGTCAGGTGCTCGCGCCGGTAGGTCTGGTTGCGGGAAAACAGGATCTGATGATGTGCACGCTCCACCGTCTGGATGCTGTCCACCTGGACAAAACCCAGCTCGCGGATGAGCTGCAACAGGCCGTCTTTGGTCAAGGCGCGGTTCGGCGGGGCGCTGAGGCCCTGCTTGGCAAGAAAGACACGGCGGGCGTCGGAATTGGAAAGCAGATTCGTCATGGCGACATCATAATCCGGAAAATCTTCCTAGCCACCCGATATTCACCCTATATTCGCCCCGCTATCGAAAGCGAGATTTGCTCTTTCATCACCCCGGATTCTCCGTATAGAAAGCGGCATCACATGGAGGTGAGGGCTGGTTTGGATATTGTTTTCGAAGGTGCCGGGGTCAGTTTCGGGGCGCGGGTGGCGCTGGAGCCGCTGACGCTCGGCATTTCTGGGAAACGTATCGGCGTCATCGGGCTGAACGGTTCAGGCAAGACCACTTTCGCGCGGCTGATCAACGGGCTGAGCAAGCCGACGGTCGGCCGCGTCACCGTCAACGGCCGCGATACGGCCGACGAGAAGACGGCTGTGGCCGATGTCGGCTTCATCTTCCAGTCGCCGCAGAACCAGATCATCCTGCCGATCGTCAGGGACGACATCGCCTTCGGGCTGAAGCGGCGCGGTTTCACCAAGGCGGAGATCGAGGCGAAGGTCGAAGCCGTGCTTGCCCGCTTCGGCGCCGAGGCGCTCGCCGGTCGCCGAGCGCACGAGCTTTCCGGCGGCGAGCTGCAGGTGGCCGCTCTCTGCTCGGTGCTGGCGACGGGACCGGGCATTCTCATCCTCGACGAGCCGACCAACCAGCTCGACCTGAAGAACCGGGCGCTGGTCGAAGGGATTATCGCCGGGCTGCCGGAAAGCGCCATCGTCATCACCCATGACCTGGAATTGATCGCCGATTTCGAGCGAGTGCTGCTGTTTCATGAAGGGCGGCTTGCCGCGGATGCGCCGGCCATTGAGGCGATCGCGCGCTACAGGGAGATCGCCGCCTGATGCAATCGCTCTATGTCGAAGGCAACAGCGTGATGCACCGGCTTTCGCCGCGGCTAAAGCTGCTGTCGCTTGCGGCCTTGAGCGTCGTGCTGTTCATTACCGACAATCTCGCCGTGCTTTCCACCGCCGTGCTGCTGACGGCGGTTTTCTACCGCATGGTCGGCCTGCCGTTTGCGGATGCGCTCAGGCGGCTGCGGCCGATCTTCCTGACGATCGCCGTCGTCGCGCTCTTCAACCTGATCTTCAATCCCTGGCACGAGGCGCTCGTGCCGCTGCTGCGGCTGACGGCGCTGATGCTTTTCGCCGCCACCGTGACGGCGACGACGTCGATCACCGAATTTATCGACGAGGTGACGGCGCTTGCCCGCCCGCTGGAGCGCACCGGCTGGGTACAGGCCGACGATATCGGCCTGGCGCTTGGGCTGGTGCTGCGCTTCGTGCCCGAGATCGTCACGCGTTATCAGGCGATCCGCGAGGCGCACAGGGCGCGTGGGCTGAAGGCCCGGCCGGCGAGCCTGCTTGCGCCACTGATCATTCTGACGCTCAAGGATGCGGATAATATCGCCTCGGCGATTGACGCGCGCGGCATTCGGCGGCATGGAAGTTAACCAATTTTAACCACGGAATTCATGATGAGCACCCGCGACCTCGTTCTCACCGCCCTCTTTGCCGCAATCATCGTGGCGCTCGGCCTGCTGCCGCCGATCCCGCTCGGCTTCATTCCGGTACCGATCACCGCGCAATCGCTCGGCGTGATGATGGCCGGCGTCGTGCTCGGCGCCCGGCGCGGCGCCATTGCCGTGATGATCGTGCTCCTGCTCGTCGCCATCGGCCTGCCGGTGCTTTCCGGCGGCCGCGGCGGCCTGGCGATCTTCGCCTCGCCGACCGCCGGCTTCCTGATCGGCTGGATCTTTGCCGCCTTCGTCACCGGCTATCTCAGCGAGCGGCTGGTCAATGACCGGCAGTCCGGCCTGGTGCAGACGGTGAGCTTCTTCCTCACCGCCGTGGCCGGCGGCGTCGTCGTGCTCTACGCCTTCGGCATCACCTATCTCGCGACGGTGGCTGGTCTCGGCTTCACGAAGGCTTTCATCGGCTCGATGGCTTTCGTTCCCGGCGATGTGGTCAAGGCCTTCGTCGCAGCCCTCCTCGGCCGCGCCGTCATGGTCGGCTATCCCCTGCTGCCGCTGCGCGCATAAGGCGTAGGCACGCTATCACCTGCACCGACAGCCGCCTTCGGCTCGAAGGCGGCTGTCGCTTGTTGACGGCTGCTTTCAACATCGATTGAATTATTGGCCAAATCCAGCGACCGGTGAGCAAGCCTATCAAAAACCATGCGCAGAACTCTGCGGATGGGCGGCTCTCCCCATTTGCATACGACGAGCGACATTGCACAGACGATCGCGACGGCCAAACCGAGTGCCGGCAGGGGTGTCATGCCCAGATCGGTCAGCCAATCGAGAAGCTGGATGCCGATGGCGAAATGCAGGAGATAGAGCGGGTAGGTCATCAAGCCGAGGGTTTTGACCGATTGGAGCAAGGCTTTCGGGAGACGACTGATCTGCCGGCTATAGCCGACGCTGGCCGCGATGAAGACCAGCCCCGCCGCCCAGATCAAGATTGCCGGAAGCGGCGAGAATGAATGACCCGCCACGGCGAGCGTGCGATCGCTGGTGCTGCCGGCTGCCATGTAAATCTGAGTAGCCCCGGTCACCAGCGCGCAGATCAAACCCACCCAGGAAATTGGGCTCATCCGCGTTCGAGACAAAAGCCAGATGTAGATGTAGATGCCGATGGCAAACTGGCAGCCGTAATAAAAGGGAACGGCCCGCCAGGCGGTGTCGGTGAATATGGCCAGGATCTCAGAATCGGGAAATGCGTTTAACAGAGCGATGAAAGCGGTACTTGCCAACGACAGGCCGAGCGCCAGCGCAGGCATCCTCGCCCTACGACCGGTCGCACACAGGATGAAGACAAGGGCATAGAAACATATCTCGCAGGCCAGTGTCCAATATTGACCATCGATCCATGGACCGCCCGGATAGAGCGTGATCGACCGCAGATAGTTCTTGATGACGCGCCTGTTGATATCCTGCGTCGCGATGAAGATCAGCGTCAGTGACGCGCAGATCCACACCGCCGGATACAGCCGCAGGACCCGTCCCTTCAGGAACGACATGGCGGTGGCCGAGGCGGCGGAGTTGATGATCACGAGCCCGGATATGACGAAGAACAGTTCGACGCCAACCCATCCCGGTTGGGCAACATTCTCGATCGCGGGCATTTTGTAGGGTCTCAGATATAAGGGCGACGCCCAGGAAGCAAATCCGAGATGAAACACCGTTACCATGAGCGCGCACACAAATCTGAGTGCGTCGATACCGTAAATATACGGGCTGGCAGTGTCGGATTTCGACATATCTGTTCTCCCAATATCTGAGGCAGTACTACCCTGGCTGGGATATTGATGCAAGGCACGCGCAGAACGCGCGGCAATCGACGATTGCGTGATGGATCAGTTCGTCAGCTTTCTCGGTCAGAGATCATCAAGACGAGCGGCCACAGCCTCCCGTTCTTCCCCGGCGAGATCGTCAAGCGGGGTATCGCATACGCCCATTGGGGCGCGGTTCACGAAGCGGTATTGGCATCGAAATGTGGAGAGCGCGCGTCGCGCATGAGGAATTTCCAACGGAAAACCGTCTCCACGGTGTCGGAACGTCTGGCGTTCCGGTCCATTGCCGGCCTCTTACGGCTTGGAAAATCGGCAACAAAAAAACCGCCTTGAGGCGGTCGGGCATACTATCGATTTCAGTTCAGCTAGTCTCCACCTCCACCATCTCCCCCTCCTCCGTCACCATCGTCACAGGCGCCACCGTGGCAGTCGCCGCCATGTGAAAAGTCGCCCCCATCTCCACCGCCGTCGCCAGAACTACCCGGCTTGTGGCTATTGGCAGAGATTCCGACACAAAACAGAATGAAGTAGATGATGAGCAGGCCATTCGAGAACAGTGTTTCCAATCAGTATCCTTTCGTTCGTTTCAGGAAATCTTGTTTCCTGACTAAAATAGTAGATTACTATTTCGATCGCGGCAAGGGCTCCAATATGAAACTTTCATGACACGCTGGAATACCTCCCTCTCCCCTCAAACAGTCTCTCGCTCTGCGGCGCCGAGTTACAGCGCAGAGTATTTTGTCTCGGACTGCTGTCGTCACTTATTCAATGATCGGCGGACCAGCGGATCGGCATTCCTGCATGAACCACTCGGTAAAACGACGCACCGGCTTTTTCGCCCACGAACTGGTGATCAGGTAATATCCCTGGGTCTCTGCCGTCGCGATATCAGAAAGCACGACGAGGTCGCCGCGATCGATCTCTCGCCGAAACACTTCGACCGGGCATAATGCCACCCCATGCCCGGCGATCACCGCCGTCGCTAGAATGTTGAAGTCCTGAAATATCGGCCCCCGAACCGGCACGGGCGCCTTTATATCAGTCTTTCGAAACCATTCTCTCCAGCCATCAGCGGATTCGTCGTGCAGCAGGTCGGCCGCTGCAAAGGGAACGCCGCCGACAGCCCAATTCCGCTTGGCCAGATAATGAACGCTCGCCACCGGCTGGTTGCGGCGGGAGAAAAGCAGGCGGCTCTCACGCCCGCCCGACAGGTCTTCTCCCATGGTAATCAGAACATCCAGGCTTTCGTCATCGAAGCGCTCTTCCGCTTTTGCATAGACGATCCTGACGTCGAGGTCGGGATCGCTCTCCCGGAAAGACGGAAGCGCCGGAACCAGCCAGCGCGACGCGATCGAAGGAATGCATCCGACGGTGATCGAACGCATATTGTGGTCTCTGCGCATGTTGCCCGTTGCATGAGCGATGGCTGTCAATGAGCCCGAGATGGCCAGATAATATTCGCTGCCCGCCGGGGTCAGCGCAACGCCGCGCCCGGATTTTTGCAGCAGCTTGCGTCCCAACCACGCCTCCAGATGTTTGAGCTGATGACTGATCGCCGCATGGGTCACATGCAGTTCGTCTCCGGCCTTTGACAGACTCATGAGCCGGGCGGTCGCTTCGAAGGCTCTCAAGGCATTCAGGGGCGGCAGCTGCATATGTTCAAATTCCTCACATGACAGACAGGATTCATCATCCGCTGGAAATGTAAAAGCCCATCCAGATCTTGTTCGCGATGCGTCGAATTCAAATATGACATGTAATTTATTCTAACAGATTTCTCAATTTTGATCATTTGAAGCAAGCATGGATTCCAGTGCCTAATGGATCATGGAGATCAGAAACATCTCCGTCATTCGCGAGAGGAAAGAACATGTTTGTGAGAAGCCTGAAACAAGTGGAGCAGACCGAGCGCTTCGTCGATTGGGGCAATGGCACAAGCCATCGCCTGCTGACCAACGATGACGGGATGGGATTTACGGTCTGCCACACTGTCGTCCGCGCCAACACGCAAGCCCTGCTGCAGTACCGCAACCACCTGGAGGCCTGCTATTGCATCCAGGGCGAAGGCGAGGTCGAGGATATGGACGGGTACGTCTTTCCGATCCGCGTCGGCGACATCTACGTCCTCGATCAACATGACCGTCACTATTTGCGGGGCGGCAAGGACAAGGACCTTATTCTCGTCAGCGTCTTCAACCCGCCCCTGAAAGGGACGGAACGTCACGATCTGAACAACGGAAGCGGTTCCGAATACTGAGCCGGGCCAGGCGACCCGGCAGGAGGGCGCAGCAATCTTCTTGATCGGTTTCAAGACTTCACATCATCGTCGATCTCCGGCAGATGCCTGTCACCTTGGCGAACCGTTTGGCGATGTGACAGCAAGTATCGGGATGCACGCTCCCAGCGCGGCGTGGCGTGTTGGGTGGAGAGGCCTGCCGTGATCCACACGACGATCGATACGCTGTGGTTCAAGCGCTGCTGCGCGTTTCACTTGCAGTTTCTTCCCGACCGCGAGACGCGGTCAAAGCTCTGCGACTTGCAAGACAGTATCAAGCGAGACAGCGCCGCGCCGCTCTCACGCGTTCCGGCAACAAGCCTGCACATGACGGTCGTCACCCTGGTCAACGCCGCGGCCCAATTCAGTATTCCAAACGATGAGGTCTGGAAGCGGAACGGGGAAAGCTGGACGGAGATCGTCGAGAGGCTGGTCGAAGAGACCCCACCATTTGACATTCATTTTCACGAGGTGGCGGCTTCGCAAGCTGCTGTTTTCGTCAAAGCGGAGGAGCCGGCGGAATTGCGCAGGCTTCGCTCGGCCATTTCACAGGCCATCGGCTTCGAACAGTGGCGTCCAACCCCGCCCCGCATAGCGCATATAACACTGTTCAGGTTTTTTGCCGAAGAGCCGGTGCCGGCGGTCAACTTCGACGCCGGTTCTTTGCCCAAGGAAATGCGGGTTGGATCCGTTACATTGCTGGAAGAGCGCGTTTATCCAAATGTCGAGATCAATATACTCAGCGAACCGCTCCTCCGGGGCACAGCCGCGGAATAGTCACTCCGGCTGGTTGAACAGCTCTGCTTTGGCGCCATTCAACGCATCAACAGCGACACCAGGCCGGTCCGGGAGTTGACCCCAAGCTTGGAATAGATGTTTCTCAGATGGGTTCTGACCGTCCCAAATGCAACGGAATTCACATGGTAATCTTAGATGAAACGGCCGCACACGCACTGATGACGGACGTTAGTCCAAAAATCGATAAAGCCAATCCCGCGTTTCCTCCGGCAGAGACACCGGCTGCTGATCCTCTTGGGCGCGGGCCTGCCAGATAATCTCCACCTCGGCGGCGCGCTCCTCGCCGGTGTCGATCGAAACGATGAAGCCGATGGAGCGGACGCCGATCTTGTCGACGGCGGCCGTGAAGATTGCCGGCTCGTCATAGTGCAGCGGACGGTGGAGAATGCAGGAAATCTTGGTGGCGCTGTAGATCGGTTCGTCGTCGATATCGGGACGCGACGACCAGAAGCTCGCAATGACGGACTCGGCGTAGGAAATATAGGAGGCCAGAAACATCTGGCCGGTCATATCGACATCGCGAAACGGCACATGTATTTCCGCCACACCAGGGCGTTTCAACTGACTCATCAACAACTCTGCCTACAGAATTCCCCATCAGCGACAGTAGCGACGGGGTTCGGCGAAGTAAACGCCGCATATGACAGGAATTGCAAGGCGGCGGACGGTCGGACGGCGCGAAGACAGCGCTTGTTGAAATCATCGGGCGATGCCCCATCTGCTGTGGAACATGACGTAAGCGACCGATAGAGTGTCTTCATGAGCACCCGTCTTTATGAACACCCGATCTTCCTGGAACATGTGACGCCCGCCGGTCATCCGGAGCGATCGGACAGGATCCGCGCCATCAATGTCGCGCTGGAACATCCGAATTTCGAGCGGCTGGAGCGCCGGCAGGCGCCGCAGGCGAGTGAAGATGCGGTGCTGCTTGCGCATCCGGAGGAACATCTTGCCGCCGTGATGCGGGAGATTCCCGAGGAAGAGGGTGAGATCAATCAGCTGGAAGCCGATACCTATGCCAGTCCCAAAAGCCTGCAGGCGGCGCTGACCGGCATCGGCGGAGCGATGGCAGCGGTGGACGACGTCTTTTCCGGCCGGGCCGACAATGTCTTCGTCGCCGCCCGCCCGCCGGGGCACCATGCCGAGAAGATGACGGCGATGGGCTTCTGCTTCTTCAACAATGCGGCGATCGCCGCCCGCCATGCCCAGAAGACGCATGGCGCCGAGCGCATCGCCATCGTCGATTGGGACGTGCACCACGGCAATGGCACGCAGGATATCTTCTGGGACGACGCCTCGGTGCTGTTCTGCTCGACGCATCAGATGCCGCTCTATCCCGGCACCGGCGCCAAGGACGAGAAGGGCAAGCACAACACCATCGTCAATGCGCCGCTTTCGCCGAATGTCGGCAGCGACCATTTTCGCGAGGCGTTCAAATCGCGCGTGCTGCCGGCGCTTGACGATTTCCGGCCGGATCTCATCATCATTTCGGCCGGCTTCGACGCCCATCACCGCGATCCGCTGGCGCAGATCAACCTGACCGGCGAGGATTTCGACTGGGCGACCGGGCGCGTGCTCGAACTCGCCGACCGGCACGCGAAGAACCGGGTCGTCAGCCTGCTCGAAGGCGGTTATGATTTGGAAGGCCTCGCCGAATCGGCGGGCATGCATATTCTGCGAATGATGAAGGGTTGAGAATGACTGACAGCGCCAAGCCGGAGGTATCCGGCCTTTCCTTCGAAAAGGCGGTCGCCGAACTCGAAAGCATCGTCGCCCGGCTGGAACGCGGCGACGTGGCGCTGGATGAATCCATCGAGATCTATGAGCGCGGCGAAGCGCTGAAGAAACATTGCGAGACGCTGCTTTCGGCCGCCGAGAACCGCATCGAGAAGATCAGGCTCGACCGCGCCGGCAAGCCGCAGGCCGTCGAGCCTCTCGACGGGGCCTGAGGCCTGATGTATGTCGCCCGGAAGTGTGCCGCGGTTCCGGGATACGACATGCACGAAAACAAGTAGCAAAAGCCCCTTTTGAAGGCGCTTGGCGATCGGCTTGCGATCGATCTATGATCCCCTTCGAGAACCATGAGGGGACAGAAAAATGACGGACAGATTGAAGGGCAAGGTCGCCATTATCTCGGGCGGCGCGACCGGCATGGGCGGTGCCGCCTCGAAGCTCTTTGCGGCCGAAGGCGCGCGTGTCGCGATCATCGACCGCAACGGGGAAGCGGCTGATGAGACCGTCAAGCAGATCCGTGATGCCGGCGGCGAGGCCGAATGCTGGACGGCCGATGTCTCTGATGAAACCGCCGTCAATGCCGCCGTCTCAGGCGTGGAGGAACGCTACGGCGCGGTGACCGTGCTTTTCAATCACGCCGGCACGATCGTCATCAAACCCTTCCTGGAAACGACGCTTCAGGAATGGGACTGGCTGCACGCCGTCAATGTGCGGTCGATGTTCCTGATGACCAAGGCGGTGCTGCCGAAGATGATTGCGAGTGGTGGCGGATCGATCGTCTGCACCTCGTCGATCTCGGCGGTCGCCGCCACGCCGATGGAAGTGCTCTACGACACGACCAAGGGCGCCGTGCATATGTTTGCCCGGGCGATTGCGGTAGAATTCCGTGACCGCAATATCCGCTGCAACGCCGTCTGCCCCGGCTTCATCCGCACGCCGCACGGCCTGCGCGAGGTGGCCGACCTCCAGGCGCTCGGGGTCGATGTTTCCGATGCCGCCATCGCCGCGCAGCAGGGGCGGATCGGCGAGCCAGAGGATGTCGCGAGAGCGGCACTTTATCTCGCCAGCGACGAATCGAACTTCGTCAACGGCGCCCACCTGTTCGTCGACAACGGGTTTACGGCGATCTGAAACCGGCTCCGCGACAGGTGGCCGGAAAGTCTGCCTCACCTACTGGCAACCTCGATGTCCACAGGCAGACTGCCGGCCAAACGCGTCACTGCCTCACGATCCGACAGCAACCACTTCGGACCGGGGAATGCTGAAAACAATCGCGCATGCGCGTCGAAGGAATTCCAGTTGTTTGCTCGGATTCGGTACTCCGCCACCCACTTGAGAAGGTCGACAAACTGCGTCTGGGTCCCCCCGCCCTGAATGCCCCTTTCCTTGATATTGGCGATGCACACCTCGTCGGGCAGATCGATCCAGATCAATGCGGTCACGCGGTCGAGGGCCATGTTCACCAATTCGCCATAGACCCCTTCCATAACCCAGCGATCCGTTTCGGCCGCCGCCTTGACCATCGTGTCTCTACGCGTCCTATCGCGAGCGATGCCATAGCCACCCGGCTCCCAATGAATATCGTCAAGATGAATAATGGGACGAAGGAGCCGCTCGCCAATGCGATGGGCGAGCCACGTCTTGCCGGTCCCACCGTTTCCCATGATGAAAACGCGTTCGAAGGCTGCCGATGCACTGCCAAATTCCATTCCCGCCTCGTGAAGATTCGACGATGTCACCAGGTTTACGTAATATAAACGGGAATATTCTGACTCACGCAAATCAACACTGGCGAACTCCGTTGCGCAAATGACAGGTCGATCAGCGAGGCAACTACGGGTGCAGCACAACATTTCAAAATATGTATTCCAACAGGTCGATGTCTTCTCCTCCCAGCCCCTGAAGGGTAACCCTCTCGCCGTCGTCGTTGGCGCAGACGCATTGACAGACCGCCAGATGGCCTCTTTCGCCAATTGGACGAACCTCAGCGAGACGACGTTTCTTCTCCAACCGACGACGGGGGATGCCGACTATCGCGTCCGCATTTTTACGCCGGCCCGCGAGCTTCCATTCGCAGGGCACCCCACCTTGGGGAGCTGTCATGTATGGTTGGCGTCCGGCGGCAAATCGAAAGGAAGCGAGATCGTGCAGGAGTGCGAAGCAGGTCTTATCCGCATTCGTCAGGACGGTGCCCGGCTCGCCTTCGCCGCCCCGCGTCTGAACCGCTGCGGACCGGTCGAGCCAGAGATGCTGGCGCGGATCGTCAAGGGATTGCGTTTGGCGGAAGACGCGATCGTCGATGCGAACTGGGTGGACAACGGACCGGGCTGGATGGCGGTGCTGCTGCATTCGCGAGAGGACCTCCTGGCCTTGCGCCCGGATTTCGGTGTCATATCCGGATTGCGGGTCGGTGTCGTCGCGCCTTGGCATGCTGCGGAAGACGGGCGTGACGCCGATTTCGAAGTCCGTGCCTTTACCGCTGCTGGTTTTGAAGACCCCGTCACCGGCAGCCTGAATGCCGGTCTCGCCCAATGGCTGATCGGAAGCGGCATCGCGCCCCGCGCCTATGTGGCCAGTCAAGGCACGGTTCTAGGGCGAGCAGGCCGCGTCCATGTGGAACAGGTTGGTGGCGAAATCTGGATTGGCGGGGCTGTGACAAGCTGCATCGAAGGCACCGCCATCCTTTAGGCTTGCGCTCGACATCGATGGCTTGAAAGGCGGCGATGTTGGACGCGCGGCGTTTTAGGCACTATTTGTGGTCGATACGCTAGCGATCGGAGATCCGTCATGTCCTTCTTTCCCGGTAAAGATCCCCTGCCCGGCGATGCCTTCGCCTGCGATGCGATCGAGAACCTGATCATTCCGCGCACCAGCGATATCGGCGGGTTCCAGGTGCGGCGGGCGCTGCCCACCCGGCAGCGGCGGCTGGTCGGGCCGTTCATCTTCTTCGACCGCATGGGGCCGGCGATCCTGAAGCCGGACGAGGCGCTTGATGTGAAGCCGCATCCGCATATCGGCCTGTCGACGGTCACCTATCTCTTCGACGGCGAGATCCGCCATCGCGACAGCCTCGGCACCGAAAAGGTCATTCGTCCCGGCGATATCAACCTGATGACGGCAGGCCGCGGCATCGTGCATTCGGAGCGCACGCCCGACAATCTGCGCGGCCATCCGCTGCTGATGTCGGGGCTGCAGACCTGGCTGGCGCTGCCCGACGACAAGGAGGAGATCGATCCCGCCTTCGCTCATACGGAAAAGTCTGACATGCCGCTGATCGAGACTCCAGGCGTGCGTGGGCGCGTGGTCATCGGCTCGTTCGAAGGCATGACATCGCCGGTCGGAGTTTTCTCCGACACGCTCTATGTCGATCTCAGCCTGCAGCCGGGCGCGACATTTCCCTTCGGCGCGGCGCATGAAGAGCGCGCCGTCTACGTGCTCTCGGGCGAGGTCGTCATCTCGGGCGACCGTTTCGCCGCCGACCAGCTGCTGGTCTTCAGGCCCGGCGATCCAATCACGCTCGAAGCCGGCAGCGATGGCTGCCACCTGATGCTGTTCGGCGGTGCGGCGCTCAATTCGAAACGCTATATCTGGTGGAATTTCGTTTCCTCCTCGAAGGAGCGGATCGAAAAGGCCAAGGAGGAATGGCGGACCGGCCGCTTCGATATCGTTCCGGGTGACGAGGAGGAATTCGTGCCTTTGCCGGAGAGGTGACGGCAGCCGCGATGCGCCACCGCCGTTGACCTGCCACCTGAATTTCAACCCGCGAAATATCGGGTCAGCGCTCCCTTGGTGCGGTTCACGTAGCCATCCTGCCAGCTGTCGTCGACGTTGAGAAAACCCGACCGGCCCTTCTTGCCCTGGCGCTTCAATTCCGCCTCGACGGCGCGGAAGCGATAGTGATCATAGACATCGAGGATGTGGACGGCATAGGCCTCGGCGAGCGCGCGGTCGCCTTTGACGATCAGCATGTTTTCGTCATTGGCATAAGAGGCTTTGAAGCCGAGATTGTGGCTGCCGAGGACGACGACGCACTCGTCCGACAGAGGATCGATCACCAGCACCTTGTCGTGAATGATGGCGCCCACCTTCTTGGCGGTCAGTTCCTCGGCGCCGAAATCCGCCAACAGCTGGCGGTCATCGATGCGCGACGCCCGGACGATCGAGACATTGGCCTCGTCGAAAGTGTGGGGCGAGACAGCCTCTTCATCGTCGTCGGGATCGTCGGGGTCGTTCTCCTTGCCGGCGACGTAATTGGGCATGGCCTGGGCGCTTGAAACTGCGCCGGTAACGATCAGCTTCTGATCCTTGAGGGCGATATCGATCGCCTCGCCAACGATGCAATCCCTGCCCGACTGACCGGGATAGAAGGCAAGAAACAGCACAGCGTGCTCGGCACGGCGCATCAGACGGTAGACTTCACGAAGATCGGGCGGCGTTGCCTTGCCCTTTTTGCGGCTCTGCATGTTCGGCGAGAACCACGCTTCGACCGAAGCTCCATCGTCGGACGGGACGAGAGAAGGCGTTTCGTTCGAGCGCCGGAATTCCTTGCTCTGCTGGTTGTCGGGCATGCCGTCGTCGAATTCGATGGGAGCTTCCAGCGTCGCATTGTCTTCCAGCATCCGCCCCCAATAGGCGACATAGGCTGCGGCCACCGCATCGTTTCTGACGATCAACGCATTGTTGGATTGGCCGGCAAGCCCCGTGGCCGTCCAGTTGGTGCTGCCGGTGAACACGCTGCGCGGAGCGCCATCCGGCGGTATGTGCACGACGAATTTATTGTGGCCGATCTGGCTCGAATTGTTGAACATCCGGTGGTGAATCTCGACGCCTGCATCGATCAGCGCCTGGCGTGCATGCGCATTGCGCACATCCCAGGCGTCCCCGACCTTTCCGGTATTGGCGAGGATGACGCGTAGCCTGTCCTTGTTGGCAAGCAGCAGGGCCAGCAGTTCCTCATCCTCCAACTCGTAGAGGGCGACAAGGAAGGCGCCTGATGCATTCATGAATTCCTTGAGCATCGGAATGACATCGCCGGCAAGATATTTGCGGATGCCATTCGCCGGATTGGAAATCATCTCGATCAGCTCGTTCGGCTGCTTTACGCCGTCTTCCAGCAGGACGTTTCGCAACCATTGGGCAGCGAGAATGCCATTGGTGAAGGTGGATTCGAACTGGCCGCGCTTGCGCGTCACATGGACCTGGTTGGTGGAGATGGCCGGCCCGAGATAACCGAGCGGCCGCGGAGGACCGTCATAGGCCTTGACCGCGATCTTCTCATAGGTGCCGTCATTTTTCTTGATCGGCTTGCCGTTTTGGTCCTGCTTGTTGATCTCGACGAGCTCAGGCGTCGGATCGGGTGCGGCCTGCATGCCCGGCTTCAGATCGCCAAGCGGACGGATTTCGTAACGTACGCGAACCTCGTCCGGCCGCCTTTTCATTTCGTTGCGCCGTTTGCGCAGCGTCAGGTCGCGCCAGGAGAGCTTCTGCACCGGCCAGAGCGACGTCGTTTGCGGCAGCCAGTGAGGATTGCGCTGTCCCTTGAAGGCGACCCATGCCGCGCAGGTCACGCGGTCCTCGCTGCCATCGGGTCTATTCGACACGCTGCCCTGCTCGTCGAGATAGACGCGGACGACTTCGAACCCGAGGCATCCGTCGATCTTGGCGTCGATGTCCCAGGCGAGATAGGCGACCTCGTTGTTCACATAGGCATGCGCTGCAACAATCGTTCCCATGACCCGTCCCCCAGTCAGCGCGGCAACATTGCTACCATTCCGTGTCATATTCAAGCTGCTAGCGAGCCCTCGCCTGTTCGATCGGTCGGGCTGGAAAACTGGGCGGGACCCGGCAAGATCAGGCGAGTGCAACTCACGGAAATAGAACGTGATATCTCCCGAAACCGCTCACACTTTTTTCCGCCATGCTCTAAGGTGAAAATCTTCGGTTCCTGAAATGCACTTGTTTTGCCGCAATCTAATCGAATAAAGCGAAACAAGGAAAAGCAAGAAAGAGCGCCCGCCCGTGACACAACTGCCGAAGACCCCCCTGCTCGACCAGGTCATCTACCCCGCCGACCTGCGCAAGCTCGAGGATCGCGAGCTGCCGCAGCTTGCCCGCGAAGTCCGGGACGAAATGATCGATGCGGTGTCGCGCACCGGCGGCCATCTTGGCGCCGGTCTCGGCGTCGTCGAATTGACGATCGCCATCCACAACGTCTTCAACACGCCTGACGATCGGCTGATCTTCGATGTCGGCCATCAATGTTATCCGCACAAAATCCTCACCGGCCGGCGCGACCGCATCCGCACACTGCGCCAGGAAGACGGACTTTCCGGCTTCACCCGCCGGGCCGAGAGCGAATATGATCCCTTCGGGGCGGCGCATTCCTCGACCTCGATATCGGCCGGCCTCGGCATGGCGATCGCCGCCGATCTCGATAAAGCAGACCGGCGCGTCATCGCCGTCATCGGCGACGGGGCGATGTCGGCCGGCATGGCTTATGAGGCGCTGAACAATGCCGGCGCGCTCGATGCGCGCCTCATCGTCATCCTTAACGACAACGACATGTCGATCGCGCCGCCGACAGGCGCAATGAGCGCCTATCTCGCTCGCCTCGCCTCAGGCCGCACCTATATGGGCTTCCGTGATCTCGGCAAGAAGCTGACGGCCTATCTCGGCAAGAATATCGATCGGGCGATCACCCGCGCCGTCGAGCATGCGCGCGGCTATGTCACCGGCGGCACGATGTTCGAGGAGATGGGCTTCTATCATATCGGGCCGATCGACGGGCATTCCTTCGACCATCTGCTGCCGGTGCTGCGCAACGTGCGCGACAATGGCCGCGGACCGGTGCTGATCCATGTCGTCACCCAGAAGGGCAAGGGCTATCCGCCGGCGGAAGCCGCAGCCGACAAATATCACGGCGTCAACAAGTTCGACGTCATCACCGGCGCCCAGGCCAGGGTCAAGCCGAATGCGCCCAGCTATACCAGCGTCTTTGCCGAAGCGCTTGTGCAGGAAGCAACTCTCGACGACAAGATCGTCGGCATCACCGCCGCCATGCCGAACGGTACCGGCCTCGATAAGCTTGCCGACGCCTTTCCGTCGCGCTGTTTCGATGTCGGCATCGCCGAACAGCATGCCGTGACCTTTGCCGCCGGCCTTGCGGCCGAAGGCTACAAACCGTTCGCAGCGCTCTATTCCACCTTCCTGCAGCGCGCCTACGACCAGGTCGTGCACGACGTGGCGATCCAGGGACTGCCGGTACGTTTTCCGATCGACCGCGCCGGCTTCGTCGGCGCCGATGGGCCGACCCATGCCGGCTCCTTCGACACCGCCTTCCTCACCACCCTGCCCGGCTTCGTGGTGATGGCGGCGGCCGACGAGGCCGAACTCAAGCATATGGTGCGCACGGCTGTCGCCTATGATGCCGGGCCGATCTCGTTCCGCTATCCGCGCGGCGAAGGTGTCGGCGTCGACATGCCGGCGCGCGGCGAAATCCTGCAGATCGGCAAGGGCCGCATCGTCAAGGAAGGCACCAAGGTGGCGCTGCTCTCCTTTGGCTCACGGCTTGCCGATTGTCTGCTGGCCGCCGAAGATCTCGATGCCGCCGGGCTTTCGACGACGGTTGCCGATGCGCGCTTCGCCAAGCCGCTCGACCATGATCTGATCCGCCAGCTTGCCCGCCACCACGAGATGGTGATCACCGTCGAGGAAGGCTCCATCGGCGGCTTCGGCAGCCAGGTGATGCAGTATCTTTCGAGCGAAGGCCTGCTCGACAACGGGCTGAAGATCCGCTCGCTTGTCATGCCCGATATCTGGATGGAACAGGCCAAACCCGAAGCAATGATCGCCCATGCCGGCCTCGACCGCGCCGGCATCGTTTCGACGGTGTTCAAGGCGCTGGGGCGCGGCGTTGCGGTTGGGGTTGCGGGGTAGTGATTTGGATGGGGGCTTGCTTTGTCGGCCCTCTTTGACGGCGTGCCGTTCCGCCCCCCTCGTCCGCCTGCCGGCACCTTCTCCCCGAGGGGAGAAGAGATTTGCGGCAACGTCGCGATTCCCCCTTCTCCCCTTGGGGTGAAGGTGCCCGTAGGGCGGATGAGGGGGCCGCGAGCTCCACAATGGCCATATCACCATGAAAAAGGGCGGCGCATCCACTGCACCGCCCTCTGCATTTGACGTCCTCTTTCGAAGAAGAGCGCCCTCTCAGAACTCCGTCCAGTCCTCCTGCACCGCAGCTGCGGCCGTTGCCTGCCTGCCGCCAAAGGCCTTGGCCACCGTGCGGGTCAGGGCGCGGGCTGGCGAGGCGACCGGGCGGGCGTTGGGGGCGGCGACGGTGGCGCGCGATGCTGCGGCATCCGGCCTCGTCTGGCCGAGCTTAAACTGGCGCAGCAATTCATCCAGCGCACTTGCTTCTTGAGCGAGCGCATGGCTTGCCGCGGTCTGCTCCTCGACCATGGCGGCATTCTGCTGGGTGCCCTGGTCCATGTTGTTGACGGCGGTGTTGATCTCCTGCAGGCCGATCGACTGTTCGCGGGTGGCGGTGACGATGGCGCTGACGTTACGGTTGATCTCCTGCACTTCGGCGACGATCGCTTCCAGCGCCTTGCCGGTCTCGCCGACGAGGGAGACGCCGGCAACGACCTGTTCGCCCGAGGTGGTGATCAGCGCCTTGATCTCCTTGGCCGCCTTGGCCGAGCGCTGAGCAAGCTCGCGCACTTCCTGAGCGACGACGGCAAAGCCCTTGCCGGCATCGCCGGCGCGGGCGGCTTCGACGCCGGCGTTCAGAGCCAACAGGTTGGTCTGGAAGGCGATGTCATCGATGACGCCGATGATGTTGGAGATTTCGCCCGAGGACTTTTCGATCTGCTGCATGGCGGAGACCGCCTTGCGGACGACTTCGCCGGATTTTTCGGCACCAAGGCGGGTGCGCTCGACGAGATTGCCGGCATCCTCGGCGCGCTTGGCGCTGTCGCGGACGGTCGTCGTCACCTGCTCGAGCGCTGCGGCGGTCTGTTCGACGGCGGCAGCCTGCTGTTCGGTGCGGTGGGCGAGATCGTCGGCGGCCGAGCGGATTTCGCCGGCGCCGGCATTGATCGCCGAGGCGTTGCGGCCGACTGATTGCAGGGCTGCCTGCAGCTTTTCGACGGCATGGTTGAAGTCATTGCGCAGGCTGTCATATTGCGGCGCAAACGGCGTCTGGAGACGGCCGGCCATATCGCCATTGGCAAGCTCGGCAAGGCCGCCCGCCAGAGCGTCGATGGCATGGCGGATCTCGCCTTCCTCGCGGGCCTTCTGCTCGTCGCCTGCCCGGCGCTGGCGTTCGGCGTCATCACGCATGCGGTCGGTCTCGCCGGCAAGGCGCAGCTTCTCGATCGCCGCCTGCTTGAAGACCAGCACCGACTGGGCCATGCCGCCGACTTCGTCGCCGCGGTCGGTCGCCGGGACCTCGATATCGTGCTCACCGCCGGCGAGGCGATCCATGGCTCCGGTCATGCCGACGATCGGGCGGACGATGGTGCGCGACATCAACCAGGCGAGCACGGCGGCGGCGAGCGAGGCGACGATACCGCCGGCAAGCAGCGTCGTCTTCAGATCGCTGTTGGCATCGGCGCGGATTTCAGCCAGCGCATCGGACTTTTCGCGGGCGCTGGCCTTGATCTTGGCCGAGGCCTGGCGGAAGCCGTCGAGCTGGCCCTTGGTGGCGTTGACGCCGATCTTGATGATCTCTTCGATCGGCATGTCGGTTTCCTTGCGCGCCTTGGTCTGCGGCTCGGCAAGTTCATGGAAATAGAGGTCGGCGGCCTTCTGCATGCCGTCGATCATCTCGACCAGCTGCGGCTCGGCTCCCGCCGTCTGCCTGGCGGCGGCAATCGCCTTCAGCATGCGCTCGCGATTGGCGAAGACATCGCCATAGGTGCTGTCGCTGCGGAACAGGATAAAGCCGCGCAGGTTGACGGCCTGCTCGAGCATCGCCTGCAGCGCATCGTCGATCTGGTTGACGAGCAGCTCGGACTTTTCCTGCTCGGCTGACGCTGACGCCGACGCCGTCGCCTTGGAATAAACGAAGGCGGAGACAGCGACGAAAATCAGAATGAGGGCTGCGAACGTGGCCGCAAGCTTCCCGTTCAAGGATATGTTTTTGGCGGACATCGGTGAATTTCTCCTGACGACAGTCGACGCGGCGAAAGGCCGGTCGCGCGCGAGTCGCAACCGCAAGGCCTTTTTTGAATTGGGAACATGATCGGCGTGCAGACGCCTTTGCCTTCATGGCACGAAGCGGTTCAAATGAACCGCCGCAATCGAACCGAACCTATGCGGGCGGGCTTTAAATTTGTTTAAATTGTGCACCGCAACAAAGATCAGGGCCGTGATTAAAATGCTTAAATCAAGGCTGCTTCGGTTCCGCTTCCGGCGGATTGAGGACGAGGATGTCGAAGTCCTTGGCGGGATCGAAATCCTCGGCGGTCATCCGGAAGGTCGTCGGGCCGATTTTCTCGACGTTGCTGCCGCAGAAGCTGATGAGACTGCCGGGCTTGCCCTTGTCGATCGTCAGCTGGAAGCGCCGGATCGGTCCCGCCCAGTTGGCGCCGGTCGACAGCACATAGGAGATCCAGCTTTCGGTATAGTTGGCGCCGCCGGCCTCGGCTTCCCGGACATGCTGCTGGGCAACCCGGACGAAATCTGCGTCGAGGCAGTATTTGCGGGAATATTCCTCGAAGCGTTCGCCCTTCGGCTCGCCGTTTTCGAGAAAGCTGATGGCGACGGTGCCGCCGACGGCCGGCTGGTAGCGATGCTCGACGCTGACCTTCTTTTTGGCCGGAAAGGTGGTGCGCCACCAATAGGTCGAGCGGAGCGTCCAGAGCGGCACGACATCGGCGTCGGTCATGGGATAAATTAGGCCGCGGGCAATCCAGTCCTTCCGGACGGTTTCGGGAAGCTTGGCGAGCGCGTCGCGGGTCTTCTGGCTGTAAGGCAGGACGGGAATGCCGTTTTTGGCCAGCTCGTCGGTGACGTCGATGCCGAGCGAGACGACGCGCTGCTGCAGCTTGGCGGTGATCGGCCTACCATCCTGCACGGTGGAGAAATGCAGGAAATTGTCGCTGTCGTAGTCGGAGATGGCGGAGTTGTTGTCCACCTGGCCTGATATATCGGGCATCGGGAAGGCGACCAGGCTTTCGACATCCTTGTCGGACGTATTCTCGAACACGTAGTCGACACGCACTTGCGAAGCGGAGATGAAGAGATTTTCCTCCGCCATGCTGACATCGTCGGACTGGGCAAAAATCAGCCCGCCGGTCTTGACCTCGGCCATGGTGTCGTTCGCCAGCGCGGGGGCTGCGATCCCCGCCGCGACGAGAAGAGTGAAGAGCTTCAGCATAAAACACCCCCGTGTCTGCGGCCGCCCCGTGATCGCCGCGGCAGGATTATCGCCGAAAGCTTTCGAGGGTCAATGACGCTGTCTGGAACAAAATGCTTGCAACCGGCGGCTTTGCCGGTCATTCACAGCCGATGTCCGATCAAAACAGCCAACGCCTCGACCAACTTCTCGTCTCCCGCGGCCTTTTCGCCAGCCGCTCGCGGGCTCGCGACGCCGTGCAACGCGGCACCGTCAGGATCGCCGGCCAGGTCATAACGAAAGCCGGGGCGGTCTTCGGCGACGACGCTGAGATCGAGATCGACGACCCGGCGCAGGACTATGTCTCGCGCGCCGCGCTGAAGCTTGCCGCAGCCCTCGATCATTTCCAGCTCGATCCCGCCGGCCATCACTGTCTGGATATCGGCGCGTCCACCGGCGGCTTCACCGAGGTGCTGCTGCAACGCGGTGCCGTGCATGTCACCGCGATCGATGTCGGCCATGGGCAGATGCACCCGCGCATTTCAGGCGATCCGCGTGTCACGAACAAAGAAGGCCTCAATGCCCGCAATCTGACGGCAGAGGATATCGGTGATCCCGCCACGTTCATCGTTTCCGATGTCTCTTTCATCTCGCTGAAGCTGGCACTGGCGCCGGCTCTCGAGATCGCCGAGCCGGGTACTGTCGCCGTGCTGCTGGTCAAGCCGCAGTTCGAGGCCGGGCGCGAAGCGATCGGCAAGGGCGGACTGTTGAAGGATCCCGCGTCGGCTCCCGCCGTCGCTGCGGAGCTTGCGCGCTGGTTCACCGAGGACATGGGCTGGAACAGCCTCGGCCTCATCCCCTCCCCGATTTCCGGCGGCGACGGCAATCAGGAATTTCTTCTGGCAGGATTGAAACCGTGAGCACCGAAACCGTCACGATCGAGAAGCTCGGCGCCCAGGGCGACGGTATCGCCAGCAATGCCGGCGGCCCTGTCTATGTGCCGTTTTCTCTGCCGGGGGAAACGGTGGCGATCGCCCGCGTCAAAAGCCAGGGCACGATCATGTCGATCACGACGCCCTCGCCCGACCGGCAGGAGCCGCCCTGTCGACATTTCGGCCTGGATGGCGTCAACGGCACCTGCGGCGGCTGCACGCTGCAGCATATGGCAGATGCGCCATACCGCGCCTTCAAGCGCCAGCTGGTCATCGATGCGCTGAAATCGAAGGGGCTGACGCCTGAGGTTGGCGAGATCGTTCCGGCCCGGCCGGGCGAGCGCCGGCGCGTGGTGTTTGCGGCGCGCAAGACCGAGAAGGACATGCTTGTTGGTTTCAACCAGGCCGAAAGCCATCATATCGTCGCCATCGAGGAATGTCCGATCTCGTCGGCAGGGATCATCGCCCGGCTACCGGCGATCCGGGCCATTGCCGCCGCGCTGGCGACCAATGCCGAACCCTTTCGCGTCTCCGTGCTCGAAACGCTTTCCGGCCTCGACATTGCGGTCGACGAGGTGAAGAAACTGTCCGATCCGCAGCGGCGCAAGGCGGTTGAGACCGTGCTCGGCCTGCGCGGCATCGCCCGTGTTTCGCTGAACGGCGAAATCCTCATCGAGCCGTCGAAGCCGCTCGTCGATTTCGGCAGCATTCAGGTTTCACCGCCGCCGGGCGGCTTCACCCAGGCGACCAAGCCGGCGGAAGAAGCGATGGCCGAGCTGGTGCTTGCCCATGCCGGCAAGGCGAAGCGGATCGCCGATCTCTTTGCCGGCTCCGGCACGTTCTCGCTGCGGCTGGCGCGGATCGGCCGCGTGCATGCCGTCGAAGCCGAGGCAAAGGCGCTCGCCGCCCTCGATCATGCCGCCCGCAACACTCCTGGATTGAAGCCGGTGACCATCGAGAAGCGTGATCTCTTCCGCCGCCCGTTGATGACGCAGGAGTTCAAGCCCTATGACGCCGTCGTCTTCGATCCGCCGCGGGCCGGTGCCGAATTCCAGTGCAAGGAGCTTGCCCGCTCAGCGGTGAAGAGGATCGTGGCCGTCAGCTGCAATCCGCTGACGCTGGCGCGCGACCTGGCGATCCTCGTCGAGGGCGGCTACCGGATCACCGGGGTGACGCCGATCGACCAGTTCCTCTGGACCTCGCATGTCGAGGTGGTGGCGACGCTGGAGAAATAGGCGGGCCGCCCGTCGGCTCACCCCTTCCGTCAGTGCCGAGGGCGCTATGCCCTCAAGCATCTTTATGGGTTGCCGAATTCCGTTCCTGGCCAGCACTCAGCCGCATTGCCCGCGTTCCGAGCTTTGCACCCGTAACCGCATCGATTGCGATGGGCTCGATCTCTGAGCCCGTTTCGACATCGACATAGCGGGCGAGTTCGCCATCGCAGTGGCGGTGCGCCCAAGCCCCGATCATCATCAGCACCGGCAGGAAATCCCGGCCTGCTTCGGTCAGCAAGTATTCCTCGCGGGGCGGTCGCTCTGAGTAGAGGCGCTTTTCCAGCAGACCGTCGTCGGTCAGCGCTTTAAGGCGCTTGGTGAGCATGGTCGGCACAATGCCGAGGCTCTTCCTGAACTGGTCGAACCGGGTAAGGCCGGTATGTGCATCCCGCAGGACCAGAATGCTCCACGCATCACCCACAGAGTTAAGGCCGCGGGCCACCGGGCACTGGAGAATTGAATTATTTTTCATTGAGTATCTTTTCGATAGTGACACGATATCGAAAAGATAGTAACACAGCGTCAGCCAATGATCCACACCCTAGTGAAAGCTGACAGCATGATCGACAGAACCAAAAACATTGCCCTGGTTACCGGCGCTTCCTCCGGCATTGGCCTTGTCACAGCCCAATCGCTGGCGAAAGCCGGCTATCGCGTCTATGGGACCAGCCGCAAACAGGTTGCTGACAAGCCTGGCATCACCATGCTGATCTGCGACGTGACGGATAAGGCCTCGGTGGAGGCTGTGATTGCCGAGATCCTGCAACAGGCCGGCCGGATCGATCTTGTCGTCAACAATGCCGGGGTCGGCCTGCTTGGAGGCGCGGAAGAATCATCGATCGACCAGGCCCAGCGGCTTTTCGACGTCAACCTTTTCGGCGTCGCCCGTGTCGTCAATGCCGTGCTGCCGGTCATGCGCAAGCAGAAGAGCGGCCGGATCGTCAACATGAGCTCGATCCTCGGACTGATCCCATCCCCCTACAACGCCTTCTATGCCTCAACCAAACATGCAATCGAAGGCTATTCGGAATCGCTCGATCATGAAGTGCGCAACTTCGGTATCCGTGTCGTTCTCGTCCAACCCGGCGTCACCAAAACATCCTTCGAGGAGAACCTGACACGCGCAGATCAACCGCTTCCGGTCTACGACTCGGAGCGGGCCCGGAGCGAGGCTCTGATGCGCAAGTGGGTAGCGGCGGGCGACGCGCCGCAGGTCGTCGCCGATATGGTCGTCAAAGCCGCAACCGCCAAGAAGCCGAAGCTGCGCTATTCCGCCGGCAAGCAGTCGCGTCAGGTCCGCTCGCTTCGCCGCTACCTGCCGGAGCGTCTGGTCGACAGCCTGCTGCGCAAGGTCAACGAGCTTCCTGCATCAATCTGACTCTCTATTTTAGAACAGGATTCAGATTTTGAGCCGACACGCTTAAAATCATCCTGTTCTACTGCATATGCGGCGATTCAAAGTGTTACAGCGTCGTTTACGCGTCTGAAAAGACGCGCGGCGCTGTAAGCAAACGAGACCGATTTCAAATGCGCAAGACCAAAAGACGCAATCCCTATTATAACGGCCCGGTGTCCGATCACTTCGACGGCACGCATTTCTTCAATCCCGAAGGTATCGAGCCCCTTGGTTTCCGCGATTTGCTGCGGTGGCAATTCGGCGGTGGCCGTGAGCGTTGGCCGCGGTCGGTGCCAAGTCCATATGCGGCGGCCAAGCCGGATCCACGTGTCGACGGCGAGGATCTACGGGTGACCATGGTTGGCCATGCAACAGTGCTCGTACAGGTCGCTGGGCTCAATATCCTTACCGACCCGGTGTGGTCGGAGCGCGTAAGCCCCTTTACTTTTGCTGGACCCAAACGCGTCGTCCAACCGGGCATCGCGTTCGATGATCTGCCGCCAATCGATCTCGTGCTGGTATCGCACAATCATTATGATCATCTCGATATCGCGACACTCAGGCGCTTGAGCGCCAAGCATCGGCCGCGTGTGGTGACACCACTCGGCAATGACACGATCATCCGCCGCGCCGTGCCCGATATAGAGATGACATCGATGGACTGGGGCGAGCGCATCTCGCACGCCGGCATCAGCATTGATGCGGAGCCGGCACATCATTGGTCCGCCCGCGGCGGCGCCGATCGCCGAATGGCGCTCTGGGCGTCGTTCGCCTTATCGACTCCCGCCGGAAAAATCTATCACGTCGGCGATACGGGCTTTCACCGCGGCATCAATTACAAGGCGGCACAGCAGAAGCATGGTGGCTTTCGCTTGGCGATTTTACCCTTCGGCGCCTATGAGCCGCGATGGTTCATGAAAGGCCAGCACCAGAATCCGCAGGAAGCGGTCATCGGGATGAAGTTGGCAAATGCGGCCTATGTGGCGGGGCATCACTTCGCGACGTTCCAACTGACAGACGAGGCGGTCGACGCGCCGACAAGAGCGCTGCAAAACGCTATGAGCGAACATGATATTCCCCCGGAACGATTCCGGGCGCTCAGGGCGGGCGAGGTCTTCGATGTGCCCAAGCTCTAAAGCGCGTCGCGTCAAACTTGCTTCATCTGATACGGTTTAGCGGCGCATGAAGGCTTCGAAGGCGGCCCGGGCCTCGGCACTTTTCAGACGGGCGGAGAAATGGCGGGCCTCCTCGTCGATGCGGGCGATGATCTCGCCGCTGTCGCTGCGGATGAGATTACGGGCGATGCGCAGCGCCTCCGGCGGTTTGGCGGCGAGCCGAGCTGCGGTCGCCAGCGTCAGCCCATCGACCTCGCCGGGTTCAACCACCTTCCAGATGAGACCGGCGTCCTTCGCCTCGGCGGCCGAGAAGGCTTCGCCGGCGGCCAGCAGGGCGAAGGCGCGCTGGTGGCCCATCAGGCGTGGCGCAACGAGGCTGGAACCCGCTTCCGGCACCAGAGCCAGGTCGACGAAGGGAGTACGGAACTGGCTGCGGCTGGAAGCGATGGTCAGGTCGCAATGGAGATGGATCGTCGTGCCGATGCCGATCGCCAGTCCGTCGACGCCCGAGACCACGGGTTTTTCGGCCTTCACCAGCGCATAGAGGAAATCTAGGATCTCCTGCTCCAGGCCGCTGCCACCGACTGCGGCGACAAGGAAGTCGTTTAGATCATTGCCGGCGGAAAAGCAGCCCTGGGTACCAAGAAAGGCGGTGGCGCGGATGGCGGGATCGGCATCGGCCGCCTTCAGCGCATCGGCCATTGTCCGGTACATGGCGCGGGTGATGGCGTTCTTCTTCTCCGGCCGGTTGAAGCGGATGAGCTGGACGCCAGGGTGGGCGGAAGGCTGCTCGACGATGATGTGATCGGTCATTGGAAATGTCCTCAAGCAAGCAGAATGCGGGCGGCGGCGAGGCTTGCAGCGCCATTCACCACCCGGTCACAAAGGGCTGTGGTCTCGGCCATCAGATTTTCGGCGGCGAAGCGGCAGAGCGCGATGCGGCCCTCGCCTCTGCCATCGCCGCTTTCGGCAAGAGCCCCCTTGGCGAGGTAACAGCCGGTGAGCACGAGGCCGAACAGGCGCTGATAGGGTGTTGCACCTGAGAGCGCCTCGGTGGCCTTGCCATCGGTCAGGATCTTGATGAGCCAGCCGGTCGCCGTTTCGAGATCGGCGATCGCTGTGTCGAGCCTGGCGGCGGTTTCGCCAAGACCACCGAGATTGGAGCGGCGGACATTGTCGGCGATCTCCTTCAGCGCGGCGATGAAGCCCTTGACCTGATCGCCGCCGGAGAGCGGCAGCTTGCGGGTGACGAGGTCGATCGCCTGGATGCCGTTGGTGCCCTCGTAGATCGGCGCGATGCGGGCATCACGCAAGTACCGCGCTGCCCCCGTCTCCTCGATGAAGCCCATGCCGCCATGCACCTGAATGCCGAGCGAGGCAACCTCGACGCCGGCATCGGTCGAAAAGGATTTAGCAATCGGCGTCAGCAGCGCGGCACGCTCCTGCCAGTGACGGCTGTCATCGCCCGCCCGGTGGGACATGTCGATCGCATGGGCGCAGGCATAGGAAATGGCGCGTGACCCCTGCGTCAGCGCCTTCATCGTCAGCAGCATGCGGGCAACATCGGGATGGTCGACGATCGGGCTCATGCCGGCGCCGCTCCAGCCGGGCGCCCTGCCCTGGGTGCGTTCCTTGGCATAGGCGAGCGCCTTCTGGGTAGCGGCCTCGGCGATCGCCACGCCCTGAATGCCGACGGCCAGACGGGCATTGTTCATCATCGTGAACATGCAGGCGAGCCCCTTGTTCTCCTCGCCGACCAGCCATCCCACGGCACCCTTTTCGTCGCCGAACCGGCCGTCGCCATAGATCATCGTGCAGGTCGGCGAGCCGTGGATGCCAAGCTTGTGCTCCAGCGAGTGGCAGAACAGATCGTTGCGGGCACCGAGCGAGCCGTCATCGTTCACCAGGAATTTCGGCACCAGGAAGAGCGAGATGCCGCGGGTGCCGGCCGGCGCATCCGGCAGGCGGGCCAGCACCAGATGAATGATATTGTCGGCCGCGTCGTGGTCGCCCCAGGTAATGAAGATCTTCTGGCCTGATATGCGGTAGCTGCCGTCGGCGCGGCGCTCGGCGCGGGCCTTGAGCACGCCGAGATCGGAACCGGCATGCGGCTCGGTCAGGTTCATGGTGCCGGTCCATTCGCCGGACACCATCTTTGCCAGGTATTTCTGCTTCAGCGCAGCACTGCCATGGGTGCTGACCGCCTCGATGGCGCCCATCGTCAGCGTCGGGGCAAGCGCAAAGGCCATGGAACCGGAATTCCACATTTCCAGCGCTGCGACATTCAGCATATGCGGCAGGGCCTGGCCGCCGAAAGCTTCGGGTGCCGTCAGGCCGTTCCAGCCGCCGGCGATCCAGTTGCGATAGAGATCGCGCCAGCCATCCGGCAGCCGGACCTCACCATCGATCAAACGGGCGCCCTGCCGGTCGCCGATGTCTGCGAGAGGCGCCACTTCCTCTGTGGCAAAACGTCCCGCCTCGGCCAGGATCGCATCGACCAGATCTTCGCCGAGATCGCGGAGCAAGCCTGCTGAAATCGCCTCGCCCATGCCGGCGACATGCTTCAACGTGAACGCGATTTCCTCGACGGGCGCCTTGTACATGGTTTTCCTCCGCAGACGGCCTGCACTTCCTGTATTTGGGCAAAGCCCCTCCGAGGCAAAGGGCTAATTGATTTTTACGTAAACGTCAATTTCGATTCCATTGACTGTCGTGCAATAGTTTGCCCGACATCACAGCCCGGCTCTTGCACTCTTGCACAAATGAACGTCATGAAGAGGCTGTAAGGACATCGCCTTCGCAAGGGATCGGCGACCAATGGATACATTGCCCGTCAACATACCCGGTTTCGTCTGGGCCTATCGCTTCTCGCCGGATGAAAAGACGGCGGTGCGTCTGAACAACAGTGCGAAGGTGGCGGACCTCATCGCCGACAATTGTTTCTACTGGCTGCACCTCAACCTTGTTGACGCCCGCGTGCCGGCATTGCTCGAAACGCTCGCCGGACTGACGGAGGACGCGAAATCGGCGCTGACGACGCGTGACACGCACGCGACCATCACCGTCGACGAGCAGATGCTCTACGGCACGCTCGTCGACTGCCAGCGCGATTTCGCCCAGGATACCAACAATCTCGGCTGGCTGCATTTTGCCATGTCCGACCGTTTCATCATCACCACGAGGCTGCAGCCGCTGCGCAGCGTCGAGCGGGCGCGGGCGCTGATCGAAAAAAATCCGGGAAAATTTTCACGGCCGGTCGATCTGTTCGAACTGCTGGTGATCGAGTTTCAGCGCACGCTGATCGCGATCGTCATGGAACTCACCGAAGAGCTGAACCTGATCGAGGATTTTGTCTACGACAATGCGCCGCGCGACGAACGCCGGCGGCTGGCGCCGGTCCGGCGCACCGTCGTCCGGCTGCATCGCCATCTGCGCACGGTGCTGGCGCTGATGCGCCGTGCGGCGGCGGCCGACGACGACGAGATGCCATTCGGCTTCGATGATGTGGCGCGGCGGCTGACAAGCCGGCTGGAAACGGTCGACCACGATATTTACGCGCTGCAGGACCGGGCGCGCCTGCTGCACGAAGAAATCGATTCCAAACAATCCTCCGAGACCAACCGCCACCTCTATCTGCTGTCGATCATGACGGCCTTCCTGCTGCCGCCGACCCTGGTGACGGGCTTCTTCGGCATGAACACCGCAAACCTGCCCTTCGCCGTCGGCGATTACGGCACCGAATACGCCGTCGCCCTCATCGTCGCCTCGATTGCCTTTGCCTGGTGGCTGCTGCGGCGAGTGGATATTCTTTGAATCTGAGAGGTGGGGTGGGCGCTGCTGCCCATCCGCCTGCCGGCCCCTTCTCCCCGTAAACGGGGCGAAGGGGATATGCCGCAACGTCTCCGTCCCTCGCTAACGTCCCCTAAGGGCACGTCCCCTCTCCCCGTTTTTTACAATCTCAGCGATCGACGCTCGGGTAATCCGTTGGTTCATGCCACCACCTCGCTCGGAACGGTTCTTGCACGGTTACTAATGTATTTACCGTGGGGAGACCTAATGTCATGAAATGGTGCACATCCGGAGAGTTCGTCCCTCTGATGCTCGTGGTGAGTGGGCCGGAAAAATACAAGCTCGTCGCAACTCTCGTGCAGGCTGCCGAGATGCTGACCGTTGGCTGGCCGATCGACGATGGAGAAGAATACCTCGTGGCGATTATGGCTTGCCGGGATGCAATACACGGGGAGATTCCGGCTCAGGACGCGCGAGCAGCGCTTATCCGTGCCGCCGACGAAGCTGGCATTTCGGTGATCACCGTCGTCCACTGAGTTTCGCAGCCGATGATGAAATGAGTTCACGGTTTCTTCACGCCACCGCCCTCTCGTTCCGCTGCATGGGCAGGTCCCTGCGCGGCGGCTGGTACGGGCCGGCGTGGGGACTCGGCTTGGTCAACCTTGCCGAGAAAGCCGAATGGACGGCCGCGCGACGCCACGTTTGCCACGTCCCCTCTCTCCGTTTTTTACGGGGAGAGGGTTAGCGTGAGGGCAATGCCCACTTCCTATTCCGGCCTCATTACGGCGAATAGCACTGCTGACGCGGGCCGTTATAGGGTTGGAACGTGTTGTCGTAGGCGCGATAGGACCGATATCGGTTGGCGCACCAGGCGACATGGCCTGAACCCATGCTGGGCGCAGGCTCGACGTAACGCGGTTGCGCGACAATGGCGCCGCCGATGACCGCGCCGGCGCCGAAGGCGGCGAGCGGATACCAGTAGCCGTTGTAGTGGCGATAGCCCGGACGGTAATAGCTGTATCCGCGATAGCCACCGTAATAGCCGGGGCGGTAGCCGCCGCCGTAGCCCGGCCGATAATAGGCGCCCGGCCGATAGCCGGGACGATAGTAGCGGCGGTATTGGACGTTCTCGACGGCGGAGGATTTTTCCACCTGCGGGGCGGTTGGCATCTGGACTGCCTGCGACGGCACGAAGCCTGTCAGAACGACGGCGGCAGCCAGAACTGCGGTCGCGATCTTGTTACTCAAACCGAACATTCTTCTCTCCCATTCAACAGCGATAACCGCCTGTTTAGCAACGCTTTCGTGCCCGAATGGTTCCGAAAGCGGCCGGGGGCCGGCTGCTTTCGTATCTTTAAAGAAATCGATCTGAACCGGGCATTAACCGCGAGGCCGCCCTCGATAACGGCGCCCGGAATTGCGGCCGGGACGCGCTTTAGTCCTTTGTCTTATGTATGTCGTTATCCCGGAACCGCTGCACAGTTCCGGGCGAAATGTTACGCCACGGCGGAGATTTTCGCCTGGTCGCCCTGCAGGCGGTTCACCATGAAGTTGGAATACCATTCGAGGAACTGCATGACACCGCCCTCGTGCAGGGAGGAATAGGGGCCTGGTTCATAGGCAGGCGAGTGGATGCCGAAGGCGTTCTCTTCTACGATGCGGCGATCTTGGTCGTTGGTCTCGGTCCAGACGTGGGTCAGTTCCTCGAGATTGTAATCCACGCCTTCGACCGCGTCCTTGTGGACCAGCCACTTTGTCGTCACCGCCGTCTCATTGGCGCTGAGCGGCAGCACCCGGAAGGAGATGGCGTGGTCGCCCAATAGGTGGTTCCACGTCGTTGGGTAGTGGAAGAGCAGCATGGTGCCGATATGGCTGATCGAGATATCGTCGGCGAGCGGACGCTTGACGGCGCTCTTGCCCGACATGGTGTAGCTCTCGGCGTCCTCGATCAGCGGCATGCGGGCGGTGCGGAACTGACCGTCCGGCGACATCTGGAACTTGCTCGGCAGGCCGGCGGCCTCGCAGCGCGCCCAATGGCCGGCGATCTCGGGATCGTCGGCGCCGCCATCCGTGCCGGTGACACTCGGGGCTTCGGGATAGGTGCGGCAAAGCTCGGGGTGATTGGCGGCGCAGTGATAACACTCGCGATTATTTTCCCAGACAAGCTTCCAGTTGCCCTTCTCGATGATCGTGCTCTGGAAGGCGACCTTGCTCTCGCTGATCCGGTGCGGCGCGACATAGGGCTCGATCTTGTCGCGCACCGGCTGGAAGTCCGGGGCGGTATCGGCAAGGCAGATGAAGACATAGCCCGCGACGATTTCGCAATGGACGGGCTTCAGGTTGAAGCCGGTCTTATCGAAATCATCGCCCATGTGGCGGGCGAAGGCGAGCTTGCCTTCAAGATCATAGGTCCACTGATGGTAGGGGCAGACGAGACGCACGGAAGAGCCGTGCTCCTTGGTGCAGACGCGCGAGCCGCGATGACGACAGCTGTTGTGGAAGGCGCGGATGACATTGTCGCGGCCACGGACGACGACGACCGGATAGCTGCCGATCTGGACGGTGAAATAGGCGCCGGGCTTCGGCAATTCGCAATCATGGCCGATGAACAGCCAGTCGCGATAATAGATCATCTCCATGTCGAGCTGGAAATAATCCTCGTCGATATAAAACGGCCGTTCGAGGCTGAAGCCCTCACGACGGCCCTTGAGCTGACGCAAAACGTTGCTGCGAATATCCATCTTCATGTCCTCGTGCACCCGGTTGCCACCCTCGAGCAGAAGGCCGGCGGAAGCGCGCCCGCTTCCTTCTCCTTCGGGAGAATTGTTCATGGCGCCATTTAATCACCTGGGCCCATTTAATCACCTGGCATCCCTGCCGCTTGGTTGTAATGCGACATCGGCTTCGAAATTGACGACAGGGTGCGGCAAGCCAAAAGCTACTGATCCCAGTCGCTGACATTCGTCCGACTCTCCAGGCGATTATCGTCAATTGCGACATGGCGTAAAGGGCCGTTGCGCAAAGAGGTTCGCTGGGTGATATCGGCGTCCATCGCGTTTGCGACAGCTGCCGGCATTTAGGTCTCTGGCCGGCCGGCCGGCGGGCGATTTTAACATCGCCTTAAGCATGCCACCCTATCCTGCCGTTGATTCAGACCGAGCGAAGAACGCGAACATGGCCAGACTCCGTTATTTCGACGCGAAAGATGCAAGCAGATTGCAAGAGCGGCAGCCGATTGCCGCGCATTCCGAATTCCTGCGCACCGGCCGGATACCGCGCGAGCGGCGGCACTGGCTGGCCGAGGAAAAGCGCTATTTCACCCATGATGAGGTCGCCGAAAAGACTGGCCGCAAGCTGCAGGTGGCCGGCGAAAAGACGCATCAGCACATCAACGGCTTTCACCACTCGATCCAGTTTCCGAAGATGATCTTTCACCGGACGCTGGAGGACAGCCCGCATCTCGGTTATTGCCACGTCACCGCTGCGCGGACGAAGTTCGCGCATTACGAAGACGTGAGCTGGGCCTTCTACATCGCCAATTTCTATTCCGACATCGGCCAGAACGACAATTTCTTCGAACGCATCGATGTCGGCTATTCCCGCATGTATTTCGCCGTCGCGATCAAACCCGGCGAGCACTCCCAGGAAAAAATGAGCATCGACCGGTCAGTGCGCGGCAACGGCCTGCTCTTCCGCACCCATGATCCGCAGGCAGCGATCCGCAACATCCTGCTGCTCGGCGCCCGCAACGAACAGCTGCGCGAAATCATCCGCCAGCTATAAAGCGCATCGCATCGAAGCGTGAGGCCAACAACGCGATTGATCGCGAAGAGCGGAAAGCCTAATGACTGCCGGAACTGAAGCACCAGGCAGCACATGGCACGCACGATCGACATTGAGGCAGACAGGCAGGCAGCGCTTGAGGCGGCCTGCGCCGCTCTTGCCGACGGCTTTGCCATCGCCATTCCGACCGAGACGGTCTACGGCCTTGCCGCCGACGCCACCAATCCGGCGGCGATCACCCGCATCTATGAGACAAAGGGACGGCCGCGCTTCAACCCGCTGATCTGCCATATGGCCGATCTCGCCATGGCCGAAGAGCACGCCGAATTCGATCCGGTGTCGAGGGCTCTCGCCGCCGCCTTCTGGCCCGGCCCGCTGACCCTCGTGCTGCCGCTGAAGACCGAAAGCCCGATCCATTCGCTGGCGACCGCCGGGCTCGACAGCGTTGGCATCCGCGTGCCGAAGGGTTTTGCAGGCGCGGTGATCGGCGCCTTCGGGCGGCCGCTCGCAGCCCCCAGCGCCAATACGTCAGGCGCGATCAGCGCAACGAGTGCCGCCCATGTCGAGGCCGATCTTGGGGCGAAGATCCCGTTGATCCTCGATGCGGGCCCAAGCGCTGTCGGCGTCGAATCGACGATCGTCAAGGTGGAGGGCGACCGGGTAAGGCTGCTTCGCCCCGGCGGTCTGGCGGCACGCGAGATCGAGCGCGTCGCAGGCCGGCCGCTGCTGCGGGCGAAAACGGCATCGGCGGCGATCGAGGCGCCTGGCATGCTCGCCTCGCACTACGCGCCAGGCGCGTCGGTGCGCCTCAATGCGACGACGGTCGAACCCGGCGAAGCGCTGATCGCCTTCGGCGGCGCGGCGGTCTCCGGCGCAAACGGCGCCCGGATCGTCCTCGATCTCAGCCCGCAGGGCGACCTTGCCGAGGCGGCGGCCAATCTTTTCGACTACATGAAGCGGGCCGATGCCAGTGGGGCTTCGAGCATTGCCTTTTCGGCCATCCCCGAGGAGGGGTTGGGCGAAGCGATCAACGACCGCCTGCAGCGGGCAGCTGCACCCCGCGACTTGAAATAATGACGGAGGATCGAACCCGATGAGCAGCCCCAGCATTTCCGCCGAACTTCTCGACCGCTTCGCCGCCATCGTCGGCGACAAATACGCGCTTGCCAGCGAGGCCGATCTGGCGCCGCATCTGATCGAGAACCGCGGGCTCTATCACGGTTCCTCCCCTCTCCTCCTAAAGCCCGGCTCTGTCGAAGAAGTCTCGGCAATCATGAAACTTGCGACGGAGACCGGAGCGGCGATCGTGCCACAGACCGGCAATACCGGCCTGGTCGGCGGCCAGACGCCGCGTGAGGGCAAGTCCGATATCATCCTGTCGCTCGAACGCATGAACAAGATCCGCGATATCGATCCGGTGGCGAACGTGCTGGTGGCCGATGGCGGCGCCATCCTGGCCGAAGTGCAGAAGGCAGCCGAGGCGCACGGGCGGCTGTTTCCGCTGTCGCTCGGCTCGGAGGGCTCCTGCCGCATCGGCGGCAACCTTTCCACCAATGCCGGCGGCACGGCCGTGCTTGCCTACGGCAATATGCGCCAGCTCTGCCTCGGCCTCGAAGTGGTGCTGCCGACCGGCGAGATCTGGGACGGCTTGCGCCGCCTGAAGAAGGACAATACCGGCTACGACCTGCGCGACCTTTTCATCGGCGCCGAAGGCACGCTCGGCATCATCACCGGCGCGGTGCTGAAGCTGTTTCCCCAGCCGCTCGGCCATCAGGTGGCATTCGCCGGTCTGAATTCGGTGGAGAATGCGCTTGGTCTGTTCGATCTCGCCTCCAGCCTCTGCGGCGCCTCGCTCACCGGTTTCGAGCTGATGCCGCGTTTCGGCGTCGAAATCACCACGCGCCACATCGACGGCGTGCGCGATCCGCTGGAAGCGCCCTATCCCTGGTATGTGCTGATCGACATCTCCACGTCGGACTCGGCCGAGACGGCGGAGCGGATGATGAACGGCGTACTGGAACAAGGCTTCGAGGCCGGGCTGGTGCTCGATGCGGCGATCGCTTCATCGGTCGCCCAGCAGAAGGCCATCTGGCACATGCGCGAAAGCATGTCGGATGCCCAGAAGCCGGAAGGCGGGTCGATCAAGCACGATGTTTCCGTGCCGGTGTCGAAGGTTCCGCATTTCATGGCCGAGGCCGAAGAAGCGGTGATGGCGGCAATGCCCGGAGCCCGCATCTGCGCTTTCGGCCATATGGGCGACGGCAATATCCATTACAATATTTCCCAGCCGGTCGGTGCCGACAAGGACGCCTTCATCGCCCGCTGGCACGAGATGAACCACATCGTTCATGGGCTGGTAATTGCTCACGGCGGCTCGATCTCGGCCGAACACGGCATCGGACAGCTGAAGCGCGACGAACTGGCTGCCATCCGCCCGGCAATCGAAATCGAGCTGATGCGCCGCATCAAGCGCGCCTTCGACCCCGCCAACATCATGAACCCTGGAAAGGTCGTCAGTCTCGACGTGTGAGACCGACGGTCAGGATTGCTGCGCGCCGCCGCCGGTCAGGATCTGCAGCGCCGGCGACTGCTGCGTGCTGTTCTTGACGTCGTACATGGCGGTGAAGCGCCGCAGCAGCTTGTCGACCTTCTTCGGATCCTGGAGATCCTCGAGCTTGACGAAGCGGTTGATGAGGTCGGCCTGCTTGGCGACATCCATGCCCGAGATCTGCGAAGGCAGGCTGTAGGCGGTGGTGATCACCTGATAGAGCGCCTTGTCGCCGAGGATCGAATAGATCGAGGTGATGTTCGGGGCCTTGCGGCTGAAATAGAGCGCCAGGCGGACGCCGTCATTGCTTTCGCCCTGCTGGGCTTCCATCGTCTGCTGGACGAAAAGCTTCTGGGTGTGGTCTTCGGCAGCCTTGTTCTGGATAGTGCCTACCTTGGCGCGGGTGAGATTGCCGTCCTTGTCGAAGTTGAAAGCGGCGACGATATCCTTGAAGCGCGCATCGGCCTTGGTGTTCAGATAACTCTTCTTGTCGTCGGGATCGGAGGTGAAGATCTTCTTCAGTGTCGCCTTGTCGTAATCCTTCGGGTCGAGGTTGTTGGCTTTCAGCACCAGATTCGTCAGGCGGCTGTCGTCGAGGAAATCGTCGAGCGACTTCACCTTCGCCATGCCCTTGGCGAAGTAATCCACCTCGGTCGTCGCGTCCTTCGATGCCTTGTCCTTTAACGGGCCGGCCTTCAACAGCATGGTGACATGCGCCTTATAATCGGTGGCGTATTTGGCCAACGTCGCATCGGGAAGCGCCTGGAAGGGTGACGCCGCCTTGCCGTCGGGGCCGAAGTTGAAGGCGCGGGCAAGGTTGGTGATGCGTTCGTCCTTCAGCGAGGCGATATAGCCTTTCGGGTCGTATGCATCGCTCGTCAGGATCTTGCGCATCATCGAGCGCGGCACCTCCTGGTCGGTCAGACCGAAAGCCTGCAGCGCCACATGGTAGGGATCCGGCAGCTTGTCGTTGCTTTTCTTGAAATCGGCCGAGGAATTGCTGCGCAGGAAATCGTTGACGCTCTTGATCTCGGAGAAATCGAGCAGGCTGGTGCTATCGGCCATCATGCTCGTGTAATTGGAGGTGACTTCGTCGATCGCCTCGTCGCGCTCGTCGTCATAGCGAGCCATATAATTGTCATTGGTGGTTTGCGCCTGATCGGCCGTCTGGACCGAGCTGACGACCGGGAGCGATCCGTCGGCGGCGAAGTTGAAGTCGGCATTGAGATCGGCGTGGCCGGCTGCGGCTGCCGCAGTCGCATCGGTCAAAATGCTCTTCAGATCAGCGTTCGAGGTAGCCGATGGCAGATTGTAGGTGCTCTTCAGGAAATTGGTGATGGCGTCATCGGCGATGAGATCGTCGACATTACCGATTGTCGCCATCCGGGCGGAATAATCGTCGGTGCGGGCTCCGGCGGCAATTTTCGTGTTGGTAATCTGTGCCGCCGTCTGCGCCTGCATGCCGTCCTCGAGCGTGCCATCCGCCTTGAAGTTGAAGGCGGCGGCAACATCGACATAGGTGCCGGTGCCGCTCTGATCGGTCAGAATATTGCGAAGAGCGACGTCGGTGACGGTGGAGGGGATGCCGAAGGCGTTGCGCACGAAATTGTTCAGCTTCTGATCCGACAGCAACTGCTCGACGTTTGAGATGCCGGCGATGGTCGCCTGGTAATAGACGGCCGCATCATTGGCCTTGCTGGCAGTGCTGGCGCTTTGGGTTGCGCTCTGCGAGGCGTAAAGCGTCGCGACCGAACCGTCGGCCTTGAAATTGAAGAGGTCGTTAACGTCGCTGTAACCCTGGGTGCTGGCAGCCGCAGGGTCGACGAGGAACGTCCTCAACGTCGCATCGGAGACGCTGTCGGCGATCTGCATGCTGTTTCTGAGATAGCTGACTGCGACAGTATCGGACATGATGTCATCGACATTGGTGACATTGCCGATCATGCTGTTGAAATGCGCTGCGTTCGCCGCCAACTTGTCGGTCGTCGATTTCCGCTGCGCCGCGGTCTGGATCACCGAACCATTGATCGAACCATCCGCCTGGAAATTGAAGTCGGCATTGAGACCGGCATGGCCCTGGGCCGCGGCATAGGCCGAATCCGTCAGGATATTCTTCAGGTCGGCATTGCTGAAATTGGTGCCAAGCCCATAGGCATCCTTGATGGAACGCGCCAGCACATTGTCGGCGAGCAGGTCGTCGACATTGGTGATGCCGCTCGATTGCGAGGTCACATTATAATAGTTGGCGGTGCTCGACGCTGCCGATGACAGCTTGTTCGCCTGATCAACCGTCTGGACGCGCGCCGTGCTCAAGGTCGACCCGTCCGCCTTGAAGTTGAAGGCGTTGTAGACATTGGTAAAGCCCATCAGCTGGGCATAACCGGGGTCGGTCAGCACCGTGCGCAACGCTGCCGCGGTAAAGTCGGCGCCCATGCTGTAGGCCGTCGTGATGTAGGAGGTCAGGCGTTTGTCGGCGACCAGATCGTCGACATTGGTGATCGTGCCGATCTTGGCGGTATAATAGGCCTTGTTGTAGTCAGCCGCCGTCTTGCCGACATAGTAGACGTCGGAGCCGACCGAATTGTCGATGATCACCGATTGGGAATTCAGCGTGTAGGTCTCGACGACCGACGCCTTCTGCGCCGCCGTCTGCGCCGTGCCGGTGACTGTACCGTCGGCGTTGAAGCTGAACTGGGCGGCAAGCGCCTTGTACTTGTCGCCACCTTGCGTGTTGACGACGCTCGTGGGGTCGCTGAGATCGCTCGTCAGCACCTGGCGCAGAAAATCCTTCGACGCATAGGTGGGATCGATTTTGAAAGTCGTCAGTACATAGGTGCGCAGCCGGGTGTTGTTGACCAGATCGTCGACGGTCTGCACGCTATCGATATTGTTGCTGTAATAGGTGCTCTCGGTGCTCGCCGCCTTGTCGGCATCGACGAAGGACTGCTTGTAGAGGCCGATGAGATCGTCCTCCTGCGCGTCCGTCTGCACATCCTTGGCAGGCGCATTGAAATTGAAGGCGGAGGCAAATTCGCGATAACGCGTATCAGAAAGCTTGTTGGCGTAGCTGTTGGCGTCGGTGAGATCGCTTTCGAGCACCTTCTTCATGAAGGCCTTAGCGTAGGTCATATCCTCCAGACCATAGGCCTTCATCGCATAGCTGTAGAGCTTGTAATCACCGAGAAAGTCGTCGACCGATGTGACCTTGTTGATATGGTCGGCGTAGTACTGAGCGTCCTTTTTGACCGTCGCCTGCGACGCAACCTTGTTGAGGCTCGACGTCATATCCTTCGACAGGATCGTGTAAGCGAGGGAAGCCGTGATCATTAAAAGCGCCCTTTTCGGCAAACTCTCTAAAAGAACGAACTGCTGGTAAGCATATTTTGCCACGGAAAGCTTACCTGAGGCTTACCTCAGGATGCATCATTTCAGCACACCACACCGTTCACCTTCCGGAAACCCTGCCGGATTCGGTTTTGATAACCATCATAGGAGGCAAAGTTTTCTTAACCGCAATTTTTAAGCTGTACGGAACGGCAGGCCCCTATTGTCGGCCATAGAGGACGAAAAGTCCCAAGGAGAAGACCGGAAATCGGCTCTCAGGTAAGACAAGGGTAGAATGACATGAACAATCCCGCAATGAAGCCCGCCTGGGCTGGCACGACGTTACGCCTCGATCCGGCCCGCTTTCCCCAGCAGGTCAGCTACGCCATCCATGATTGTTCGGATGACGTCAACATTACCATAGACGAACGCGGCGCTGTGCTGCGCAAGGTCCTCCCTTCCAGCGGCCTGCCGCTCTCGATTGCCCTGCCGAAGCGCGTCTTCAAGGGCGTCGCTGCCCGCGCCATCGACCATGGCGACGGCGAAGTCACCGTCACTCTCGAGCTTCACCACGCCGATCCGGAGCTCTGCATTCCGCTGCTCGTCGCCCATGACCTCAGCGATATCGCCGCCGACTGGCGCAGCTGGTCGGAAGCCTTCCGCATTCCGATGCTGATGGTCGAGGCCGACGGCGTCGCCCGTCCGCTCGAAGACCATATTGGTGCCTTGCGCACCAGCGATCTCAAGCCGCGCCGCCGTCATTCCTACTTCGCCAACCGGCGCCCGCGCTTCCTCGTGCGCCGCACCACCGGTCGGCTGGGTGTCGCCATGAAGATCGAGGGCAAGGAAATCATCGCCCGCAATTGAGCGAAATAGCGACACTCCGTTTTGGCAAGCATTTTGAAACCCGGCGCCCGCGCCGGGTTTATCGTTTCATGCATCGCTGAAGTCATCGCCCCATTCAGGGAATGGCGAAGAGCAGCGAGATGAACAAGCCGAAAAAGATGATCAGGCCGACGCGATTGTTCGACTTGAAGAGCGCCAGGCATTGGCCGGCATCATCGATATCGAGCCGGACGATCTGCCAGGCGAACATGCCGGCGGCCCCGAGCAGCGCCAGGAACGCGATGATATTGGCGCCGGCAAGAACGAAAGCGATAAACATCAGCGCCAGCGTCAGTCCATAAAGGCCGATCAGCCATTGCCTCGTCCTGTCGCCGAACAGCCGCGCGGTGGAGCGGACGCCGATCAGTTCGTCGTCCTCCTTGTCCTGATGGGCGTAAATCGTGTCGTAACCGATCGTCCAGGCGACGGAGGCGGCGTAGAGCAGGATGGCGGCAAAGGAGAGGCCGCCCAAAATGCCGGCCCAGCCCATCAGCGCGCCCCAGGAGAAGGCAAGCCCCAGATAGAATTGCGGCCAGTCGGTAAACCGTTTGGCGAAGGGATAAAACGCTACGATCCCGAGCGAAAGCACGCCGAGGAAAACGGTCAGCCAGTTGAACTGCAAGAGCACGACGAGGCCGACCAGCGCCTGCAGGCCGATGAAGATCTTCGCGTGGGCGCGCGTAACGCGGCCCGAGGGGAGCGGACGCGAACGGGTGCGCGCCACTTCCATGTCGATTTCGTGATCGACGAGATCGTTATAGGTGCAGCCGGCGCCGCGCATGGCGACCGCGCCGATGAAATAGAGCAAAAGGTGAGACACCAGCAGACTGCCGGAATAGAGGCCCTCGCCGATCGCCGCATTGGCGGCAAGGGTTGCCGACCAGAAACACGGCCACATCAACAACTGCCAGCCGATCGGGCGATCCCACCGCGCAAGCTGGGCATAAGGCCAGAGCCACTGCGGCAGGATCCGATAGACCCAGTTGTCGGAAGGTGCGTCGGAAACGCGATCGTTGAAGTCGCCGGTATCTTGCATGCCGCCATCTAGCGACCGGCCGGCGATCCGGTCAAGAAGCGATCTCTTTGTCTCATGCATGTCGTTATCCCGGAACCGCTGCACACTTCCGGGCGACATGCGTTGGATGTTTAATGGATGTCGTTATCCCGGAACCGCTACACACTTCCGGGCGACATGCATTGGATCACTGCAGGGAGAAATTGAACTTGTAGGTCGCCGAGACGCCGATCAGGACCTGGTTCTTCGAACCGCGGTCTCGCACCAGGCTGCTGTCGGCGGCGGGACCTGCCAGCCGCTTATATTCGAGGAAGGAGCTTGCCGAGAGGTTTTCGGTCGCCTTCCAGGTCAGGGCGGCACCCGCGCCATAGGACTGGATGCCCGACGATGGCTTGTAGGGATCAAGGCCGCTTGCGGCGGCGTGCTTGGCGCTGACGCCGTAATAGGCGTCGTAATAGCCGCTTGTCGCAAATGTCGCGCGCGGGCCGCCTGACAGCTGCAGGTCGGGCGCGATATCGGTGAAGGCATCGACCGCGAGATCGGCGACGACGCCGTCGTATGAGCGGATGCCCTGACGGACTTCGGCACGGGCGCGCAAGAAATCGGTCGGATAGACTTCGACGAAACCACCGGCTTCGGCACCCCACTTGACCTTCTTCAAGCCCTTCAGCTCATGGCCGTCGCCGTCATCGCGCGACGGCACGAACCTGCCGACGATACCAGCGCGGAAGGCGCCCTTGTCGATGAGGGCGAAGGACGGATTGTCGTTGCGCGAGGAAAAACGCGGGCCGGCGCCTTGGCGGCCGACCGAGATCAGCGGGCTGACCTTGAATTCATTATGCGACGAGCCCTCGAATTTCGGGGCGGAGAAGCCTGCGACACCGACGCTCAGATACCAGTCGCCGGACCAGAAATGCTGGCCGCTTTCCTGCGCCGCCGCCGAACCAAAGGAAAAAAGGCCAATAGCCAAAGAGATCGATACGACTGACCGATGAGACACGTCCGCACTCCAGAAAACGCAAAAACAAAGCCGCGGAGAGCGGCGACGGCTACACTTATCCGGATGTCGTTACCCCAATGTTAACCACGGTGAACAAAGGACGCTGTTGGGAGTCGTGCCGTGTGGCCCACACGGCTGATGGCATCTGCTATCGAATTCCGCAAACCCGCTCCCCCCAGATGCCCTACCGCTGGTTCCACCGGCGAATGACCGGCTCCGTCAGATCGTGTTCGTAACCGAGCACGCTGATAGAAGCCGTATCGAGCACCAAAAGCGCGCCGCCTTCCGGCGGCATGCCGAGCCAGCGGGCGGCGAGCACACGCAGGAAATGTGAACTCGAGAAGATCAGGATGGTGCCGTCCGCTTGGCGAAGCGCGTGGATGACGGCGTCCGCACGGGCACCGACATCGGCGGCGAACTCTCCATCCGGGCAGCCATCGCGAAAGAGCTGCCAGCCGGGGCGCTCCGCCAGGATCGCCTTGGTGGTGATGCCTTCGTAAGCGCCGTAGTCCCATTCGGCGAGATCCTCCTTGATCACCGCACCCGATCCGAAACCGGCAAGCACGCAGGTCTTGCGGGCCCGCGCCGACGGGCTCGACCAGACGGCGGAGAAGGCGTGACCGGCGAGCCGTTCGGCAAGTTTGCCGGCGGCGTCCTCGCCGTTCGCCGTCAGCGGAATATCGCTGCGTCCGGTATGGCGCCCGGACAGGCTCCATTCGGTTTCGCCATGGCGGACGAGATAGATTTCGGGAAACGCACTGCTCATCCGCAGTCCTTTCATTGTGGCCGGCTTTCATTGTGACCGGCACAAGTGCTGCCGCTCAGAACGCCACCTTTTCCAGCGGTGCGCGCCTTGCCTCGAATTCCTTCAGCTTGGCCTCGTTCCGCGCGATGTAATTGCGGTTGTCGGGAACGGCGAATTGGTTCTTGGCGATCTGGATCTGCAGGATGAAGAGTTCGTCCCAGCGGAAACCGATTTCGGAACCGGCCAGATAGAATTCCCACATGCGGAAGAACTGCTCGTCGTAAAGCGCCACCGCTTCGGCCTTGCGCGCCACGAAACGCTCGCGCCAATGGCGCAGCGTATAGGCATAATGCATCGGCAGGATTTCGACATCCTTGACCAGCAGCCCGGCCTTTTCGAGCGGCGGCACGACTTCGCCGACGGAAGGGATATAGCCGCCCGGGAAGATGTAGCGCTCGATGAAGGCATTGGTGCCGAAGCTCGGCTTCGGACGGCCGATCGAATGCAGCACCATGACGCCGTTGTCGTCGAGCAGGTCCGATACCTTGCGAAAGAAATTGCCGTAATTGCCGATACCGACATGTTCGAACATGCCGACCGAAACGATGCGGTCGAATTTCCTGCCCGTCATGGTGCGGTAGTCCTGCAGCTCGAAACGCACACGCTCGGACAGACCGCGCTTTTCGGCGCGGCCGCGTGAGACCTTGAGCTGCTCTTCGCTCAGCGTGATGCCGGTGAAATCGGCTCCTTCGGTCGCTTCCGTCAGATACATGCCCATACCGCCCCAGCCGGAGCCGATCTCCAGGATGCGCTGGTTCGGCTCGAGCAGAAGCTTGGCGGCGATATGGCGTTTCTTGGCAAGCTGCGCCTCGTCGAGACCGATGTCTGGTGGTTCGAAATAGGCGCATGAATATTGCCAGTCCTCGTCGAGGAACAGATCGAAAAGTTTGGCCGACAGGTCGTAGTGATGGGCGACGTTGTGCTTGTTGCGATTGCCAGGCATGCGGCTCTTCACCTGCTGCCAGGCAATGCGGCCAACGAGCAACATTGCCATCTTGAAATCGAAGATCTCGTTGGTGGTGTTCTGCTTCACCAGCGACAGGAAATCGTAAATGTTGCCCTGTTCGAGAATGAACCGGCCTTGCATATACATTTCGCCAAGCTTCATTGTCGGGTCGCGCCGGATGGCGTCCTCGGCCTCCTGATCGGCAAGACGGGCAGCGACGGATTCACCGGTGCCGTCGCCGATCATGTGGGTTTCGCCATTGGCAAGGGTAAGTTTCAACGAACCCTTGCGGATGATCTGCTGGACGATCGATAGGAAAGCCGACGCCATGGACGCCTCGCAAATGTGACAGAATGGTCACATCAACTTAGTCGCTCTCTTTCGCCTTACAAGCGCCGGATTTAGCACTCCGCTCAGAACGTTGCCAAACTGTTGCATTTTTGCCGAAATACCGGCTAAACTCTTATTTTCGCTTCATGGCTTCGGCAAGAGCCGCGCCGAAAGCACCCTGGCTTTCCGGTTTCGGGGCCGCAGGACGGCGCTCGTTCTGGGGTTTGGAAGCCTGGTTTCCGCGAGAATCACCCCGCTGCGCAGGTGCCGAAGAACCGTCGTCGCGTTTCATCGAGAGAGCGATCCGCTTGCGCTTGGCATCGACCTCGACGACCCGCACCTTGACGACGTCACCCGCCTTGACGACCTCGTGGGGATCCTTGACAAAGCGATCGGCAAGCTGCGACAGATGCACCAGACCATCCTGGTGCACACCGATATCGACGAAGGCGCCGAAGGCGGCGACATTGGTCACCGTGCCTTCCAGCACCATGCCGGGCTTGAGGTCGGAAATTTCGTTGATGCCCTCGGCGAAGGTCGCGGTCTTGAAACTCGGACGCGGGTCGCGACCCGGCTTTTCCAGCTCCGAGATGATGTCCCTGACCGTTGGCAGACCAAATTTCTCGTCGATGAACTGGCGCGGATCGACCGATTTCAGCACCGCACTATCGCCCATCAACGCGCGCAGATCACGGCCGCAGGCGGCGACGATCTTCTTGGCGACGCCGTAGGCCTCCGGATGCACGGAGGAGGCGTCGAGCGGCTCCTTGCCGTTGGGGATGCGCAGGAAGCCGGCGCATTGCTCAAAGGTGCGGCCGCCGAGCCTGGCGACCTTCATGAGGTCCCGCCGGGTCTCGAAACGGCCCTCGCTGTCGCGGTGGCGGACAATGGCATCGGCAATCGACGGGCCGAGACCGGAGACGCGGGAAAGCAGCGGCGCAGAGGCGGTGTTGAGATCGACGCCGACGGCGTTGACCGCGTCTTCGACCACTGCATCCAGCGAGCGCGACAGCTTTTGCTGGTCGACGTCGTGCTGATACTGGCCGACGCCGATCGACTTCGGCTCGATCTTGACCAGTTCGGCCAAGGGATCCTGCAGGCGCCGGGCGATGGAGACGGCGCCGCGCAACGATACGTCGAGATCGGGAAACTCCGCCGCTGCGGTCGCCGAGGCGGAATAGACCGAGGCGCCGGCTTCCGAAACGATGACCTTGGTCGGCTTCGGCGCCGGCAACTCGGCCAGCATGTCGGCCACCAGCTTTTCGGTTTCGCGGCTACCGGTGCCGTTGCCGATCGAGATCAGCTCGACATTGTGCTTGCGGATCAGCGATGCGAGTTCGACCTGGGCGCCGCGCACGTCGTTCCTCGGCTGGAAGGGATAGACGGTCGAGGTCGCGATCACCTTGCCGGTGCCGTCGACGACGGCGACCTTGACGCCGGTGCGGATGCCGGGATCGAGACCCATCGTCGCGCGCGAGCCGGCAGGGGCTGCCAACAGCAGATCCTTGAGATTGCGGGCGAAGACATGGATCGCCTCCTCTTCGGCCCTTTCGCGCAGTTCGCGCATCAGGTCGAGCGAGAGCGACATGGAAAGTTTGACGCGCCAGGCCCAGCTTGCGACCTCCATCAACCAGCGGTCGGCGGGGCGGCTCGCCCCGATCTCGTAGGCTGACGCAATCATGCGTTCGACCGGCTTGTTCGGAGAGGCGGTCTCGGCGTCGGCCTCGATCGTCAGCGTCAGCACCTCCTCATTCCAGCCGCGCAGCATGGCGAGCGCGCGGTGGCCGGGGGCGGTCGCCCAGCGTTCGGAATGGTCGAAATAATCGGAGAACTTCTCGCCCGTCGCCTGCTTGCCGTCGACGACCCTGGCCTTCAGCAGCGAAGCCTGGCGCATATGGGCGCGCAATCTGCCGAGCAGGTCGGCATTTTCAGCAATGCCTTCGGCGATGATGTCGCGGGCGCCTTCGAGCGCCGTCTTCACATCGGGCACGTCAGCAGTAATGAAGCCTTCGGCGAGCACCGCCGGCTCCCGGCCGCGGTCGGAAAGAATGGTCTCGGCAAGCGGGCCGAGGCCGCGTTCGCGGGCAATTTCGGCGCGGGTGCGGCGCTTCGGCTTGTAGGGCAGATAGAGGTCTTCGAGTTCGGCTTTGGTCTCGGCACCAGCCACCTTCACCCTCAGCTCATCGGTCATCTTGCCCTGGCCCGCAATCGATTCGACGATCGTATCGCGGCGGGCTTCGAGTTCGCGCAGATAGACCAGCCGTTCGGCAAGATTGCGCAGCTGCGTGTCATCCAGCCCGCCGGTCACTTCCTTGCGGTAGCGGGCGATGAAGGGCACGGTGGCGCCCTCGTCGAGCAGCTCGATGGCGGCTTTGGCCTGTTCGGGACGGGCGCTGATTTCGGCCGAGATGCGAGCTGCGAGAAAACGGAGGTCAGCGGCCATGAGGTTTCCTGGGATTTCCTGTTTCGACGAAAGTTGCGGGACCATAGCGGCGAAAAGCGGCAAGGCAATGTTGGAGTTAACAGACAGGTGCCGATCCACAGGAAAGCATGCCGGAAAGGCGGCGATTTTGCGGTTGTGCAGATACGCCATTTTTTGCTAGCAGAAGCAACGTTTTGACCCGGCGCCCCTGCCACCTCTCCCCTGTCGCGGGGGCCAAGGAAATTCGACATGCCAAACCTTCTTCTCGAACTCCGCTCCGAAGAGATTCCGGCCCGCATGCAGCGCAAGGCTGCCGGCGACCTCAAGAAGCTCGTCACCGATGCGCTAGTCGAAGCCGGTCTGTCCTATGAGGGCGCACGCGAATACTGGACGCCGCGGCGGCTTGCGCTCGACATTCACGGTCTGACGGCGCGCTCGGCCGATGTGCGCGAGGAGCGCAAGGGGCCGCGCACCGACGCCAACGAGAAGGCGATCGAAGGCTTTCTGCGCGGCGCCGGCCTTTCGTCGGTCTCCGAGGCGCAGGTGGTGAGCGATCCGAAGAAGGGCGATTTCTACGTCGCGGTCATCTCCAGGCCGGGCCGCGCGGCCGAAGAGATCGTCGCCGAGGTGATGCCCGGCATCATCCGCGATTTTCCCTGGCCGAAGTCGATGCGCTGGGGCAAGGCCTCCACGAGACCCGGCGCGCTGCGCTGGGTGCGGCCGCTGCAGTCGATCGTCTGCACCTTCGGCCCGGAGCATGAGGAGACCACCGTCATCCCCTTCGAGATCGACGGTATCACCGCTTCCAACATCACCTTTGGCCATCGCTTCCACGCGCCCGAGCCGATCACCGTGCGGCGCTTCGACGACTATGCGGCGAACCTGGAGAGGGCCAAGGTCATCCTCGACGCCGAGCGGCGCAAGGACATCATCCTGCACGACGCCCGCGACATCGCCTTCGCCAATGGGCTGGAGCTGGTAGAAGACGAAGGTCTGCTGGAGGAAGTCTCCGGCCTCGTCGAATGGCCGCAGGTGCTGATGGGCAGCTTCGAGGAGGACTATCTCTCCATCCCCTCCGAGATCATCCGGCTGACGATCAAGACCAACCAGAAGTGCTTCGTCACGCGCAAACCGGGTGAGGAAACGCTGTCGAACAAGTTCATCCTGGTTGCCAATATCCAGGCGATCGACGGCGGCAAGGAAATCGTCCACGGCAACGGCAAGGTGGTGCGGGCCCGGCTTTCGGATGCGCTGCATTTCTGGAAGCGCGATCAGGGCGACCTGCCGGATCTGGAGACGCTTGAGGCTTCCGCAAAGAAATTCGATCTCGACCTGAAGAAGCCGCTCGACCAGCGCATGGCCAAGCTCGATGCGCTCGACGTGACCTTCCATGCCAAACTCGGCACGCAGGGGGCGCGCGTTTCGCGCATCCGGGCGCTGGCCAAGGAATTGGCCAAGATCATCGGCGCGGATGCGGCGCTCGCCGATCGCGCCGCGGTGCTCGCCAAGGCCGATCTTCGCACCGAAGCCGTCGGCGAATTCCCGGAACTGCAGGGCTTGATGGGCCGCAAATATGCGGTGCTTCAGGGTGAGGATGCCTCCGTTGCCGCAGCGATCGAGGACCATTACAAGCCGCAGGGTCCGTCGGATCGCGTGCCGGAGGACAAGGTGGCGATCACCATTGCGCTTGCCGACAAGCTCGACACGCTGACCGGCTTCTGGGCGATCGACGAAAAGCCGACCGGCTCGAAGGATCCGTTCGCACTGCGGCGTGCGGCACTCGGTGTCGTCCGTATCCTGCTGGAGCGAAGGGTCCGCCTGCCGCTGGTGGCGACGACCAAGGACGCCGATCTGCTCTCCTTCTTCCATGACCGTCTCAAGGTCTATCTGCGCGACCAGGGCGCCCGCTACGACCTCATCGACGCCGTGCTGACAGCCGATGCCGACGATCTGTTGATGGTGGCACGCCGCGTCGAAGCGCTGACCGCCTTCATCACCTCCGAGGATGGCAAAAACCTGCTTGCCGGCACCAAGCGGGCGACGCAGCTGCTCGCTGCCGAGGAAAAGAAGGGCACCGTGATCGCCGATGGCGTTTCGGCAGCGCTGCTGAAGCTCGACGCCGAGAAGGAGCTGTTTTCGGCGATTTCAGGCGCCTCTAAGGATGCTTCGAACGCCGTCGCCGGCGAGGACTTCCGCTCGGCGATGGAGGCGCTTTCCAAGCTGCGCGGCCCGGTCGACCGCTTCTTTGAAGGGGTTCTCGTCAACGACGAGGACGCCGCCATCCGCGCCAACCGCCTCGCCTTGCTCCGGCTGATCCGTGCGGCGACGGGAACGGTCGCGGATTTTTCGAAGATCTCGGGGTAAGAACAGGGGTTCGGCTGTCCGGTTAGAGCCGAAATCTGCCCCTCACCCTAACCCTCTCCCCGTAAACGGCGCGAGGGGACTTGCCCCGCGAGGGGTAGATGGGGACGGAGAGGTCGCGGCATGTCCCCCTTCGCCCCGCCTGCGGGGAGAGCGACTGTCTTATTTGTCAAGCGTTTTGCCATGGTCGTCCGTCCCTGATGATGGCATTGAGGATGGTGAGCAGCTTGCGCATAGTTGCGACGGTTGCGACGATCTTGGGCTTGCCGGCC
>NZ_JABDVY010000012.1:0-227934 GCF_019685025.1 Rhizobium sp. NZLR8 | reverse complement strand
CCGGTAGCTCGTCAGGCTCATAACCTGAAGGCCGCAGGTTCAAATCCTGCCCCCGCAACCAATCCTTCCATGATCAAACACACAATACCCAAAAACCCGCCTCATGGCGGGCTTTTGCGTTTACGGGGTGGCCGGGAAGATCCAGTAGGCGACCAGGATCCCTCAGTTCGGACCGCTGAAGCGTGGGAATTCGCCACCGTGCTCCACGGAAACGCTTCCCCACGAACCATAGATATTTTGCCTTCGCGGCAGACAGCCGAGGAAGTTCGTAAGCAGACTGAGCGCATACGCGAAAGCTCGAAATTACTTCACTCCTAACGATTAAAGCATGTCGCGCAAAAGTGTGCAGCGGTTTTGCGCTAATGACATGCGTAAAAACAAAGACCTAAAGCGCGAGGAGCAAATCTGAAAGATCGCGACCCGCTTTAGGCCCGAGATCGTTGACGCTGTTTGTAACATTCGAACCGAGGCCTGTTGCCTCTCGGTTGTTTTCACAGCCACCCGCCTGCAAAACCTGCTTTCCTCAATCCCACCACGATTGGCCGGCAGCGACGCATGATGCTCCACAGCAACCCGCTCCTGTAGTTCTCGATCATCAGAACGACGGGACCTTGATCGATTCCAAAGTGATAGGGACTGACCCATCGTCCGGTGTCACTGTTTTTCACGGCATAGGTTTGGTTGAAAGACGGCTTGAAGCCATAAAGTCGCGTCATGCCAAGATCCATGCGTGCGAAGTTCCAAAGTGTCGGTATGACTATCTCTGGCGCAAAGGGTAGAGAGGCAACAACTGCCCATGGTGATACCGTTCCATCGTCCGGCCCGTATGGCGCGCCGCGAGCGATGTAGTCGAAGAACTCCACCTCTACCCCCCCAACGTTTCGCTTGGTCCAGCCCGGTCCGTCGCTTGCGGTGAAACCCCAGCAATGCTCGCCGTATCCGGCGAAATTCTTGGGATTGCGGATCGCATATTCCTGCTGGACGAATGTCGCGTGGCGACTGTTCTGGAAATAGTCGCTGTCGTGCTCTCTCATAAATTCGTCACGGATGCCACGAAAGTCGATCCACATATGCGAAAGCTGATGGGTAAACAGCGGTCCGGAGTAGAGCAGTTCGCGTCCGTAGATGTTACGCCATTCATAGCTGGCGGTGTAGGCCGCATAGGATTCAAAGGGCAACGGATGGGTCGGTGACCCGAGGCCCAGAATATAGAGAAGCAATCCCTCGTCGTAACCGCGCCAGCGGTAGGGGATAAAACCGATTTCCGGCCGCCAGCCGTGGGTCAAGGTGAGGCCGTGATCACAAGCCCAATCCCAGTCAGCGCGCTCGTAAAGTGCATTGGCCAGGCGGCGAACTTCAGCCTCTTCCACGGAATCGCCATCAAAATAGGCGGCAACGGTCAATGCTCCGGCAAACAGGAACGCGGAGTCGATCGTCGACAGCTCGCATTGCCAAACGCGTCGTCCGGTTTCGATGTCAAGGAAATGGTAGAAAAAGCCCTTGTATCCCGTTGCATCGGGCTCAGGTCCTTGTGGACTATCCAGCAAGAACTTCAATCGCATGCGTGCGATCTTCACCGCGAACTCTCGAATGATGATGCCACGCTCCACGAGAACGGGGATGGTTGCGAGAGCCATGCCTATCGCGGCAATGCTCGCAGGCGCGTCCGGCTGCGTCTTGTCGCGGACAAGGCCGTTGTCCGGATTCGTGCAGTGAAGATAGTAGAGCAGGGTCGTGAACTGCAGACGAGCCAGGTCCTCCTCGGCCGGCATCCTGTTCAGTTCGGGATCCGTAGAGAGCTGCTCTGTCATGGCGAACCAAGGATAGTGCGGACATCATGACGGCGGCCGTCATATGACAGCGTTATCGTGCTTCCATCGATCCCTTTGCCATCCACGACAAGCGAAAGCAGGCTGTGCCCCGGCCCGCTCTTGTTGTCCACATGGATTTTATGGGTTGCTGATCCGTGCTCGAAATCGAGCTCGTAGCCCGGCCAATCCGCCGGATTGCAGGGATCGACCGAAAGAAACTGACCTTCTCTTCGAATGCCGAGAATAGCCTCAAGTTTGGCAAAGGCCGGATGCGCACTGTCGGCACGACGGTTGTTCAGGCAGATTTCGCTATAGCTTGTCAGTTCGAGCTCTTTTGCCTTTGAGCCAAGATTGGAAATTCGAAGCAGGCGCACTTCCGCATCGCAATCTGTCACGACGCATATCGAACTCCGAATATCAATGTCTTCGGTAGAGCAGCGGAGTTCCGCTCGATCACTTTGAAAGGAGTGTTCGTAGATGCAGTCTGTCCGATGGATCGGCTGCCCGCCGACTGACCAGATCTTGTTGTCCGCAAGATCCCTGACGTAGCAGAATTGCCCCCAGCAATCGCGCGTGCCATCCTCGCGCCAGCGAGTCACGTCGAGGTCGAACCGGGATGCGTAGCCCGCGCCTGCCTCGGTGACGAGAGTGCGACCGTTGGAGAGCAAGCCTACCTCTGGAAGCATGCCCATACGGTCATGGCTTCCTTCGGCGTCGTGAGCGCCAACATCCTTGTTTGATCGCATCATAAACGGATCCTTCAAACTAGATCGGTCCCGCGGAGCGATTGATTGGAAAGCCCGCCAATGTCTTCAGGCGTTGTCGCCTTCGGTGGAGGTTGATTTCGGTGCCTTCGTCGTGCCCCTTGCTCCCCATTTCCAGCCGCTGATCGACGGCATGTCATCGCCGTATTTCTCGATGTACTCCTTGTGTTCAAGCAGCTTCATCCGGATGGCCTGTTTGAAGTAGGCGGCGCGGGCACCCAGTTGCGGCAACCGGTCGATGACGTCTGCGACAAGGCTGAACCGATCGAGTTCATTAAGAACCACCATGTCGAAGGGCGTGGTTGTGGTGCCTTCTTCCTTGTAGCCGCGGACATGCAGGTTGCCGTGGTTCGTCCTCCGATAGGTCAGCCGGTGGATCAGCCAGGGATAGCCGTGGAACGCGAAGATGATGGGCTTGTTCTTGGTGAACAGGCCGTCGAAATCCGCATCGGACAGCCCGTGTGGATGTTCCTTGGCCGGCTGCAGCTTCATCAGGTTGACGACATTGATGACCCGCACCTTGATCTCGGGAAGATGCTCACGGATCAATTGGACCGCGGCCAGCGTCTCGACGGTCGGAACGTCGCCACAGCAGGCCATCACCACGTCCGGCTCGCTGCCCTTGTCATTGCTGGCCCATTCCCAGATGCCAATACCCATGCTGCAATGCCTGACGGCCTCGGACATCGTCAGCCATTGCGGCGCGGGTTGCTTTCCCGCAACCACCACGTTGACGTAGTTGCGACTGCGCAGGCAATGATCCGTGACCGACAGCAGTGTGTTGGCATCCGGTGGCAGGTAGACCCGCACCACCTCCGCCTTCTTGTTGACGACATGATCGATGAACCCGGGGTCTTGATGGCTGAAGCCGTTGTGATCCTGGCGCCAGACATGAGAACTCAAAAAGTAGTTCAGTGACGCGATCGGCCTTCGCCACGGGATTTCATTGCATACTTTCAGCCATTTGGCGTGCTGGTTGAACATCGAGTCGATGATGTGGATGAAGGCTTCGTAGCAGGAGAAGAAGCCGTGACGACCCGTCAGAAGGTAGCCTTCCAGCCAGCCCTGGCACTGGTGCTCGCTCAGCACTTCCATGACACGGCCATCAGGCGAGAGATGGTCGTCCTCCGGATAGATCTCGGCCATGTAACAACGGTTGGTGACCTCGAGCACGTCCTGCCAGCGGTTGGAATTGTTTTCATCCGGACTGAAGAGGCGGAAATTTTCGGTTTCGAGGTTCAGCTTCATTACGTCGCGCAGGAATGTTCCCATGACGCGCGCCGCCTCGGCCGTCGTTTCGCCGGGACTCGGAACATCGATCGCGTAGTCCCGGAAATCCGGCATCTTGAGATCGCGCATCACGAGCCCGCCATTGGCATGGGGGTTATCGCTCATCCGGCGCTGCCCGGTCGGAGCCAGTGCCGCCAGTTCGGGCTTGAACCGGCCGGAATCGTCGAACAGCTCCTCGGGACGATAGCTCTTCATCCATTGCTCGAGGATTCGGATGTGTTCGGGCTTGTCCATGTCGCCCATCGGAACCTGGTGCGATCGCCAGTAGCCCTCGGACTTCTTCCCATCTATCTCCGCCGGGCATGTCCACCCCTTTGGCGTTCGAAAGACGATCATCGGCCAGGCGGGGCGCTTCAGGTTGCCGTTCGCTCGCGCATCTGCCCAGATGTTGCGGATCTCGGCAACGGCCGTGTCGAGCACAGAAGCCAGCTCCCGGTGGACCTTGTCGGGATCATGCCCCTCGACGAAATAGGGCTTGTAACCCATGCCCTCGAAGAACTTCCGCAGTTCCTCTTTCGGGATTCTGGCAAGGAAGCACGGGTTGGCGATTTTGTATCCGTTGAGATGGAGGATCGGCAGAACGCAGCCGTCGCGCGCCGGGTTCAGGAACTTGTTGCCTTGCCAGCCGGTCGCCAGTGGCCCGGTCTCGGCTTCGCCGTCACCGACGACGCAGGCAACGATCATGTCGGGATTGTCGAAGGCGGCGCCATAGGCGTGGCTGAGCGCATATCCGAGCTCACCGCCCTCATGAATGCTGCCCGGCGTTTCCGGAGCAACATGGCTTGGAATGCCGCCTGGGAAGCTGAACTGCTTGAACAGCCGCCGCATGCCCTCCGTATCCTTGCTAATGTTCGGATAGAACTCGCTGTAGGTGCCCTCCAGATAGGCATGGGCGACCAGTGACGGCCCTCCATGACCAGGACCGATCACGTAGATCATGTTCAGGTCATCGCGCTTGATCACCCTATTCAGGTGCACATAGAGCATGTTGAGGCCGGGCGACGTGCCCCAGTGGCCGAGCAGCCGCGGCTTTACGTGCTCGCGCTTCAACGGCTCCTTCAGCAAAGGATTGTCCAGGAGGTATATCTGGCCGACCGAAAGGTAGTTCGAAGCGCGCCAATAGGCATCCAGCAGACGAAGTTCTTGTGCTGAAATCGCACTTGGTGGCGGGGGACCGCCCGACACAGTTTCGTTCATTGCTGCCATCTCAGTCGAACCCATCTCAACCTCCCGATCAAACTGACATTTGCCAACCCGTAGATCTATGCAGCTCGCTCCGACGCTCTCCGGTTATGAAAGGGGAATGACGACGCGACCATCGATTTTGCCCGCTTCCATGCGGTGGAATATGTCGTTGATGTTTTCCAAGCTGTCCCAGGAAAAATGAGGCGTAACCTTGCCCTCCGCCGCGAACTGCAGGGACTCGTCCAAATCCTGGCGCGTGCCAACGATTGATCCACGCACGGTGATGCGTTTCAGAACCGTTTCAAAGACGGGTAGTGCGATTTTCCCAGGCGGCAAGCCGACGAGGACCATCGTGCCCTTTGACCGCATGAACCCGAAAGCCTGCTCCATTGCCGGCGGTGAGACCGCCGTCACCAGTACTCCATGAACGCCGCCATTTGTGGCAGCTTGTATCTGCGCGACCGCATCTACAGCCTTGGCGTTTATCGTGATATCCGCGCCGAGTTGCTTTGCCAACGCCAGCTTGTCTTCGAAAATGTCGGCAGCAACAACGTTCATGCCCATCGCCTTAGCATACTGAACGGCCATGTGGCCCAAGCCTCCCACGCCCGAAATCGCCACCCATTCACCGGGGCGCACCTCTGATTCCTTGAGGCCTTTGTAAACGGTCACCCCGGCGCACAGCACCGGAGCGGCGGGACCGAAATCCAACCCGTTTGGCAAATTGCCGACGAAATCAGGATCAGCCAGCCCGAACTCGGCGAAGGTTCCATTCACCGAATATCCAGTGTTGGACTGAGACGCGCAAAGCGTTTCCCAACCGGTTCGGCAATGGGGGCAGTAGCCGCACGCGGCATGGAGCCAAGGCACGCCGACTCGGTCGCCCTCCTTTACCCGCTTCACGCCCGCTCCTACCGCAGCGACAAAGCCGGCACCTTCATGTCCAGGTATGAACGGCGGGGAGGGCTTCACTGGCCAGTCGCCATTGGCCGCATGCAGATCGGTGTGGCATACACCAGTCGCTTCGTATTTCACGAGAATCTGACCGCTTCCCGGACTTGGGATCTCCATCTCTTCGATAACTAGCGGTGCGCGGAACTGTCGAACGACGGCCGCGTTCATGAGCTTTACCATGCGATGCCTCCGTCGGAATATGCCAGCTCCGACAGTCCGGAGCGGCAGTAGGCCTCTATATCGGCAATGCAGTGCTGATCAGCTATCCGGGGCGGTGAAGTGCTCGACTACTCCCCTGACCCCATGAACACCTTCTGCGAGAACCCGCGCCGCTCTTCGGCATTCGGTAGTCTCGACGTTCCCCCAGATGTGCACGATCCCGTTGGTAACCGTCACGCTTAGATCCAAACCTTCCAGTCCGGTGTTTTCTCCGAACCGTGTGACGATACTGCGTTGGATGCCCTCATCCCCTCCACCAGTTTCGTCTTGCCGCGCCACCAGAATTGCCTGAAGCAGGTCTGCGCGACTAACTATGCCGACCAGCTCGCGACCTCTCACGACAGGAATTCGCTTGATGCTCCGCTCGTGCATGAGCTTCGCAACGCGCGCCAGCGAGGCTTCCTCGTCAATGGTGAGAGGATCCGGGGTCATTGCATCACCGACCCGCCACGAGGTGCGCCTGACATAGGCGTTGGCTCGAGCTTCCGATGGCAATGCCATTTCCTCAAGCGAGGCTATCGCTCCAGATACCAACTCCGTTCTGCGGATCAGATCCCCTTCGCTGAGGACACCCAGCAAATGCCCTTCGTCATCAACGACTGGGACGCCGCTGACGTGGTTATCAAGCATGATTTTTGCCGCCTGCCTGACACTGTTGTCAGGCGACACCTTGATAATTTTGACGGTCATTACATCTTTGACGAGCATTCGGCTCCAACTCCTGCATGGACCTCAGGGCGGCGATACGAATTGAGCTAGCTGTAGGCTCGGTAACCGTTTATCGCCCATGGGCAAAGTTGCAGACAGGCGGCATCAGATAACTCCCTACGGGTATCTGGCAAGGTGTATGTTCCCGTAACATACGTGCAGTGGCTGGAAGGAGACGATAAACCGTCACAATGGGTTACTAGGATGGCTTCGGTCGCCGGCTTGTCCTGCACGCCGTCGGGTTTTTCCCGTTCAATTGCGGCTGCCGCAAAGCGGGGCTGGCAAGAAGCAATGTGGGTGCGCTCGCGGCGCTCCCGGCATGTCGCCTGCAGACACGCAGCTTAGCCGGAGCGCCATCCGATTGCCCGAAAACGGCGAGGATCGCACCGGACCGGCAGGTCCAGAACTCAGGATCACGACCCGATATCGGCGGCTGCGATAGAAGCTGTTCTAATGGGAGTTTTCATGACGGATACAGCAGGCATTGTACCGCCGGAGGCGCACCGGAAATATGAACAGCTCGTCGCGCGCGCCAAGCAGGCTCCGCGGATGAACACGGTCATCGTTCACCCCTGCGACGAAGCATCTCTGCGCGGCGCCGTCGAGGCTGCCGAGGAGGGGCTGATCACGCCCATACTCGTCGGTCCCGCCCAGAAGATTGAGGCGGTGGCCGAGGCACACCATCTCGATATCGCAGCCTATGAGATCGTGGACGTTACCCACAGCGATGCCGCCGCAGTTCGCGGAGTTGAGCTGATCCGCGAGGCGAAAGGCGAGCTTCTGATGAAGGGCAGCCTGCACACCGACGAGTTGATGCGTGCCGTGACCGCGTCAGCCACGGGATTGCGGACTGCCCGCCGGATCAGCCACGTCTTCGTCATGGACGTGCCGACCTATTCGGAGCCGCTGTTCATCACGGATGCAGCTATCAATATCGAACCGGACCTCGATGCGAAGCGCGATATCGTCCAGAATGCCATCGACCTGTTTACCCAGGTTGGCCTCGGCAAGCCGCGGGTGGCGATCCTGTCGGCCGTCGAAACGGTAACCTCGAAGATCCCTTCCACCATCGAGGCGGCCGCGCTTTGCAAGATGGCGGAGCGCGGGCAGATCACCGGCGGGCTGCTCGATGGGCCGCTCGCCTTCGACAATGCCATCGACCCCGAAGCTGCGCGGATAAAAGCTATCCATTCGCCGGTGGCAGGCAAGGCGCAGATTCTTGTCGTGCCCAATCTGGAAGCCGGCAATATGCTGGCGAAGAACCTTACATTTCTGGCGCGCGCAGACGCTGCTGGCATCGTGCTCGGCGCCAGGGTGCCGATCATCCTCACGTCCCGTGCCGATTCCGTGCGGACCCGCCTTGCTTCCTGTGCGGTGGCAGTCCTGCTCGCCGAAGCGCGCCGCCGAATGGCGACCATATCGGGTGCATAGTGTGATGGATGTCATTCTCGTCGTAAATGCCGGATCCTCCAGCCTCAAATTCGAGGTCTTTTCGGTCGAAGGTGGCCTTTCAAAACTTTTGAAAGGGCAGATGGAAGGCGTGGGTACCGCCCCGCGTTTACGCATCAAGGGCACCGGCTCAGAGATGCTTGCGGATCATCAGCACAGCCCGAGCGAAGTTCCCGACCTGCCGGCCGCCATGCGGCTCGTCGGGGACTGGCTGCGAGAACGACATCAAGATCGGCTTGTCGCAGTTGGTCACCGGGTTGTGCACGGCGGCCCGGATTATGATCGGGCGGTGCTCATCGATAAAACGGTGCTCGCGGATCTGGAGCGTTATGTGCCGCTCGCCCCGCTGCATCAGCCGAACAATCTGGCGCCGATCCGCGCGATCCGGCAGCGGCGTCCGGATTTGCCGCAGGTCGCCTGCTTCGATACATCCTTCCATCGCGGCCACAGTGCGGTTGCAGATCACTATGCCATTCCTGAACGGTTCTATGCCGAAGGCGTCAGGCGCTACGGCTTTCACGGGCTCTCCTATGAATATGTGGCAAATCGCCTGCGCGAACTTGCACCGGAGATCGCCGGTGGCCGCATTGTCGTCGCCCATCTCGGCAGCGGCGCCTCAATGTGCGCGCTGCTCGGTGGTCACAGTGTGGAAAGCACTTTTGGCTTCACTGCTCTCGACGGGCTGCCGATGGGCACGCGTTGCGGTCAGATCGATCCCGGCGTCATCCTCTATCTTCTAGACCAGAAGGGCATGAAGCCCGACGGAGTGCAGGACCTGCTCTACAAGGAGTCGGGGCTCATGGGCCTTTCCGGCGTGAGCAATGATGTACGTGCGCTCCTGGAAAGCCGGCAATCGTCTGCGGCCTTCGCGCTGGAGCACTTCGTCCATCGCATCGGCTTGCATGCCGGCATGCTGGCAGCAGCCCTTGGCGGCATCGATGCCTTTGTCTTCACTGCCGGCATCGGCGAAAACTCGCCCGAGATGAGGAAGAGGATCGTTGCGAAACTCGAATGGCTGGGGGCGAAGCTGGATCCGGAAAGGAACGCCAAGGGAGATCTGCTGATCTCGACGCCGGATAGCAGGCTGCGGGTCTATGTGGTGCCTACGGACGAAGAACTGATGATCGCCCGCCATACGCTAGCTACGACCCGGACCTAGAATGGAATGTCCAACAGCGGCAATGGCGGCATGGAGGAAGTGCGGCAGCACTCGCCCACCATGAGCAATTAGGAATTGCCTAGTTGATCGATCCAGATCCAGGATCCGTCGGCATGATATTCGAGAACTGCATCATAGCCGCTGCGCGCTGCATCGGGCTCCGCGAAGTTGATGCATGCGACCGATCTTTCCGCCAGAAGCCCGAGGATCTGATTCAGCAGTTCCTGCCCGAACATGACCTCGCCCTTCTCCATCAGGACATAGTGCGGCTCGGCAACGAGCGCTCCCGCGATAGCCAGAAGGTGCTGCTCGCGTGGCGACAGCAGTGTCGCCCAGTTCTGTTCCTTGTCGATTTCCCCGGCATCCATGGCGCGTCCAAGACCGAGCTCTTTCAGCAATCGAAGGATTTGCTCTTCCGAGACGTCCCCGGATCGATCCGGCGGTACGAGGATCTGGCGCAACGTGCCGGGAGCAACATAGGGGCGCTGGGGAATGAAACGGATCAAATCCCGCCTTGGACGGTTGATGCGTCCGTTGCCTGATATATTGATCCCCGCTGTGGCCCGGAACAAAGCAATGCCTGCGGCGTCTTCATCGCCGACGACAAGCAATCGCGTGCCGAGCGGGATCGACGTTGACAGCTCTCGCAGCAAAGGCACATCCGAGGGTGCCGTCAGGGTCACATCCTCATAGGCAAGTTGCTCTCCGTTTTCGGTGAACTCAATCCCGGATTCTGCGGATTCTTGCGCCTCCTCTATGGCGTCCAGCAGAGAGCTGATGCGGGCCACCACGGCGGCGAAATTGGAAATCGAATGGAACTGGCTGACGATGAACGAGAATGCGCCGACCAGCGTCGCAAACGCTGCAGCCGACTGCGTGATGACGCCGAATTCCATGTCGCTATTCATGAAGACTGGAGCAATGATGACGACCGGAATGATCTGTATCATCCAGTTATAGCCGGTGGTGAAGAAGCCGACATTGCGATTGATGAGTATTATTCTCCTGAAATTGCTGGCGAGCTGATCGAACTGTTTGATCAGGAATCTGGCGTGGCGCTCCTCTCCGCCTGCGATCATGACGGATTCCGCGTTTTCCCGCATATGGATCAGGCTGGAGCGGAAGGCCGCTTCGGAGTCGAGCTGGTTGTAGTTCAGGTCGATCAACGGTCGGCCGAGCGCGATCGTCATGTAGGAGCCAAATGCCGCATAGACGACTGCAGCAATGAACAGCAGCGGACTGATCAACCACAGCACACCTGAAAAGGTCAAAATGGTCAACCCGCTGTTCAACAGCATCAGCACGAAGGAAAGCGTGGCAATGGTAAACGCCTTGATGTCGTCTGCGATTCTCTGGTCCGGGTGTGAGAGCTTGCCTGATATGCCGACCCGATAAAAGGTGCCGTCGCTCATGTAAAGCCCGATGGCGCGATGTGTCAGGAATTCCCTCCAGAGCAGAGCAAGACGTTCCTCCGCAAAACGCGCGATCACCGAGACAATCGTCGAGGCGCCAAATACCCCAGTATAAAGCAACGCCTGGCGGACGAATTCGGCAGTTTGCTTTTCGGCAATGGCGGTCATGAAATGTCGCCCAACAAAGCTGTTGAGGACATTCAGTGCGCTGATGCCGCAGAAGAGCGTTACCAAGCCAAGGAGGAGGAGTTTTGCTCTTCCGCCGACATGCGAAGTCAAGAAGATTTTCACCGCGTAGGAAAACCTGGCCACGGTTACCTTGAGCGGAGTGTATTGCTGGCTCATGCTCTTCCTCCACAACTACATATCTGCGGCGGATGCAGCTATCGGCATCGTAAGCGCGGCCGAAGGCGGTTCATCGATCGAGATTCGCGATCGTCAATCCGGCCTTACGCAGTCCTTCCACACGGCGGTTAAAGTCCTCGGGGTTTCGGAAGGGAAGGACGCGGCGGCGGCGCTCGACGGAAAAATTGGGATTGATCTGGAGTGCCTTTTCCCACGCGCGTCGGCACTCCTCCGGCCGGCCGAGGTGGCCGTAGCATGACGCCAGCAGGGCATAGGCGGTTTCCGATTGGGAGTTTTGTTGGAGCCGCAGCTCGATCGCGACGATCGCTTGCTCATATTCACCGAGAGAAAAGCGCGCGTCAGCGAGAAATTGGAAAAGAATTTCCGGATGATGTGGGTCAAGCCGCATCGATGCATCGAGTTTTTCCAAGGCGCCTTCGGGATCGCCGGAGAATATCTGGATATGGGCCATCAGCATCAGGAGCTCGGCGGAATTGGGAGAAAGCGCGAGGCCTCGCAGCACTTCTGCCCGGGCCCGGTCCAGTTCGCGGTTCCACATGCAGGCCATGCCCAGCGCGAAGTGGCTATTGGGTTGTTCTTCCGCCATTTGCACTGCCTGCTGCGCGAGATCCAGCCCGATCTGCAGCGAAGCCTCCGGATCGTCGCTCCAGGCGTTGACGTAGTCGAGCACATGCGTGAAGGAAATGAGTGCCCATGCCGCTGCATAGTCCGGATCGATGGTGATAGCGTCTGCTGCCAGGCTGCGGGCGGCTCCATTTCCGGTTCGGGTATGGGCCGATGCCTGTTCGCGACCACGCAATAGCAACTCGTAAGCGCCGACATCGGCAGCGCGCCCGTGGCCCAAACGGTTCTGGTCGCCATGGGTGAGGTTCAGCTTGAGCGCTGTCACGATCTCCTGGGTCAGTTCATCCTGAACCGCAAAAATGTCGGTAAGGTCGCGGTCGAACCGGCTGGCCCAGATATGTCCGCCATTGCTGGCGTCGATCAATTGGGCGGTAACACGCACGCGGTTGCCAGCCTTGCGCACGCTGCCTTCAAGGACATAGCGGACACCAAGCGCCTTGGCCATCTCAGGCACGGAAGCTGTCACGTTCTTGTAGATGAAGGATGAGTTGCGAGCGATCACGTGCAATTCGGACAACTTCGAGAGGTCGGTGATGATGTCCTCGCTGATCCCGTCGGAGAAATATTCCTGTTCGGCGTCGCCGCTCATGTTGTTGAACGCCAGTACGGCGATGGAGGGCTTGTCACGAACGGCTGCGGCCCATGCCGGTTTCATCGGGGTCGGCTCTCCCGGCTGCCATGCCGGAAGCGGCTTTGACGCGGTTCCGATCTGAAGCAAATAGGCCCGCATCGGCTCCGCGATATTCTTGAGAGGGATTTTGCCGAGATCGGTCACGGCACATTCAAGCCGCGTTTTCACCTGGCGATAGGCATCTTCGGAGAGGCAGATGGCGCCGGGCTGGGCAATTCCCTCCAACCGCGCGGCGATATTGACGCCGTCGCCCATCAAATCGCCGTCGCTCTCCTCGACGACATCCCCCAGATGGATACCGACCCGGAACTCGATGCGATTCTCGGGGGACACGCCGATATTTCGCTCGACCATGGCAGTCTGCACTTCGATCGCGCAGCGCACGGCGTCGACGACGCTGCGAAACTCGATGAGGCTTCCATCTCCGGTACGCTTGACCACACGGCCATTGTGCACGGCAATGGTAGGATCGACCAGATCGCTGCGCAACGTTCGCAGCCGCGCCAGGATGCGATCCTCGTCCGCACCGGCGAGGCGGCTGTAGCCGACCACATCCGCGACCAGGATCGCCGCCAGTTTTCGCGTCACGCTCGTAGCCTCAGTTCCCTATCGGACCAAAATAACACAATGCGGCCGGCAACGTCGCCAAATCCTGATTGCCTTTGCTGCGGGTCCCGTGATGAGTTCGTTTGAGGTGGAGATGGTCGGGTAAGCTTGTGCGCTGACAGCGGCTAATGTTCGTCTTTGAGAGTGAAGGCGAGCACGTAGTCGCCGACGTCCGTCGAATATGGCGCTCCACCAACGGATATCAGGACATACTGCTTTCCGGTTTTAGGTGAGACATAGGTCATGGGCGTGGCGCTCGAGCCGACCGGCAGGGGATATTTCCAGAGTTCCGAGCCGTTCTCGGCGTCATAGGCGCGGATATAATAGTCCTGAAAGCCGGCGAAGAAGACCACACCGCCGGCAGTCGCCGACGTGCCGGCATAACTCGGCAGGCCCATCGGCATCGGCAGATTGGTTTTGATCTTAAACGGCCCTAGTTCTTCGGCGGTCCCGGCCGGAACCTGCCATGCGATCTTACGGGTGTTCAGATCCACTGCCGTGACGGTGCCGAAAGGCGGCTGCGTGCAGGGAACCCGGAGCCTCGAGGTCCACATTTCGGTAGCCATACCATATGGTGTACCGCGCTGCGGGGCGGAGGGGCCATGCGCGGTCGTGGTGAGGGCAAAATCGACATACTCGCCGCGTGGGATGAGTGCGAAGAGACTGGGCACGCGGATATCGTTCATGAAGACCCGGTTGTTCGGCAGATCGACCGATACGCTTCCCCAGTTGAGACCACCCAGATTTCCCGGCTGCTGGATTGCATAGTGCGGGCCGATCGGGGTGAAATCGCCATCGTAGCGCATCTTTCGGAAGGCGATGCGGCATGCCAGTTGATCGAACATCGTCAGGCCCCAGGCCGTCTGCTCCGTCACCCGCTCCGCACCGATTGTCGGCATGCCGACGGAATAGGGCTGTGTCGGAGACAGCTTCTCCCCCGGCGCGCCGCCGTCCTGCGGCACCGGGTTCTCCTGAACCTCGGCAAGCGGTGCGCCGGTCTGCCGGTTGAGCAGGAAAAGCTGCCCGCGTTTGGTGGTCTGCAGGAGAGCAGGCATTGTGGCGCCATTGCCATCAGGCAGGTCGATCAAAACCGGTTGGGCCGGGAGGTCATAGTCCCAGATGTCGTGATGCACGGTCTGGAACTTCCATTTCTCTCGTCCCGTCGTGACATCGAGCGCTACCAGTGTGGCATTGTATCGATCGGCGAAGGCCGGGCGATCGACGCCGTAGTAATCCGGGGTGGTATTGCCGAGCGGTGCATAGATGAGCCCAAGCTTGTCGTCGAATGCGGCCGTCGTCCACATGTTGGGCGTGGCCCGCGTATAAGTCTGGCCCTTCGGCGGGAGTTTGGTGATCTCAGGATTGCCGAGATCCCACGCCCATTCGAGCTCGCCGGTGACGACATTGAAGGCGCGGATGACGCCCGAGGGTTCGCCGACCTCCTGATTGTCCATGACCCAGCCTCCGACGACGATCAGATTGCGGGCAATCAGCGGCGCTGATGTTTGGAAATAATAACCTGTCTTGACTTCGCCCATGCCCTGGGAGAGCTGCACGGTGCCATTGTCTCCGAAGCCTTTACAGGGCGCGCCGGTCCTGCTGTCGATCTCGAGGAGGCGGGCATCAATCGTTGTCTGCACCAGACGCTCATTGCAAAGACCGTCGGCAGATGGGGCCTCCTGGGGCATCTTATAGTAACCGAGGCCGCGGCAGCGCTGCCAGTAAGGCGCCGTTGCCTTGGGGTCGAAGGTCCAGCGGGGTTTGCCGGTATCTGCATCGAGCGCTGCGATCACATCCGTCGGCGTGCAGCTATAGATCGTATCGCCGATCTGCAGAGGCGTGTTCTGATCGGCGCCTTCTCCTTTTCCGGTGCGATATGTCCAGGCAAGGTCTAGCTTGGCAACATTGCCGCGATTGATCTGATCGAACGGCGAGTAGCGATCTCCTGCCGTGCTGCGGCCATAGGATGTCCAGTCGGAGGGAGCATTGTCGCCTTTGGCGATTTTGTAGGCGGGGATGTCGGCGGAGGGGCGGATCAGCCCATGCGGCGTGAAAGCAAGGCTAAAGCCCGCAACGAACAGGACGACGGCAAGCAGGGTGCCGCCATAGAAAAGTTTCCGGTTGGCGGCTGGCAAAAGCGAGGGCGCAAAAAGAAGTGCAAAGCCCGCCAGTGCAATGGGAGACATCAAACGTGCAAAAAGTGCCCAAAAATTGAGACCCGACTCCCAAAGTGCCCAGGGAAGGGTGAAAACGGCAACAAGAAAGACGATGAATGCGCCTGACGCTTTCCGGCGCCATAGCAGGAGCGCTGCAATCAGATAGGCAAGCCCGACGATCGCGTAATAGGGCGAGCCGCCGAGGCTGAGCAGCACGGCGCCGCCTCCCATCAAGCCCAACCCGATAAAGGCGAGAACAATACAGAATAGGGTGGCCAGAAATTTCATCGTTTCCTCATCCAATCCGCCGCCCGATCGCCTGGATTTAAACTCTGACCGTCGCATGGCACCTCGGGAAGCACAGGGCCATTGGGTTGATGGTCAGCTATCTCGTCTTCAGGAGAGGGGAGCTCTCTCGTTCAATTTTTCCTGGTGTACCTCTGGTCACTGACACGCGGCTCCGATCTGGCAATGATGCCGCCGCCGCACTGCGGCAACAGCTTGCCATTCCAAATCGAGTAATATTTCTGAAAGGGGCACAGATGTTTCTCGGCGAAAAGCTTGATCTAGCGAACGGGCGACCGGCAGGATTCGATTATATGCGATTACTGTTAGCCTTTTCAGTGCTTTGGATACATACGGCCCGCGTCACCTACGGCGATGACCTCTTCCTCTGGGAGTCGCCCTTCCGTCCTGTCATCAAATCAGTGCTCCCGATGTTCTTTGTCTTGAGTGGATTCCTGGTGGCCGGCAGTCTTGAACGGTCGAAGACATTAATCTCATTTCTCGGTAACCGATTTATCCGGATCTACCCTGCTCTTGCGGTGGAGGTATTGCTGGCTGCCTTTATACTCGGAGCGATCTATACAGAGTATGACCTGCGTGACTATTTCACCGACCCACAGTTCTTTACCTATCTGCTGAATGTCACAGGGCACATTCACTTCAATCTTCCAGGGGTATTCCTGGATAATCCCGACGCCGCGATGGTGAACGGGCAGCTCTGGACTGTACCCTTCGAGCTCGAGTGTTATGCTGTGATCGCCGCCCTGTTTCTGCTTGGCGTGGTCAGGCGGCGCGTGATCGCCCTTATCGCAACGCCGGCTTTGATCGTAAGCTTCGGTATCGCAAGGTATTGGAAACATGAAAGTGACTGGGCGGCGATGCCCACGACCGCGTCAGGTAATCTGCTTATTTGTGCTTTTCTCGTGGGCGTGACTTTCTATCTCTACAAGGACAAGGTTCTTTGGGATGTGAGAATTTTCCTTGCCTCCATGGCAATGATATTCTGGGCCTACTGGTTCACCTCCTTTGGGGATTTCATAGCCATTCCGGCCATGGGATATGTCACGGTTTTCCTCGGCCTGACCTCGCCCCGCAAGCTTGGCGTTTTGCGCGGGGCAGACTACTCCTACGGCGTCTTCCTCTATGGATATCCCATCCAACAAGCGTTCGTAGCGCTCGGGCCTTGGGCGCATAACTGGTTGTTGAATGGCATTGTCTGCAGCATCGTTGCGACTTGCTTTGCTGCCTTCTCCTGGAGATTCATCGAAAAGCCGGCGTTGAAATTGAGGAAACAAGTCACTTGGCTTGAAAACCTCAGTCTCCAACGCGGCGCAAAACGGCAATTGGCGGCTGCAGTCTCGAAATAGACTTATCGATGCCGGTCGCGAGACTGGCAACTTTATCGCCGGTGCTTAACCTGCAAAAGACATCAGCAGGGCTCACCAATCACCGGCGGGCCCTGTTTCGTTGTAACGTGGTCGACCGCCACGGGGGGAGCGTCCGATCCGTCGTGAAAGCCGAGCTTGGAGCAGGCTTGCTGCAGATCACTGACGTCGTCGTCATCTCATGCTGGGTTGACAGGCGCTGTTTGGATCATCGCGGGTGCATAAGTGCCCATACGCAAGCTTATGTTCAGATTTGTCTTTTTGGAACAATCGAACGAATGTTCAGTTAGGCGCTGGAACGTCGCGGCAGCACCGCGGCGCCTCGTTACTAATCCGATACCTAAACCTTCCTGCGTGCTCCAAGCATCTTTTGATTTTGGACGATGGATGGCCCTGTCTGAGGAATAGCCAAATATTCTTCGCGTAGTTGATCGGGTTGCTAGGCGGTTCTTAGCAATATTTTAACAGTAATAGATAAAATACTTTGATCGGACTTCGTTCCGACTTTGAGTTTTGTCATGTCATTGAGGGCAGACGGCGGCTTGAAGGAGGCGTGAAGAGAGGAGCAGTATAAATGCTGAAGAGCACGCTCATCGTGGTTTCCATCTCCATCGCCGCCGGAGCGACCATTCGCGCCTGGGCCTTTGCAATCTTTGCATTTCTGCTGGTCGCTGCCCTGGGTGCTGTGATCCTGCTGAAAGGCTCCTCCTTTTCCGAAGCGATCGCCTACTCGCTCGAAGCGCTTGTATTGATGGAAATATGCTATCTGGCGGGTCTATTCGCCTACTCATTGTGGGTGCATATCCAAAAGCGGCGGAAAAAGGACTCTATCACCGAGCGCTCACAAGTGACCGGCAAGCCTCCCCACGGATAATGCAATGGCTGAACAGGCAGGTTGCGCCTCTGTGTGGTATCTCAGCCGTCCGGAACGAAGGCAACATCCACAAAAAATGACGATTTGCGCCCACCAGAACAGGATGGTTTAAGGCTGCCGGTCTGCCTAAAATCCTGTTTTTAATAAGATATTTTGCATCATTATTTCGTCCAAAAACCGCTTACGCTTTTCGGCGGGGAAAACGGAAATACTCTACCAGTCCACTTTCGGCAGCAAGGCGTGCCGGGAAAGCAGGGCCGACAGAGTTTTTGCCATGATCATGAAATCCAATGCGAGCGTCCATTTGCTCAGATACTCGACGTCGAGGCAAACGCTATTCTGATAGTTGGCGCGCTCGCCAGTCTGCCACTGACCGATCAGACCAGGACGGACCGCGATGTAGGCATAGGCATGTTCGCCGTATCGCGGCAGCTCTTCTTTGCTAACGGCGCGGGGTCCGACAAGGCTCATTTGCCCAAGCAGCACGTTGATCACTTTAGGAAGCTTGTCGAGGCTCGATCGCGTCAGGATGTCGCCGAGAACAGTCACATGCGGGCTGGCCGTTGCGTCGGCTCTCGTCGTCCGAAACTTGAGGCAACCGAACTCTTTTCCCCTATAGCCAATCCGCCGATGGGAATTGAGAATGGGCCCCCTATCGCTTAGCGTCATGATGAGTGCTACCGACAGAAGGAGCGGCGACAGAAGAAATAAGAGAGACGCCGCAATGGTGATGTCCAATGCGCGCTTCAGAATCCTGCTGATCGTATCGGATTTGGACGAGTTGAATGGATACCCTTCCTGTCGTCCCCTGGTGTAGTCCCGCCAAGGATCGTTTCGGTTGATACCCTGATTTTTTCCCGCCATCCGCGTCTCCGTTGGGCGAAGCCCAGAAATTACAGCGAAAGCTTGTTCTAATATAGGCTTGATGTCTGTGACCGAGGTCATAATGGTGAACAAATTCTTTATCTCCGAAGGTGTATTTGTGCATATTTAAAATACTGTTTGCACATCCGGTTAAGTAAACAAAATGTTATTAGTATTAATTGGTGGTAATGGGATTAATCGTCTGTCGCGCCGATTTGTCGTGTAATTGAGAAATTGTCATTGATCGTACAAAATCCAACCATAGCTTACGATCATGGCAGTTTATGGAATTCAGTATAGATCTTTATGTATATAAATGTGAGCATTCGTCATATTTTATGTATAATTTCGACAGGATATCTTTATACTATCGTTATTCGACTTTCTAAGTTAACGTATTTCCAATGTCGCCGACGATAATAACGAATTAATCTGCGTGGAGTTGTGTGTATGGACGGGGCGATTAGCATCAGAGATAACAAGACTAAAGGAGGCGCGTCGCGAATAGAGGAGGCGGTTACTTCAGGGCCTGTAGGTATTATATACGGTGGGCGGGGGGATCTGGATCATGAATTCCCGTTTTGCCGTTCGAGTGTCCGAAAGTTTCGCCGCGGTGAGGTGATTGCCAGCGCCGGTGTCGTCGTCGACATATTCGCCCGCGTTCAGCACGGAATGGTGAGTGCAAGCACCCCGCTTGCAGATGGACGAGAGTTCATCGTGGAAATCGTTCCAAAAGGCGGCCTGATCGGCGAACTGGCGGTACTGCGCAAGCAGTCCCTCAGCCTGGAATATCGGGCCTCGTCCGACTGCGAACTGCATTATTTCGACGGTCGGTTGCTGCGGGACTTATGTGCAAACGATCCGCAATTCCAGGTGAAGCTTCTGTCGAAGGCGCTGGCGCGTGTTTCCGAACTCGAACTGCGGATCATTTCCAATGCGGGATCGAGCCTAAGGCAGAGACTGGCCGGGACGCTGCTGCGCCTTTCTGCCGTGTACAAAGTGGATGCGCAAAATAGCGGAGATGAGCTGATTATCTCCCAACATGAGCTGGCGGCGACGCTGCCGGCGTCGCGCGAAAAGGTCAACCAGTGTCTGCGGCGTTTGCGCGAGAGCAAAGTGGTCGACGGCACGCATGGCAAAATCCGCATTCTCAATCGGAAGGCGTTGGAGGCTTATGCCGAGGGTGCGGCGCACCTCGCTTGAGACGGCGCCGCGAGCACTTCCGGGGATATGCATCTAGGTGACCTGCATCAGACTTCGCTCTCGGAGGCATTTCTCCAGTATTTCCAGCCTTCACCCTGGATGAGCCCGTGATCGGAGAGGTCCTTCCAGCTTCTGTAGGTCCCGGTATCGGCACAGACGAAGGCATCCACATTATTGCTCGAGGAATATACGGCATATTCCTCCGTATGTTGGGACCGGTGCGCCGCATCGGCAACCTTGTGCACGAAGGTCGACAGGAACTTAAAATGCAGAAGCGCGCCAGATACGCCGAGTGCGCCGCTCATGTCGCCCAAATTCAGGGAGAGCGGCCAGACCTGGTGGGATGATTTCAGAAAAAGACGTTCACCCCCGACATAGACAAGGGGTATCTTGTTGAGCGCAGGGCCATCCCAGAGCCGGTTGTTGAAATAGACCCGCCCGCGAACGCCGCCCTTGATCCAAATCGTCCAGTTGCGTTTGTCGAAATGCGCGACATAACCGGACCGGTCGAAGAGATTGCAGACTTCGAGCGGATTTCGACCGGGTTCACATATGTTTTCGAGAACGGGATGGGGGCTGTACATGTCGATCATCACCGAGCGGAGGGAATGGCCGCCCATGGAATCGATATAGGCGGTCAATTGATCGATCGGCCGTGTGTCGCAATGGGGATAGACCAGGAACTCGTCTGCATCGACATAGAGAACCCATTTCTCCCGACAGTGACGATTGATGACTTCGTTGATCCAGTCGTTTCCGAATCTCGCAGCCTTGTAGGACCCGTGGGCAGAAAGAAGTGAGACATCGTCGAAGCTGGACAGCAGCTCGACCGTGCCATCGGTCGAGCCGTTGTCGATGCAGATAAAATGCTCGAAGCCGAGATCACGATAATATTGCAGGAAGAATGCCAGCCGGTACACCTCGTCGCGGATGACGCAGATGACGACGTGACGTGCCTGCGTGAGCCCATCGCGCAGCAGGTCATAGCGAACCTGCCGGGCCTTGAGCGACCGGCGCAGGCGGGCTTTTGCGTAATGCGAGATACTGGCGACGGAAGCCCTATAACTCATATTCTGTCCTGAACATTATCTATCCTGGTATGAATAGATGAATACTTGCGCGCGCGCCTGCAATCCAAAGCTCGACCGGCGATGCTGAGATCGGTCACGCCGACATTCACCTCAGGACGAACCAACGATGGGTCCTCATACAGCGTAGTCGCCAACCAGCAGCTTTTGGACCCGCGGATCAGATCCGTCTTTCTCAATTGCATGTTCGATGCGCGCTCGTATCGACCGGTACTTATACAGGATCTTACGATCGAAGCTTATTCCGCGATACAACGAGTTGTAAATCGGATGGGCTTTGCGAAGGTCGACGTAAACTTGGCTTTCCTTGTCGGTCCATGGAAAGAAGGTTCCGTGCCACGGCTTCGGATGCGCCATGTAATGCACGATCGCCAAGGAGGACATATTGACGAGATGAAGGAACTGCTTGGGAAAGTTCCAGCGGTTCGATACGAGGATCAGCGATGCGCCACAGACATAATTCAATGCGCCCTGATCGTGTTTGCCCTCGCAGGCCTCAGGATTTTTAGCAAAAAGCTCAAGCGCCTCCTGCCCGATCCAGCCATTGCGATGGAATTTCAGGACTCCCGCGTTGAAATAGTGGCTGCTCTTTCCAGTGTCGAGGAAATCATGGATCGCCGTGTAATCGCGCGCCGCGAAAAACCTGCCTTCGGGCACAGCGGCGTTTTCGAGCCTGCCGAGATCGCTGACGATCTGCGTATCCCCATCAAGGTAGATGATCTGGGTATAGTTGGCAGGCAGAATCTCGCAAAGCACCAACTTGGCCATCGTGCTGACGCTGATGCGTCCCCGGAAATGCGCCCCGTCGAGCTTGCCGAGCGAATCGTGCAGCGCTCCGGTCACATCCATCAAGTCGACCCCGCTCGTGGCGAGCAGGGCTTTCAATTCTACGAAATTATCGAGATGTTCCGACATGAGAACGCAGACATCAGTCGCGGGGCTTGCGAATTTGCGAGCCTGAAGCGCCGAGAGAATAGTCGGAAATGAATACTCGACATCCGTGACGTAGACGACGCACTGATTGTTCATGCCATCACCCTTCCGATTGTGCGCGATACAAATGAACCGGCATTGTCTTTCCAGTCGAGAGAACAGTTGTGAATTGAGCCGACGGGTCTGTCATATGAAGGCCCCGTTCGGTATATATAGCCCGCGTCCAGTCCGGTGGTGACCGAATCGGATCTGTCCGCCGGCGGCTTTTGTGTGATCATTGTTGAGATATTCACCATGAAGAGTGCCTTGCCTGTCACAAGGCTGTGTTTCGACATCTTGTTTCGCGGACCAACGATTGGTGCTGGGAGCCGTGTCGGCATGCAGAAGGAATGGGGATTGCGATGCTGATCACCACACTCGTGGCAGCTGTGATTTCGATCGTTGCCGGGGCTTCCATCCGTGCCTGGGGCTTCGCAATTTTTGCATTCCTCGTGGCAATCGGATTCGGCAGCGTGGCTTTCGCCGATGGGTCTTCCGTGATTGCGGCGGTCCTCTCCGGTATTGCTATCCTCATACTGATGGAAATTGGCTATGTGGCAGGCGTATTCGTGTCGGGGCTTTTGCGGCGTAGTGCCAGGTTGCGGGAAAATAATTCGGTCGCAGACAACGTCGCGACCAGCCGCGAGCGCCCGCAAGGCTGATGTTGATACAGACCTCTCAGCATATCCGTCTGCGGCGCGCTTTGTAGGAGCGCCTTTGGCCGACGGGCTCCTTCTCGTGCTGCGGCGGAGTTCGAGCGCGGGCATCATCGTGCTGAAAACATCGGCGCTCTCATCAGAGATGTCGATGTCTCCCGTGGGGTTCGGTTGGCAAGCGACAGGGCTGCGCGTCGCGGTGAGATATTGGTTGGTGCCAGGCACCCGGCAGCCAGACCCACCGTGGTGCTGAACAGCAGGCCGAGATCGGTGCCGCTTCCTGATATCGCCGCCGAGGCGACCTGGGCGATGCATGCCATAATCGCGGCATTTCCGATCGCGTGGGTTTCCCGATCGCCTGATATGCGCCGGCCGGAAGCCCTTAAAAGGCTGCACAGGAAAGTGGCGAAGAGAAGGGTGCCGGTTAATCCGACATTGGAAAGCAATGCAGCGATAAAACTCGAGGCTCGAACCGTGCCGAGCCCGGCGCCGAAGGTGGCGGTATCAACGAATGCGATCAATGCCAGCGTGTTCCAGGCGGTCCGTTCTTCGCCGGATTGCGATTGGAGCTTGTCCGACAAGGTGGTGTTCACCAGGCCGGCAATGGAATCCCACGCATCGGGGACGAGGCTGAGTGCAACGATGGCACAGGGAATCAAGAACAGCGTGATCACCAGGAGTGTCACGTGCGGGGTCGGTGCCGGGCCGCCGATCAGTCGTTTCAGGCAGAACAGCACGAACAAGCTGACAACGAAGATGCCGGCGATGTAGGCGGTTGTTGACGTGCAAAGCACGATCGTCGGGCCGATGAAAAGCGTTGCAAGTCCCGCCATGCGGCTTTGAACACGCTCCAGCCAGAGCATCAGCGTGAAGGAAAAATAGGCCAGCGCGACCGCGCCATAGGTGCTCGCTTCGGGAAAGGAACCGACGATGCGCTTGAACCCGCTGATCGTCTCGGCCGTATGCATCGTATAATTCGCATTCCTGATGACATCGAGCAGGTAGGACTGGCCGGTCAGGAAGGTTCCGATATCGATAAGCGCCAATGCAAAACATACTAGCGACGCCACGATCAGTTGTTGTGCAATGAAACGGGCATATCCGAGCCTGGTAAGCCCCGAGACGACGGCAAAGCAGGCGAGGTCGCCAAGCAGATAGACGGACTGGCTGAGATTGGACGAGCCTGGAGCCAGCGGAGCAGCCACTGTCGACATCATCCCCGAAACGTCTCGTGCAGAGGAGTAGACGAGGGTCGCGCCGGCAAAGATGCGGGGCAAGAAGAACGACGATGCCACGGAAAACAGGATGTAGCTGGCAAACCAGAAGCCAGGGCCTGGATAGGCGATGCTGGCCAGTACCGTCTGCGTTTGAGCCGGGCGCAGCAGGGCGGCCAGAACGAGAAAGAGCACCAAAAGATGGCTTGGCTGGATGCTGCTGCCGCCGAGCGCGGGCAATTGGAGAGCCGCTGCGGCTCCTAGCAGCGTCGACAGGCAGAGGGTCGTAAGAGCAAAGCGCGCGCCGTTGATCATGCCGAGCACACCAAGCAGCAGAACGATGAAACCGATCGGTTCTATCGACATGCTTCAGATCCTGATCCGGAGGGTAAGCGGCCAAGACCCCGCTTTTGCCGACAACCGGCATCCGTCTCTCGGCATGATGCTCGAGGCGAAAGCTGCCCGCTGTCGTCGAGGATCACAACCGCCACCTAATTCGATCCCGCCTGAGATACCCAGCCGGGGGCCGGCCGACTGTCCCCGGCCACATCGGACGACGAGACCGTCGAGCTCTGTTTCTGCGGCGCGGTCTGCGGCGACTGGGATGAGCCCTGAAGAGCCGTGTCTAAACCGACCTCGACCAGATCGTGCGGCAGCAATGCGGTTTGCTCATCCGCCACGATGTTGTGATAGGTTCCGTCGTCATTGCGGCGCACGATCCTGTAGTTCTTCTGCGCTCTGCCGAGACCCGGTGCGTCCGTGCTGATCTGGGCGAGTTGAGCGTCGTAGCCGGCCTGTTCGCCAAGAAGCTGGGCCACCTGGATATCGATCGCCGCCCTGCCGATCGCAAGATTGACCTGATTGAGCAGGTCCTGGTTTTCGCTGTTCTGCCTGTTGACGATGTTGATCTTGGAACGGTCAGCTTCGCTGAGGCCCTGACGAGCCGTGGTCAGGGCAACTTCGAGATCGATCAGGGTGCCCTGTGCATCCGCGACCCCGCGATCGACCGAGACCTGACGGGAATTGCTGACCAGGCCTTTGCTGACCAGGCTGTTGACATTGTCCAATTCTTTTTGGGCAAGATCGATCTGCCGTTTTTGCGAATTGATCTTGGCCGCAAGCGACTCGACCTGCTGGCCATAGAGGCGGGTGAGATCATTCGCCGCTTCGATCTGGCTGTCGATATCGACGCGCCGCAGCCGCATCAGGTTCAATTCCTGTGCCTTCAGCTTGTCTATATCGGGCGTTCCCACAAGTTCGTCAGGAATTTCAAAACTCTGCTCGCCAGCGATCTCCGCGCGCAGCCGCGCCTGCCGCATCAAGAGATCGCGCCGGTTGAGAACGGCCGTTCGGTAGGCGCCGGCAGCCTGGATCCGGTCGCGTTCGAAGTAGGTATTATCCTCGCGTTCCCGCAGGAAACCACCAGCGATGCTGACCACCTTCATGACGGTCATGTTGGGTTCAAAAGGATAGCGCCCGGGAGTTTGCACGGTTCCGGTGACGAAGATCGGCGCATGCTCGGCAATCTCCAAGGCGATGTACGGCTTGCCCGGGAGTTCCGCCTTTTCGGCCAGCGCGCCGACGATAGCATCGGCGAGCTCTTCAGTCGTCTTTCCGGTCGCCTGCACGTGACCGGCGATCGGGATCGACAGGTCGCCGGTATCATCGACGGTATAGACGCCGTCGAGAGCCTCCCAGCTGGCATAGCGCGAATCCGACGAGCGCCATTCGACGACGCGCAGTCTTACCTTGTCTTCCGGTACGAGGGTGAATGTCTGCGCATGGGCGACGCTCCAGCCGGTCAGGCAGCAGAAGGCCAGCAAGGAGAGTGCCGCGGAGATGAGGCGATCGGACAAGGATGTAGGCTGCATTGATCTATCTCCGTTTCGTTGCGATCGACGGCGAAGGCATCTCGCGCGGCGACGGATTGCCGAGTTCGAGAATGCGGGACGGAGAGGCGCGGCCGACAAGAAGATCGGAAAGCGCCAGCAAATTGCCATTCAAACGTCCCCAACGGTCAATCAAGCGGTCTTTGAACAATAGGCCCGAGGCGTTCGCCAGGATGTTGCGGCCGATTTGTGCGATTGCGCGGGCCCTCGACATCGTGCCCTTGCGGATCAGATAAACAGGATTGGCAACCTGCGAATAGCCGAGTCTTCGGCCGGGCTGGCGCCCGGATCTGACGCCGAGATGCACGCCGCGGGCGCCTTCGACATGCACGGACCTGCCGTAGCGGGCGATGGACCTGCTGAAATCGACATCCTCGAGCCAGCCGTAGAGTGGCAGCTGCTCGTCAAAAGTCAGCGCATGCTCGACAACGGATGAAAGGCGAACCGCCATGTTGCATCCGTAGGCGTTATAGACCTCCGTCACCTGTTCGGCCGCTTCGCCGGCCGTTTCAAGAACCTGCAGGGCCTTTGACATGCTAAGGCCGCCATCGAGGATGCCGTCAGCCAGGACTTCGCCAGTGGCGATCGCGACGTCGGGCCTTAGCGTAAAGACCGCCGCAATCCGCGACAGGAAGGTTGCTGCGGGAATGAAGTCGTCGTCCAGGAATATCAGAATATCCGTATCGGCCGCGGCGGCCTCGATGATCCTGTTGCGCTGAGAGGTCAGGCCACGGCTGCCGATGATGACGTCCACGTCGATGCGGTCGGCAAGCCCGGTGGCATCGTCGATCGAAGGCACGCAGACGATCAACCGCTCAGCCTGACCGGGCATGGTGGTGAGATAATCGATCGTCTCCCGCAGGATCGAGGGGCGGCCTGCCGAAGCAATCCCGATGGCAATCCGCAATGGGCGGCTCGCGGCCCCTGACGCGGCTTCAGTGCCGCAAGGACCAGGCGCCGGCGCGATTGGCCCGTCCTGCCTGGTTGCTCCTGCCGAAGATGAGGTCATGACTGCATTCTCTTCGGTGCATGGTTGATGATCGCGCCGAGGATCTCCGCGCCGACGTTCCGCATCGTGTCGATGATGCGCATGGTATCGTCGATCGAGGTGCGGCCGTGCGAGGTGACGACGAGGACGCCGTCCAGTTCCGGCGCGATCGCATTGGCATCCGGAGAAGCGGAGAATGCGGAAATGTCGACGAATATGGCGTCGAATTCCTTTTTCAGATCGGCGAAGCTCAACTGCGTGCGACGGGAGCTCAGGCGAATGGCCGGCGTCACCGCTTCGACATCGCCGAGGGGAAGGAACTTCAGCGTCGGGGTGAGGGGCAATGCCGCCGTCTGAATCAGTTCTCCATTGTCGAGGACATCGACGAGGCCGGTGGAACTATAGGGCGCGATCGATTTGCTGAGCGACGATTTCTGTGCAGCCGCATCGATCAACAGCGTCCGAGCTCCTGATATCGACGACAGCACGGCAAGTTCACACGCAATGGTCGATGCCCCGCTGCCGGGATCGATTGCGACGATTCCAATCACAACCCGGCGTTTGCGCCGAAGACCGACGACCGTCGCGCTCAGTTCCGCCATGCCTGGGATATCAGGATAGGCGGCTGCAGTGCTGCTATCAGTGCCGGCCGCAAGGAAACGCGCAGGGTGTCGATTGCTGGCCCTCTTCGATGTCGCCAGCAGAGTGACGAAGGGCAGTCCAGCGGCCTCCGCGATCTGATGGGGACGGATGATCCGGCGATCACCGGCGTGCCTTATCATGGCAAGTGCCAGGCCGAGACCAAGACCGACCGCCGCCGCAAAGGCGAGGATAAGCGTGCTGCGTGGCCTGGCCTTCGAAAGAGGCAGCGTGGCCCGCGAAACGATCGTGGCATCGGACACCGGGTAGGTGATGCGCTGCTTGGCTTCGGTAAGCTGGTTCAAGGTGCTTTCATAAAGGGTGCGGCGGGCGTCCGTCGCGCTTTGCAGCTCCGCAAGCTTGAACTGATCGCGCGGATTGCTCGTAAAGCCAGCCAAAGCGCTAGCAGCTTCGGCAAGTCCTCGCTGTTGCTCGGTTATGAACTTCGCCAGCCAGTCGCTGTATTGGCGGGCGGCGCTGGCCTTCATGGAGATATTCTTCTGGATATACTGCCTGGCGAGCGTGTCGGCGATATCGACGGCTTTCTGAGGGGTCGTTGCCGCGGCCGATATCTCGATGACCGTCGAACTTCCGATCCGGCGTATTTCCATCATGTTCAGCAGGGTGGCGGTCGCCCAGTCATGGAGCCGCTCCCCCTCCGGCTGCGCTTCTCTCGTTCCCTTGCCCGTCGCTTCCTGCGATGGCGTATCCAGTTGCGAAGAAAAGCCCGTCAGCCAATTCTTTGCCCTGTCCTGCAGCGAAGGCGCCTGATCGACGAATTCCGGATCGGTGTCGAGATCCAGCGCCGTTACCGTTCCGCCGACGACGTCGCTGGATCTGGCGATTTCCAGCTGTCCCTCTATGAATGCGTCTTCCGCAAAGGCCCTCTGTGTTTCGGAGCCGCTCACCTGGGGAAAGATCAAAAGTTGCGTGCTGGCAACGAATGTCGGCTCGGCGGTCAGTACATAGCTCCCCGCCATTACGAGGAAGGCTATCGTCGTCGCCGCAATCCACAGCCAGCGCATTCTAAGAAAGAAAAGCATATCCCGCAAAGTCAGCGGTGAATTCGCCCCAGTCGTTGCGGCAGGCAGAGGTATCGAAGAAACGCCGCTGAAGATCGTGCTCGAGGTCATGTCGTCCTAATCCAAAATGGCGATATCAAGGAGTAACCAGGTATCGGGTGACCAGGTGCCTGCAGCTTGGAGGGGACGGAGGAGGTGTATGTCTTCCGATTTCAGGCATGATCGGCAGCTCTCTCCTAATTGCTCAGTACGAGCCCCGCTGCGAAAACAGTGCGGGAATGGTCTTGGCAATGATGATTAAGTCCCGGCCTAGCGACCAGTTATCGAGATAGTGAACGTCGAGGGAAACCCGGTGCTCATAGCTGACATCGTTGCGCCCGCTGGTTTGCCAGTGGCCTGTCAGGCCGGGGCGGACTGCCATGTACGCCCAGATATGCTCGCCGTAGCGCGGCAATTCCTCGACGGTGATTGGCCGAGGGCCGACGAGGCTCATTTCGCCACGCAGGACATTGAACAGCTGGGGAAGCTCGTCGATGCTCGACCGCCTCAGGATGTCGCCGACGGCCGTAATCCTCGGATCGTCCTTCAGCTTGTGGGTCGCCTCCCACTCGGTTCGTGCAACTGGGTTGTTTTCGAGCAATTCGGCAAGCTGAGCACTCGCATCGGTCTTCATCGTGCGAAATTTGAGGCATCCGAACGGCGCGCCGCTGAAGCCGATGCGCGTATGGGAGTAGAAGACCGGGCCGCGGTCGGAGACCTTTACGATCAAGGCGACGACCAAAAGAAGCGGGGAAAGCAGGAACAGGGCGGTGATCGCCATCAGAAGGTCGAGTGCGCGCTTGGACGATCTGCCTGCTGCACGAGGCCGGGACGCATTCAGATCGCCGCCTTTCGCAGACCTTCCGACACGCGACCATGCTTCGAAACTATGTGCATCCCATGCCATAGGGGGTCTCCAAAACTTTCCGATTAAGAACCGTTCAAAGTTTGCTGCGCCGCACTCTTGTTGTCTGTTACCAAGGTCATAATCCTTAATAAATTCTTTATGCTACTAGACGGCAGAAGAGAACTCCGATTGTACCTTTGGGCGAATTATTTTCATTCTAAAGAGCAATCTAACATACTTAAAGGTGATTAATTCACTGAAATTCAATTATATTTTTGATATCACCTTTTCGATTATGACTTTTTTTTAACTAGAAAGACTTTTTAATGAGCACCTCTTTCCAATCATACAATCGTTCTTCGGTTACGCCGAGTTTTCGATTGTCGATGATGGTGTATTTTTGTTTTTCACCCAAATGTAGTCTTAATCTTTACGCTGTCTATCGGGGATGTTATTTGACTTGGGTATTAAGGTAATATAAATGATGCGGTGCAGCATTGCCTATCGTTATTCGAGTACTGGAGTATGCGCATGGACGGGGTGACTCACGCATCAGATCGCAGGGCCGGGGTCGGCAAGGCGGCGATATCGGCTAGTGGCGGCATTCATCTCGGCAGCCGCATAGTGCTCGACGACGAATTCCTTTCGTGCCGGTCGAGCGTTCGGCGTTTCCGGCGCGGCGAGGTCATCGCCGGGGCCGGCGTCCTGATCGATATGTTCGCTCGCGTACATTCGGGAGTGGTCAGCGCAAGCACGATGTTGCCCGACGGCAGAGAATTTATCGTTGAGATCATCCCAAAATCGGGCCTGATCGGCGAACTCGAGGTTTTGCGCAGACAGACGTTGAGCCTAGAATACCGAGCCGGTTCCAACTGCGAGTTGCACTTCTTCGAAGGCCGCCTGCTGCGCGACATGTATGCCAGCGATCCTAGCTTTCGCGAAAAGGTCTTCTCCAGGGCGCTGGCGCGTATTTCGGAGCTCGAACTCCGGATCATTGCGAATGCGGCGTCGAGCCTGCAGTCGAGGCTGGCCAGCACACTGCTGCGGCTCTCCGCCGTTTATGGAAAAGATGCGGCAAACAGCGGGGACGAACTGATCATTTCGCAAAATGATCTGGCCGCGACGCTGCCGGCGTCCCGCGAGAAGGTCAATCAATGCCTGCGGCGCCTGCGTGAAGGCAAGATCATCGACGGGGGGCAGGGCAAGATCCGTATTCTTAACCGAAAGGCGCTGGAAGCCTGTGCCAACGGTGCGGTTTCGGTGAAATGATGCGCCTGTCGCCTTCCGAGGCCAGCCGATCCACCGCACGCGTCGGCCGGTTTCTCGGCCCTGGCACGACAAAGATCGATCGCCTGGTCATTATCGACGACTACTCGGTGGCCAGAGGCGGGGCGACAGGCCTGGCGGTGCTGTCTGCCAAGCTTTTTCGCGGGCTCGGCATTCCGGTGACCTATATTTGCGGAGATAACGCCGCCAATGCGGAGCTTGCCGCGCTCGGAGTCTCGATGGTCGGACTGAAAAGCCGCGACCTGCTCAGTGCCGAGCGTGCGAAGGCGTTCGTGACCGGCATTCACAATGGCGCCGCCGTCCGCATGGTCGCGAACTGGATTGCTGCAAACGATACGGCCAACACCATCTACCATGTGCATGGCTGGCACCAGATTCTGTCCCCCGCGATTTTCAGGGCGTTGGTGCCGGTCGCCAGACGATGCGTGGTTCACGCGCATGATTTCTTCACGGCTTGCCCGAACGGCGCCTTCTTCGACTATCAGGCGCAGGAGATCTGCCTGCGACGCCCGCTCGGCGGAGGCTGCATTGCGACGGCTTGCGACAAGAGAAGCTATTCGCACAAATTGTGGCGTGTCGCCCGCGGCTCGAATATCCTCCGGCTCTTGAAGGATCAGGCCAATTTCGGCCGGATAATTCTGCTGCACGAGAAGATGGCGAGCTTTCTCGTCGGCGCCGGCTATCGGCCCGAAAGGCTGACGACGATCCGCAATCCCGTCGCTCCACTTTCCATCAAACGGATTGTGGCAGAGGCCAACGACGAGTTCGTGTTCATCGGACGGTTGGACGAGGAGAAAGGCGTGGAGGACGCCCTAGCCGCCACGCGCAGAGCCGGCGTCCGGCTTTGCGTGATCGGGGACGGGCCACTGATGCCGCTGGTCGCCGCGTCAGGAAATCACGTCAGGGCCGTCGGCTGGCAGTCGCATGCGGAGATCGGCCCGACCATCCGCAAGGCGCGTGCGCTGTTGATGCCCTCGCGTTATCCCGAGCCGTTCGGTCTCGTCGCTATCGAAGCGGCCAGGAGCGGTCTGCCCGTGATCATGTCGCGCAGCGCCTTTCTCGCCGAGGAAATGGAAAGAGCCGGCATGGCACTTGCCTGCGATACGGCCGATCAAAGCGCCTTTGCCGACACTCTGGCGAGATTTAGCCAAATGCCCAAGCAAGAGGTCCGCGCCATGAGCGAGCGGGCTTTCCGGCTGTCGCCGGATCTCGCCTCGACACACGAGGAATGGCGCGATGCGCTTCTTGCCGAATACCATAGCCTGATTTCGACGAATACGGTTTCCGAGCTGACAGACGGTGTGGCGATACAAGGAGTATTGAGTTGACCCTTAAAGCAACAACCTCTCTTCCCGACGCGAGGGCTTTTCTTACCGATGCGCCTGTCATGGCGAAAAGGCGCGTCACCGAGGGCGGAAGCACAAGCGAAACCGGGCAACTTCGGGTCGCCATCGTGCATTACTGGCTCGTTTCGATGCGCGGCGGCGAAAAGGTCCTTGAAGAGCTGTGCCGCATGTTTCCGCAGGCCGATATCTTCACCCTCGTCTGTAACCGGGATCGCATCAGCGATTTTCTGAAGACGCGGAACATCCGCACCTCTTTCCTGCAGAAGATCCCTGGCGCGCAGCGGCATTATACCAAGATGCTGCCGCTGATGCCCTTCGCGCTCGAGCAGTTCGATCTGCAGGATTACGACCTGGTCCTGTCGAGCGAATCCGGGCCCGCCAAAGGCATCATCACGCGCGCCGACGCTCTCCATGTCTGTTACTGCCATTCGCCGATGCGCTATATCTGGGATCAGTTCCATGTCTATCGCCATGGCCTTCCCTGGCTGGGACGCGCCTTAATGTCGATTACCGCGCCGATGCTGCGCGCCTGGGACGTGACGACGTCCTCGCGCGTCGATGTGTTCGTCGCCAACTCCGATTATGTCGCAAGCCGCATCCGCCGCTTCTACGACCGGGACTCCGTCGTCATTCATCCGCCCGTTGCGACCGACGATTTTGCGGTGGGGAAGGGGAAAGGCGAATTTTACCTTTATGCGGGACAGCTGACCACCTACAAGCGGCCGGATATCGCGGTGCGCGCCTGCACCGAGGCTGGCCGGAAGCTGGTCGTCATCGGCGAGGGAGAACAATTATCTTATCTGAAGTCGATCGCCGGCCCGACCGTTGAGTTTCTCGGCCATCAGCCATTCAACGTGCTGCGCGACCATCTGTCGCGATGCCGCGCGCTGTTGTTTCCGGGCACGGAGGATTTCGGCATCCTGCCGGTGGAAGCCATGGCATCGGGGCGGCCGGTTCTGGCTTTCGACGCGGGCGGCGCCCGGGAAACCGTATCCGCGCCACAGGTCGGCTTTCGCTTCGCGCAACAGACGACGGAAGCCCTTTTGGAAACGATGGCAGCGTTCGAAGCGGTCGAGGACGATATCGATCCGCATGCAATCCGCGCGCACTCGCTGAAATTCTCCGCCGCCGTATTCCGCGATCGTCTGTCCAGCCTGATCGAGCGACAGTTGTCCAGCCATGGAGACGGATCTGCCGACGTCTTCAGAAGACGGCACGGTTGAGGGGGAAGGAACGGAGCTGCCTGCCTTGCCGCGCCCCGCCCGAATCCGTCTCAAGCCCCCGACGAGGAATAGATAAACAGATCATGTCAAGCGTATCTCAGAGGACGGCGACGGCGAGCATCTGGACCATCAGCGGAAAATTCCTCGCGCGGATGCTCGATTTCGTCAGCCTCCTTGTCCTGGCAAGGCTGCTGAGCCCTGAGGATTTCGGCCTGGTCGCCATCGCAACGTCGGTCTTGGTCATCGTCGAGGCGATCCTGGACCTGCCGTTGACCCAGGCCCTGATGCGCCAATCGTCGCCTTCGGACGAGATGTTCGCCACGGCCTTCACCCTCAGCCTGCTGAGAGGGCTGGCTATCAGCCTGCTGATGATGATCATCTCCTGGCCAATGGCGCTGGTCTACGCCGATCCGCGGCTTTTCGCCCTTGTCGCCGTTCTATCGATCGCGCCTGCCATGCGCAGCATGATCAGCCCGCGTATGGTTCTTTTCATGCAGCGGTTCGATTTCAAGCGTGAGTTCGCGCTCGATCTTATTGCCAAGGGATCGACATTGTTGTTCGGGGTGGGTGTAGCTGTGGCAACAGGCAGCTACTGGGGGCTGGCGATCGGAGCGGTCGCCGGCCCGACGGCGGCGATGATCACGTCCTATGTCTTTGCGCCGATGCGACCGACGTTCAGCCTTTCCGAATGGAAGCATTTTCAGGACATGATCAGCTGGAATACCGTGTCGCAGGTGCTGAATTCGATCAATTGGCAGCTGGACCGGCTGCTTCTGCCGCGTTTTACGGGCTTGTCGACGTTCGGCGCCTTCAGCGTCGCCGACAATATCGCGGGCATTCCGTACCAGACCTTCGTCGGACCGTTGCTACGCCCGCTGATGGCGGCATTCTCCACCGTCGAAGACCGCCGCAACCTGGTCGCCGCCTATCTAAAGGCGACGAATGCGATCACCTTCGTCGCGGCACCCATTCTCATCGCGCTTGCCCTCCTCGCAGAGCCGACCGTGCGCGTCCTCGTCGGCGAAAAATGGGCATCGTCCGCACCGATCCTGCAATGGCTGTGCCTTGTCAGCCTACTCGGTCTTCCCACGAACATGATGCCGCCATTGGCCATGGTCATGAACAATACCCGCTATGTCGCTCTCAGGATGTTTGTCGAGTTCGCCGTCAGGGCTCCGGTTACCATTCTGGCTATCGCCTATTTTCAGGTGGCGGGCGCGCTGGGGGCGCGGTTCGTGGCAGTCCTCGTCGCCTATGGCGCATCGCTCGTCATCACAAGGCGTCTGATCGGCGCGAGTTTTGCCGCGCAATTGATGTCCTTTTTCCGGCCTCTGCTCGCGAGCTTGCCGATGATCGCTTTCCTGCTCTGGGCGGAGCCGATGCTTGTCGCCATGCCTGTCGGTCTCAATCTTATCGTCGGCGTCGCGCTTTTCGGCGGGGCGGCAGCGGGGATTTTCTGGGCTGTCGCCTTGCTGTTGTGGCAGATGATCGGAAGGCCCGACGGTATCGAGACCATCATCGTCCAAAGGCTCATGCCACGACGAAACGAGGTCTTCACCTCATGATCGAGAAGAGTGCATCCCAATGATTGGTTCGGCGTTTCCAGAGGAGTAGTAATGCGTTACGGGATATCTGCTAAGGGGCTCGGTTTGCTCCTCGTCCTCGGTCTGGGCGCGTTGCCGGGCCAGCCCAGCGTGGCCCAGGAACCACTCAATATCGATGCATACCAGCTGACGTTCGAGGAGAGTTTTGACAGCCTTGACGTTTCGGCCTGGGGAGAGAAAAGCTCCCGCTGGATCGCCCATACGCCCTGGAACGGTGATTTCGGTGATGCCCGTTTCACCGATCCGGCCCCCGGCTTTCCATTTACCACCGATCAGGGAATTCTGAAGATCGAGGCGCGCAAGGAGGCCGACGGCACCTGGCGCTCGGGCTTGCTTTCGTCGGTGAACCCGAAGGGTGAAGGTTTCTCGCAGCAGTTCGGCTATTTCGAAGCACGAATGAAGCTGCCGCCGGGTAAGGGAGTCTGGCCGGCATTCTGGCTCATCGGGCTCGATCGGTCGAAATACACCTCCGAAATCGACGTGCTGGAATATTATGGACGCGCGCCCTACGAATTCAGCATGGGCTTTCATGTCTGGCGTCAGAGCCAGGGCGGCCAGAACAGCACCGGTGGCCATTGGCAAAGCGTCCAGCACGGAATTTTGAACAGCGAATATCACACCTACGGCGTCGATATCCAAGCTGACAAGACGAGTTTTTACTTCGATCGTCAGTTCATCTGGAGCTTCGACACGCCGAAAGAGTTCCACATGCCATTTTATCCGTTGGTAAACTTGGCGCTTGGCTCGGGTTGGCCGATCGATGAAACGCCGAACCCTTCCATTCTGCTCGTCGACTATATCCATGTTTACAAGCGGAAGCCTGCCGACGCAGCGAATTGAACGAGTGGCTCGTGGTGCGTGACCGGCCTATTGCTCGCGGAGGCAGCTGAGACCGGTTTCAGCGTCGAAGAGATGCATTGCCTCCTCGTCGAAGAAGAGGGTCAGCTTTTCGTTGTCGCGGATCGGCGTGCGCGGCGGCAGGCAGGCCATCAGACGCTGATTTCCGGCAAGGGCTGTGACGACGAGTTCCGGGCCGGTCAGCTCTGCGACCTCAGCGCTGGCCTCGATCGACGGGCCGGGGCCGTCTGTGCGAAGCGCCTCGGGGCGGATGCCGAGGACGAGGTCGCGGCCATTGTCGGCCGTATCGCGGAAACGGGCGGGCAGGGGCAGGCCAGTATCGGAGCCTGAAAGCACCAGCCGGTTGTCCCGAACGGTGGCCTTCAAAAGGTTCATCGGCGGCGCGCCGACAAAAGTGGCGACGTAAAGCGTTGCCGGGTGGTTGTAGATCTCCTCCGGCGTGCCGAGCTGCTCGATACGGCCGTCGCGCATAACGGCGATGCGGCTTGCCAGCGTCATCGCCTCGATCTGGTCATGGGTGACATAGACGACCGTCGTCTTCAGCATCTGGTGCAGCCGCTTGATCTCGGTGCGCATCTCCATTCGCAGCTTGGCGTCAAGGTTGGAGAGCGGCTCGTCGAACAGAAACACCTCAGGTTTGCGCACCAGCGCACGGCCGATCGCGACGCGCTGACGCTGGCCGCCGGAAAGCTGACTCGGCTTGCGGTCGAGGAGGTTTTCGATCTGCAGGAGCTTTGCCGCATCGCGAACGGCCTTGTCGCGGTCGTCCGCCGGCACTTTGCGCATTTCCAGCCCGAAGCCGATGTTCCTGTGCACCGTCAGATTAGGATAGAGCGCGTAGGATTGAAAGACCATGGCGATGTCACGGTCCTTCGGATGCACGCCGAGCACCGAGCGCCCACCGATCCTGACATCGCCGCTCGTTGCCTCGGCAAGTCCGGCGATGATGTTCAAGAGCGTAGACTTGCCGCAGCCGGACGAGCCGAGCAAAACGAGAAATTCACCGCTTTCCAGCGAGATGTCGATGCCTTTCAGGGTCTCGACATCACCATAGGACTTGCGGATGGTCTGGATTTCGAGCGCACTCATCGCACCGGCTCCTGAAGAGTTGTCGGGCCGCCATAATTGCGGGGAAGGGTTGAGATGGCGCGCGAGGCAACCTCCGTTCCGGCTATCAGGCAGGAAAGCAGCGGCGCATCGCCAGCGAGAGCCGCGAGGAAAGCGGCGTTGAAGACATCACCGGCACCGATCGTATCGACAACTTCGACAACGGGTGCGCCCACCGAAACCAACACGCCCTCCGGCCCGATCGCGATCGCGCCGTCCGGGCCACGCTTAACAACGACGATCGCATCCTGCGGCATATGCAGCCTGATGTGACGTGCGGCCGCGATCGGATCGACGATGCCGGCAAGCGTCGTCGCCTCGATTTCGTTCAACAGCGCGATGCCGCTGCGAGACAGCCAGGCGCGTGTCGCCGCGCAATTCCGCTGCGTCCAACCGTCGAGCGGCCAGCCGGTGTCGAGTGCGACGGTAACGTCATGGCTGTCGGCCCAGTCGAAAAAGGGGTCGTATTGCTCGGTCAGATCGTCGGTCAGGAACGAGCCGCAAAGGAGGGCGTAACCGCTGCTAAGGCGCGCTGCGTCGAGGACCGCGAAGACATCGGCCAGACTGAAACGCGGCAGATGGCCTTTGGTCGTGAAGAAGGTGCGCTCGCCGTCCGGATGGATGATGCCGACGGAGAGCGTCGTTTTCTCAGGACGTATGGGCCACTTCTCGGAACGGTGGCCGAAGGCTTCGCTCAGCCAGCGGCCGAATTGGTCACTGCCGATATTGGCGGCGATCTCGAATTCGACGCCAAGCGCCTGCCAGGTGAGTGCGCTGTTGCCGGCGGCTCCGCCGACCCGTAGTTCGTCGTGATCGACGATGATTTCCGTCCCAGCCTTCGGCCAGGCGGCTGCCGGCCCAAGGATCAGGTCGACGTTGACGTTGCCGATGACTGCAAGCGGCCGCATTCATTCACTCCGGGTGATCTTGGTGGATCGAACCGGCGTTCCGGCATTCTCCACACGGGCGTCGGCAAAGGCGATCATCAGCCGCTGGGCAACCGGCAGCATGGCGAAGATCGCGGCAAGGCCCGTTACCGGGGTAAAGCGGATTGTCACCGCGCCGGCGACCGGCGCTTGCCCGGATGCGTCGAACAGGATGACGGGGGCGCCGGTCTCGACGGCGGAGATCGCCATTGCGGTCACCAAGCCGGATGTCTCGTCCAAGCCGCGGAACAGCACGACGCCGATTTCCGGCCCCAGCATCTCCATCGGCCCATGGCGCAACTGGCCGCCTTCAAGCGAGAAGCAGGGGCGGCGCGACAATTCGGTCAATCCGAGCGCCAATGCCTCGGCGATGCCCTGCAGCCGGCGGCCTGAGGTGACGACCGTTGCGACGTCTTCGAGCGCGGTGAGGGCGGCGGCGACGTCATGGACTTCAGGCGCGTTGAGGATGGCAAGTGCGGCCTCGGGATCTTCGCCGAGGGCGGCGAGGATTGCCAGATGCAGGGCGAAGGTTACCGTCAGGCTGCGGGTCGCGGCAAAAGCCAGCTCGGTGCCGCCAACGCCGACCAGCGACGGGGCGGTTCTTGCGAGGAAGGAACTTGCGTCCAGCGTCAGGCCGAAGGTCTCCTCTGTGCCACCGGTCTCATCGAACCAACGCACCACCTCGGCGCTCTCACCTGATTGCGAGGTGACGAAGATCGTCCTGCCAGCAACCGGTAGCGGCTGGCCAAGCTGCTCAGACAGTGGCAAGGCGACGGAATCGATGCCGAGGGCCCGATAGAGCGGCTCGACGGCGCGGTTGACGGCATGCGAGCCGCCCATGCCGAGCAGGAGCAGCCGGCCGGTTTTCTTCAGCGAGACGGCGGCTCTTGTCGCGCTCGGCCCGGCAACTTCATAGGAGGCGATCGCATCGGCATGCTGGCGCGCCATCTCGCGATCGATCGCGGCAAGTCCGGCCGGCCGGATTGTTTCTGTTGTCATGTTCATCCCTTGACGCCGCCGCTGGTGAGCCCTGAAACCAGGGCACGTTGCATGATGAGACCAATCAGCACCGGAGGCAGGGCGGCGAGCACGCCTGCCGTGGCGATCAGTCCGTAATCGGAAACGCGGCCACCGGCGAGATCCGCGATGGCGACGGTCAGCGTTTTGGCGCGCTGGTCGGAGGTGAAAAGCAGCGCATAGAAGAATTCGTCCCAGGCAAGCAGGAATGCAAACAGGCTTGACGTCGCGACCACGGGGCCGGCGAGCGGCAGCGTAATGATCCTCAGCGTCTGGAACAGGCCGGCGCCGTCGATCATTGCGGCGGATTCGATTTCGCGTGGGATGGAATCGAAGCCCGATTTCATCAGCCAGGTGGTGAAGGGCGCCAGGATGCTGAGATAGACGAGGGCCAGGCCGAAGACGTTGTTCAGCATGCCGAGATGGGAGAGACCCATATAGAGCGGCACCGCAAGCGCCACCGGCGGCAGCATATAGGTGCCGATCACCATCGACAGCGACCATCCCACAGAAGGCGTGCGCGACACCGCCCAGCCGGCCGGAATGGCGAGCGCGATCGACGCGATCGTCGCCATGCCAGCCACCTCGATGCTGTTGCGCAGCGACGAGGTGAAGGCGGCGCCGGCGCTGTTTTCGATCGTCGAGAGCAGCACGGCGTAGCGAGAGAAATCCGCCGTTTGCGGCCACCAGCGCAATGGCTTCGCCGCAAGGTCGGCGGCGGGCGAGATGCTCATGATGAACAGCCACAGGATCGGCGCCAGGATGACGGCGGCAAGAAGCAGCGCGCAGACATAGATGAAGGCGGTAAAGATTGGGCTTTGGCGTTCCATCAGGCCGCACTCCCGGCGGTCTTGCGCACCAGGGCGGCGTAGCCGGCGGCAAGCAGCGTCACCAGCAGCGTCACGATCAACGCCAGCGATGCGCCGGAGCCGGCTCGCTGGAAGGAGAAGGCTTCCTGATAGACGAGGATCGACAGCGTGCGCGTGCTATTGGCCGGGCCACCGCGGGTCATGACCCAGATGATGTCGAACACCTTGAAGGCTTCGATCGTGCGCAGCACCAGGGCCACCATCAGCGGGCCGGCGAGATAGGGCAGGATGACGAAGCGGAAGCGGGCGAAAGCGCCGGCGCCGTCGACGAGCGAGGCGGCGGTGATGTCGCGCGGCACGGCCTGGAGTGCGGCCAGCGCGATCAGCGCCACCAGCGGGAAATTCTTCCAGCAATCGGCGACGATGAGGGCTGCCAACGCCGTGCCCGGTTCGCCGAGCCAGGAGCGGTAGGCATCAAGCAGGCCGAGCTGGGTCAGCGCCGCGTTCAGCGCGCCATATTCCGGGTTGTAGATCAGCCGCCAGAGCGTGGCATTGACGACGGTCGGCAGCGCCCAGGGCAGGATCATCAGGGCGCGAAGCGCGGCGCGGCCGCGGAATTGCTGGTTCAGTAATAGGGCGGCGAGAACGCCGATCACCATTTCGGCGGCAACCGAGACGATCGCGAACCATGCGGTGGTGATGAGGGTGCGTTGAAAATTCGAGCCGGAGATCATCTTCGCGTAATTGCCGATACCGACGAAACTTCCTTCGGTGCCGACGAGCTTGGCATCGGTGAAGGAGAGGCCGACAGTATCGATCAGGGGCCAGCCGATGACCGATATCATGACCACGAGAAGCGGCAGCATCAAAAGCCACGCGCGGGTTGTCAGCCAAGTGCCCGACATCAAGGCGACCCTTCTTCATTCTTAAGTTTTTGGAAACCGGGCGACGGCAGGCGCCGCCCGGGGTTCTGAGCTGGATCAGAGACCGCTATTATCGGCCGCCGATTTCAGCGCGTTCTCGGGAGAGGACTGGCCAAGCAACGATTCCTGTATCGCCTGCTGCAGGGCGGTCGAAAGCTCCTGATATTTCGGTGTCGTCGGACGCGGATACATGGCGGCGAGGCCGACCTTGGCGGCGGAGATCAGCTCTTCCTGACCCTTGGTGACGGCCGGGTCCTCATAGGAGGAGGCCCAGATCGGCAGGCTGAGCTTGGCATAGGCATTCTGCGTCGCCTGCGAGGTCATGAAGGTGATGTATTTCCAGGCCTCATCCGGATGCTGGCTGGCCGAGGTGATGCCGAGGCCCATCGAACCGTTGACGGCCGAAGCCGCGCTCTTGCCGGCCACACCCGGTGCCGGGACAACGCCGACCTTGCCCGCGACCTTGCTGTCCTTCGGATCGTTGGCCATATTGTACATATAGGTCCAGTTCAGCGCGAAGGCGGCATCGCCGTTTTCGAAGACCTTGCGGACGTCCTCTTCCAGGAATTCCTTGGAGTTCGGATTGGTCAGGCCGGAGGAATAGCTGGAGACCATATATTTCAGCGCATCAAGACCGCCGCCGGTCTGGAAGGCGGGCTTGCCCTCCTTGAGGAAATCGCCGCCATAGGCGCTGACGAGCGTTGTATAGTCGCAGATTGCCGCTTCGGCCTGCGACCAGCTCCAGGCGATCGGCGTAGCGAGCAGGCCCTTGTCCTTGATCGTCTTTGCCTGCTCGGTCAGCTCGTCCCAGGTTTTCGGTGGAGCCTTGATGCCGGCCTTTTCAAGGATCTCCTTGTTGTAGAACAGGTATTTGGTATCGAGGATCCACGGCATGCCGAAATATTTGCCGTCATACTGCACGGTGGTCCAGGCGCCCGGCAGCACGCCTTTCTTCATCTCGTCGGTGATGTGCGAGGAGACGTCGACCAGCACCTTGTTGGTGGCGTATTCCGCCGGCCAGATAACATCGAAGAGGACGACGTCATAGCCGCCGCCGGAACCCTGCGCCAGCACCGTCTTGTCGTGCAGGCCTTCATAGGGAACGAATTCGAGATTGACCTTGATATCGGGGTTCGCCTTGGCGAAGGCATCGGTCATGGCCCGCACGTCGGCCTCGCTATAGGCGGCCTGCGCCATGAAAAGCGCGTTCAGCGTCGTCTCGGCGAAAGCGTGCGGTGCAAGAGATGCGCCGATCAAGGCCGCACCGAGAAGCGTCTTGTTAAAGGATTTCAGCATTGCAGCCTCCAGTTTTTGACATTTACGCATTGCCGAGGGCTTCCGCCATCGGTGTTCGAGAAGTCGTCTCGGAGCGTCGTCGGAGCCCTTGTCGGCGTCCTGCGTTCCCTGGAACTCTCCGGTCCCTTATTAAGTCAAGTGTCTTGACTTATTACTTCTTCAACATTCTATTGGAGTCAAGAGGCAATTGCACATGAATGACAGCCGTCCGATCCGGGCCAAGAGCGGCACCAACCACGGGGGCACCAGTGCCCATAACCGGCGCGTGATGATCGATGCCCTGAGAATCAACGGTGCGCTTTCCCGCGCCGATCTGGCGCGGGCGACGCGGCTGACCAAGCAGACGGTGTCCAATATCATTGAGGAACTCGAACGCGACGGTCTCGTCAGTTCGCAGGAGGCGGTGAGGAAGGGCAGGGGCCAGCCCTCGACGCCCTATCGGCTCGTGCCGGAAGGCGCCTTTGCGATCGGCCTGCAGATCGACCGGCATGTGACGCGTGCGGTTGCGGTCGATCTTGTCGGTAGCGTTCTCGTGCGCGACGAGGCCGGGCTCCCACCTGGAGGTCCGTCGCAGGGGGCGAAGGTGATCCTCAATCTTGTCGCCAGCGTGCGTTCGAAGCTTGCCGGCGTCGTCCGGCAGTCGGAAAAGCGGCTTGTCGGCCTCGGCGCGGCCATGCCTGGGCCCTTCGGCGTCGCCGGTAGCGGCGACGATCCGTGGATGATGGAGGCTTGGCAGAAGTTTCCGCTGTTGGAAACGCTGACTGCCGGCACCGGGCTCGATGTCGACCTGCAGAACGATGCGGCGGCGGCGGCGACCGCCGAGCGCATGGTGGGGGCGGCCCATGGGCTCGACCATGCCATCTGCCTCTTCGTCGGCTATGGCATCGGTGCCGGGCTCATCCTGAATGGCGAGCTCTACCGCGGCGCGAACGGCAATGCCGGCGAGATCGGCATGGCGCTGCTGTTTGCCGACGGCAAATCGACGCCGCTCGAACATCGTGCCTCCCTCGCCTCGCTCTATCAGCATCTCTCGGCCGATCCCGCCGATCCCGACCTCCACGCACGCATCAACGACCTTACCTTGAGCGGCGATCAAAGCATCGACGCCTGGGTCGAGGCGGCGGCGGTCGACCTGCGCTGGAGCATCCATCTCATCGAGACCCTGTTCGATCCGCAAACCGTTATCCTTTGCGGCAGCGCGCCGGAAGCGCTGGTGAACAAGTTGATTGCGGCAATCGGCCGGTTGCTGCCCTCGATCGCCGAACGTCGCGGTCGCATACTGCCGCGCCTGCAGCCCGGTATGGCCGATCCCTGGTCGGTCGCACTCGGTGCTGCCGCCGGGCCGATCAGCCACGCGTTCGATCCGCGTTTTGCTGCAATTTTGAAGGATTCCCTTTGATTTCAAGGCTAAAACCAGACGTTGCACACGAGTGCAGTGGCAGAAAGATAGCCGTTTCTGCCAGTTTCATGTGACGGTATCCCCGAATAAGGATGCTCTGTCGCAATATAGGCAAATATTGAAAACCCTTGATAATTATAATTATTCGAATATGAATATAACTGTTCGGCAGTGCGCTGGGGAGGCTGGCGAGGCTTCTCTAAATATAGCCTCGGCTGCGGCAAATAACATCCGAATGAAGGTTTTGTGACGGCACGATTTCGATCGTTTCATGTCATGTAATATTCATTAGCCGCAGCAATTTGAACCAGCTAATAGGGCGTGCGCTGAAAGTGCGCGTCTCTTTTACGTTCGAGGTTCTCATGCAAGCCAAGCTTCTCGGCGCCGTAGGCGCCCTTCTCGCTACAGCGTTTCTTGCTGGTCCCGCTGCCGCCGCCGATAAGACCAAGATTGACTTCTGGTTCGGCAATTCCGGTGACATCGCAAAGCGGGTCCAGGAACAGTGCGATCGGTTCAACCAGTCGCAGGCCGATTATGAAGTCGTCTGCACCAGCCAGGGCAGCTACGACGCTTCCCTGCAGAACACCATCGCCGCCTTCCGCGCCGGCAAGCAGCCGACCATCGCCCAGGTCTCCGACGCCGGCACGCTCGACATCATGCTTTCCGGCGCCTACTACCCGGCCAACAAGCTGATGACCGACATGGGCTACAATGTCGACTGGAAAGATTACTTCTCCGGCATCGCAAACTATTATGCGACGTCGAAGGGCGAGATGTATTCGTTCCCCTTCAATTCCTCGACCGCTCTGCTCTATTGGAACAAGGATGCCTTCGCCAAGATCGGCAAAGACCATGCTCCCGCCACCTGGCAGGAAGCCGGCGAAGACTTCAAGGCTCTGAAGAACGCCGGCTATGCTTGCCCGCTCGCCTTCGACATCTCCAACAACGAAGTCTGGCAGTACATCGAGCAGTTCGAAGCCGTCAACGGCGAAGCGATCGCGACGAAGAAGAACGGCTTTGAAGGCCTCGACGCCGAGCTGGCGTTCAACAAGAACCCGCTGCTCGTCAGCTATGTCAAGGACCTCAAGTCCTGGTACGACAACAAGCTTGCCTTCATCAAGAACAAGGCCGTCGGCCAGACTTTCGTCGAGGCTTTCGCCGCCGGCGATTGCCAGGTCATCCTGACCTCGGTCGGCGACCATGGCAATGTTGGCCGCACCGCCAAGCAGGGCATGAACTGGGGCGTTGCCATGCTCCCCACCTACGGCAACGCAACCCGCCACAGCTCCTACGTCGGCGGCGCTTCGCTCTGGGTTCTGAAGGGTCACTCCGACGCCGAATACAAGGCTGCTGCTGCCTTCTTCAACTTCATCGCAAAGCCGGAAGAAGCTCTCACCTGGTCGACTGTTACCGGCTATATCCCGGTTCGCAACTCCGGTTTCGAATACCTGAAGAAGCAGGGCTTCTACGACAAGGCTCCCTATGCCGGCCGCGAACTCGCCATTCAGAGCCTGACCGCATCGCCTGCTGACGACACGGCTGCGCACGGCATCCGCCTCGGCGGCCTGCTGCAGGTTCGCACCGAAATCGCAAACAGCCTGCAGGCAATCTTTGTCAACAACGCTGACGTCCAGGCTTCGCTCGACGGCGCGGCCGAACGCGGCAACCAGCTCCTGCGTCGCTTCCAGCAGACCTACAAGAACGTTCAGCTTCCCTGATCATCCGATATGAGCCGCACCCAGCCCGCGTTTGGCGCGCTGGGTGCGTTTTGCAGGTTCTTCAATCGGACGCGGATGCGAACTCGCCGCCCGCGCCTACTGCATAATCCCTTAAATCGGAATCGATTTAGGGATAAATTATGCAGCAATTCAAAAGCTGCAGCGTCCTTTGCGCGTCTGAAAGAGGCGCGGCGCTGTGGGTCAAACCAGGGCGAAAACGACCACTCATGGAAAAGCGCGTCACTTTCTCCTCGACGACGATCGGACTGCTCTTTGCATTTCCGATGCTGCTGCTGATCTTCGTATTCTTCTATTGGCCTAGCGCCCAGGCGCTCTATTGGGCGTTCACGCTCGAGCAGCCATGGGGCGGCGGCAATGCCTGGGTCGGTTTCGACAATTTCAAACAGCTGCTTACCGACCCGGTCTATTGGGACTCGATTTCCCGCAGCATGATCTTCGGCTTCAGTTCGACGGCCATTGCCATGGGTCTGGCGCTCATCCTAGCGCTTTTGACAGATCGTGAACTGCGCGGCCATAAGATCTACCGGTCGGTCTTCATCTGGCCCTACGCGATTGCCGCGCCCGCTCTCGGTCTCGCCTTCCGCTTCATCCTGGCGCCGGAGGCAGGCCTTCTGTCGGTCATCAATCACGTCTGGCCCGGTCTCTGGAATCCGGCGCTCGACGGCAAGGATGCGATGATCGCCGTCATCGTTGCATTCTCCTGGAAATATATCGGCTACAATTTCATCTTCTTCCTCTCGGCGCTGCAAGGCATTCCGCGTTCGCTGATCGAGGCCGCCGCAATGGACGGTTCGGGGCCGATGCGCCGTATCTGGGATATTCAGCTGCCCTTGCTGACGCCGACGCTGTTCTTCCTGCTCGTCATCAACATCACCGAGAGCTTCCAGGATTCCTTCGGCATCGTCGACGTCATGACGCAGGGGGGGCCGGCGCGCGCGACGGACCTCATGGTTTACAAGATCTATTTCGACGGCTTTAGGGGCCTCGATTATTCGGGCGCCGCAGCCCAGTCGATCATTCTGATGGTGCTCGTGGTTCTTCTTACCATCTTTCAGTTCCGCTTTATCGAGCGGCGCGTGCACTACAAGTAAGGCCCCTGCACATGATCGAACGCACCCCAATATTCAATTTCATCTGCTATACGCTTCTCGCGCTCGGCATGGTCATCGCGCTCCTGCCTTTCGCCATTGTCATCATCGCGTCGACCCTCGATCTGGAGACGGTCAATCGTGTGCCGCTGCCGCTCACGCCGGGCTCGCATTTCTGGGAAAACGTCCAGACCGCCTGGGTCCGTGCCGATCTCGGCAACAAGCTGTTTCACAGTATCATCTTCGCCGCGGCGGTCGGCGCCGGCAAAGTGATCCTTTCTGCCATGGCAGCCTTCTCGATCGTCTACTTCCGCTTCCGCGGCCGGTATGTGATTTTCTGGATCATCTTCATCACGCTGATGCTGCCGCTGGAGGTCCGCATCGTGCCGACCTATTCGATCGCGGCCAATGCGCTGCAGCCGTTCCAGACGATCCTTGATGTCCTCGGCATAAGCTGGCTCGTGGCGCAGATCACCGGCATCCAGATCAAGCTCGAATGGGGCCTGCTGAATTCCTATCCCGGTCTCGTTCTGCCGTTGGTCGCAACGGCGACCGGCACTTTCCTTTACCGGCAGTTTTACCTGACGGTTCCGGACGAACTTGCCGAGGCCTCGAAGATGGACGGATCGGGTCCTGTCCGGTTTTTCTGGGACATTCTGGTGCCGCTTTCGCGGCCCAACATGATCGCACTGTTCACGATCATGTTCGTCTGGGCATGGAACCAGTATCTCTGGCCGCTGCTGATTACTACCGATCCGAATTTCGGCATTGCTGTGACGCAGCTCAAGACCCTCATTCCCTCCGAATTCGGCCTGCCAGACTGGAACGTCGCCATGGCAGGTACACTTATCATCATGTCGCCGCCGCTGGTGCTCGTCATCCTGATGCAGCGTTGGTTCGTGCGCGGCCTTATCTCTACCGAGAAATGAAGGAATAGTCCTGTGGCACCTATCTCAATCCGTGATGTGAAGAAGAGCTACGGCAAGAATCCCGTCGTTCACGGCGTCGATCTCGAAATCCAGTCCGGTGAGTTCATCGTCATCCTCGGCCCGTCCGGCTGCGGCAAGTCCACACTGTTGCGCATGATCGCCGGCCTGGAGGAAATCAGCGGCGGCGAAATCGCAATCGATGGGCGCGTCGTCAACCGGCTTGAGCCGCGCGAGCGCGGCTGCGCCATGGTGTTTCAGAACTATGCGCTCTATCCGCATATGAGCGTCGCCGAGAATATCGGTTATGCCCTTAAAGTGGCCGGCGTCTCCAAGGTGGAGCGTGAGCGCCGCATCGCCGAAGTCGCCAAGGCGCTCAGCCTGGAACCCTTCCTCGACCGCCGGCCCGCCGCCCTTTCCGGCGGGCAGCGCCAGCGCGTCGCCATGGGCCGTGCGATGATCCGCGAACCGAAAGTGTTCCTCTTCGACGAGCCGCTTTCGAACCTCGACGCCAAGCTGCGCATCGCCATGCGCGCCGAAATCCGCCGGCTGCATCGCCGCCTTGGCGCCACTTCGATCTTCGTCACGCATGACCAGACCGAGGCCATGACGCTGGCTGACCGGCTGGTGGTGATGAACGGCGGCAGGGTCGAGCAGGTCGGCACCCCGGAAGAAGTCTATCATCATCCGGTGTCGCGTTTCGTTGCCGGCTTCGTCGGCACGCCGGCGATGAACCTGCTTGAAGGCACAATCAATGACGAGGGTGTCTTCGTCTACGACCAGAGCCGCAAGATCGCGCTGCCGCGCGAGCGCGCAGCACCGCTGAAAGGCAAACGCGTCGTGCTCGGCATGCGCGCCGAAGCGGCCCGGCTGGTGGCCCCGGATGCGCCCGGTGCTCTCACTGCAACGGCCGATTTCATCGAAGAACTCGGCGCGAGCCGTGTCGTTCACGCCGATTTCGACGGGCTGCCCTTTGCCGTGGCGCTGACCGAAGCCGTGAAGGTGAAGTCCGGCGATCCGATCGGCATCGCGATCGACTATAACGCGATCCATCTCTATGCCGCCGATACCGGCCGGATCATCGAGAACCCTGTGATGAGCAGCGCTGGCGCCGTTCACGCGTGAGGGGACGCGCCGAGGTTGCTTTCTTTCCAGCGGGCGTGGCGGCATGCATCAGCGATGGATCGGGTCGATCCAGGGCACGTCTTCCGGTTTCTCGATCGGCTCGATGTCGAGATTGACGACGACCGGCTCCTGGCCTGAACGGACGAGCACGCATTCCAGCGTCTCGTCGCGGCTGGCGTTGATCTCCTGGTGCGGCACATAGGGGGGAACATAGATGAAGTCGCCGGGACCGGCCTCGGCGGTATATTCCAGATGCTCGCCCCAGCGCATGCGGGCTTTGCCCTTGACCACGTAGATGATGCTTTCGAGGTCACCGTGATGATGGGCGCCGGTCTTGGCGTTGGCATGGATCGTCACCGTGCCGGCCCAGATTTTCTCGGCCCCGGCACGCGCATTGTTGATCGCGGCGGCGCGGTTCATGCCCGGCGTCTGCGCGGTGTTCGGATCGAGCGAATTGCCGGGAATGACCTTGACGCCATGTTCCCGCCAGTCGACGTGATGATGCTCGTGATCGTCGCTCATGCCTTGCCTCCACCTTCGATGAGATCAATCTAGGCGGAGGCGGCGCGAGGGCCAAGTGGATTTGCCGGTCACGCGGGCCGGAATATCTGATCGAAACGAAAAGCTGAACGAAGTTGGGTTGCACACTATGCCGGTGCATCGATAACGTCTGCGCAAAACGAAAGAGCGGACCCGATGAGCCACCTCCCACAGATCGACTACGACACTGCTTCGCAAGAGGTTCGTGCGGCGCATGACGAGGAAGTCAGGCTGCGCGGACGCATGACCAACATGAAGCGCACGCTGCTGCATTCGCCGGCCGCCCATCGCATCTATGCCGAATGGTTCACGCTACGGGCAGAACTCGATCCTGCTATCGGCGACCGGGCGATCTGGATCTTCTCGCATGCAATCTCGAAGGCGGCGAAATCGAAGATCGCCGTCACCTTCTTTCGCCGGGCTTTGATCAACAAAGGTTTCAATCCCGACGCGCTCGAACTTTCCGAGGAGGAAGCGCTGCTCGAGGCCTTCGGCAAGGCGACCGTCGCCGATTCCAATGCCGTTCCCGCCGAACTCTGGGCGAAGCTGAAAGAGCGCTACGAGACGCGGGCGCTGGTCGATCTCGTCGCTTTCGCCGGCATCATGCTGGCTACCGCCGTCTTCAACAATGTCGTCGAGGTCGATTTCGACCCCGAGCTTGAAGCCTTTGCCGAAAGCGCCGATTCACCGGCATCCTGAAACTCAACGATCGAGCGGCAGGATCAGCACATCGCGCGCCGGCACCTCGATGCCGCCATTGTCCATATGGTCGATCGGCCAGACGGGTTGGCCTCGCGCCAACATTCCGCGGGCAAGCGTCACCTCTGTTTTCTGTGCAGTTCTCGTCGGGTTGACGAGCCAGAGAAAGCTGCCTTTCTCCCCGACGTGAATACGCGGGAAGAGCGCGCCATTCGAAAGCGTCGCATGCCGCTTCTTGCCGCTCCATGTTATTAGTTCGGCGAAGAAAGCCCCGTTCGCCTTTCCCAGCGTGCGGTAATAGGCGACGGAGGGATTGGTGCCAATTAGCAGCGTGCGGCCGTTGCCAAAGGTATTTTCGACGACGGCAAGACGGCCGTCGGTGAAATGCCCACGTGCCGCGCCGCCCGCCAGCCGGTAGGACTGCAGGAAACCGCCGCCGTCGACAGCTGCGCCGTCGAGATCGAAATGGATGCGGTCGCCGATATCGGGCATGAATTCGACTTCTTCCTCGCGCGCACCGAAGACCTCGTCGAGGCCCATGTTCGGCTGCACGGTGCCGACATGGCCACGATCGCCGAAATAGCCGGGGCATGCTTCGGCAATCAGTGTGCCGCCGTTTTCGACCCAGGCTTTCAGGCGTTTTGCCTGTTCTGATGTGAACATGATCGGGTAGGGGAAATAGAGGAAATCATAGGGGTCGATATCGTCGATATGCACCCAGTCCGGTTGCGCGCCCTGTTCGAGGAAGGCGCGATAGGCGCCCCACATGGCTTCGGGGTAGGGCTTTTCCTTACGATCGTGGTTCAGGAGGTAATCGAACTCCTGCGTTTCGCGGATAAACAGGATGCCGACCTCGCCGCGCACCGGCTTTGCCTCCCAGAGGGGACCTTGCGCCGTGTCGTTTGCCCACTTTGCCATGGCGCTCGCCATGTCGGAGCGCGGCGTGCGCGAGCCGTCCATGCCGTAGGAGCCGAAGGCGCCGAAAAGGGGGCCGTCAAGCAGCGGGCGCCAGCGAAGGTTTAGGACGCCGCGGGCGCCGCCGGCAAGCGAGGTCATGCTCCAGAGGCGGATATCCTCGGGCTCGGCGACACGGCCATCCTCCTTGTCGCGGCCGATCACCTGCGGCTGCAGCCAAAGCGGGCCGCCCTGGCGCTCGGCATGCCAGAAAGGCTTGCCGCGGGCGGCGGCGCGGTTGATATCGACGCCGTACCAGTTCTTCCAGGCTTCCGAGCCCTTGCGCGCCTGGATCCAGGTGAAGCCGTAGACTTCGACCTTGGAAGCGGCGAGCCAGTCGTCGCAGCCGTTGGCCGCCATGTTGGGAATTGCGCCCGATATGCCATGGGCAACGATGGTGTTCTTCAGATCGATGGCGCGGAGTGTGTCGATGCGCCACTGCATCTGGTCGTAGAAGTTGTCGCGCTTGAACTGCAGCCAGTCGATGCATTCGGGATAGGGCGCCATGTGGACCGGCGGCTCGATATCCTCCCATTCGGCGTAGCTGTAGCGGTGCCAGGCTGTCGCCAGGGCCTTCAGGCTCCCGTATTTCTTCTCCAGCCACTTCCGGAAGGCTGATTTGGCGTAGCTGCTGTAATCGACATCGGCGGAATAGTTGCACTCGTTCCAGACGTCGTAGCCATAGATTGCCGGGTGATCCTTGTAGCGGGTGGCGAGCGCGGTCAGGAACTTGCCCGCAGCTTCCTTGACCTCCGGGCAGTTCAGCGTCAGGGCGCCGGCACCGCCGCCATTATTGGAGAAGCCGCCGGTCGCCGCCGAGACGCCCATATAGGAACCGAGCTTGTTGCCGTCGGCATTGACCTGCAGCGCATGGGCGTATTTGCGAACGGCCCAGTCGGGCACGGCATGGATCAGTTCGGCGATGACTGTCTTGATGCCGTTTGCGGCGGCAAGGTCCAACTGGCGGTCATATTCTTCCCAGTCGTAAACGCCGGGTGCTGTCTCGATCGCGCCCCACATGAACCAGTGGCGGAAGATGTTGAGGCCGTCTTGCCCAGCGGTCGCGTAGTCGCGCTCCCAATCGTCGCGGGGCGGATTTGATTTGCGAAAATAGACGGCGCCGTAGGGCAGTTGGATATCTTTATTGAGCATTGTCTTGTCCTTTTCTATCGATGTCCGGACATGGCTTCGCCGTCCGGAGAAGAGGCTCCGGCAATAGGCAATCGAGGATGTCGTCCGGCTATTTTAAAAAGCGTTTCTTCTAGCGCGGCCCTCCGGCGAGGAGTTCGAGCGTGCGGATGAGGGCGGAATGGTCGCGTTCGCCGTCGCCAATGGCGATGGCGGCATTCATCAGTTGCTGCGTCGCGGCGGTGTTCGGCAGCGACAGATCGAGCGCGCGGGCTGCATCGACGGCAAGTGTCATGTCCTTGCGATGCAGGCGGATGCGGAAGCCGGGCTCGAAGGTCTCCTTGACCATGCGCTCTCCATGCACCTCGAGGATGCGCGAGGCGGCAAAGCCGCCCATCAGTGCGGCGCGCACCTTGGCCGGGTCGGCGCCGGCCTTCCTGGCAAACAGCAGCGCTTCGGCAACCGCTTCGATCGTCAGCCCGACGATGATCTGGTTGGCGACCTTGGCGGTCTGGCCGTCGCCACTGCCGCCGACATGGGTGATGTTCTTGCCCATCTTTTCGAAGAGCGGTCTGGCGCGCTCGAAAGCCTGCTCCTTGCCACCGACCATGATCGTCAGCGAGGCGGCCTTGGCGCCAACTTCGCCGCCGGAAACCGGAGCATCGAGATAATCGCAGCCGAGGGCCTCGACGCGCTTGGCGAAGCTCTTCGTCGCCACCGGCGAGATCGAGCTCATGTCGATGACAAGCTTGCCCTCGGACAAGCCCGAGGCGACGCCGTTCTCGCTGAAGAGAACCGTCTCGACGTCAGGCGTATCCGGCAGCATCAGGACGATGATGTCCGAGGCTTCGGCCACAGCCTTGGCGCCTAACGCCGCCTTGCCGCCCTTGTCGACGAGATGCTGCGAGACCTCCTTGACACGGTGGAGATGCAGCGTGTGGCCGGAATCGATCAGGTGTTCCGCCATCGGGCGACCCATGACGCCCAGTCCGATGAATCCTATATTCATGCTGTTCTCGCTTGCTTCCGGTAGGGTTTCATCCAGCCGAGGCCCTCGCTGGTGCCTGATTTCGGCTTGTATTCACAGCCGACCCAGCCGTCGTAGCCAAGGCGGTCGAGTTCAGAGAGGATGAAGCGGTAATTGATCTCGCCGGTGCCGGGTTCGTTGCGGCCGGGATTGTCGGCGATCTGCACATGGGCGATCTTCTCCTGCAGCCTTGTGAAGGTCGGCATCAGATCGCCCTGCATGATCTGCATGTGGTAGAAATCATACTGGATATAGAGATTGTCGGAGCCGACCCTGTCGAGGATGCGTTCGACATGGGCGGTGCTCGACAGGAAGAAACCCGGAATATCGCGCAGGTTGATCGGCTCGATCAGCAGCCTGACGCCGGCATCGGCGGCGCGCTTTGCTGCATATTTCAGATTGTCGACCAGCACCGTTTCCAGCGTTTCGAGGTCCGCACCCTTTGGCACCAGGCCGGAGATGACGTTGACCTGCCGGCAATTGAGCACCTTGGCATAATCGAGCGCCTGGGTCACACCATCGCGGAATTCCTGCACGCGATCCGGCAGGCAGGCAATGCCGCGCTCACCGCCGGCCCAGTCTCCTGATGGCACGTTGAAGAGCGCCTGTTTCAGGCCACTTGCCTTCAGCGTCTCGGCGACCTTCTCCTTCGGCTCGGCATAGGGGCCGAGATATTCGAACGCGCCGAAACCGTCCCGTGCGGCAGCGGCGAAACGATCGAGGAACGGTAGGTCCTGATAGAGGAAGGAAAGGTTGGCGGAGAATTTCGGCACTGGACAGTCCTTAGATGCCGGGCGCGACGAAACGATGCCGATGCAGCATGCGCTTGTCGCGGGGGTCAGGATTGGGAACGGCTGATATGAGGCTCTTGGTATAGGCCTCCTTGGGAGCGGTGCAGATCTGCTCGGCCTCGCCGAGTTCGACGATTTTGCCGCGATGCATGACGGCGACCCGATCGCAGAAATAACGCACGACTGAAATGTCGTGCGAGATGAAGATGAAGCTCAGGTTCAGCCGCTGGCGGATATCGAGCAGCAGATCGAGAATCTGGCTGCGGATCGAGACGTCGAGCGCAGAGGTCGCCTCGTCGGCGATGATGATGCGCGGATCGAGCGCAAGCGCGCGGGCGATGCCGATACGCTGGCGCTGGCCGCCGGAGAAGGCATGGGGGTAACGCTCCATGCCCATCGGATCGAGGCCGACGAGCCGCATCAGCTCGGCGACGCGGTCCTCCAGCGCCTTGCCCTTGGCGAGGCCGTTGACGATGAGGGGATCGCCGATCACCTCCTTGACGGTCATGCGCGGATTGAGCGAGGCGAACGGATCCTGGAAGACGAGGCGGACTTCGCGGTGGAAGGTGCGCAGCTCGCGTTTCGTCAGCTTGGTGACGTCGATCTCACGGCCCTCCCGGTTGCGATAGCTGATGCTGCCCGATGTTGGCTCGATGGTGCGCAGGATGAGCCGGCCCAACGTCGTTTTGCCGGAGCCGCTTTCGCCGACGATGCCGAGGTTTTCGCCCGGATAAAGATCGAAACTGGCGTCGTCGACCGCGCGTAGCGTGTTGGCCTGGCCCTGCCAGCCGTAAATCTTGCCGAGGTTGCGGACGGAAAGGATCGGCTTCGGCGCCTGCGGCGACGGCGCCACGGATGGCAGCTTGTCTTCGACATGGTGGGTGAGTTTCACCGTTGAGGCGAGCAGCTGGCGGGTATAGGGATGCTCGGCGGCGTGATAGATCGCGTCGACCGGACCCCGTTCGACGATGCGGCCGAAGCGCATGACGGCGACGTCGTCGGCCACTTCGGCGACGATGCCCATATCGTGGGTGATGAGCAGCATGGCCATGCCGCGTTCGACCTGCAGGCGCTTGATCAGGTCGAGGATTTCGGCCTGGGTGGTGACATCGAGCGCCGTGGTCGGTTCGTCGGCGATGAGAATATCGGGATTGCCGGCAAGCGCCATGGCGATCATAGCGCGCTGGCGCATGCCGCCGGAAAATTCGAAGGTGTAGCGGTCCGCCATCCTGTCGGGATCGGGGATTTCGACCTGGCGCAGCAGTTCGACGGTTCTTTCGCGGGCGGCGCGCTTGTCGAGATCGCTGTGCAGGCGCACGGCCTCGATGATCTGCGAACCGATGGTATGGACCGGCGACAGCGAGCTCATCGGCTCCTGGAAGATCAGGCCGATGCGGCGGCCGCGGATGGCGCGCATCGCCCGATCCGACGGCTTCAGGGCGGCGATATCGGTGACCCCGTTACCCCCGGTGACCTCGTCGCCGTTGCGCAGCAGGATGCGGCCGGAAACGATGCTGCCGGGGCTGTCGACGATCTGCAGCAGCGAGCGGGCGGTGACGCTCTTGCCGGAGCCGCTTTCGCCGACGAGGCAGAGCGTTTGGCCGCGTTTCAGCTCGAAACTGACATTTTCGACCGCGTGCAGGATGTGGGTGCGCAGCCTGAAATCGATCGAGAGGTTTTCGACGGAGAGAACGACGTCTTCGGAAAGATCGGTCACGATTTCCTCCTCAGCTCTCATAGGGGTCGGCGGCATCGCGAAGGCCGTCGCCGAAGAAATTGAAGGACAGCACGGCGACGACGACCGCGAGCGACGGCCAGATCAGCAGCCATGGCGCGGTGGCGACCGTGCGAATGTTCTGCGCGTCCTGCAACAGCACGCCCCAGCTGACGACCGGCGGCTTCAAGCCGATGCCGAGGAAGGAGAGCGACGTCTCGGCGACGATCATGGTCGGCACGGCAAGGGTGACGACCGCGAGGATGTGGCTCGTCAGCGACGGCAGGATGTGGCGGAAGATCAGCCGCGCTTCGCTCGATCCGTCGAGTCTGGCGGCAACGACGAAATCCTCGCTGCGTAGCGCAAGAAACCGGCCGCGCACCTCGCGGGCGAGGCTGGTCCAGCCGAGCAAGGAGACGATGATCGTTATGACGAAATAGACGTTGACCGGCGACCATGTCAGCGGGATCGCCGCCGCCAGACCCAGCCAGAGCGGGATGGTCGGCATGGCGCTGACGACCTCGATGAGCCGCTGCATCAGGGTATCCACCCAGCCGCCGTAGAAGCCCGAGATCGAACCGAGTACGACACCCAGGATCAGCGACATGGCGACGCCGACGAGGCCGATCGACATAGAGACTCGGGTGCCGTAGACGAGGCGCGAGAAGACGTCGCGGCCGAGACGGTCGGCGCCGAGCAGATACATCGGGTCGTTCTGGTTGAGAGGGCCGATCAGGTGCCTGTTCATCGGGATCAAGCCCCAGAGATCATAGGCGGCGCCTTTGACGAAGAAGCCGATCGGCACCACCTTGGTGTCGTCGACGACGAAGGTGCGGCGCAGCGCCACCTTGTCGATCTCGACCTTGTAGCCCTTCACGTGGAAATTGAATTCCGAGCTGCCGTCCGGTTTTTCGACGAAGAAGCTGAAGCCCTGCGGTGGGGCATAGGTGTATTGCGGCCGCGAGGTCGTCGGTAAGGCGGGCGCCAGAAATTCGGCGAAGAGGCCGACCAGATAGAGGAAGAGAATGATTGCGCCGGCTACCATCGCCACCTTTTGGCGGACCAGCTTGCCCGCGACCAGCCGCCAGGGGCCAATCACGGCGGTCGAGACGGTCTTGCCCTGTTTCAGCGGGCTGATCGAGGGACCGTCGGCGACGGCATGGAGCGGGCCTGCATGGGTTCCGAAGGTTTCGTGCGTGCTCATCGCATTCCCCTCAATTGAACCGGATGCGCGGATCGAGCAGCGCCAGCAGCAGATCCGACAGCAGCATGCCGACGAGGGTGAGGGCGCTCAAAAGCAGGATGAAGCTGCCGGCGAGATACATATCCTGTGAGATCAGCGCGCGAAAAAGCAGCGGGCCGGCGGTCGGCAGGTTCAGCACGATGGCGGTGATGGTGACGCCGGAGACGAGGTGCGGCAATACCCAGCCAATTGCCGAGACGAAGGGATTGAGCGCGATTCTGACAGGATATTTGAGGATGACCTTGTACTCCGGCAAGCCCTTGGCGCGGGCGGTGACCACATAAGGCTTGTGCAGTTCATCCGTCAGGTTGGCGCGCAGGATGCGGATCATCGCCGCCGTTCCCGATGCGCCGATGATGATAATCGGGATCCAGAGATGGGCGAGGAAGTCGCCGACCTTGGCAAGGCTCCACGGCGCTTCGGCATATTCCGGCGAGATCAGCCCGCCGACGCTCTGGCCGAGATATTTATAGGCGATGTACATCAGCGTCAGCGCGAGGATGAAGTTCGGCACCGCCAGGCCGATGAAGCCGAGGAACGTGAAGACGTGATCGCCGACGGAGTGGCGGCGGACGGCGGAATAGATGCCGATCGGCAAAGCGACGATCCAGACGAAGAGCAAGCTCAAGAGCGAGATCACCAGCGTCGAGCCCATGCGGGCCCAGATCAGGCCGGAGACCGGCTGGCCCCATTCGAAGGAGTAGCCGAAGTCGCCGCGGCTGACGATGCCCCAGATCCATTTCAGGTATTGGACATAGAAGGGGTCGTCGAAGCCATAAATTTCCTTGAGGCGCTCGATCTGCGCGGGATCGACGGTCTGGCCGCTGTCGCTCATGGTGGCGATCATCGAGGTCAGGTAGTCACCCGGCGGCAGCTGGATGATCAGGAACGAGATCAGCGACATGCCGAACAAGGTCGGGATCATGTAGAGCACGCGCTTGAAGATATAGCCAAGCATCGGAATGTTTCTCCTCCCGTCGGGAACACCGTGAGGTGCTTCCCCCGGATCTCCATCCGCTTTCGGCCCCTCCAGGCCAAAAGCGCTCCTCGCGTATCACCTCATTTCCAGGTGAGGTGCAGCACCTCCAGCCGATCAATGCTCGGCACCTCCACCTGTGCGCGGCCATTCCCGAGGGTGAAGCTTGCGGCGCGGTCGGCAACGACAAGCCACGCCTTCGCCATCGATCGGCCCTCTGGAATCTCCACCGAAACGGTCTGTGTAGCCAGAGGGTAATTCTCGCGGATCGGACCTTTCATCATCATCGGGTTGGTGAGGTTGAAGAGGCTAAGTGCTAGGCCATGATCGTTTTCTCGAAGCGCCAGATCGACGACGCCCTTGCCCTTGACGGTGATGCGCGGCGTCTTGCCGAGCGCCCAGTGGACGGCATTGGCAAGCAGGCGGGCGTGGTCGACAGCAAAGACTTCCCAGAAGATCTCGCCGATATTCCAGGGGATATAGACTGTGCGTCCGCCCTTGCCGGTTTCGCGGGCGATGACGGCCGCTCCTTTCGGGTCCTCACGCGGATAGACCTCTTCCATCGGCAGATCCGGGAAATCGGGAACGTAGAGGAAGGGTGTCTTCGCATCGGCATACGGCTCGGCGTGGATGAGGCGGGTGCCGCCCATGATGCGCTCGGCGTCTTCATAACCCTGGTTGATCGGATGATCGCCGGAAAGGGCGATATAGGTATTCTTGACGATGCCGCGCGGGCCGGCGATGAATTTTGCACCGAGCACGTCGGCAAGGCCGAAGTCCGGACGTTTCTTGCCGAACTCGTCCCGCAGCGATGTCTCATAGGAAGCGATGACGCTGCCGCCGCGATCGACATAGGCGCGGATCGCCGCGTTTTGCACATCCGAGAGGCAGGAGGCATTGGCGAGAATGATCAGCTTGAAACGGTCGAGGTTGTCCTCGGTCAGCACCTGATCCGAAAGCAGTTCGAAGGGCAGGCGGGCTTCGACGAGGGCGTGATAGAGACCGAGATCGTGCTTCTCGGCAAAGTGCCGCTCTTCCGGCGCCCAGTGACGCAGCGTCGTCGAGGGATCGACGACGGCGATTTCTGCGGTCGGCTTCATGCTTTCCAGTACCGGCTCGACGGCTGCCTGCAGACCGAAGGCGTCGGCCACAGGCTCGACCCAGCGCTTGTCGGGCACGACGCCGTTGAACTTGGTGAACCAGGCGTAGAGGCCGTGGGCCGTGCCGTCATTGATCCAGAGCTGCATCTCCTCACCCGAGGTGACGGCGTCCTTCCAGCGATATTCCTCCTCCGGGCCGATCGAGGTGATCAGCACGACCGGGCGGTCGGGGAAGGTGGCGCGGATGCGCTTGCCGTTGCGCCCGGCCGACCAGCCGAGTTCAAGGCCCTTGCGGCCCTGATGGTCGACGACGAGGAAGGGGCAATGCCTGGCGATGACCGAGAGGTCGAACTCCATTAGCGAAGCGCCGCCCATGTTCGGGATGAAGCTCGCATGCGGGCGGATCGCCTTCACGGCATCGTCCCACTGGGCGATCATGTCCGTCAGCACACGGCGGCGCCACTGCACCCAGGCCTGCCAGGCCGGATCCTCGGCATCGGGCTTCTTCGGCAGGTGATGGCCAGACATGTCCTTGAAGCGGCGAGCGCTGTCTTCGCTGTAATCGACGCCGTGGCCCTGCCAGCGATTGGCGAAGATCGCGTCGATATCGTATTTGCGGACGATCTCCTTGACCACTTCCGGCATGAAAACGGTGTTATAATCGCCATAGGCATTGGTCACCCAGACATCGGGATAGGCCCAGTGGCGGCGCGGCGTGCCGTCGGCATTGATCATCACCCATTCCGGATGGGCCTTGGCTGCGTCGTCGTGGATCGCATGCGGGTCGACGCGGGCCATGACATGCATGTCGAGCTTGCGGGCGGCGTCGACGAGCGCGCCGAAGATATCCTTGTCGCCGAGATATTTGCTCACATAGTGGTAGGGCACATCGCTCGGATAATAGGCGATATAGCCGCCGGCGCTGAGACAGACCGCATTCGATTTGGTGCGCTTGAAGACATCGATCCAGAAGGCCGGGTCATATTTTTCCGGGTCATCCTCCACGAAGGTCAGCTGGGTCCAGCGGGTCGCGGTCTTGAACCACTCCGGCGTCCTCAACGTATCGGTGTTCTGTTTCCTGGCGTCGAGCATCGTCTTCATCCAATCATTGGCAAAAGAAGGGCCTTAGAGCGGCGCGCGTCGAAAAGGACGCGTTAGTGACGCTCTGACACTTTGAATTTGCGTATAATCCTTTCCGAAAATCGATTCCGATTTTCGGGGCTATGCGCTGGCGCCGGCCGGTGAAGCCGGCGCCTGACATGCATCATTGGAAAAGGCCATCAGACCTTGTAGAACTGCTCCGGCATCGTCGGAGCGGGCGTCGGCCAGCCGAAGGAGTTCGGCATGGTCTTCGTGATGTTCTTCATGTTGTTCTTGACGATGCCGTAGCCATCCGGCGGCAGCGAGATGCCGAAGACATAGAAGTTGTCGGCGGCACCCTGAAGGAGCTGCTTCATGATCTCGTGCTGGCCGGCAGCGTCGGAGGTCGCTTTCAGCTTGTCATAAAGAGCAAGCTGGCTCTTCGTGCCTTCCGGCGGCTCCTCGGCATTGGCGTTGCCGCGGTCGCGGTACCAGAGCTGCCAGGCCGGTGCGTACATGGCATTGGCATCGGTCGGCACGTAGTAGCGCGGGTCCAGCATGGCGGCGACGCCGCCATTGGCGCCGAACTGGTGCGCCGTCGCATCGAAATCGCGGCCCTGGCGGACGCGGGTTTCCCAGAGCGACCGGTCCATCGAGCGCATCTGCGCATCGATGCCGACCGCCTGGAACATCGGGATGACCAGTTGGAAGAGATCGAGGAAGACGGCTCGGGCCTGGTCGATCTCGAAGATGATCGTGAGGCGGCGACCCTTCTCATCGAGGCGGAAGTTCTGGTCGTCGCGCTTCGGCACGAGCTGGTCGAGCATGGCATTCGCCTTGTCGACGTCATAGGCCGTGAATTGCGTGGCGAGCTGCTCGTTGTAGAGCGGATCTTCCTTCTTGATCGAGGGCTGGGCGGGCGTACCCTGGCCGACGAGCACGGCATCGATCAGCGCCTGCCGGTCGAGTGCGGTGGAGAGTGCCGCACGGAAATCCTTGTTCTGGAAGAGTTTCCGCTTGGTCTCGTCATTGTGGTTCAGGTTGAAGATGAAATTCATCACATTGGCTTCGGTCGAGGTCAACGTGTAGAAATCATAGCCGCCCTGCTCACGCGCATCGTAGAGCACCGACTTGTTGTTCGGAGTGGCGATATACTGATCCATTAGGTCGACTTCGCCCTGCATGGCCTTCAGCAGCAGAACCTGCGGGTCGGCGACCATCTGGTAGACGATGCGGTCCATGTAGGGCAGCTGGTTGCCTTCGGTATCGACCTTCCAATAGTAGGGATTGCGTTCGGCGACGGCGCGCTCGGTGTTTTCGCCGGGTGCTACGGTGAACATCCAGGCGTGGACGCAGGGCTTCTTCGAGGAGTTCAGGAAGAAGGCATTGTCGTCCTGGAAACCGGCGGCCGCCTGGAAGGAGGCGATCCAGCTTTCGAAGCCGCGCTGCTTGGCGAGCTCATCGGCCTTCGGATTGTAGTCGATGTGGAATTGCTCGAGATAGTGCTTCGGCGTGCGCGTCGTCTGGTCGCTGTTCGCCCAGGCGACCTGCAGCGGGAACAGGCCGTTCGGCCTGTCGAAAGTGACCTTGAAGGTCTGTTCGTCGACGATTTCGAGCTTGGCCGGCTTGCCGCCAGACTTCCAGTGATCCTGGCCGACGAAGGCGACACGCTTGTCGGTGAAGACAGTGTCGTACCAGAACTTGATGTCCTCAGTGGTGTAGGGATGGCCGTCAGACCATTTCATGCCCTTGCGCAGGCGGATCGTGTAGATCTTGGAGTCGGCGTCGCCCTCGAAGGACTCTGCAACATTCAGCGTCACGCCGGACCAATCGGGCGTATAGCGCAGCAGCGGCTCATAGGCCTGGTAGCGGAACAGCATCGACAGCGAGCCGCCGCCGACCAGTGCCATGTTCCAGTCGCCGCCGTGTTTGCCGACGCTCTCGACCGGCTTGACGACGAGCGGATTTTCTGGAAGCCGGTCCTTGAGGGCCGGCAGGGCGCCGCTTGAAACTTTCGCTTTCAGAATATCCGCTTCCTTGAAGTCGGCGGCGAAAACCGGCAGCGCCGGCAATATGAGTGCGGCCGACGTCCCGGCCAGAAACGCACGACGTTTCAGCTTGATCATAGGGGTCTCCTCCGAAAACCGCGCCCTTGTTCTTAATTTTGCCGTCGGGCTTGGGATGTAGGAAAGATTACATTTGGATATTGTTAGGTAAAGCGTTATGTTCTGTTAGTGCAATATTTTGGCTTGCGAGCGCGATAGCGCCGATCAGTCGAAGAGCGAGGTGTCAGGTGGGAAGTAGGGGCCGGGTTACGTTGCAGACGATCGCGCGGGAGGTCGGCCTCTCGAAATATGCCGTGTCACGCTCGCTTGCCGGCAAGAGTGGTGTCAGCGAGGAAACGCGCACGCTGATTCGCGAGACGGCACAGCGTCTCGGTTATACCAGGCCCGCGGGACAGGGGGGCGCTGGTGAAGTCGCAGTCGTCTTTCATGATCTCGATGCGGTCAATAGCGAGCTCTATATGCAGGTGCAGAACGGGGTGCAGCGCGAGGCGCACCGGCTCGGCATGACGTTGCGCGTGCGTTGGACGCACAATGCCGGACAGTTGGAGGAACTTGCGCGCGCTTGCGACGGGCTGATCATCGTTGGGCCTCACGACCGCGAGGCAATGGTGGCGGTGAGTGCGACGGGCGTTCCGATCGTGCGTTTCGGCTGGGTCGATCCGCTGGAACAGGCCGACCAAGTGACCGGAACGGACCACGAGGCGGGGCAGGCGGTGATCCAATATCTGGTAGATCTTGGACACCGTTCCATCGTCTATGTCTATGGCACGCCGGGGTTCAGGGGGCGCCAGGAGCGTTACTACGGCGCCCGGGAGATCGCAGAACGTTATGGCAATGTTGCGCTGCATGTTATGCATTTCGACGAACAAGCCGGCTTCGGCGCAGCCTTCCGGGCGTTGGCAGAAAAAGATATCCGGCCGACGGCCTTTTTCTGCGCACATGACGGCTTGGCGCTGACCGTGGTTTCCGAGCTTCTCGGCCAAGGATATCGCATTCCCGATGATATTTCGGTCGTCGGTTTCGGCGATTTTTCGCCGGCGACGCAGATTTCGCCTGCGCTGACGACGGTGAGGATGGAAGGGCAGGAATGCGGGGCGGTCGGCCTGCGGCTCCTGCTCGAACGCATCGAGAATCCACGCCTGCCCGGTATGCCGGCGCGGCGTGTCATGATTGCCTCCCGCATCGTCGAGCGCCGCTCGGCCGGCCCATGCAAGGTGGCGCCGAGCGCTGACGTCGCTCAAGCTTAACCGCCGAGCGAGGCGATCGCAGCTCTGACTGCGTCCGCACCGGGCCTGGTCGGTCGGTACTCCAGGCCGACCGAACCGTCGTAGCCGTTGGCGAAAATCCAGCCGAGGCGGTGGGCAAGGTCGATGCCGCCGGAGCCCGGTTCGTTGCGGCCGGGATGATCGGCGACATGGACGTGGATGACGCGGTCGAGACGGCCCTTCAGCACCTCTTCTGTGCGCTCGTCCATCACGGCGGAATGGTAGATGTCGTAGACGATGCCGATCTCCGGGCGGGCGACGTCATCGATGATGTCGAGGCCCTCGCGGGTCGAATGGAGGAAATAGCCGACATGATCGATGCGGATGTTGAGCGGCTCGACGCCGAGGCGCACACCGCTGCCGGCAAGAATATCGGCGCCGGCTTTCAGCGTTTCGGTGAGCGCCCGGCGCTGCTCCTCGCGGGGCACGTTTGGAAGATCGTTGCCCGCCTGGGCAATCAGGACCGGCGCGCCGAGACGTTTTGCCACGGCGACGGATTCGGCAAGACCTTTCAGCCAGGCCTGCCGGTTGGCGGCATCGGTCAGCGCGATCATCGGTTCGGCAACGAGGCTGGTGACGGCAAGGCCGCTTTCCTTCAGCGCCGCCTCGATCGCATCCAGATCCTTGTCGGTCCAGCGCCAGAATTCGATCGCCGTCAGGCCGCTGGCACGAGCGCGGCCGATGCGATCGGGAAAGCGGTCGCCTTCTTCGGCAAACAGCCACTCTATACAGGCTGAATAACGTCGCATGAAAACTCCTCTTATGTGTGGATGCAGGCTGCGACAGATCGGTGACTGCCGCAAGAGGCGTTTGGGTGCTTGACGCCCGGTTTCATTGACGGAACACTCGGCACATCAGGCCGGAACCGCCGGCCGCTTGCGCGGAGGAAAATATGGATCTCGGACTTAAGGGAAAGACCGCCGTCATAACCGGCGCCTCTGTCGGGATTGGGTTGGCGATCGCCGAGGGGCTGGCGGCTGAGGGCTCCAATCTGGTGCTGGCGGCCCGTGGCGGCGAACGGCTCGAGGCGGAAGCCGCCCGGATCGCCGAGAAGTATGGCGTCAGCGCCGCCGCTATTGTCGCCGATGTCGCGACGGTTGCGGGAACCGAGGCGATCATTGCAGCGGCGGCCGAAAAAGGCGGCGCCGATATCCTCATCAACAATGCCGGCACCGGTTCGAACGAGACGGTGATGGAGGCGCCCGACGAAAAGTGGCAGACCTATTGGGACCTGCATGTGATGGCCGCCGTGCGGCTGGCGCGCGGAATTGCGCCGCAGATGAAGGAACGCGGTGGCGGTGTGATCCTGCACAATGCCTCGATCTGCGCTGTCCAGCCGCTCTGGTACGAGCCGATCTACAATGTCAGCAAGTCGGCACTGATGATGTTTTCGAAGACGCTTTCGACTGAGCTCATCAAGGACAATATCCGCGTCAACTGCGTCAATGCCGGCCTGATCCTGACGCCCGACTGGATCAAGACCGCCAAGCAGTTGACGGCCGAAACCGGCGGGAACTGGGAGGGCTATCTGCAGGGTGTCGCCAACGAACACGCCGCCTCCAAACGGTTCGGCACTCCCGAGGAACTGGCAAACGTCTTCGTCTTCCTGAGTTCGGAACGCGCGAGCTATTGCATCGGCTCCACCTATTTCGTCGATGGCGGCATGCTGAAGACGATCTGACCAAAGGCTGTCAATGGCTCGGCAAGTCGGTTCTTCTCAAGACTGCCGGGCGGGCCTGTGGACGTTGCCGATATAAGCTATAAATAATAGCTATTTTGTTGTATGTTCACGCTTTTGACGCTATTTGCCTGCTATTGGCAGGATAAATACTGCGTTTTCTACAGGGCAAAGACGATGCTGACGAAAAAGGGCAAATACGGGCTTAAGGCGCTGGTGGATCTGGCGCGGCTGGCGCCGGGTGAGACCGCCTTCATCAATGACATCGCAAGCCGCAATAATATCCCGAAGAAATTCCTCGATACGATCCTGCTCGAACTGCGCAATGTCGGCATCCTGCGGTCGAAGAAGGGGCCGGGCGGCGGCTATTCCCTGTCGCGGCCGGCTTCCGAAATCCGCATCGGCCATGTCATCCGCACGCTCGATGGGCCGCTGGCGCCGATTCGCTGTGCCAGCCGTACGGCTTACGAGGCCTGCGACGACTGCGCCGATCCGGAAACCTGTCAGGTGCGGCGCTCGATGACCGATGTTCGTGACGCGATCGCCGCCATTCTCGACAATATGAGCCTCGAGCAATTCGTCGCCGATGGCGGCGGCATCGAAGGCCCCGAGGAACAATTCCCGGTCTCCGCTGCCAGCTGAATTAGGCGTCGCCGGGCTTCGACCTATATTCGCCTGCGGAACGCACCAGCTTGTCCCGTGGCAGCGATAGAGCGTGAATGCGGGCATTGCGCCAATGCCGGTCGAGATTGAGCCCGATGCCGGCGGATGTTTCCCCTACAAGTTCGAACAGCGCGTTTGCGGTGTCGATTGCCGTTTCCCCTGCAAGGATCGCGGCCGCCGAGGCAGAGAAATGCGCGTCCGCCATCGCGGCCTCCACAGGGTTGACCTGGGCAATATCGAGTTTGCGGCCAGCCCGTTCCAAGGCTGCCGCCGTCGCTTCGATGCGGACGGCGCGTTCGCCGAGCTGCGCAAGGACGGCGGTGCAATCGTCAATCGCGGTCGTGAGGTCGGTCCATGCGGCCCGCGCGATGCCGAGGCTGACGCTGGCCTTGAGCAGCAGGCCGAGCGAGATGCCGGTCGGATTTCCGGAGGAGGGGGAAGGCGCTATCGCATCGGCATTGACGTGTAGCCTGCCTATGATCGCCGTTCCCGAGCCATTGGTGCGTTGGCCAAAACCGTCCCAATCGTCGATCACCTGCAGGCCTACCGCATCGCATGCGAGGTAGAGTGTCACTGGGCGGCTGGGCGGCGCGGTGGCGGCAGCCGCGATCCAGTCGGCGAATAGAATGCCGGGCGTCTGCCGAGTTCGCCCGCTCAGGCGGTAGCCTGGACCTTCGGCGGTAAGCTCGGCCCCTTCGGTGAGGCCGGCGCCCGCAAAGCGGTCGCCGAGCAGCGCACGGGTAAACAGCGATACCTTCAAATCCTCGCCGGCATGGGTGCGGAGTGTTTCCAGGACGCAATAATGGTTTTGCAGCGCCTCGCCGATCGAGGCATCGGCCTCGGCAATGATTGCAACGATTTCGGCGAGCAGCGCGTTCGACACGTCGAGCCCCTGATAGTCGGGCGGAACGGTGATCGCCGTCAGTCCCGAGACCGACAGCGCATCGAGTTCAGCAAAGGGCAGCACGCGGTTGATATCGCGTTCGCTCGCCCGATGCCGGAATGCGGCGGCGAGGCTGCGGGCCGTGGATATCGCCTCCTCTTCACTTTCGATGCGATGTGCGGGAGGCCTCACTTTATCCTGAAACTGCGATACCGTTCCCATCGGTCACTCTTTCCTACAGCGCCGCGCGTCTTTTCAGACGCGCAACGGACGCTGCAACACGTTGACTCCGCGTATCGTGTCTTCCGAAAATCGCTCCGATTTTCGGGCCGATGCGAGAGATACAGGAGTGAAGGATTGGCCCACGAATGATAAGGCCGGTTTTTCTACAAAACCCGAAGGCTTTGAATTTTCTTACCAGCTTGATTGCCTTGTGCTCCACTCTATTTACGGTGAAGTGGGGCTTCCTTGATCGAGAAACATGATGGGCGACACTCTTGCTCGCAACGGCGAGGTTTCGAAAATGGCACGCCAGCCGAGACCGCGTCTGAGGCTGGATATTGCCGCTATCCCAACCTATGCGATCGGCGACATCCATGGGCGGTACGATCTGCTTGTGAAAGCAGAAGAGGCGATCCTGCGCGATGCCGCTCGATTGCCGGGTCGCAAGCTGATCGTCACGCTTGGCGACTATATCGACCGTGGGCCGGATTCGGCCCGGGTCATCACGCATCTCATGGAGCCGCCGCCTGATGATTTCGATCGCATCTGCCTTACCGGCAATCACGAAATTGCCATGCTCGACTACATCGATGGCTGGATCTCCTATGACGAGTGGATGGGGATGGGTTCGGCAGAGTCGCTCAAATCTTATGGACTCGATCCGGAGCATCTGCCGCTAGTCTTTCCCTCCGGCGCAAAGCTCGATGCCTTTATCCGCCAGTCGCTGCCACACACGCATATCGATTTCATGCGGGCGATGCCTGTCATGCTGGAGACTCCAAGCGTAATTTTCGTGCATGCCGGCATCAATCCGAAGCTGTCGCTGGGCGAGCAGACGGATGAGGATCTGGTCATCATCCGTCAGCGTTTTCTCGAAAGCCGGGTGCCGTTGCCGAAGCTCGTCGTTCACGGCCATACGCCGAATGACGAGCCCGACATACGGTCGAAACGGCTCAATCTCGATACGCGCGCCTATCGCAGCGGCAAGCTCACCGTCGCCCGCCTGTGGCAGGGCGAGGTGCATCTGTTTTCAACCTGATTTCTCGCCTTATCAGCCGCCTGTCGAAGCGGATCAAGCCGTCTCGCTCTCAACCGGGACGGTCTCGACCGCCTTCTCAGCCGGACGGTTGCGGCGCCAACCGCGCAGCACGACGTAGAAGACCGGCGTCAGGAACAGGCCGAAGATCGTCACACCAAGCATGCCCGAAAAGACGGCGGTGCCGAGCGACTGGCGCATTTCGGCGCCGGGGCCGGTGGCGATGGCAAGCGGCAGAACGCCGAAGATGAAGGCGAATGCCGTCATCAGGATCGGGCGCAGGCGGAGATGGCTGGCCTCGATGGCCGCCTCCACCGGCGACTTGCCCTCATCTTCCGCTTGCCTGGCAAACTCGACGATCAGAATGGCGTTCTTGGCCGCAAGGCCGATCAGCACGATCAGGCCGATCTGCGTCAGGACGTTGTTGTCCATTCCTCTCAGCGAGACCCCGATCAACGCCGCGAGCACCGCAAGCGGAACGATGAGAATGATCGCCAAGGGCAGAACCCAGCTCTCATATTGTGCCGCCAGCGCCAGGAAGACGAAGACGACAGACAGGGCGAAGATGTAAACGGCCGTGTTGCCGGTATGGGTCTCCTGGTAAGCGAGTTCGGTCCATTCGAAGGTTGTCCCTTGCGGCAGGATCTTCGCCGCCAGCGCTTCCATCTTCGCGATGGCATCGCCCGTCGATGTCCCCGGCGTCGGATTGCCCTGAAGCGGCACCGAGACATACATGTTGTAGCGCTGGACAAGCGCCGGGCCGCTGGCATCTTGGATATCCATCAACGTTCCAAGCGGAACCAGCGCGCCGGTCGCCGATCGAACCTTCAGGGCGAGGATGTCTTCCCTGTCCATGCGATATTGCCGGTCGGCCTGGGCACGGACCTGGTAGACGCGGCCGAACGCATTGAAATCGTTAACGTAGGCGACGCCGAGATTGATGGAAAGCGCGTTGAAGATATTGGGGATCGGCACGTTCAAGAACCGCGCCTTGTCACGGTCGATCGCCAGGAAGTATTGCGGGCTTGCATCGGAGAATGTCGTAAAGACGCCGGTCAGTCCCTCGGTCGTGGCTGCCGCACCCATCATCTGGCGGGCGAGACCGAGCACGCGCGTCATGTCGGCGTTTTCAAGATCGGAAATCTGCATCTTGAAACCACCGGAATTGCCGACGCCACGCACGGATGGCGGCGGGATGGCGATGATGAAGGCTTCCTGGATGCTTTGCAGTTTGCCGTAAAGCTCGCCGATGATCTTGTTGGCGTTCTCTCCGCCTTCTTCACGTTCAGCAAAGGATTTGAAGGGCACGAAGACGACGCCGGCATTCGAGGCATTGGTGAATGTCGCGCCGCTGAAGCCGGCAAACTGTACGGCGTTGCCGACACCGGGCACAGTACGGGCGATATCGCCCACCTGTTTGACCACGGCGTCGGTACGCGCAAGCGAGGCACCATCGGGAAGCTGTATGACGATGATCGCGTAGCCCTGGTCCATGGTCGGGATGAAGCCCGCGGGAACGCGGGTGCTCATGTACCAGGTTGCTCCGAGCAGGCAGACGAAGGCGACCATCGCCGCGGTCAGGCCGACCCAACTGCTGACCAGATGCCGAATGGTCCATGAATAGCCGGAGCTCAGCCGATCGAACCCATGATTGAAGCCATTTGCAAGACCTCTTCCCAGGCGTGATGCAACATTCGTGGGCTTGGTTTCATGGTCATGGGTTTTCAGCAATATCCCCGCAAGGGCGGGCGACAGTGTCAGTGAATTCAACGCCGATATCGCGGTGGTGACCGAGATCGTCACGGCGAACTGCCTGTAAAACTGGCCGGATATGCCCGGGATGAAGGCTGTCGGCACGAACACGGCGATCAGCACCAGCGAGATGGCGACGACGGCGGTTCCGACTTCGTCCATCGTGACATGGGAAGCCTGCTTCGGCGTCATGCCGCGGGCCAGATTGCGCTCGACGTTTTCCACCACCACGATCGCGTCGTCGACGACGATGCCGATCGCCAGCACCAGACCGAACAAGGTGAGCATGTTGAGCGAGAAGCCGAATGCCAGCAGGACGGCGAAGGTGCCAATCAGCGATACAGGGATGGCGATGATCGGAATGATTGCGGTTCGCCAGGATTGCAGGAAGACAAGAACGACGATCGCCACAAGGATGGCCGCCTCGGCGATGGTCCTGTATACCTCGGTGATCGAATCCGAGATGAATTCGGTCGTGTCATATACAATGCGATATTCCAGGCCCGGCGGGAAATTCTGCGAGACGTCCTTCATGAGCGTCTGGATCTGATGGGCCGTGTCGAGCGCGTTGCTTCCCGGCCGGGCGAAGATGCCGAGAGCAACTGCGGGGTCGTTGTTGAGATAACTGTTGGTGACGTAGTCCTGCGCGCCGAGTTCGATACGGGCGACGTCCTGCAACTGAACAAGTCGCCCCGCTGTCGTCGATTTCACGATGACATAACGGAACTCTCGCGCATCGGAGAAGCGGCCTTCCGTTCGTACCGTATATTCGAATGCATTCTTGCCGGTTACCGGCGGGGCACCGATCTTGCCGCCCGATACCTGGACGTTTTGGTCTCTCAGGGCGGAGACGACATCGTCTGACGTCATGCCATAGGCGGAGAGCTTTTCCGGATCCAGCCAGATTCGCATCGAATATTGGCGTTCGCCGAAGATCTGCACGTCGCCGACACCGTCGAGGCGCACGAGAACGTCGCGAATGCGGTTGCGGGCGTAGTTCGAGACGTAAAGCTGGTCATAGCGGTGCGACGGCGACAGCAGGTGCACCACCATCATCAGATCAGGTGAGCTTTTGTCGGTGGTCACCCCAAGCCGCTGAACTTCCTCGGGAAGACGGGGGAGGGCGATGGAAACCCGGTTCTGGACAAGCACCTGGACCTTGTCGAGATCGGTGCCGAGCTTGAAGGTGATGGTCAACGACATGGCGCCATCGGCGCTGGAGTACGAGGACATGTAAAGCATGTCTTCGACGCCGTTGATCTGTTGTTCAAGCGGCGTCGAAACGGTATCGGCGATCGTCTGCGGGTCGGCGCCGGGATAGGAGGTGCGCACGACGATGGTCGGCGGCGCTATCTCCGGATACTGGGATACCGGCAATTGCGTGTAGGCAATGCCGCCGACGACGAGAAAAAGGATCGAGATGACCGCCGCAAAGATCGGCCGGTCGACGAAAAAATGAGCAAATCTCATTGTCCGTTCTCCGCGCCGGCAGTTTCGGGCGCAGTATCCTGCCGCTCCTGCGGCAATTCGGTCATCTGAGGCGTGATCTTTGAACCCGGTCGGGCGCGCATCAGGCCGTTGACGATGATCGTCTCGGTGCCGTCGAGGCCCTCGCGTATCACGCGGTAACCGTAAAGCCGCGGTCCGGCTCGCACCGGCTTGGTCGAAACCGTGCCGTCCGTTGCGACGACATAAACGACACGCTCATTCTGATCCGAACCGATTGCCTCGTCGGGGACGAGAATGGCCTGGTAGGTGTTGGAGGCTTCAACCTGAATGCGGCCGAATAGGCCGGGCTGAAGGACGAGATCGGGGTTGGGAAAGCGGGCGCGGAGACGAATGGTGCCGCTCTGATTGTCGACCCGGTTCTCAGCGAAATCGAGCTTTCCCTTAAATGGTTTGGCAGAGGGATCCGAGATCGTGACGGATACATCCAGCCCGCCACCGCCCAACTGGAGTTCCTTGCCCACTTTGCGCGCCGTGTCGGCGAAATTCAGCAGGCGGCGCTCATCGACGTCGAAATAGAAATCGATCGGGTCGAGCGAAACGATGGTCGTTAGGACGGTCTGGTCGGTCTGCACAAGGTTGCCGGCCGAGATCAGTCGGCGGTCGATGCGGCCGCTGAGCGGCGCCTTGATTTCGGTATATTCCATGTCGAGAGAAGCGCGATCGGCTGCGGCCTGCGCGCCGCGGACATTGGCCTCGGCCGAATCGAATTCGCGGCGGCGATCATCCAGTGTCTGCGCCGACTGGCTGCCGCTCGCGGCAAGCGATTGCGCGCGCTTATACTGCGCATCGGCAAAGACCAGAGCCGATTGCGACGCTTCGAGCGTCGCCTTTGCCTGGCTGAGCGCGGTGACGAAGGGCCTCTGGTCGATGACGAAGAGCAGGTCGCCCTGCTTGACCAATGCACCGTCCTGGAAATGGATTTCCTGCAGGTATCCACCAACGCGCGAGCGAACGGAGACTTCGTCGACCGGCTCGAAGCGGCCGATGAATTCGTCACTGTCGATGACATCACGAACGACCGGCTTGGCGACGGTGACCGGAGGAGGGGCAGACGGTGCGCCCTGCGCCATCGCCGCCAGAGGCATGAACGTGGTGATGCAGCCGAGCATCAATATCCGTCGAAGCACGTAACTCATACCGGTCCCTCCAATCGCGACGGCTGATAGACTGCCGCCGAACCTAAGATTAGGTGATGCTATTCACGTCTTGCTGCTTTGAACGAAGGCCTCGGCCCTCGTGATTTCCCCCGGCGTTCAATCCATGGGAGGGAAGGCCGGCATACAATGCAAATCGGAAAAATCGTAACCTATGGAACCGGATATAAACGGCAGCGGCGAAAAATAGCAAATGCCAATTGGCTGCGGTTTCGAAATCCATCAAAACGTCATGGATGGCGTCAGCTCTCGACGATCTCGTCGCGGCCGGGCGGCAGGACGGCGAGTTCGGCCCAATCGAGCTCCTGTTCCAGCATGTGAAAAACATCGTCGTCGATCTCGTCGGCACGACGCATCGCCGCCAGTCTGCGGCGTTTGGCGGCGATGACGTTGCGGCGCTGCTTGTCCAACTTGCTGACCTCGCGTGGGTGTTTTCCGTCGGCGGCGATCTCGCGTTCGGAGGTATAGACCTCGCGCAGGATGCGCGCGGATTTATCCTCGTCGTCGGCAAGCTCGGCAAGCGCTGCATCGATCAACGCGACGCGAGCTCTGACGAGGTCGCGGTCCAGCGAGGTGTCGGGGTCGAATTTCAGGAAACGGATCAGCGGTCCGAGCGTCAGGCCTTGGATGATGAGCGTGCCGAGAACGACGGCCAGCGCGCTGAGCAGGATGATATCGCGATCCGGAAAGTCGATTGGCAGAGCAAGTGCTGTCGCCAGCGTGACGAGACCGCGCATGCCGCACCAGCCGGCAAGCAGGCTGGTCGCGAATGTCGGAGCCGCTTGTGTCGTGTGTCCGCGCGCGGCGAGAAAGTTCACCACGCGATTATAGAAGAGTACCCAGGCCAGGCGGACGACGATAACGGTGATGAAGACCGCGGCGGCTAAGGTGATGGCGAAACTCAGGCGACCGGGATCGAGGTCGAGAACGATCTGCCGGACCTGCAGGCCCATCAGCAGGAAGGCGAGCACGTTGAGCAGGAAAACTGCTGCTTCCCAGACCGAATACGAATGAATGCGGTGGCGGGCGGTCTGCCGCTCGGGCATGTATCGGGCGATCACCATGGCATAGACGACGATCGCCAGAATGGCCGAAAGGTGCAGCCGCTCGGCGATGATCCACGTGCCAAAGGTGGCGACGAATTCGAGCAAGGTGCCGCCAAGCGTGCCGGCCAGCCTCAGACCGACGATCATGTACAGGCGGCCCATGAGGTAACCGAGGATGAGGCCGCCAGGCACGGCGAGCGCCAGTTGCGCCAGAACGCCGGCGAAGAAGGTGGGGCTCGCCGCCGCGGCAACCGCGGCGCTGAAGATCAGCAGCGCGACGGCGTCGTTGAGCAGGCTTTCGCCCTTCAGGATCACATAGGTTTGGCGCGGGAGGGTGAAACGGTCGAGCATGGCGGTCGCCGCCGCGGCATCCGGCGGCGCGACGATGGCGCCGAGTGCGACGGCAGCGGCAAGCGGCAGGCCGGCCATCGTCACGCTGACGGTGGCGACCGCGGCGGCCGTTAGGATCACGGCGATGGCGGCGAGCGAGAAGAGCGGCAGCCAGTTTCGTCGCAACGTTCTCGGCGGCAGATCATAGGCGGCGTCGAAGAGCACGGGTGCCACCAGCAGCGCAAGTGCAAGTTCGGGATCGATCGCGACCTCGGGCGCCCAGGGCACGGCGGCGACAATGACGCCGGCGATCGCCAGCATGGTCGGATATGGAATTTTGAACTTCCTGGAGAATTGCAGAAAGACGATTGCCACCAGCAGCAGCGTCAACATGCTTTCGAAGAACGCCATCGAGCTCCCCAATGCGCGCCTCCGACGGAGGCTGCTCCTGTCTCGGAACTAGGGCGGAGCCGGGCCGCGGCTACCGTCTGGCGTCTCGAAAGGGCGATAGAGGGGAACCCAGGATAGGCTCGGCCGGCTGCGGCATTTTCACCGCGGCGGCCGAATCTGTCTTCCATACCCTTGTGCAGCGCACAAGCTCAATATATCTACCCATATTATAAGTATGCTTATAAATAACAGTCACAGGTTTTCATGAACGCCACTCCTACCCTCGGTTTCCTTCTCCACGACGTCGCGCGGCTGCTGCGCAAGCGGTTCGAGCAGCGTGCGAAGTGCCTTGGGCTGACCCGATCGCAATGGCAGACGCTTGCCTATCTCTCGAACAATGAAGGCATCCATCAAAGCGGGCTTGCCGAAATCCTCGAGGTCGAGCCAATTACGCTGGTGCGCATCCTCGACAAACTCGCCGAACGCGGGTTGATCGAGCGCCGTCAGCACCCGACCGACCGGCGCATCTGGTTGCTCTACATGCGCGAAGAGGCGCATCCGCTGCTCGCCGAAATGCGCGAGATTGGCGACACCACCCGCGCGGAAGCGCTGCAAAGCGTTTCAGCCGAGCAGCGCGAGCAGCTTTTCCACACCCTATCCGTAATGAAGACGAACCTGGTTCAGGCATGCCGGACCCCGGTTGACGAGAACGAGACGAACGATGGCTGATCAATCCCCCCTCCGCGTCGTTGCTGACGCCAATACCAAGACATCTGTCGAAGACAACCAAACGAAACAGCAGGAAACGGTAGCCGAAGCGCCTTCATCCAATTCAGCGCCGGCTGCCGCCGTGGCTGCGCCCGGCGGCATCAAGGTCCGCCGCCGGCGCAGTCTCACTCGGCCGATCCTGTTCGCCCTGCTGCCGGTGGCACTCGTTGTCGGCGGTTATTATTACGTCAATGGCGGCCAGGTGATGTCGACCGACAACGCTTATCTCCAGGCCGACATGGTCGGGCTTACCACCGATGTCTCGGGTATCGTCGAGCAGATCAAAGTGCACGAGAACGAGGCGGTCAAGGCGGGGCAGGTGCTCTTCAGCCTCAGAGCCGATTCCTTCAAGATCGCGCTCGACGGCGCCAAGGCGCAGCTCGGCGTGCAGCGCAACCAGATCATGAATCTCAAGGCGAGCTACCAGCAGTCGCTGGCCGAGATTACCCAGGCGCAAGCCGATCTGCCTTATTACCAGGATCAATTCGACCGGCAGCAGAACCTGGTCAACAACGGCAGCGCGACGCAATCGGCCTATGACGAAGCCAAGCATAATCTCGAGGCTGCTGAGCAGAAGGTGACCGTCGCCAAGGCGGAAGCCGCAACCACGCTTGCCCAGCTCGGCGGTTCGGCCGATCAGCCGATCGAGCTGAACCCGCTCTACCTGCAGGCAAAGTCGAATGTCGACAATGCCCAGCGCGAACTCGACCACAGCGTCGTCAAGGCGCCGTTCGACGGCATCGTCACCAATGTCAACGCGCTGCAGGTCGGCTCCTACCTGCAGGCTTCGCAGCAGGCCTTCTCGCTCGTTGCCACCGATCATCTGTGGATCGCCGCCAGCCCGAAGGAAACCGAGCTTACCTACGTCAAGCCAGGCCAGACGGCCGAGATCTACGTCGACACCTATCCTGGCGTGACGTGGAAGGGCAAGGTCGAGAGCATTAGCCCGGCCTCAGGCTCCAGCTTCTCGCTGCTGCCGGCGCAGAACACCACGGGCAACTGGGTGAAGGTCGTCCAGCGCATTCCGATGCGCGTCAGCATCGAAGACACCGAAGGCAAGCCGCCGCTTCGCGTCGGCATGAGCACGGTGGTCGATGTCGAGACCGGTCATGCCCGCGGCCTGCCCGATTTCGTCAACAAGCTTCTGGGTCGGCCTCAGGGCAAGGATCATGAGTAACGCTTCCGCTTCCCCGGCGACCCCGGTTGCCAATCGCGGCGCAATCACGGCCTGCGTCATCCTCGCCGTCATCATGCAGGCGCTGGACACGACGATCGCCAACGTGGCGCTGCCCTATATTCAGGGCAGCGTGTCGGCTTCTGCCGACCAGATCAACTGGGTCCTGACCTCTTACATCGTCGCGGCGGCGATCATGACGCCGCCGTCAGGCTTCCTTGCCGCCAAGTTCGGCCGCAAGCGCGTGCTGCTCGTCGCTATCGCCGGCTTCGTGGCCGCCTCGATCCTATGCGGCCTGGCGCAATCGCTGAATCAGATCGTCGCCTTCCGCCTGCTGCAGGGTCTGTTCGGCGCATCGCTGGTGCCGCTTTCGCAGGGAATCCTTCTCGACATCTATACCGTCGAGGAGCGCGGGTCGGCCATGGCCCTCTTCGGCGTCTCGGTCATGGTCGGGCCGGTGCTCGGTCCCGTCATCGGCGGCTGGCTGACTGATAACATCAGCTGGCGCTGGGTGTTCTACATCAACATTCCGATCGGCGCGCTTGCCTTCGCCGGCATCGTCATCTTCGTCACCGAGACCAAGAGAGATTTCCTCGCCAAACTGGATTGGTTCGGGTTCGGGATGATGAGTCTCGGCATCGCCTCGCTGCAGCTCTTCCTCGACCGCGGCGAGCAGCTCGACTGGTTCTCCTCCGGCGAGATAATCCTCGAGGCGCTGATCTGCGCTTCCGCTTTCTATCTGCTGATCGTGCATACGCTGACGGCGGAGAAATCCTTCGTCAATCCGAAGCTGTTTCTCGACCAGAATTTTACCATCAGCATGATCTTCATCTTCGTGATCGGTATCACTTATCTCGCCTCGCTGGCGCTGATGACACCATACCTGCAGACGCTGATGGGCTATCCCGTCATCACCGCCGGCATCGTCATGGGGCCGCGCGGGCTCGGCACCATGCTCTGCATGTTCATCGTCGGGCGTCTGATCGGCAAGGTCGATACGCGTTGGCTGCTGGTGCTCGGCCTCGGCCTGACTGCCTGGGCGATGCACGACATGACCGGTTGGACGCCCGACGTCTCGCAATGGACGATCGTCTCGGTCGGCTTCATACAGGGCGCCGGCCTCGGTTTCCTGTTCGTGCCACTGACAACCATCGCTTTCGCCACGCTGCCCGCCCATATGCGCGGCGACGGCACCGGGCTCTACAACCTGTCGCGCAACATCGGCTCCTCGGTCGGCATTTCGATCGTCGCGGCGCTGATCGTCGAGAACACGCAGAGCAATCATGAATCGATCGCGGCCTATGTGACGCCATTCAACCACGCCTTCAATGCCGTGGCGGCGCAGGGGCTCAGTCCGCTGACGGCGGCGGGGCGCGCTTCGCTCAACGAGATCATCACCCTGCAATCGACGATCATCGCCTACATGGACGATTTCAAGCTGCTGATGGTGATGTCGCTCGCGGTCATTCCGCTGGTGCTGCTGCTGCGCAAGCCGAAAGCAGCGCCCGCCGTCGACCATAGTGCGGTCATGGAATAATCAGCGGAAAGGTTTGCTGAGATAACGCGAGCCCTGAATGCCGAAGCGCCACGGTGCTTCGGCATTTTTGGTGATGCCGATGCGTTTTCCCGAGATGATCGGCACCGGTGCTGACGGCGCGATCGCATAGGGCGGGCGGTCGAGCAGACGGTCGTTGATCTGAATATCGATGCCGAGCCCCTGGCAGAGTTTGCCGGGACCGCTGCAGAGCGCGGTCAGCCTCTCGGTGCCGCGCCGCTCGATCATCAGAGGGATTCCCGTTTCCGGCTCCAGCGCGCGAATGAGCGCGGCCGAGCCCGGATGGCAAACGAAGTTCAGGCACCAGTACATGCCGTAAATGCGGTAAATGTAGACATTGCCGGGGCGGCCGTACATGGCGCCGTTCCGCTTGGTCGGGCCGCGGAAACTGTGCGAGGCCTCGTCATCGGGGAAATAGGCTTCGGTCTCGGTGATCCGGCCGCCGACGCCATCGACAGTGAGATGGCAGCCGAGCAGGTCGCGAGAGACGGTGATCGCGTCGCGCTCGAAAAACGCCCTGAGGTTTTCGCCGGTGAGCGCGCCAGCGCCGATCGCGCCAGTTATCGTTCCACCATCGGTCATGGCCGACGCAGATAACATTCATCGCACCCGCCGTCATCCCAAAACCGCTTCATGCTTTCAGCCACCGGCATCAGCGGCCGGCATTCGGATCGCGCATCGGGATTGAGGAGACGGTGACCGAGACCGGGTCGCTCGCCGGGAAGGAGCCTTCCAGACCTTCCTCCAGCTCTTCTTCGAGCAAAGCTGGGTCCTTGCTGCGCGCGCCGTCGTTATGGGCAGGTTCGATCGCTGCCGCAAGCAGGGTCTTGGCCCGCAAGACGGCGGTTTCCAGGGTCAGCTCGGGCGTACTCCGCAGTGTCGCGGCAATCCTGTCTTCGCCTTCGCCGCCGAATTCGACGACAAAGCCGTCTTCCGTCTGGTAGACGGTGATATCATTGAGTGCCATGGCCGTTTCCCCAAAGAACGCTCATATTAGCAAGGTGCGTTTTACTGCATAATTCCCTAAATCGGAATCGATTTAGGGAATTATGCAGCGATTCAGAGTGTTACAGCATCCTTTGCGCGTCTTTTCAGACGCGCGGTGCTGTAATAAACGCGTTTTCCGAATTTTGTCGTGCGAAGACCTTCACCAGCCAGTCGATGAAGACGCGCACGCGCGGCGTAAGCTGGCGGTTGCGCGGATAGAGCAGGGAAACCGGTGTCGGGGTCAGCGGAAAATCCTTGAGGACATGAATAAGCGTTCCTTCGGCCAAGTCTTTTTCGGCGTGATAGCGTGGGATCTGGATCATGCCGAGGCCCATCCTCGCCGCTGAAATGTAGCTTTCGGCGGCGTTGACGGCGACGGTAGCGGGAATGGTGATGTGACGCACCGCGCTGTCGACGATGAATTCGAGCGGTAACAGGCTGCCTGTACTGCTGGAGCGGAAGCCGACCATGCGGTGGCCGGCAAGCCCGTCTGGATGCTGCGGCAGGCCATGGGTGGCGACATAGCCAGGTGAGGCGAGCGTGATCTCATCCAGCATGGCAACGCGCCGGGCGATCATGTCGCTATCCCCAGGCGTGCCAACGCGCAGCACGCAGTCGATGCCCTCGCGCACCAGATCGACCAGCCGGTCGCCTTCGCTCATGTAAAATTCGATCTCAGGATAGGTCTGGAGAAAAGACGGCAGGCTCGGCAGCACGAAATGGCGGGCGAGTGTGCCATGCACATCGACGCGCAGCAGACCCTTCGGCTTGGCGCCGGCAAAGCCGCCTTCGGCATCTTCGATATCGGCAAGGATCGACAGGCAGCGCTGGTAATACGCTTCGCCGTCGAGCGTTGGGCTGACATGGCGTGTGGTGCGCTGGAGCAGGCGCACGCCGAGGCGGGCCTCGAGCTGCTTCACCGCATCGGTGACGGTCGAGCGCGGCAGGCCGGTGTCTTCGGCGGCAAGCGTGAAGCTGCGGCGTTCCACGACGCGGCAAAGCACCCGCATGGCATCGAATCTGTCCATCTTTTTGTTCGCCATTCCCGGATAGTGATGCCGAAGAATGCCTGATTATCCGCGGAAGGAAAAGGCGCATCTTCTCCTCATCGAAAACGCGCTGCGGCGCAGGATGAAGGAGACGGACCATGGCTTCCCAAGAAAACGGCAAGGTGGCGCTGGTCACCGGCGCTTCCCGCGGCATCGGCGCGGCAGTCGCCCAACGCCTCGCCAAGGACGGTTTCACCGTCGTCATCAATTACTCCGGCAACGCCACCCCGGCCGAGGAACTCGCCCGGGAGATCGAGCAGGCCGGCGGCAAGGCGCTGACTGAGAAAGCCGATGTCAGCGATGCGCAAGCCGTCCGTCGCATGTTCGATGCTGCGGAAACTGCCTTCGGCGGTGTCGACGTCCTCGTCAATAATGCCGGCATCATGATGCTGTCCTCGCTGGCTGAGGCCGATGATGCCCATTTCGACCGCCAAGTCAGCGTCAATCTCAAGGGCACCTTCAATACGCTACGCGAAGCGGCCAAGCGGATGCGCGACGGCGGCCGGATCATCAATTTCTCGACCTCGGTCGTCGGGCTGAAGCTCGAAACCTACGGAGTCTATGCCGCCACCAAGGCTGCGGTCGAAACGCTGACAGCGATCATGGCCAAGGAGATGCGCGGCCGCAACATCACCGTCAACGCCATCGCACCTGGTCCTGTTGCCACGGACCTTTTCCTCAACGGCAAGTCGGACGAGCTGATTGCCCGGATGGCCAAGATGAACCCGCTGGAGCGCCTGGGCACACCTGAAGACATCGCCGCCGCGGTGGCCTTCCTCGCCGGCCCCGACGGCGGCTGGATCAACGGCCAGACGCTGCGCGCCAATGGCGGAATGATCTGACGAAGGCAAGCGGCCGATGCCCTATGGCATCGACGATTTGCTGAAGCCGGCCGTCGAGAACTGAAACCCGGCCCGCCGACGGGGGTACATGAGCCAAGCCGTCATCGCGATTATGTGAACGGGCTTGCGGAATTTCCCCTTACAATCCTGCGGGGAGTACCTATGTTTGTTCTATCGGGAGAGAGTGGAATTCCCTACCGTTCTTTTCCGAAACTCCAGAGCCTGCCGCTCTCTTCCTGCGGTGCGACAGGCTTGATGTTCAAAGTTGCACAGTGCGGCCCGTCGAAGGTTTCCCCTGCCTTCCGGGCCGTACTTGTTTTGGCGCTCAGCCGTCGTTCAGTCTCGCCTCTACCAGAAGCTTTACCAGCCAGTCGACAAAGACACGGACCTTGTTGCTGAGGTGGCGGTTCGGGGGGTAGACGACGTAGAGCGGCAGCGGATCGCGGCGCCAGTCCGGGAGCACGCGGACGAGTTCACCCCTTGCCATCGGCTCACGCGCCATGAAAATCGGCACCTGCGCGACGCCGAGCCCCGTCAACGCAGCTGTCAGATAGGTGCGGCTATCGTTAACCGAGGCGATGTAACGTGGACTGGTTTCGATCACCTCGTTGTGCCGGCGAAATTCAAAGGGCAGCGTTCGGTTGTTCTGAGCGCGGAAATAATTGACGGAGTAATGATCGGCCTCCAGATCCTCCGGCCGCTCGGGCATGCCGAATTTTTGGATATAGTTCGGCGAAGCACAGGTGATCATCTCGACTTCGGAGACACGCCGCGCAATCAGCGACTGATCGGCCGGCGTGCCGGCCCGTAGCGCGCAGTCGACATTTTCTGCAAGATAATCGACCGTGCGGTCGCCGACCCCGAGATCGATGCGGATATCGGGATAACGCTGATAGAAATCGTAGAGCGCGGGAACGACGATCCAATCGGCGAAAGCGCCGGCCATCTCGACACGCAGCCGCCCGCTCGGCAGGCTCTGCGAATTGGAGAGGCTGCCATCGAGTTCCTCCAGCTCCGAAATAATCTGGGCGGCGCGTTCGTAATAAAGCGCGCCGTCCGTGGTCACCATCACCCGGCGCGTGGTACGATTCAAAAGCTTGGTGCGCAAATGCGCCTCCAGGCCCTGGATGAGATTGGTTACCGTCGCCTTGGGCATGGCGAGCATGTCGGCGGCACGGGTGAAATTGCCCGTCTCCACCACGCGAATGAAGACGCGCATTGCCGAAAGCTGATCCATCGGTTTGAAATCCGCGGTTTGCGTTGCACCATTGTTCGAGATCTGGAACAGTGTTATCGCGATATAGCTTCTTATTCCTCGGTTGGAATAACAATATCTTTTTTGTACAAAATGCAAGCGGCAGGCGTTGTCTGCTTCTGGCTGACGCAAAAGAGACCGGACGCATGACGGTGGAATGGAAAGATATGATGCTGGATAAGGTGGCCATCGGCCCCGTTTCCGCACGTATCTACCAGGGCGCCGATTACGGCAAGGGTCCGCCAATCGTGCTTTACCTGCATGGCGGCGCGTTTCTCGACAGCGACAAGAACGTCGACCGGCCGGTGGCAATGAGTCTCGCCAAGGCGGGCGCCATTGTTGTCGCCGCTGATTACAGCAGCCTTTCCGATAATATTTTTCCGAGGGCGTTGGAAGTCTCCTTCTCCGTCTTCAGCTATCTCGCCAACAAACGCGCTGGCCTCGGTGACCGCAAATCGCTGCTCTTCGTCGCCGGCGAAGAGGCGGGTGGCAATATTGCCGCCGGCGTGGCGCTGAAGGCGCGCGACCAGATGCCGGATGCGCTCGACGGTCAGGTGCTGATTTCGCCGCTGCTCGATCCGTTCATGGGCACGTCCTCGATCCGCAAGGCCGATGCCATCGGCATGCGCCGGCGCTGGACGGAAGGCTGGAGCCACTATCTAAGCGGTGGCGGTTGTCACCCTTATGCAGCGCCTTGTCTCTGTTCGCGTATTTCAGGCGTCGCGCCGGCGCTGATACTCACTGCGGAGGACGATCCTCTGCACGACGAGACAATTGGTTACGGTGCCCGCCTGAAAACGGCCGGCGTCGGTGTGCGCCAGCATGTCCTTCCCGCCGGGACGGGCTGGCCTTCGATTTATGGTGGGAAATCCGACGGAGCGCCCGACTGGCAGGAAAACGTCAGCCGCCATTTCGGAAGCTTCCTTCGGGACGTAAGCGTCCAAACGCAATTGCATTGAAGAAGATCTGATATTTCGGCGGCTCGTAGCCGCAAGGAGAGCACTGATGACGTCCAGAAAGAAGCGCTGGGCCCTGGTGGGCGCCGGCTTAGGCCTTATTGCGTCCGTTTCCGGCGCTGCATTGTTTTTCGAGCTGCCGATGAGCACGACCGCCACGGCTGCTTCCGCCCCCGCACAGGCTCCCGCTGTGCCGGTGACGGTCGCCGTCGTTGCGGCGCGCGACGTGACGGCCTGGGAGAGTTTCTCCGGCCGTCTAGAAGCCGTCGACCGGGTGCAGGTGCGTTCCCGCGTCGCCGGCGCCATCCTGGCGGTGGCTTTCCGCGAAGGGGCGCTGGTGAAGCAGGGCGACCTGCTCTTCACCATCGACCCGGCTCCCTACCAGGCAACCGTAGCCCAGGCGCAAGGCCAGGTCGCTTCGGCCGAGGCCAGGGTCAGCCTGGCGCAAACCGAACTCGATCGTGGCCACAGGCTTTCCGACAATCGCACCATCTCCCAGAGCGATCTCGATCAGCGCCAGAGCGCACTGACCGAGGCTCAGGCGGGGCTGCGGTCGGCACAGGCTGCGCTGCAGTCGGCCCAGCTGGATCTCGATTATACGCAGGTGCGGGCTCCGGTTTCCGGCCGCATCGGCAAGATCGAGGTTACCGCCGGTAACCTTGTCGCAGCCGGCTCGACCTCGCCGGCGCTGACGACGCTTGTTTCGGTCGATCCGATCTATGCGAGTTTCAACGCCAGCGAAGAGATGGTGACGCGGGCGCTTGCCCAGCTTCCGCAGACCGACAGCGCCCTGCCTCCGGTCGAGCAGATCCCGGTCGAGGTCGGCACGCTGACCGACAGCGGTACGCCGATCAAGGGCAAGCTGCAGCTGATCGACAATGAGGTCGATGCCTCAAGCGGCACGATCGGCGTGCGCGCCGTGTTTGACAATCCGGGCGGGCGTCTCATCCCCGGCCAGTTCGTGCGGGTGCGTATGGGCCAGCCGAAGGCCGAGAACAAGATCGTCATCAGCGACCGCGCCGTCGGCACCGACCAGGACAAGAAATTCGTCTTCGTCGTCGATGCCGAAAACAAGGTCGCCTACCGGCAGGTCCAGCTCGGCACACTTTCCGATGGCCAGCGGGTGGTCGAAAGCGGCCTGAACGCCGGCGAGACGATTGTCGTCAACGGTTTGCAGCGCATCCGTCCAGGGGCAGTCGTAGCACCCCAGATGGAAGAGAAGGTCGCGACCGCTCAATAACACATCGCCTGCCCCCTCCCGGGGGAGGGCGATGCCTTCGCTTCTGGGAAGGCCAATACCCGAAATGATATGACCCGCCGGCGGCTTCCAAACCGCCGGAGAGGGACTTTGCATCCATGTTCACCCCGGAGAGGGCTTTGATATGAACATCTCCAGATTCTTTGTCGACCGCCCGGTCTTTGCCGGCGTTCTTTCGGTCCTCATCGTGGTTGCCGGCCTGATCGGCCTGCGCTCGCTGCCGATTTCCGAATATCCGGAGGTGGTGCCGCCGTCGATTGTCGTGCGCGCCACCTATCCCGGCGCCAACCCGTCGGTCATCGCCGAAACCGTGGCGACGCCGCTCGAAGAGCAGATCAACGGCGTCGAGGGCATGCTCTACATGTCCAGCCAGGCGACATCCGACGGCGTGCTCAACGTGACCGTCACCTTCAAGCTCGGCACCGACGCCGACAAGGCGCAGCAGTTGGTGCAGAACCGTGTTTCGCAGGCCGAACCGCGGCTGCCGGCGGAAGTCCGTTCGCTCGGCATCACGACGGTCAAGAGTTCGCCCAACTTCATCATGGTCGTCAACCTCGTCTCCGACGGTGACAATCACGACATCACCTATCTTCGCAATTACGCGACTCTGAATATCAAGGATCGGCTTGCCCGCATCGCCGGCGTCGGTCAGGTGCAGGTCTTCGGCGCTGGCGATTATTCCATGCGGGTCTGGATCGACCCACAGAAGGCTGCCGAGCATAATCTCGCCGCGAGCGACATCAGCAACGCCATCAGTTCCCAGAACGTCCAGGCCGCCGCCGGCATCATCGGCGCATCGCCGAGCCAGCCGGGTGTGGATCTGCAGCTCAACGTGAATGCTCAGGGCCGCCTACGCACACCCGAGGAGTTCGGCAGCATCATCGTTAAGACGGGCGCCAGTGGCGAGATCACCCGCCTGCGCGATGTCGCCCGCATCGAACTCGGTGCCGCGGACTATACGCTGCGTTCGCTGCTCGACGGCAAGCCGGCCGTTGCCGTTGCCGTGCTTCAGGCGCCCGGTTCGAATGCGATCGAAATCGCCGACAATGTGCACGCCACCATGGATCAGCTGCAGCTCGCCATGCCCGAGGGCGTTAAATACGAGATCGTCTACGATACGACGAAATTCGTGCGTGCCTCGATCGAGAAGGTCATCGACACGCTGCTCGAAGCCATTGCGCTTGTTGTTCTCGTCGTCATCCTGTTCTTGCAGACATGGCGCGCCTCGATCATTCCGCTGATCGCGGTTCCGGTATCGATCATCGGCACCTTTGCGGTGATGTATGTCTTCGGCTTCTCGATCAACGCGCTCAGTCTGTTCGGGCTGGTGCTCGCGATCGGTATCGTCGTCGACGACGCGATCGTGGTGGTCGAAAACGTCGAGCGCAATATCGAACAGGGGCTGTCGCCACGGGCCGCCACCTACAAGGCGATGAAGGAAGTCTCCGGTCCGATCGTCGCGATCGCGCTGGTCCTCGTCGCGGTCTTCGTTCCGCTGGCCTTCATCTCCGGCCTTTCGGGTCAGTTCTATCGTCAGTTCGCACTGACGATCGCCATCTCGACCGTCATCTCGGCCTTCAACTCGCTCACCCTCTCGCCAGCGCTGGCAGCCCTTCTGCTGAAGGGCCATCATGAGCCGAAGGACTGGCTGACGCGCTTCATGGACGCCATCTTCGGCTGGTTCTTCCGTGGCTTCAACCGTGTCTTCGGCGCGGGCTCGAATGCCTACGGCAAGGGCGTGGGCGGATTGCTGTCGCGCAAGAGCATCGTCATGGTGATCTATCTGGCGCTGGTCGGTGCGACCTATAGCCTATTCAGTACGGTCCCCGGCGGCTTCGTGCCGTCTCAGGATAAGCAGTATCTGATCGGTTTCGCCCAGTTGCCGGACGCCGCAAGCCTCGACCGCACGGAAAATGTCATCAAGCGCATGACCGACATCGCGCTGGCGCAGCCGGGCGTTGCCAATGCGATCGCCTTCCCGGGCCTGTCGATCAACGGCTTCACCAACTCTTCGAATGCCGGCATCGTCTTCGTGACGCTGAAGGATTTCGAGGAGCGCAAGACGCCTGATCTCTCCGGGGGCGCCATCGCTATGGCGCTGAACCAGAAGTTCGGCTCCATTCAGGATGCCTTCATCGCCATGTTCCCGCCGCCGCCGGTCAACGGTCTCGGCACGACGGGCGGCTTCAAGCTGCAGATCGAGGATCGTGCAGGCCTTGGCAACCAGGCGCTCGACGAGGCCACCAAGGCAGTTCTTGCGAAAGCCTATCAGACGCCTGAGCTCGCCGGGCTGTTCTCCAGCTTCCAGATCAACGTGCCGCAGCTCTATGCCGATCTCGACCGCGCCAAGGCCGAGCAGCTCGGGGTTTCCGTCACCGACGTCTTCCAGACACTGCAGATCTATCTCGGTTCGCTCTATGTGAACGACTTCAATGCCTTCGGCCGCACCTACAGCGTCCGTGTGCAGGCCGATGCCAAATTCCGCGCTCAGCCGGAAGATATCGGCCAGTTGAAGGTCCGTTCGGCATCGGGTGAGATGATCCCGCTTTCAGCCCTGCTGAAGGTTGAGCCGAGCACGGGTCCGGAGCGCGCGAACCGCTACAACGGCTTCCTCGCGGCCGATATCAACGGCGGTCCGGCGCCGGGCTTCTCGTCCGGCCAGGCGCAGGCCGCTATCGAGAAGATCCTTCACGAGACCCTGCCTGCGGGTATCGACTTCGAATGGACGGATCTGACCTATCAGCAGATCCTTGCCGGTAACTCCAGTATCGTCGTCTTCCCGCTGGCACTGTTGCTCGTCTTCCTGGTGCTTGCCGCCCAGTATGAAAGTCTGACGCTGCCGCTTGCGATCATCATGATCGTGCCGATGGGTGTACTGGCCGCGCTGACAGGAGTCTGGCTCACCGGTGGAGACAACAATATCTTCACCCAGATCGGCCTTGTGGTGCTTGTCGGTCTATCGGCGAAGAACGCGATCCTGATCGTGGAATTCGCCCGCGAACTGGAGTTCGAGGGAAGGACACCGCGGGAGGCCGCGATCGAGGCCAGCCGCCTTCGTCTTCGCCCGATCCTGATGACCTCCCTGGCGTTCATCATGGGTGTCGTGCCGCTCGTCGTCTCCACGGGCGCCGGCGCGGAGATGCGCGCGGCCATGGGTGTCGCGGTTTTCTCGGGCATGATCGGGGTGACCTTCTTCGGCATCTTCATGACGCCCGTCTTCTACGTGCTGCTACGGCGGTTGACGGGCAACCGTCCGCTCGTCCAGCACAAGCCGGACGAGCACAAGGAAGAAGAGGCGGAGGTCATCCGGCTCGCGGCGGAATAAACAGAATTCAACCTTCCTTTGTCGAGTAAATCGGGCGGGAACTTCGGTTCCCGCCCGTATCGTTTTCAGGCCGATGCATCACCAAAATAGTTGCAACGGCGGGTGAGCGGGTTATCAAAGACGAACAACAGTTGGGAGGACTGAATGACAGGTTCGAGCAAAGGTCATGACGGGAGGCGGATCGCCTTTCTCGGCACCGGCCTGATGGGAGCGCCGATGGCGCGTCGGCTGCTTGGCGCGGGTTTTGCCGTCGCCGTCTGGAATCGTGATCCCAGCAAGGCCGAGGCCCTCGCAGGAGACGGCGCGATCTGCGCGGAAACACCCGCAGATGCCGTTTCAGGCGCTGATGTCGTCATCACCATGCTGACCAACGCCGAGGCGGTGAAGGACGTGCTGTTTAACCGCGGAGCGGTCGATGCGATGACATCAGGCGCCGTCGTTATCGATATGAGTTCGATCGCCCCGCATTTCGCCCGCGACCATTCTGCCAGGCTTTCCGAACGCGGTATCGCTCATGTCGATGCGCCGGTGTCCGGCGGCGTCGTCGGGGCGGATGCCGGTACGCTGGCCATCATGGCCGGCGGCGACAAGGACGTCGTCGATGCGCTTACAGATGTCTTTGCGCCGATGGGGCGCGTGACCCGCGTCGGCCCAAGCGGAGCAGGCCAGCTTGCCAAGCTTGCCAACCAGCAGATCGTCGCGGTAACGATCGGCGCCGTTGCCGAAGCGATGATGTTGATTACAGCCGGCGGCGGCTCGCCGGCAGCCTTTCGCGACGCCATTCGCGGCGGCTTTGCCGAGAGCCGTATCCTTGAACTGCACGGCAAGCGCATGGTCGAAAGGCAGTTTACTCCAGGCGGTTCGTCGAGCAACCAGTTGAAAGATCTGAACGCCGCCATGGAGACGGCCGACACCTTGTCGCTGACGCTGCCCCTGACTGCGACGGTGCACGCCGAATTCAGCGAATTCGTCGCAAACGGCAATGGCGAAAAAGATCATAGCGCCCTGCTCCTCCATCTCGAAGAGAAGAATGCCCTGCCGGGAGGAAAGAGGTGACTGACAGCCATTCTCCGAAGCGGCGCCTGCGTTCCCAGGATTGGTTCGACAATCCCGACCACATCGACATGGCAGCGCTCTATCTTGAGCGTTTCATGAACTACGGCATCACGCCGGAAGAATTGCGATCCGGCAAGCCGATCATCGGGATTGCCCAGAGCGGCAGCGATCTCACGCCCTGCAACAGGGTTCATGTCGAGCTTGCCACGCGCGTGCGCGACGGCATTCGCGATGCCGGCGGCATTCCGATCGAGTTTCCGACGCATCCGATCTTCGAGAACTGCAAGCGCCCGACGGCTGCGCTCGACCGCAATCTCGCCTATCTCGGCCTCGTTGAAATCCTCTACGGCTATCCGCTCGACGGCGTCGTGCTGACGACCGGCTGCGACAAGACCACGCCTTCGGCGATCATGGCTGCGTCGACGGTCGATATTCCGGCGATCGTGCTTTCCGGCGGTCCGATGCTCGACGGCTGGCACGAGGGGGAACTGGCGGGTTCCGGCACGGTGATCTGGCGGATGCGGCGAAAATATGCGGCAGGCGAGATCGATCGGGAAGAATTCCTGCAGGCGGCGCTCGATTCAGCGCCATCAGTCGGCCACTGCAATACGATGGGCACGGCTTCGACGATGAACGCCCTTGCCGAGGCACTCGGCCTTTCGCTGACCGGTTGCGGCGCCATTCCGGCCGCATATCGCGAACGCGGCCAGATGGCCTATCGTACCGGGCGGCGCGCCGTCGAAATCGTCTTCGAGGATCTGAAGCCGTCGGATATCCTGACCCGCGAGGCTTTCCTCAATGCCATCCGCACCAATTCGGCGATCGGCGGTTCCACCAACGCACAGCCGCATCTGGCGGCAATGGCGAAACACGCCGGCGTCGAACTTCATCCCGACGACTGGCAGGTGCACGGCTTCGATATCCCGCTGCTGGCCAATGTCCAACCGGCGGGCGCCTATCTCGGCGAGCGTTTTCATCGCGCCGGCGGCACGCCGGCGATCATGTGGGAATTGCTGCAGGCCGGAAAGCTCGATGGCGACTGTCGCACGGTGACGGGCAGGACGATGGCCGAAAACCTGCAGGGCAAGGAGGCGCGCGACCGCGAGGTTATCCGGCCATTCGCTGAACCGCTGAAGGAGCGAGCCGGCTTCCTTGTTCTCAAGGGCAATCTCTTCGATTTCGCGATCATGAAGATGAGTGTCGTCTCGGAGGATTTCCGCCGGCGCTACCTTCAGGAGCCGGGGCGCGAGGGCGTCTTCGAGGGCCGGGCGGTGGTTTTTGACGGGTCGGAGGACTATCACAAGCGCATCAACGATCCTGAACTCGACATTGACGAAAATACCATCCTTGTCATCCGCGGCGCCGGGCCGCTCGGCTGGCCGGGTTCGGCTGAGGTCGTCAACATGCAGCCGCCGGATCACCTGCTGAAACGCGGCATAAGCAGCCTGCCGACGATCGGCGATGGCCGCCAATCGGGCACGGCCGACAGCCCCTCGATCCTCAATGCTTCGCCGGAAAGTGCTGCCGGCGGCGGCCTCGCCTGGCTTCGCACCGGCGATGTCATCTGCATCGACTTCAATCAGGGGCGCTGCAACATGCTGGTCGACGAGACTGAAATCGAACGGCGCAAGGCAGAGGGAATTCCGCCGGTGCCGGCGGACGCGACGCCATGGCAGCAGATCTACCGCCGCTCGGTCACGCAGTTGTCCGACGGCGCAGTTCTGGAGGGAGCGGCGGAATTTCGTCAGATCGCCAAAAGACCGCCGCGGCACAACCACTGATCCTGAAGGGCGCCGTGGACTGCAAGTTCTCTGATCCAAAAGGGGAAAGTCGTAACGGACGGTTCACCTAGTGACTAGTTCGATCATCGGCACAAGGCTTCATTAATGCCGGCTTGAGACCATATTGCAATTATGGAAGCTCCTAAGGCTGAGACCGCGTTGCCAGAAAATAGACCCACACGATCCGAACAAGAGTTCCAGGATCTTCTGCGCCGGCTCGAACTCGCTCTCGATGCATCCCGGATCGGTGTCTGGGAACACAGCATCGCAAAGGGCGGGATCCTGTGGGATGCGCAGATGCACCGTCTCTACGAGACCGGCGAGACATGTCGGGACGTGCCGGCATGGTTATGGTCGAATGCGATCCATCCCGACGATCGTGAGCAGGCCGAACGCGACTTCGACCAGGCGATTGCAACACGCGGCGCCTATAATTCGCAATTCCGGATCGTACTGCCGAGCGGCGAAATCCGCTATCTGCGTTCACGCGCGCATTTCTATGTGGATGCAGAGGGGCTTCCCTCGTTCATCGGCGCCGAATGGGATGTGACTGCCGACATAGTGCTCAATGCCGAGCTCGCGCGACAGAAAATGGTGGCCGAGGCGAAGGCGGTGGCGCTCGAGGAAAGCAATGCGCGCATCGAGCACGTCGCCGATCACGATTATCTCACTGGCTTGCCGAACCGGCGGCTTCTCGACAAGCGGCTCACCGAACTGCCGGTTGACAAGAGCATCACGACGCTTGGCGTCCTGCATCTCGACCTCGACCAGTTCAAGCAGATCAATGACAGTCACGGCCATGCGGCAGGCGACGCCGTGCTCAGGGCCGCAGCGCTTCGCATCACCGCCGCCATTCCCGCAAATGGCATGGTCGCCCGCGTTGGCGGTGATGAATTCGTCATCGTACTGGTCAATTTCAGCGATCTCACTGAGCTGAAGCTGATCACCGAGGATCTTCAGCGTCGGCTGCGCAAGAAGATCCGCTTCGGCCACGAGATGCTGCAATCCGGCGCCTCGATCGGTGTTTCCTGGAGCGGCGATCGGCGGGCGCGCAACCTGCTTGCCGAATCCGATCTGGCGCTCTACCAGGCGAAGAAGCTCGGGCGCAACCGCGTCGAATTCTTCACGCGGCAACTACAGGAGGATCTGCGCGCCAAGCGCCGCCTCGCCGAAGAGCTCAAGCTGGGGCTGGAGCGCGGCGAGATCGTTCCCTACTATCAGGTGCAGCTTGACGCCCGGACCCGGGAAGTCATCGGCTTTGAGGCGCTGGCGCGCTGGAAACATCCCGACAAGGGCGTGCTCGCCCCAGGGATTTTCCTGAAGATCGCCGACGAGCACGGGCTTGCGGCGGAGATCGATGCGGCGATCCTCAAGAGCGTTCTCGAAGACCGGCTGTCCTGGCTGTCTCGCGGCCTTGCGGTTCCACGCATCGCCGTCAACATCTCGGGGTCGCGCCTTGCCGATCCGACATTGCTCGGCAAGCTGAGGAAGCTCGATATTCCGCCCGCCGCGATCGTCTTCGAACTGGTCGAGACGATTTTCCTCGACGACAGCGACGAAAGACTGCTCGATCATATCGGCGATATCAAACAGATGGGTATCGACATCGAGATCGATGATTTCGGATCGGGCCATGCCTCGCTCATCGGTCTCGTTAAGCTGCGGCCGAAACGGTTGAAGATCGACCGGCAGCTCATCGCCGAGGTTGTCAGCTCCGCCGAGCAGCGGCGCGTGGTGGGTTCGATCGTGGAAATCGCCAAGGCGCTCGACGTCGAGGTGATCGCCGAGGGCATCGAGACCGAGGCGCATGCCGTCGTGTTGGCGCAACTCGGCTGTGATGGCCTGCAGGGTTACGCGTTTGGTTATCCCGCACCGGCGGCCGAGACAGCGCGTCTTTTCTCGCCGATGGCGAGCGGGATCGAAAAGCAGAAGACCGTGATGAGCGGAACGGCCCGGTGATCCGTCGGCGCGGCGACCGCCGCCGCGCCCGGTTTCAACAGCGGTTTTCCCGGCTTGCGGAAGTGATTTCGGCCGAAATGCTTTTCTCTTTTTCGGAACGGCCAGGCGATATCTTTTCGGCGCGGCGTTTTATTCGCGCTCGCAGGAGGATAATTGGCGCGCAAGTAATTTTCTTGAGCTTGCATCGGCATTGTTTCATGGTAATGCGGAAACCAAGCTTTCTGCATTGCCTCGAAAAATGATTATACGCGTCGTCACGTCCATCAACGCGGCTCTCCATCATTCGCAGGTGCAATCGGGGAGTCGGGGACCTGACAATTACTTTGACATTGCCGGGATGGACTTGCGGGACATGCAATCTGGGAAAGTCGCATGAATTCGGAATTTGCCGTTCGTTCGATGCGGCCCGGCGAACTGGAACTCGTGCTCGAATGGGCGCGTCAGGAGGGCTGGAACCCAGGCCTCGATGATTCGCTTGCATTCATGGAGGCCGATTCGTCCGGATTCTTCGTCGGCGCCATCGGTGAAGTCCCCGTCGGTTCGATCTCGGTCGTCAAATATGGCGAGAGTTTCGCCTTCCTCGGCCTCTACATCGTTCATCCCGATTTCCGCGGCAAGGGTTATGGCAGGACGATCTGGGAGGCGGGCATCGCCAGCGCACACGATCGCACGATCGGCCTTGACGGCGTCGCCGCACAGCAGGATAACTACCGCAAGGCCGGCTTCGAACCCGCCTACTCCACCCTTCGCTACGGCGGCGTCGTCACCTCCTTGCCGGTCTCGACGCTTGCCGCGCAGCCGGTGCTGGATTCGCGCCTGGAAGGCCTGCAGCGTTATGATTCGGCGATCTTTCCGCAGCCGCGCGATGCCTTCCTCGCGGCCTGGTGCACCGGTCGCAAGGGTCGCCGCTCAGTAGTGGTACGCAAAAGCGGCAAGATCCGCGGTTACGGCACGATCCGCCGCTGCTACGAGGGCTACAAGATCGGCCCGCTTTTTGCCAATGATGCCGACAGCGCCGCAGCACTGCTTGCCGAATTGATCCCCGAGGCGAAGGGGGCTTCGATCTTCATCGATATCCCCGCGGAGAACCACGAGGCGGTCGCGCTTGCCGAAAGCCTCGGCCTTCAACCGGTGTTCGAGACGACACGCATGTATCGCGGGCCGGCGCCGGCCATCCCACTAAAGCATGTCTTCGGCGTGACGACTCTGGAGCTTGGATAGACCAAAGCGCGTCGCGTCAAACTTGATTCATCCGAGGCGCTTTGGTTCTTTTGTTGAACCGCCGCGCACTTCCTGACATGCATCAATCCACCGGTGAGGCGGGAACAGTCGCGGCCGAAGCTTTCGGCCGGCCTTTTTCGGCGATCGCGATGCCGCCCAAGGTCAACACCAGCGCGATCACATGGAAGGACTGCAGCGTCTCGCCGATCAGGACGACGGAGAGCAGCGTTCCGAACACCGGCACGAGATTGATGAACAGGCCGGCCCTGTTGGCGCCGATAGCCACGACACCCTTGATATAGAGGATCTGCGCCACCAGCGAGGGAAAGATCGCCGTGTAGAGCGTGATGATCCAGCCAGCATGGTCCGGCCATTGCGCGGCATCGCGGCCGGCTTCCCAAAGGAGCAGCGGCACCGAGGTCAGCATGGCTGCAAATGCCGGGATCGCCATCAGCGTGCGCCAGTCGAGCGGCGGTTTCCAGCGCAGGAAGATCGTGTAGACCGAATAGGCGGCAATGGCGATCAGCATCAGCCCATCACCGCGGTTGAGGCTTAATTGCAGCAGCGTTGTCAGGTCGCCATGAGCGGCGGTCAGAGCGACGCCGATCAGCGTCAAGCCGAAGCCGAGACATTGGGCCAGCGAAATGCCAGTGCGGAAGAACATGAAATTCAGCAGGAAGATCAGCATCGGGATGCCGGCCTGCTCGATGGCGACATTGATTGCCGTCGTATATTGCACGGCCGAATAAAGCATGGCGTTGAAAAGCGTGTAGCCGATGACGCCGTAGAAAAAGAGCAACGGCAGGTTCTTCCTGACCACCGGCCAGTCCCTCTTGAGCTGGGGCACCGAGATCAGGGCGATCAGCGCCACGGCGATAAACCAGCGCAGGAAGGTCAGCATCATCGGGCTGATATGCCCGAGTGCGAGCTTGCCGGCGACGGAGTTGCCGCCCCAGCAGAGGGTGGCGATAACGAGGCAGATGTAGGCCCTGGCTTGCAAAAGCGTTCTTCCCATCTTTCCGCGATCGCCGCGCGGCGTTTTGTGACGGGCAATAACCTGCCGGCTGCTGATTTGTCACGTAAAAAGCCCAATCACCTGTGACAACAGGGTCGCTTTCCCAAAAACAAAGCTTTATAGATGCGCGGGTTTGAGCAGGTGTGCGGTTTTCCGCCGGTAACAGGAAGAGTTGGATGACGAACGTAGTCGTGGTCGGTTCGCAATGGGGTGACGAGGGCAAGGGCAAAATTGTCGACTGGCTTTCGGAGCGTGCGGATATTGTCGTGCGCTATCAGGGCGGACACAATGCCGGCCACACGCTCGTCATCGACGGCACGAGCTACAAGCTGTCGCTGCTGCCGTCCGGTGTCGTGCGCCCGGGCAAGATGGCGGTGATCGGCAACGGCGTCGTCGTCGACCCGCATGCGCTGATCGCCGAGATCGGTCGACTGGAGGCCCAGGGCGTGACGGTGACGCCTGATAATCTGCGCATTGCCGACAATGCGACGCTCATCTTGTCGCTGCACCGCGAGCTCGATGCGATGCGCGAGGATGCGGCATCTAACAGCGGCACCAAGATCGGCACGACACGCCGCGGCATCGGTCCGGCCTATGAAGACAAGGTCGGCCGCCGCGCCATCCGGGTGATGGATCTTGCCGATCTCGACAGTCTTGCCGGCAAGGTCGACCGTATTCTGACGCATCACAATGCGCTTCGCCGCGGCCTCGGCGTCGCCGAAGTCAGCCACCAGACGATCATGGATGAACTGACCTCGGTCGCCGATCGGGTGCTGCCGTTCCGTGATACCGTCTGGCTCTTCCTCGACAAGGAGCGCCGCAAGGGCTCCCGTATCCTCTTCGAGGGCGCGCAGGGCACCCTGCTCGATATCGATCACGGCACCTATCCTTTCGTGACCTCGTCTAACACCGTGGCCGGCCAGGCCGCGGCCGGTTCCGGCATGGGACCGGGCTCGCTCGGCTATATTCTTGGCATCACCAAGGCCTATACGACGCGCGTCGGCGAAGGTCCGTTTCCGACCGAGCTGAAGGACGCCATCGGTGAGTTCCTTGGCGAAAAAGGTCATGAGTTCGGCGTGGTGACCGGGCGCAAGCGGCGCTGCGGCTGGTTCGATGCCGCACTCGTGCGCCAATCGATCGCCACCAACGGCATCACGGGTATCGCGCTGACTAAGCTCGACGTGCTCGACGGCCTCGAGGAATTGAAGATCTGCGTCGGCTACATGCTCGACGGCGAACAGATTGATCATCTTCCGGCAAGCCAGGGAGCGCAAGCTAGGGTCGAACCGATCTACATCACGCTGGAGGGGTGGAAAGAATCGACCGTCGGCGCCCGCAGTTGGGCGGATCTGCCGGCGCAGGCGATCAAATATGTTCGCCAGGTCGAGGAACTGATCGGGGCGCCCGTCGCGCTCCTTTCCACGAGCCCGGAGCGGGATGACACGATACTTGTGACCGATCCGTTTGAGGATTAAGCTCACGGGTCACTGTGGAGGATAGTTCGGTAGGGTGCCGGACTTCTTGAGAAAGTACTGATGGCGGATTTTATTGCAGTTATTCGGCGGGCCGTCGACGGCCTGGCTGAAAATACCCCCGAGATGCGGGTGAAAGTCTACGAACGTGCCCGCGGCGCAGTGCAGCGGCAGCTCGAGAACATGAAGCCGCGTCCGCCGGAAGCCATGCTGCAACGCCAGCTCGAAAAGCTCGAGGCCGCCATCCGCGAAGTGGAAGGCGAACACTCCGAAGCGCTGCCGCTCGAGGCGGCGGTTGCCGCGGTCCCCGCGCCGGAATCTTCGGAAGAACAAACGGTTCACGACGAAAGCGAACCAACACCTGCGCCTGTCGTCGAAGAGCCGACCTACGAAGCCTCTGCGGAACCGCAGGCGGTTGAGCCCGCCGACGAGCCGGATCACCTGGAGGCAGCCGCGCCGCAGGAGCCCCAGGAAAAGCTGGCGGACGAGGAACCTCTCTCCGAGCAAGCGCGCAGCCTCCCGGAGACGTCTGTTGCGGCCGAGGCCACCGCTCCCGCGCAGGCAGAGACACCCGTTCCTACCGAAACATACTGGCATCCCTCGCATGAAGAGGAAGCGCCGGCCGAGGAATGGCATTCCAGCGAGGGGCGCGACATCGCTGCCGAGGCTTGGCCTGCAGATGATGAGCGCTGGGAGCCGCCTGCCGAGAATCGCAACGAGGAATCCGGCGAATATCATCCCGACGAGCAGCATCCCGCAGAGGCCGAAGAACTCGCGGCCGAACCGGCGACGGTGGAAAGCGAGGAGCCGGCTGCCGAGAAGGCGTACGAGCCTATCGACGCCTCCCAACGCGTCGCGCGCGGCCTAGACCATGCTGCCCATCGGCTGGTGGAGCCGGTTGCAGAGTTCGATCGTCCGCAGGAATTCGTCGAGCACAGCCGCGAGGAGCCGCTGCAGGCCGATGCCGCAGCGCATTTCGATCCCGTCTGGAGCGAGCCCGCCGCCGAAACGCCGGCTCCGGCGCCGAAGGATGCCGAGACCGAATGGGCGCAAGAGGAACTCCGGCAATATTCGGAAACGGCGCCAGTCACCGCCGACGTCTCGGCACGCGCCTTCGAAGAGGTGATTTCGAGCCTCGAAAAAGTCGCGCCTGCGGCCGTCATGCCGACGGCCAAGGAAAGTTTCTCCTGGGAGACCGCAGCCTTCGACGATCTGCCGCCGATCGACGCCGGCAGCAGCAAGAAGACGCCGGTGGCCTCGCATTTCGACGATGTCGATATCTTCGCGGAAGTGCACAACGGCAAGCCGGCGCCTGCAAGCGGCGCGCCGAGCGAGGAATGGCGCGAGGCGAAGGCGCTGCGCGGCTACGACCGCCGCGGCTCGGTCGCCACTGACGATGATGACGCCAATCCGGCGATGGATATCGATCGGATCGTCGCTTCCAAGCTGCAGGGCAAGAATTTCCGGATGGAGCCGAAGCGCCGCCGCTTCGGCATCGGCACCGTGATCACACTCATCTTCGCACTCATCTTGATCGGTGGCGGCGCCTATGCCGGCTGGATGAACAGAGAGGCGCTGGTGGCGATGGTCGACGGGCTCGTCAGTTCGGCACCGTCGCAGGCGACCAAGAACGAGACGCCGCCGCCGGCTAACTCCGCGACGCCTGCCCAGCCGGGCGCGGTGGCGCCAGCTCAGCCGACCACGCCAGGAGCACAGAATACCCCAGTGGCGCCGGCCCAGCCGAACCCGCAGGTGGCGTCATTGAACAATGACGGCGCCGTGGCCAATTCGAAATTCACTCAGCGGCTGCTGATGGATGGAACCGAGGTCGACAGCGGACCGGCGACGGTGCCGGGAACGCCGACCGCGGAAGGAAAATCGGTCGCCGAACAGAATGTCGCTGCAGCCGATACGCCGCCTGCCAGCGCCCAGGGCGATGTCGCACCAGCCGAAACGCTGACGCCGAACGGCCCGGCGGCATCTCCGCAGCAGACCGCCCCCGTCGGTTCGTCGCAAAAGATGTTCCTCTATGAGGAACGTATCGGCCAAAGCTCGCCAACCGCGATCGAGGGATCCGTCGTCTGGAGTGTGCAGCACGAGGCCGGTCAGGACGGCCGCCAGGAGGCGACGGTACAAGGCAACGTCACCGTGCCGGAACGCAATCTCTCGGCACTCGTCACTTTCAAACGCAATTCCGATCCGTCGCTGCCGGCAAGTCATCTGGTCGAGATCGTTTTCTCGGTGCCGCCGAATTTCGAAGGCGGCAGCATCGACAGCGTCCAGCGCATCTCGATGAAGCGCACAGAGCAGGACCGCGGCGACGCGCTGATCGCGGTTCCGGCCAAGATCACCGACGATTTCCACATGATCGCGCTCAACGACTATCCCGATGCGCGCAAGGCCAATCTCGATCTGATGGCGACCCGTAGCTGGATCGATATCCCAGTCACCTACCGCAACGGTCGCCGCGCGCTACTGACGATGGAAAAGGGGGGCACGGGAACGGACGCCTTCAATACCGCTATCAAGGAATGGACTGCGCTCGGGGATGTGTCGACGAGTCAGTGATGGTCGTCCGCAATGCCAGCTTTCCCGGCCTTTGACAGGGTGCCGAGGCTGCGAAAAGAGAATGAAACAGAAAGGCGGGCCGCAAGGACCCGCCTTCTTCAATTCTAAAGCGCGTCGCATCAAAACGCGATTTATCGGGCGCATTCTAATGTCGTTATTCCGGAACCACTACGCACTTCCGGGCGACATGCATTCTCACGCGGCAGGTCTATGCCGTTGCTTCGACGACGCGGACGGCCTTGGCGCGTTCCTGGGCTTCCTTGCGGACAGCATCCTGCACCTTTTCGAAGGCGCGGACCTCGATCTGACGGACGCGTTCGCGGCTGATGTCGAATTCGGTCGAAAGGTCTTCCAGGGTCACCGGATCCTCGGCGAGGCGACGAGCCTCGAAGATACGGCGTTCGCGCTCGTTCAGCACGCTCATCGCTTTCGCCAGCATACGCCGACGGGTATCGAGCTCATCCTGTTCGATCAGCACGTCTTCCTGGCTGTCATGGTCGTCCACCAGCCAATCCTGCCATTGGCCGCCGTCACCTTCGGCCGCCTTGATCGGCGCGTTCAGCGAAGCGTCGCCGGACAGCCGGCGGTTCATCGAAATGACCTCCTCCTCCGAGACTTTCAGCTTGGTGGCGATTTCGGAGACGTGCTCCGGCTTCAAGTCGCCGTCATCAATTGCCTGGATACGGCCTTTCAGCCGGCGCAGGTTGAAAAACAAGCGCTTCTGGTTGGCGGTCGTGCCCATCTTCACGAGCGACCATGAACGCAGAATATATTCCTGGATCGAGGCCTTGATCCACCACATAGCATAGGTGGCAAGGCGGAAGCCGCGTTCGGCATCGAATTTCTTGACGGCTTGCATCAGACCGACATTGCCCTCGGAGACGACTTCGCCGATCGGCAGGCCGTAGCCGCGATAACCCATCGCGATCTTTGCGACGAGGCGAAGATGGCTGGTAACGAGTTGGTGGGCGGCGTCGCGATCACCGTGCTCGGCATAACGCTTGGCGAGCATATATTCTTGCTGCGGCTCAAGCATCGGAAACTTGCGGATTTCATCGAGGTAACGATTGAGACCGGCTTCGCCGGCGGTAATGGACGGCAAGGTATTTCGGGCCATAGTGCACCCTCCTAAAATGGCTTCCGGCTCCCGTTGGCAACGCGTTCTCGCGTTAAAAAAGGCAAACCGGGACATGCGGCTCTACTGCAAGCCCGCACTAAGTCAACATACAGATAAGTGTGGCGAAACGGCGGTTCAAGGTGCCGCTCACGCAGGTGTGAGATGGGGTCGAAGACGCCTCTATCCTCGCAATGACTCGACCAGTTCTACCATATCATCCGGTAGCGGCACTTCGAAACGCATGATTTCGCCGGTGCGGGGATGCTCGAACTGCAACATGAAGGCATGCAGCGCCTGGCGGCCGAAACCGTTGACGACCTTGCGGATTTCTTCGGGCAGGATATTGGCCTTGGTCTTGAAGCCAGCGCCGTAAACCGTGTCACCAAGCAGCGGATGGCCGATATGGGCCATATGGACACGGATCTGATGGGTGCGGCCGGTTTCGAGGTGGCACTCGACCAGTGAGGCAAGCGCGGTCGCGTCGGGTTTTTCTTGGAAGCGCTCGACCACCTCGTAATGGGTGATCGCCTCGTCTGCGTCATGACTGTCGGGGCGCTTGACGGCGCGGCGCGTGCGATCGCCGGTGGCGCGGCCAAGCGGCGCGTCGACCGTGCCCGTCAGCGTGCGGGGCCGGCCCCAGACGACGGCCTGATAGGCGCGCTCGAGCGGCATGCTGCGGCCATGGTCGGCAAATTGGAGCGAGAGGTGGCGATGGGCAATGTCGTTCTTGGCGACGACCATGACCCCTGTCGTGTCTTTGTCTAGACGGTGGACGATTCCAGGCCGGCGCACGCCACCGATGCCGGAGAGCGTATCGCCGCAATGATAGATCAGCGCGTTGACCAGCGTCCCCGTCCAGTTGCCAGGCCCGGGATGGACGACGAGACCGGAAGGCTTGGAGATGACGATGACGTCTTCGTCCTCATGGAGGATATCGAGAGGAATATCCTCGCCTTGCGGCGTCGGGTCTTCCGGCTCGGGAAGCGTGATCTCGAAACTGTCGCCATTGCGCACCTTGCGCTGGGGGTCGGTGACGGGTTCGCCGCGCAGAAGAACCTGGCCGTCCTTGATCAGCGCCTTGATGCGGCTGCGCGAAAATTCCTCGGCGACCTGTGCCGTCAGCCAGGTGTCGAGCCGGCCTTCTGCGGTTTCGTCGGCGGTCAGGACTTTTCTATTGCCGGCTGCTTGTTTAAAGGGGTCGCTCAAGACGCTTCTTCTCCGACGTATTTTTAGAATGGGACGCACAGATGACAGCTATCGAGCCAGACGATCAGGAAGAGAAGCCCCTTGATCCGGCGATGGAAAGTGTCCGGCGCAAGATGGTCCGCCTGCAGATCGTTTCCGGCGCCATCATGTTCGTGAGCCTTATGGCGGTCTTCGGGGCGGTTGTCTACAAGACGATGCACAGCGAACCGAAGGACACGGCGGCGACGGTTTCCGCCTCCGGCGTGCCCTCGGATGCGCCGCTTTCGGCGACGGTTTCCCTGCCGCTCGGCTTCAAGGTGCAGTCCACTTCGTTTTCTGCAGGGCAGATCCTGTTTTACGGCGAGACGGCCGAGGGTAAGAGTAAGGCGCTGGTCTTCGATCTCAGGACTGGCCGCTCCGTCGCCGATCTCACTGTCTCGGGCAATTGAGGTCGGCATGGCCGCCGTCCCGATCGCCATCGACAGCGCCGACGATCCGCGCGTCGCGGAATTCCGCAACATCCGCGAGCGTGACCTGACAGGCCGAGAGAACCGCTTCATCGCCGAAGGCACTGTCGTGCTGCGCATGCTCGCCGAGGCGCACCTGGGAGACCGCGGCTTTATCGCCGAGAAGATCCTGCTGCTGCGCAACCGCGTCGACGGCGTTCTGCCGATCCTGGAACGACTGCCGGCCGACGTGCCGGTCTTTGTCGCCGAGGCTGATGTGCTTAACGGCGTCGTCGGTTTCCATCTGCATCGCGGCGTACTCGCACTCGGCCGGCGGGAGGATCGCGGGGAGGCGGCACTTCTCGACGCGCTGCCGGAACGGGCGCTGGTTCTCGTCGGCTGCGGCATCTCCAATCATGACAATGCCGGCTCGATGTTCCGCAATGCAGCCGCCTTCCGGGCCGACGCAGTGCTGCTCGACGAAACCAGCTGTGATCCGCTCTACCGCAAGGCGCTGCGTGTCTCGGTTGGTTCGGTGCTGAGCGTTCCGCACCGGCGCGGTGGCAAGGCACTGGATATGCTTCTGGCACTTGCCGACCGGGGCTTTGCCATCTGGACGCTTTCGCCGCACGGCAAGACCGATATCCGCGCTATTCCGGCTTCAATGCGTATGGCGCTCGTCGTCGGCACGGAGGGGGAGGGGTTGCCGGAGGCGCTGCTTGCGCGCTTTCAGAGCGCGCGCATTCCACAGTCGGAGGAACTCGACAGCCTTAACGCCGCGACGGCGACGGGGATCGCTCTATTTTCCATGGCTTCCGCGATGGGTCGGATCTAAATTATAGCGTCTTTTTAGACACACGAAGGACGCCGTAGCATATTGAATTGCTGCAGGTCTCAGCGCTGGGGATCGGCGATGATCGCCGTTGCCCGGTCGGCAAGGCTGACGCGATCGTTCGGGTTCTTTTCCGCAGCCTCCGCGAGAAGCGTGCGGATCGGCGATGAGGGACCTTCGTTGAGTGCGGTCAGCGCCACCATGTTGGCGGCGATCGAGGCGATCTCCTCACGGATCGTGCCATCGCGCCCGGGTACGGCCTTTGCCTTTTGCAAGCGCTCGGCAAGGGCGGCGCTGCGTTTGCGGACATCCTGGCCTATCTCTGCCGTGACAACGGCGGCGTCGAGCGTGACTGTCGTCGTATCTTCGGCCGCCATCTCCGCCGGCAACTCCGCGGCCATCCCGGCAAGACCGGCGTCGCGCAGCACGCGGTTGACCTTGCGGATCTCGGCATTGGCGGCCTTCAACTGTTCCTTCAACTTGACGATCTCCTGCTGGCGGCGAGCGACCAGGGTTTCTTTTTCGGCGGCCGACGCGCTGTCGCGCGCGGCCTTATCCTCCAGGCGGATCACCATGTGCTGCTGCTGCGTCAATTTCTGTTCGGCATCCTTGGCACGCTTCTGCAGCAGGGTGACGTCCTGGCGCAACGTGTCTCGTTCGTCGCGCAAGGCGTTGGCGCGAAATTTCAGGCTCTCCGCCTCGGTTTCGCGTGCAGCCAGGTCGATCCTCAGTCCATCGGTCTGTTCGCCGAGCTTGCTCAGCCGCGTCCTCATCGTCGCCAGTTCGCTCTCCTTGTTGGCAACGGACTGTTCGGCAATATGCAGATTGGTCTTCAACTGACTGATATAATTCTCGTCCTTGCGCAGATGCGAGCGCTGCTCGGCGGCCTCGACATGCATCTCGCCGATCTGGGCCTGCAATTCGCCGATATCGGCGGCAAGCCTGCCTGCATCGACGGCAAGCGCGTCGTGGCGAAGCTGGAGCGAAAGGGATTTCTCCCGCTCACGCAGAAGGTCCTGGGCGGTCCGGGCATTTTCAGCGGCATAGAGCGCGCGCACCATATCCTTCTGGGCGCGAACCTCCTGCGGGCTTAGCGGCATGGTCGCCTTCAAGCGGTTCTCGGTATACCAGACAATGCGGCGGTGAACGGCGGGTGAGACCAGAAAAACGAGGAAGGCCGCGGTCAGGAAGCCCAATCCGAACAAGAGAGCATATTCGATCACGGCGCGGCCATCGATTCGAAGGTTGATACGGGGTCAGCCGCGATGATTAAGCACGCAGGACACGCATGGCAAGGCCGCTGATGCCGGCGGGGATGGATTCCAGCGGCCTTGCGGCCTCAGAAGGGGTTCCAGGTCGGTGCCTGGGTGATCTTCAGATAGCCGACATTGATACCCAGGCGGGCGCCGACGCCGGTGCGGATCGGCACGACCAGGACGTCATTGTTCTTGAGCAGCGTCATGCCGAATCCGGCGATCACATAGGCAGAGCCGCTGACGCCGCCGAACCGGGCATAGATACCGTTGACGGAGGGCAGGTCGTAGACCAGCATCATTACGCGCGAGCCTTGGCCGCCGTAATCGAGGCCGAGCGAGGGACCTTGCCAGTAGAGATTATGTTCGCCGGCGTTCTTGGTGTTCAACTGGCCTTCGCCATAGGTGAGACCGGCGATGAAGGCGCCGCCGCCCTCTTGTCCAAGAATGTAGCCATTTGGCAGGCCGTATTTCTGGAAGGCACTCTCGACGACTTTGGCAAGTCCGCCGCTGGCGGAACCGAAGAAGGAGTGGCCGGCGTCGACGATTTCCTGCATCGTGTACTGGCCGTTGTCCTGGGCAGAGGCAGGTCCGGCAACCATCAGCGAGGAGAAGACGAGGGCCGAAAGCAACCTGTAGAAGTCGATGAATCGGTGCGGAAATCGAGGGCGCATGGTATCATCCGTTCGTCGTTTGGCTGGAGCGGGCAAGCGCTCGCGGCGATTGGTGCATTTTGCGCCGATGATCTTAACAATCGGTTTACCAAATATGGTGTCATTATGGCACCGAATACGATCGCAAACTTCGCGCAATTTTGATGAAGCATATTCCCGGGCGCAATGAAATTGCTGCCCCTCAGGAGACGATGATGTCCAAGAACCTTAATCTCACCTTGGCCGGCCCGGATCTGGCCGCGCTTCTTTGCAGCCGCGTTTGCCACGATGTCATCTCACCGGTCGGTGCGATCAATAACGGCCTAGAACTCCTGGATGAGGGTGGTGCCGATGCCGATGCGATGGACCTGATCCGCACCAGCGCGCTCAACGCCTCCGTCCGCCTGAAATTCGCACGTCTCGCCTTTGGCGCTTCGGGTTCTGTCGGTGCCTCGATCGACACCGGCGAGGCCGAGCGAGCAGCCAAAGATTTCGCCGTCGCCGAGAAGAAGACCGAAGTGATCTGGAACGGGCCGCGCGCCATCGTCGCCAAGAATCGCGTCAAGCTGCTGCTCAACCTCTTTCTGGTTGCTTATTCCGCTATCCCGCGCGGCGGCGTCCTCGAAGTAACGCTTGAGAACCCCGAATTCGATGCAAGGTTCAAGCTCACGGCCAAAGGCAAACTGATGCGCTTGCCGCCGAAATTCGTCGAGATATCGACCGGCACCATCGAGGAGGCGATCGACGCTCATTCGATCCAGCCCTATTACACCGTGCTTCTGGCGCAGGAGTGCGGAATGACGCTTGATCACAGCGCCAGCCCAGAAGAGCTGGTGTTCACTGCGGTAGCCGCCGCTGCCTGATTTCGGAGCGAGGGGCGGGTGTACGCGCCCGTCCGGTAACGATTCCTTAGCCTGATGGACCTATCCTCCAGGGTTGTAAGAGGCCTCTTGCTGCGACGAATGCGGGGGCAAAGGAGCGCCCATGCAAAGGTTCATGATCACCGATAATTCGGATATCGTCCGCAAGGTCGGCAAGCGCATTCTCTCTGAACTCGACTTTCTTGTCAGCGAGGCCTCCAACGCCGCCGAGGCACTGCAGCGCTGCCAGGCGGAGCTGCCGGAATATCTGATCGTCGATTCCGGCATGGAAGGCGCTCTCGACCTCATCGCCGCCATCCGCGCCATGGACGGCGGCAAAGAGGTCAAGATCTACTACTGTGTCGTCGAGGCGGATCTGAAGAAGCTGATGGCGGGCAAACGGGCCGGTGCCACCGACTTCCTGCTGAAGCCGTTCGATCGCAAGATCTTGACCGCTGTTTTTGGAAACCGCGCAATCGCTGCCTGATGGCATGCCTCTCCCCATGCAGCATGATGCCGAAGGTGTAAGCACGTTCGGCCGCAGCCATTGTTTCCCTTTGTACCGATCCAGCCCCGATCCTCTCAGGACGGCTTCTTATTGCCAGGCAGAAACGAAAAATCCCGCCGAAAGGGCGGGATTTTCGTTATCCGATAAGGGGGATCGGAAAATCAGGCGGTTTCGGCGTATTCGGCACCATCCGGCTCGCGCAGAACGTAGCCACGGCCCCAGACGGTCTCGATGTAGTTGGCGCCGCCGGCGGCGTTGGCGAGCTTCTTGCGGAGCTTGCAGATGAAGACGTCGATGATCTTCAGTTCCGGCTCGTCCATGCCACCATAAAGGTGGTTCAGGAACATTTCCTTGGTGAGGGTAGTGCCTTTACGGAGCGAAAGCAGCTCCAGCATCTGGTATTCCTTGCCCGTCAGGTGGACACGCTGGCCGCCGACTTCGACAGTCTTGGCGTCGAGATTGACGATCAGTTCGCCAGTCATGATGACCGACTGGGCGTGGCCCTTGGAGCGGCGGACGATGGCATGGATGCGGGCGACGAGCTCGTCCTTGTGGAAGGGCTTGGTCATGTAGTCGTCGGCGCCGAAGCCGAGGCCGCGAACCTTGTCTTCGATGCCGGCCATGCCCGACAGAATGAGGATCGGTGTCTTGACCTTGGACAGCCGGAGCGTGCGAAGCACTTCATATCCGGACATGTCGGGCAGGTTCAGATCGAGAAGGATGATGTCATAATCATACAGCTTGCCCAGATCGACGCCTTCTTCACCGAGATCGGTGGTATAAACATTAAAACTTTCTGATTTCAGCATCAACTCGATGCTCTGCGCCGTCGCGCTATCATCCTCGATGAGAAGTACCCGCATAATTATCCCCTTTACCGCCGCCGAAAGGTGGTCTGGCCCCCTACACGATACCGAACACGCTACGTGATTTGGAAGCTGCCACGAAATGGTTAACAAATTCTAATTCACTCTGGCAAGGAGTATCGAATTTATTAAATATTTTTTCCATTTCTCTGTTTTCCAATAGGAATCTCAAATGGCGCTCCTAAACTTTGACATTAGGAAAAGGCGCTAAGTGATTCATCCGACTCGCCAATGAAAAGGTTCGAACTTCATGCCGCGGCATTTACCGACCCTTAAATCATCTGGCCTATCATTAACGATGCCCGTAAACGAAAGGTTACCAGCGGTAGGTATTTGTTAATATCGCAGGAAATTTTTTAGCAAACCGTGTCAAAGCGGCGCGCAGGGCGGTTTCAAGTTGAGCCGGGGTCTCGCATCACGGGAGTAATGCGTATGAAGTCGCGAGAGAGCCTCGTTCGTCTGAAAGAGTTTCAGGTGAACGAAAAACGACGTCAATTGCAGCAGTTGCAGATGATGATGTCCGAATTCGAACGAATGACGAAGGATCTGGAAAGCCAGATCGTCGTCGAGGAAAAGAAGTCCGGTATCTCAGATCCGAATCACTTTGCCTATCCGACCTTCGCCAAGGCCGCGCGTCAGCGGGCCGATAACCTGCAGGTTTCGATCAAGGAACTGAAGATGCAGGAAGAGACGCTGGAAATGGCGCTCGAGGAGATGCAGGCCGAATATGCAAGAGCGACGGCGCTGGAAGAGCGTGACAGCGGCGCCCGCGCCAGAGCATGATGCCGAAAAGTGTGAGCGGTTTTCGGACGACATCATGCTCTTACTCTTCAATTTAGAACAGGATTCAGATCTTAGGCCGATCTGGCCTAAAATCATCCTGTTCTAGGGCGTAAAAGAAAACCGCGGGCGCCGACTTCGGCGCCCTGGCGATCGCCACTGAGAAGCCATGTATGACGGGCGCACTGTCCGTCATACATGGCTTTTGGTGTTTTCGCCGTCTGAAGGGTCGTCGGCTTAAAACCGCCCCTTCGGGCCAGAATCAGTTCACCACATCCTGCCATTCCGGATGGCGCTGTGCCTGCGCCTTGAAAAAGGGGCACAGCGGTATGATCTTCCAGCCGCCGGTTCGGGCTGCCTCCACGGCATGAAGCGCCAATGCCTGGCCTACACCCTTGCCGCGCAGCGCATCGGGTACAGCCGTATGGTCGATGATGATAAGCTTCGCCGATGCGCGCGAATAGGTCATCTCCGCCGCATGCCCTTCGACCTCGGCTGCATAGCGGCCCCCGGAGGCGCCATCTTCATTTCGAATGTCCATTGTCGTTCCTTGCAACCAGATATGGTGGTAGCCGACGGTGACACGGCCACACAGCCGTGCCAAGCCTGTGCGGCGATTCTTTGGGAGACGAAGTGTTCATGAAAAATGTCGGATCGATGCGGGGTTCAGCGCAATGAGAGCGCTTTTGATGATCCGCCCCGTTCTTCTGGTGGCCGCGCCGTTCTTCCTGGCGCTCGGCCTGGTCCTGCCGCTGGTCCATTTCGAGACGCTGTATTTCTTCGACAGAACGCCTTCGCTCATCGAGATCGTTATGTCGCTGTGGCAAGGCGGGGATGGGCTGTTGGCGGCGATCGTCGCATTGGTTTCGATTCTGCTCCCGCTTCTGAAGATGATCGGCATTGCCGCGGAAGTGACGACCGCCGGCGGTGGGGCCGGCAGCCTGTTCTATCGTCGCGTCGTGCCGCATCTGTCCAAGTGGTCAATGATGGACGTGCTGCTGGTCGCGATCGTCATTGCGGCGGCGAAGACAACGGGGCTGGCAAATGCCTTCACCCAGCCCGGCCTCTGGTGTTACGCCGCCTCGTCAATGATTTCGGGCCTTCTTCATTCCCTGACGGGAGATGCGTCCGGCCCGAAATAGATGTCGATGATGGCGTGCGATCAGTGGCGATATTGCTGGATGCGCGTGGTGCGCAGGCCGGCAAGGCCATGGCTGTTGATCGATGACTGCCAGGAGAGGAATTCTTCGACCGTGAGCGTATAACGCTCGCAGGCCTCTTCCAAGCTCAACAGGCCACCGCGAACAGCCGCGACAACCTCTGCCTTCCGACGGATCACCCAGCGCCGCGTATTGGGCGGCGGAAGATCCGCGATCGTCAGGGGGCTGCCATCGGGGCCGATGACATATTTAACTCGGGGACGTATCATTTCGGTCATTGGACTCTCTACACAACGCAAGACCACGGACGCCACTCTAGCTTGCCACATTTAAAATTTGCCTAAACTCATCGTAAGACTTTGATAACAAATTTAGATGCCCTGGCGCGGCCGGTGGCCTGGGACGGCCATCTGCAGATCGTTAATTTGTAGCGCCGAAAAAAGGGGGCGAGCCGAAGAACTAGGACTGATTTCCCGGGATGATCTTTGTGGCGCTGGGTATAGGGCTGAGCGCAAGACATCGTCTCCGTTCCTTTTGGTGTATCAGTCCAGCTCGCGCTTTTGGTGATCTGGTTCGTCGGATGCAGTGCAAAAGTCGTCTTTGCCAACGCCCGGCTCGGAGCCTTTTGCTGCCAGCGGCGGGGTTCGGTTGAAGCAGGCCATACGTGGTACGAAGATGAAAAGAAGTGAGCATGCGCGCGGCGACTGCATTGAGGATGCTGGATTTTCGCCTTCACGGACCGGTCGCGCCGAACGGCGCCAAGGAGCGGCTCGGCGAGATGACAAAGCTTGCGGACTTCGATTTTTATCTTGCCCTCGGCTTTCCCGAGAAGCGACCGCACGGCTTTCATCGAAGTCCGGCTGACCGGCAACTCGGAGGGAAGCCTGACCGGCTTTTGCTGGGCGACCGATTTCTTCTATTGCATCAGATTGGTGACCGTGGCGAAGCGGACGATCGTGCCTAATCTTCTGTAAGGAGGGACGATTGCGGGCGGCGTTGCCAAAAGACACCGCCTCAACCCGCTCTTTCAGATGCATGCGCTGAAGAGTGCCTTCGCCTTCGCGCTCGCACGGCGATGACCTGAAATAATACATCTACGCCTTTTCAGGCGCTTGCCCATGTCCACGCACGCGATGGCGCTGCGTCACGGGTGCATGGAACTTCTGGCCAAGGTTTTGCGACGATGCAGTTCGGACGACAGCCGGTCGGCGAGGCTTACTCGGCGCGAAATCGAATGCGCGCGCTGGTCGGCGGCCGGCAAAGGCAGCGATGAGTCACGATCATTTCGGTCTCTCGTCACACACGCTGGGACTTATCTGAGGAGCGCAATGCGCAAGCTCTTGGTCAGCCGCATGCAGGCGGCCGCCAGAGCATTGCGGGACCGGCTGCTGAGGCAGCCGGTCCCTCTCATAAAGCTTAGAAACCTTTTCCTCGGGTCAGCTCCGACACGACGGTTCCGGCAATGATGCGGATGTCCATCACAATCGAAAAATTCCCGACGTAATAGAGATCGCTGACGATGCGCGCGCGCGCCTTGGCCGGACGGTCGGTCGGGCCGCGCAGGCCGCGCATCTGGGCAAGACCCGTCATGCCGGGACGCATGGCATGGCGTTGATGGTATTCCGGAACCAGCTCTTCGTAGAGCATGCCGCCGGCACGCATGCCGATTGCATGGCAGCGCGGACCGACGACGGACATGTGACCCATCAGCACGTTCAGCAACTGCGGCAGCTCATCAACGTTCGTGCGGCGAAGAATGGCGCCGACGCGGGTGATGCGCGGATCGTTCTTCACTGTCTGGGCAATACCCGAGACATCGCAAAGATCGGTGCGCATCGAGCGGAACTTGTAGACCTTGATGGTCTTGCAGTTCTTGCCCCAGCGGGTCTGCTTGAAGAGCACCGGTCCTGGGCTGTCGAGCTTGATCAGCAAGGCGACGAACAGAAGGAAAGGGGCGAGGACGAGGAGGGCGCTCAACGACGAAACGATGTCGAACGCCCGCTTCAAGACGAGATCCATCCACGGCGCCTGCGGCGCATCGCTATGGATGACAGGGGTCTGGATCTTCGGGCTGGGCTGCTGGCGGCGGCTTGGCCTAAAGGACTCTGTCGAAATGCTGTTGTTTAGTTCCGTGATGCTCAAGGATCGTACTCTGTTGTCTTCGAGGGGTGCGGCGGCAATAGGCGATCAATGGTTTACCCTGTCACCAGGGCTGCACTCAGGTCTTGGTAACCCTACTAAAACGGAAAAATGCGACAATTGTGTAATGGTGTCCAGAGAAATATCGCATCGCAGCAAATCTTTCGCATTTGCGATAAGTTGAGGCAAGCTCATGATATTTCGTTAATAATTGGAATTTCGTCAAGGTTTCTAGGCCTTTGGCGAGGGCTTCCAGGGGTGTTCCGACGTGCTGTTTCGGCACGCGACCGACGGTCGTCAGACGGTAATTTTAACGATTGCCGACGCGAAAACTTTTTAGCGAGGCTGCTCGATCATTCTCAAGCTGTGTCGGAATATGACAAAATCAAGGCGGAACGGGTCACGATCTGGCGTCGGAACGATGAAAAAACGGCGTCGCACCCCAGAATCACTTGATCCGCCCACGCCGTTTGCGAATCACTCTCAGACCACTGCCAGCGGTCCGGTCCCGTGGACAGCCGCTCGATCATGACAAGACGATATGACCTGGATCACGTGGCGCCCGCTTCCAAAGCGCGTGTTGTTGTCCCGGAACCGCTGCACACTTCCGGCAGACATTAGGAGAAAAGGGGCGCTCCAAGCCGGGGCCGGTTGCGACTGCCGCGGCAGGTGCAGAAATCGTCACGGTGCGAGAAATCGCGCCGCTGCCCGACGTTCAGGGATTGCTGCGGGTGGCTACACCGGTTCGAGGACGCGTTTGGTGCCGCCCCAGGAGATGAAGTTCGGGTTGGCAAAGTCGAAATCAGCGGCAGTTCCGGTCTTGCCGTAGCTCAGCGGCGCGCCGTCGAGCGTCACCGTCGAACCGCCAGCGGCGCGCAGCACCGCATCGCCAGCCGCTGTGTCCCATTCCATAGTACGCGTGAAGCGCGGATAGACGTCGGCCTTGCCTTCGGCCAGCAGGCAGAATTTCAGCGAGGAGCCGATATTCGTGCATTTGGAGATCGCGTGGTGGGCGAGGAAGTTTCCGGTCTCCGGGCTGTTGTGACGAAGGCTTGCAAGCGCCAGCCTGTCGTCCGGCTGTTCGCGCACGGCGATTGCGGCGCGTGCGCCAACCGCGAAATCATCGGTCACGACGAGCCTTTGCGCCCGCCCCCGTTCTCCTGAGAAGGCAAGGCCGAGCGCCGGCGCATAGACGATGCCGGCCACCGGGGCGCCGTTCTCGATATAGGCGATGTTGACGGTGAATTCCTGCCGCCCATCGACGAATTCGCGCGTGCCGTCGAGAGGGTCGACCAGGAAGAAGCCTCGGCCGGCGATGTCGGGCACCTTTCCGGCGGCGACGGATTCTTCCGCCACGACGGGTATTTCGGGATAATCTCTGGCGAGATGAGCGAGGATGATGCGTTCGGCCTCCTCGTCGGCGACCGTCACTGGACTTGCATCCGCTTTCATGGCGACCGGGAAGCCATTGCGCAAGACCGTGATAATGGCCTTGCCGGCTTCGAGCGCCGCCCGTTCAAATGTCCTCAGCATTGTCCTTTTGCCGTTCGCCATGCGGCGAGCACCCCACGGTCGCTCATCCGCAAACCATCCCTTTCACCACATGCTTGATATGGTGCTTCCCGTCGCGCTCTGCATCCCCGATACCGCAGTTCCACGATGCTACCATAAGTTTTCAGTGATGTCAGACGAAGATCGGGCGTCTGCTGGTGAAATGGTATTCGTAAAAGAACCTGGGTTGGGGTTTGAATTTGCGCCATCTTCCAATTCTATGGAATAGCTTGTGCGACGAACGGCGTAGAAAATCGACGGCGACATCTTCGGATCGTTAACTCGCTGGCAGTTTATGACCAAAAATAGGTCCTTCCTTGCCGATTTTCTGTGGACTTTGGTTCAAAATGCGCCAGTTAGGCCTGTTCGGACAAGAATTTGTCGGAGTAAATCCTTTTTGTCTTCACATTTCCAACGAAACCGGTATGCATTCGGCCTATGAGGTTCTCTGAAACGGGGAACCAAAGAACCAAAAAGAGATGCAGCCTGTTGGGCTCGTATCCAGGGGAAAACGACATATGGAGTATTTCGTCCAGCAGCTCTTCAATGGGCTGACGCTCGGATCCATCTATGGCCTTGTGGCTATTGGCTATACGATGGTTTACGGCATTATCGGCATGATCAATTTCGCCCATGGCGACATTTTCATGCTCGGTGGTTTTGCCGCTCTTATCGTCTTTCTCGTCCTCACATCCATCTTCGCAGGTCTTCCGGTGGCGGTTCTGCTGCTGGCGATGCTTGTCGTCGCGATGCTGATGACGAGTTTGTGGAATTGGACGATCGAGCGAGTCGCATACCGTCCGCTGCGCGGTTCCTTCCGCCTGGCGCCGCTGATCACCGCCATCGGCATGTCGATCGTGCTGTCCAATTTCATCCAGGTGACGCAGGGTCCGCGCAACAAGCCGATCCCGCCGATGATCAGCTCGGTCTATCAGTTCGGCAACGTCTCGGTGTCGCTGAAACAGATCGTCATCATCGTGATCACGGTCGTGCTGCTCGCCGTCTTTTGGTACATCGTCAATCGTACCGCACTCGGCCGTGCCCAGCGCGCCACGGAGCAGGACCGCAAGATGGCGGCGCTGCTGGGCGTCAATGTCGACCAGACGATTTCGATCACCTTCGTCATGGGTGCGGCACTGGCCGCCGTCGCCGGCACGATGTACCTGATGTATTATGGTGTCGCCTCGTTCGCCGACGGCTTCACGCCGGGTGTCAAGGCATTTACGGCAGCCGTTCTCGGCGGCATCGGCTCATTGCCGGGCGCGGTTCTCGGCGGATTGATGATAGGCCTGATCGAATCGCTGTGGTCGGCCTATTTCACCATCGCGTACAAGGATGTCGCGACGTTCGCCATCCTCGCTTTCGTGCTGATCTTCAAGCCGACGGGTATTCTTGGACGGCCGGAAGTCGAGAAGGTGTAACGTCATGGCAAACATTGATAATTCCGCAGGCAAGCCCGATGCAGGACTTGTCCGTAAAGGCCTTACTGAAGCTCTTTTCGCCGCCATCCTGTCGTTCGGCATGTTCGTTTTGTATGTCGGCCTCAAGACCGATCAGAACATCAACAACGAGTTGATCATCGTCCAGCGCTGGGGGCTGCTTGCGATCTTCGTCGCTGTCGCCGCGATCGGCCGCTTCGCCACGGTGGTTTTCCTGCGGCCGCATCTCGACAGCCGCAAGCTGGCAAAGGCGAGACAGGGTGAACTCGCCATCTCAACCGAGAAGAGCTTCTTCCACCGGCATTTCCTAAAGATCGCGCTGATCGCGCTGCTGCTTTATCCCATGGTGGTGGTGGCGATCAAAGGGCCTCAGGGCTCGCTGACATATGTCGACAATTTCGGCATCCAGATCCTGATCTATGTGATGCTTGCCTGGGGGCTGAACATCGTCGTCGGCCTCGCCGGTCTTCTCGATCTCGGCTATGTCGCCTTCTACGCAGTCGGCGCCTATTCTTATGCGCTGCTTTCGAGCCATTTCGGCCTGTCCTTCTGGGTTCTCCTGCCGCTTTCCGGCATTTTCGCCGCACTCTGGGGCGTCATCCTCGGCTTCCCGGTGCTGCGCCTGCGCGGCGACTACCTCGCCATCGTGACGCTCGCCTTCGGCGAAATCATCCGCCTCGTCATCATAAACTGGACGGATGTCACCAAGGGGACTTTCGGTATCTCGAGCATTCCCAAGGTGACGCTCTTCGGCATTCCCTTCGATGCGACGGCCGGCGGCTTCGCCAAGCTTTTTCACCTGCCGATGTCCTCGGCTTACTACAAGATCTTCCTTTTTTACCTTATCTTGGCGCTCTGCATGCTGACCGCCTACGTGACCATCCGACTGCGCCGCATGCCGATCGGGCGCGCCTGGGAAGCGTTGCGCGAAGACGAGATCGCCTGCCGTTCGCTCGGCATCAATACGGTGACGACCAAACTCACGGCCTTTGCGACGGGAGCGATGTTTGCCGGTTTCGCCGGGTCCTTCTTTGCTGCCCGTCAGGGCTTCGTTTCGCCGGAATCCTTCGTCTTCTTGGAATCGGCCGTCATCCTCGCCATCGTCGTCCTCGGCGGCATGGGTTCTCTGACCGGCATTGCGATCGCCGCAATCGTCATGGTCGGCGGCACCGAGTTGCTGCGCGAAATGGACTTCCTGAAAGTGATCTTCGGGCCGACTTTCACACCAGAATTGTATCGCATGCTGATCTTCGGCCTCGCCATGGTCGTGGTCATGCTGTTCAAGCCGCGCGGTTTCGTCGGTTCGCGTGAACCGACCGCCTTCCTCAAGGCGCGCAAGGCAATATCCGGAAGCTTCATCAAGGAGGGCCATGGTTGATGAGCCCCGTCACTAACACCATGTCCAGCGATACGCTTCTCAAGGTCGAACACCTGTCGATGAAGTTCGGCGGTCTGATGGCCATCAACGACTTCTCCTTCGAAGCCAAGCGCGGCGATATCACCGCGCTGATCGGGCCGAACGGTGCCGGCAAGACCACCGTCTTCAACTGCATCACCGGCTTCTACAAGCCGACGATGGGGATGATCACGCTCAACCAGAAGAGCGGCAAGCAGCACCTGCTGGAGCGTTTGCCGGACTTTCGCATCACTAAAGAAGCCAAGGTGGCGCGCACCTTCCAGAACATCCGGCTATTCTCCGGCCTGACGGTTCTCGAGAATCTGCTCGTCGCCCAGCACAACAAGCTGATGAAGGCGTCGGGTTATACGATCCTCGGCCTCATCGGCATCGGTCCCTACAAACGGGAGGCGGCCGCATCAATCGAGCTTGCGCGCTATTGGCTGGAGAAGGCCGATCTGATCGACCGCGCCGACGATCCGGCAGGCGATCTGCCCTACGGCGCCCAGCGGCGTCTAGAGATCGCCCGTGCCATGTGCACCGGCCCGGAGCTGCTATGCCTAGACGAACCGGCCGCCGGCCTGAACCCGCGGGAATCGGCTACGCTCAACGCGCTGCTGCAGAGCATCCGCGCTGAAACCGGAACATCTATCCTGCTCATCGAGCACGACATGTCGGTGGTTATGGAAATCTCCGACCACGTCGTCGTCCTCGAATACGGCCAGAAGATTTCAGATGGCACGCCGGATCACGTGAAGAACGATCCGAAGGTCATCGCGGCCTATCTCGGTGTCGAGGATGAAGAAGTGGAAGAGGTGATCGCAACCGTCGAGCAGCTCGAAGGAGGCGCAAACTGATGGGCGATGAAGTAATGACGGGTCAACCGCTCCTTCAGGTGAATGGCGTCGAAACCTATTATGGCAATATCCGTGCGCTGGCCGGCGTCGATGTCCAAGTCAACAAGGGCGAGATCGTCAGCCTGATCGGCGCCAACGGCGCCGGCAAGTCGACGCTGATGATGACGGTCTGCGGCAGCCCGCAGGCCCGTGTCGGTTCGGTCGTCTTCGAGGGCCGCGACATCACCAAGCTTCCGACCCATGAAATCGCCCGCCTGCGCATCGCGCAGTCGCCGGAAGGTCGCCGCATCTTCCCACGCATGACGGTTCTGGAGAACCTTCAGATGGGCGCCGGCCTCGACAATCTCAAATACTTCACCGAGGACGTCGAGAAGATATTCACGCTCTTCCCACGTCTCAAGGAACGCCATGCCCAGCGCGGCGGCACCCTTTCGGGCGGCGAGCAGCAGATGCTGTCGATCGGCCGCGCGCTGATGGCGCGCCCGAAGCTGCTGCTTCTCGACGAACCCTCGCTTGGTCTGGCGCCGCTGATCGTCAAGGGCATCTTCGAGGCGATTCGGAAGCTTAATCAACAGGAAGGGTTGACGGTGTTTCTTGTCGAACAGAACGCATTTGCCGCCCTCAGGCTTTCGCACCGCGCTTACGTGATGGTGAACGGCAAGGTAACGATGAGCGGCTCCGGCAAGGAGCTGCTCGCCAATCCTGAAGTCCGTGCCGCTTATCTCGAAGGCGGAAGACACTAGCTCGAAGGGGGAGTTTGACATGCAGGGACTTTTCTTCGAAAGCGATACCGGCGCCCGCTTGATCATCCGCGCGATCGTCGTGCTGATTGGCTTCTGGACGGCCTGGCGCGCCGGCAAGGCGGTTGCCGAAGGCTGGAACGACTATCCGCTGACTGTCGTCTACACCTTCCTACTCGCCTGGGCGATGCAGTTCCTGCACCACGCCCTGTTTGATGGGCCGATGCTCAGCACCCTCTACTACTGCATCGATTTCGTAATGCTGCTGGTCTTCTCGACGGCCGGCTTCCGCTTTCGCCGTACCAATCAGATGGTCAACAACTATTACTGGCTGTATGAAAAAACTTCCGCGTTTTCGTGGAAGGACAAACATTGACAGTCCGTTGAAACTAGGCATGAATTGCCTTCAGAGTGAGCAGCTTTCCTAGCGCAGTCAATGGTGGGTAGTGCGCTGGGCCTTGGACCGGAACCCGCCCAAAAATTGGGAGTAACAATATGAAGAAGTCTCTTCTGTCGGCAGTGGCTCTGACGGCGATGGTCGCCTTCAGCGGCAACGCATGGGCCGACGTCCTCATCGCAGTCGCTGGTCCGCTGACTGGCCCGAACGCCGCGTTCGGCGCTCAGCTCCAGAAGGGCGCCGAGCAGGCGGCCGCCGACATCAATGCTGCTGGCGGCATCAACGGCGAGCAGATCAAGCTCGAGCTCGGCGACGACGTCTCCGACCCGAAGCAGGGCATCTCGGTCGCCAACAAATTCGTTGCCGACGGCGTCAAGTTCGTCATCGGCCACTTCAACTCTGGCGTTTCGATCCCGGCTTCGGAAGTCTATGCCGAAAACGGTATCCTCGAAATCACCCCGGCCGCTACGAACCCGAAGTTTACGGAACGGGGCCTCTGGAACACGTTCCGCACCTGCGGCCGTGACGATCAGCAGGGCGCCATCGCCGGCAAGTATCTTGCCGATCACTTCAAGGACGCCAAGATCGCCGTCGTTCACGACAAGACACCTTACGGTCAGGGTCTTGCTGACGAAACCAAGAAGGCGATGAATGCCGCCGGTCTGACGGAAGTCATGTACGAAGGCATCAACGTCGGCGACAAGGACTTCTCGGCCCTCATCGCCAAGATGAAGGAAGCCGGCGTCTCGATCATCTATTGGGGCGGCCTGCACACGGAAGCCGGTCTCATCATCCGCCAGGCCGCCGATCAGGGCCTGAAGGCAACGCTGGTTTCGGGCGACGGTATCGTTTCGAACGAACTGGCCTCGATCGCTGGCGACGCTGTCGCCGGTACCTTGAACACTTTCGGTCCTGATCCGACGCTGAACCCGGCCAACAAGGAACTCGTCGAAAAGTTCAAGGCCGCCGGTTTCAACCCGGAAGCCTACACGCTCTATTCCTATGCTGCGATGCAGGCGATCGTCGGTGCCGCCAAGGCTGCCGGTTCGGTGGATCCTGAGGCTGTTGCTACGGCCATGAAGGAAAAGGGTCCGTTCCCGACGGTTCTCGGCGACATTTCGTTCGACGCAAAGGGCGACCCGAAGATCCCTGGTTACATCATGTACGAATGGAAGAAGGGCGCGGACGGCAAGTACACCTACGTCCCGCAGGGCAAGTAAGCTTTCGCTACCTTTGTGAGCGATGACTATCGAAGCCCGGTTCCGACCGGGCTTCTTTCTTTTTGCGAAACGTTCCAATTTCCGCCGGGCTGGTCTAAAGTTCGTCGCGATCTTTCAGATTCGCTCCTCGCGCTTTAGGTCTTTGTTTTTACGCAAGTCGTTAGCGCAAAACCGCTGCACACTTTTGCGCGACATGCCTTAACTCTCGTCATCCTTTTGAAGCGTCGAGTGGAGCCGCCCATGTCTAAACCCCGCATTCTCGTCACCCGGCGCTGGCCAGCCGCGGTGGAGGCCGTCCTTGCCGAACGTTTCGATGTGACGCTCAACGGCAACGACAGTCCGCTCGGCGAAAATGAGCTGAGGCTGGCGCTTTCTACCTATGATGCGGTGCTGCCGACGGTTTCCGATCGGTTGCCGGCCGCCGTCTTCGAAGGCGCGCCTGTGGTCACTAAGATCCTCGGGAATTTTGGCGTCGGCTATAATCATATCGACATATCAGCCGCCAGGGCGAAGGGCATTGCGGTGACGAATACGCCCGGCGTGCTGACCGACTGCACGGCCGATATCGCCGTGCTGCTGCTGCTCTCCGTTGCCCGGCGCGGCGGCGAGGGCGAACGGCAACTGCGCGGCGGCGAATGGACGGGCTGGTGCCCGACCCATATGATCGGCACCAAGGTAACCGGCAAGACGGTCGGCATCATCGGCTTCGGCCGGATCGGCAAGGCGTTTGCGCAACGCTGCCATTTCGGCTTCGGCATGGACGTCGTGTTCTTCAATCGCTCGACCGTCGATCCCGCGGAGGCGGCGCGGTACGGCGCGCGGCAATTGCCGGCGATCGAGGACGTGCTGGCGGCTGCCGATTTCGTTTCGTTGCACTGCCCTGGCGGAGCAGAGAACAGGCACCTGATAAATGCGGCGCGGCTTTCGACGATGAAGCCGAATGCTTTTCTCATCAATACCGCGCGCGGTGACGTGGTGGATGAGATGGCGCTCATTGCAGCACTTGAAGCGGGGACGATTCGTGGCGCCGGGCTTGACGTCTATGAGGCGGAACCTGACGTGCCGAAGGCGCTGCGGCGGATGGAGAACGTCATGGTGCTGCCGCATCTCGGCAGCGCTACGGAAGAGACGCGGACTGCCATGGGTATGAAGGTGGTCGACAACGTGACGGCATTCTTCGAGGGCAGGGACCTGCCGGATCGGGTGACTTGATGCGGTTGTCGTCCCGTCCTCACATCTCGTGCAGCACGTGCGTGGCCTTGACGGCTGCTGACGCCCGGTTCTCAACGCCGAGCTTCACGTAGATCTGTTCGAGGTGCTTGTTCACCGTGCGCGCCGACAGTCCCAATATTTCGCCGATGTCGCGGTTAGCCTTGCCTTTGGCGATCCAGAGCAGAACTTCGGATTCGCGCTGGGTGAGCGAGAAGCGCTGGCGCAGTGCCTCGTCGTCGCGCCGCTGGTTGGCGGCGGTCAGGCGGAAGAGATATTCGTCAGGCCCGATTGCGCCAAGGAAGGCGAGTTGCAGCGCCGCCTGGCCGGCATGGGCGATAGAGATAACGCTATCGCGCACTGCGGCTGCGCGGTCGCGCATCCAGCCCGCGATATGGCGGACGACGATTTCCATGCCGTCGTCGCTGCCCATGGCGGCGTTGACGAGCCGTGTTGCTTGCGGCGTCGACCAATGGATGGCGCCATCGCCTTTGACGGCCAGCAAATGGCGGCCGGCTGCGTCGAGCGCGACGCGGGCGCTTTGGGCCGAGCGAGCATTGCGCAGATGGACACGAATGCGGGCGCGCAGTTCGTCGATATTGATCGGCTTGCTGAGATAGTCGACACCGCCGGATTCCAGCGCGTGCACGACATGTTCGGTCTCGGTCAGGCCGGTCATGAAGATGACGGGCACCTGCGCCACCGCGGCATTCGCCTTCAGCCGGCGGCAAGTCTCGAAGCCATCCATGGCGGGCATGACGGCGTCGAGCAGGATGAGATCGGGGGTGATGCGCTCGACGATACCCAGGGCCGCGGTGCCTGACGTGGCGATCAGTACGGAAAAGCCGGATTGTTCGAGCGCGTCGGTCAGGAAGCCGAGCGCTTCGGGCGAGTCGTCGACGAGCAGAACGATGTCGCGAGGGAGGGCCGGCTCAGCCAATGGGTTCCACCTTTTCGTCGAAGTCGTGCAGGAAGGTCATGAAGCCGGCGAGATCGAAGGCGGCGACATAGGCGCGAAGTTTCTCGGTGAATGGCTGATTTGCCTCCACCCTGGCAAGGTCCGAAAGCTTGGCTTCGATGCCTCTGATATAGCCGATCTCACCGAGCCGCAGCAATTCCTGCACATGGGCAGCACCTGGGCTCGGCATCGGCGCTTGGGTCTTAACGGGAACTGCGGGTGCAGCGTCGGCATAGACCCATTTCAACCCAAGATGCAAAGCGAGCTTGTCGCGGAGCTGGCGGATGTCGACCGGCTTGCCGATCGCATCATTGTGGCTGTCGTCACTGTCGCTGAGAACAGCGGCATCACCGATATTGGCCGAGAGCATCAGCACCGGCGCTGTCTGGCCGGCCTCGCGCAGACGCGAGACGAGCTGCCAGCCGTTCATGCCGGGCATCAGGATATCGACGAGGAAGAGGTCCGGCATGATGCCTTCGATCAGCGTCAGGCATTCGGCGCCGCCCGCCGCCGTCAGCATGATGAAATCGAGGGGTGCCAGGATTTCGCGCATCATCTCGCGATGGTCTTCGTTATCGTCGACGATAACGAGCGTGCGGCGCGGGCCGTCATAACCGGCGATGCGCTTCTCCTGCGGCGCGGCGGCCACGGCGCGCATGACGGCCGATAGCATGAGGCGGACGCGGAAAGTCGAGCCCTCGTCCTTGACGCTCGAAACCGAAATCTCGCCGCCGAGCGTGTTGGTCAGAAGCCGGGTGATGGTGAGGCCGAGGCCGAGGCCCGGCATCGGCCGCACGCTTTCGGCCTCGCCGCGCTGGAAGGGTTCGTAAATGCGGGGAAGATCTTTCTCGGTGATGCCGCGGCCGGTATCGGCAACGGTGAAGGTCGCCACCTGGTTGCGATAGCCGACATCGAAGGTGACGCTGCCTTCGTCGGTAAACTTGATGGCATTGGAGAGCAGGTTGACGAGGATCTGGCGCAGCCGCTTTTCGTCGGTACGGACGAATTGCGGCAAGGCCGGCGAGCGCTCGTGGATGCAGACGAGGCCTTTTGCCTGCGCCTGCGGGCGGAACAAATCGACGATCTGGTCGAGGAAATCCTGGATGTTGATCTCATTGGAGTAGACCTGCAGGCGGCCGGCCTCGATCTTGGAAATATCGAGCAGGCCGTCGATCAGTCCGGAAAGGTGTTCGGCGCTGCGGCGGATGACCTTGATCGAGGATTGACGTGGCGCCGGGATGGTTTCGTCGCGCTCAAGGATCTGGGCATAGCCGAGCACGGCGTTGAGCGGCGTGCGCAGTTCGTGGCTCAATCCCACGACGTAGCGGCTCTTGGCGCGATTGGCGGCCTCTGCCGTCTCCTTGGCGCTCTGCAAGGCGGTGTCGGTCTTCTTGTGGGCGGCGATCTCCTTGAGCAGCAGCGTATTCTGGCGCGAGGATTCCTCCTCGGCGACGACGCGGCTGTCATGGGCGAGCACATAGAACCAGCAAACGACCCCTGATATCACCGAGAAGACGAAGAAGACGATGAGGATAGTGCGGTTGACGACCTCGGCTGTTTCAGGCGAGGCGGCGGCGACCTGATGGGCGATCATCGCCAGGATTGCGCCGATGGCGGTCAAGGCCAGCACGACGGCGATGCCGTAGCGGCCGAGTCGCGTCGTCAGCTTCCCCAGAATGGCGTCGGGCAGCAGTACCTTGGCGACGGTGCCGACCTGCGCGTTGAAACGGGCGGCCGGCTTGCACATGTCGTGGCAGCGGCTGTCGAGCGAGCAGCAGAGCGAACAGATCGGCGCGGCGTAGGCCGGACACCAGGCCATGTCCTCCGGCTCGAACGGGTGTTCGCAGACGGAGCAAGTGATGTTCGCCAGGTTCTTCCAACCGTGTCGCGGCTTGCGGGCGAGGTAAAACTTGCCTTTCGTCGCCCAAGCGAGCACCGGCGAGGCGATCAGCGCGATGACGAGGGTGATATAGGGAGCGAGCGAGGCGGCGATCTCGCCGAAGGCACCGAAATGGGCAATCAGCGACACCGTCGCCGACAGCGTCATGGCGCCAAGGCCGACCGGGTTGATGTCGTAGAGATGGGCACGCTTGAACTCGATGCCGGGTGGAGCGAGGCCAAGGGGCTTGTTGATGAAAAGATCGGCGGAGATCGTGCAGAGCCAGGCCATGGCGATGATCGAGAAGATGCCGAGCGTTTCCTCCAGCAGCCGGTAGATGCCAAGCTCCATCAAAAGCAGGGCGATCGCGACGTTGAAGACCAGCCAGATGACGCGGCCAGGATGGCTGTGGGTCAGCCGCGAGAAGAAATTCGACCAGGCGAGCGAGCCGGCATAGGCATTCATCACGTTGATCTTCAACTGCGAGATGACGACGAAGGCGGCCATCAACAACAGCGCAGCGTTGTGCCAGGGGACCATGTAGCCGAAAGCGGTCAGATACATCTGCGCCGGGTCCGCGGCACGATCAAGCGGCACGCCCGAGGCAAAGGTCAGCACGACGAGGAAGGAGCCGGCAAGCAGTTTCGGCGCGCCGATAATGACCCAGCCGGGTCCGGCGAGAAAAACAGCCAGGCGATGGCGCCACTTGCGCTGCGGGTCCGGCGGCAGGAAACGCAGGAAGTCGGCCTGTTCGCCGATCTGCGACATCAGCGCCAGGATAACGGCAGAGGCAGCACCGAACTCCACCAGATCGAAATCGGCGATGGTGCCGGGCGGACCGGAGGCATGGCGGATGCCGGCAAAGGCGCGCCAGAGATCGAACTTTTCCCAGTCCAAACAGGCGATGAAGATGAAAGGCAGGATATTCAGCACGATCCAGAAGGGCTGGGTCATCAGCTGGAACTTGCTGATCAGCCGCACGCCATGCGTCACCAGCGGGATCACCATGACGGCGCTGAGGATGTATCCGATCCAGAGCGGGATGCCGAGGGTGAGCTCCAATGCGCCGGACATGATCGAAGCCTCGATCGCAAACAGCATGAAGGTGAAGCTCGCATAGATCAGCGAGGTGATGGTCGAACCGATATAGCCGAAGCCGGCGCCGCGCGTCAGAAGATCGATGTCGACGCCGTGGCGGATGGCGTAGCGGCTGATCGGCAGGCCGATCGCCAGCATCGCGATGCTTGCGACGATAATGGCATAAAAGGCGTTGGTGGTGCCGTAGGAGAGGGTGATTGCGCCGCCGATCGCCTCGAGCGCCAGGAAAGAGATTGCGCCGATCGCCGTCTGCGAGATGCGTTGCGAAGAGAAATGGCGTGCGCTCTTTGCGGTGAAGCGCAACGCATAATCTTCCAGCGTCTGGTTGGCGACCCAGCGATTGTATTCGCGTCTTACCGGAATGATGCGTTGGCGCGCTGCCATGTCTTCCTTTCAGCATTCCGGTTGGGGCTCATCGTCTTCCAGCGAGTTTTGGCGGGATGGAGCGGAAAGGCAAGAGGCGGACGCCGGGTGGTTCACAGAATGGCAATATTTTTGAAATTGACCTGTCACACAAGAACTCTACCTCTCCCCGCGTTCGTTCAACTATTTCGGGTATTCCATGTCTGCTTTAAGCCTTTGCCGCCTGAGCACCGCCCTCGTCTGCCTTGTTTCCATCGTGCCTTCGTTTGCCAGCGCCGATCAGGCCACGGCGGCGAAAGCGCCCTATGCCGAAGCCGGAAACACCAACAAGCGCGGGGACGCCTGCTTCTCGACGGTCGACACCAACGCCGCCGTTCACCTCCTCTCCGGCTTCCTTGAAATCTGGACCCCGCGCACGTCCTTCGTCGATGCAGGTGTCGAAGCCCCGGCCAAGGACAATTGCCCGGCGGTCGCCAAGACGGATTGGGATGGCATTCCCTCCAGCAAGACCGACGGCCATATCGTCAACCAAGCCGTCCATGACGCCAACATCGCCTATGTCGTCAATGCGACGCGGGCGCGGACGGCCGATCAGGCGGTGGCCGCCTATCTCGACGACCGGCGCGGCAAGAATGCTAGCATCGTCGATGGCCTCGGTCCGCTGACGGATGCCTGGAAAGCCGGCTCGAAGCAGACCACCACGATCACCGAAGTGGCGGCTGATGCAACGACGGTCAAATATGACGACAAGGGCAACAATCGCGGCGCCGGCAGCAAGCGGGATACGGAAAACAAGACCGATGCAAACCCGGACATGGGCCTTGCTATCGATTTCATCAACGCCGCAAGCGGTGACGGCTCGACGGAACCCGCCAAGCGCTATTTCAAATATGGCCGCCCCTATCGCTGGAGCCAGGACGTGTCGGTCGTCCCGACGCTTGAGCCGGCCAAGAGCGGCAAGCCGGTCGAGGACGGCGGTTTCCCGAGCGGGCATACGGCGGAAGCCTGGCGGGATGCGCTTGCCATGGCCTATCTCGTGCCGCAGCGCTTTCAGGAAATGATCACGCGTGCCAGCGAACTGGGCGAGGATCGCATCCTCGCCGGCATGCATTCCCCTCTCGACGTGATGGGTGGCCGGATGCTCGGCACTGCGACGGTCGTCTATAATCTGAACAAGGCCGACAATGCCGCGCTGAAGAGCGATGCGTACACCCGGGCACAGTCATGGCTCCTCGCCAAATCAGGCGTTGCCGATGCGGGCGCGCTTGCAGTCGCCGCGCATGCGGCGCCGCTCGCCGCAGACCGTTTTGCCGATCATGACGCCAATCGCGCTTACGTGCTGCAGCGCCTGAGCTACGGAATGCCGACGATCCATGCGACCGATCAGCCGGCTCGCGTGCCGCAGGGCGCTGAAGCGCTTCTCGAAACGCGCCTGCCCTATCTCGACGTCGAACAGCGCCGCGACGTGCTGAAGACCACCGAAATCGCCTCGGGTTATCCGCTCATTGACGATGCGGAAGGTTACGGTCGTCTCAACCTGTTTGCCGCCGCCGATGGTTACGGTGCCTTCGAGCAGGATGTCACCGTGACGATGGACGCGGCAAAGGGCGGCTTCAATTCGATCGATACCTGGCGCAACGACATCGCCGGCAAAGGCAGGCTGGTAAAACGCGGCAGCGGCACTCTCGGGCTTTCGGGCGCCAACAGCTATGCTGGTGGCACCGTGCTCGAAGACGGCGCGCTGGTGGCTGGATCGCCCTCGGCCTTCGGTGCCGGCGCCCTTACGGTCAATGGCGGTTCGCTCGTCGTGGCGGCAGACAAGCCTTTGATCGTAGGCGGTGATTATCAGCAGCTCGCCCATGCAACGGTAAAGCTGGCGCTCGGCGCGAACGGCGCCGGCACGCTGGCCGTGGAGGGCAAGGCTGCGCTCGCCGGCGATCTCGAGGTGACGCTTGCCGATGGCATTACCCCTATACCCGGAACGAAGATCGAGATCCTGAAGGCGGGTGGTGTCGTCGGCACCTTGGGTAAGGTCACCGTTTCCGAACACAAGGCCAGCCTCTCTTACGGCCCGACAGCCGTCATCTTGACGATCGACGAATAATTCTTCGCATAGAACCGACAGGGCATCTCCCGCTGGGGGGATGCCGCTTTCTTCGATCTGTCCGTTTGCCCCCGCGCCTACGTCATTTTGCGTATGTGTTTTTGCGATGCAGCACCCGATAGTCCCCTCGGCAACAGTTAAATTCCGTTTCCGGCCTGTTGCGGAACAAGAAGAGGGGCTCAACCAGATGAATCTCAGATCCACGATCACCGGCGCTGCGCTCGGTGCCGTCATGGCGGCATCGGCCGCATTCCACGGCGCGGTGGCCGCCGAGGACACGATTAAAGTCGGCGTATTGCATTCGCTTTCCGGCACGATGGCGATTTCCGAAACCACGCTGAAAGACGCCATGTTGATGCTCATCGACGAGCAGAACAAAAAGGGCGGCCTTCTCGGCAAGAAGCTCGAGGCCGTCGTCGTCGATCCGGCTTCCGACTGGCCGCTGTTTGCCGAAAAGGCCCGTGAACTGATCCAGAAGGACAAGGTTGCCGCCGTCTTCGGTTGCTGGACCTCGTCCTCGCGCAAATCCGTGCTGCCGGTATTCGAAGAGCTGAATTCGCTGCTCTTCTATCCCGTGCAGTATGAAGGCGAAGAATCCTCGCGCAACATCTTCTACACCGGTGCTGCTCCGAACCAGCAGGCCATTCCGGCCGTCGACTACCTGATGGAAAAAGAAGGCGTCAAGCGCTTCGTTCTTGAAGGGACCGACTACGTCTATCCGCGCACGACCAACAAAATTCTCGAGGCATACCTGATTTCGAAGGGTATTCCGAAAGAAGACATCATGACCAACTACACGCCGTTCGGCTTCTCCGACTGGCAGACCGAAGTTTCCAAGATCAAGGAATTCGGTTCGGCTGGCAAGAAGACCGCCGTCGTCTCGACGATCAACGGCGACGCCAACGTTCCGTTTTACAAGGAACTGGGCAACAAGGGCATCAAGGCAACCGACATTCCTGTCATCGCCTTCTCGGTCGGCGAAGAAGAACTTGCCGGTCTCGACACCAAGCCGCTTGTCGGCCATCTCGCTGCCTGGAACTATTTCGAGTCGGTCGAAAGCCCGGCCAACAAGAAGTTCATCAAGGACTGGCACGCATACACCAAGAACGACAAGCGCGTGACGAACGACCCGATGGAGGCTGCGTATATCGGCTTCAACGCATGGGTTAAGGCCGTCCAGGCTGCCGGCACGACCGATACCGACAAGGTTCTCGACTCCATCATCGGCGTCAGCGTTCCGAACCTCTCCGGCGGTTATGCGACCGTCATGCCGAACCACCACATCACCAAGCCAGTGCTGATCGGTGAAATCCAGGCCGACGGCCAGTTCGAAATCGTCCAGCAGACGCCCGCCGTGGTCGGCGACGAATGGTCCGATTACCTGCCTGATTCCAAGGACCTGATCTCCGATTGGCGCAAGCCGATGTCCTGCGGCAACTTCAACGTCGCTACCGGCAAGTGCGGCGGCAAGGGTTCCTGAGTACGACCCCGGTCAGATGATTGCCTGAAGACTTCCGTCCGGGTTTGATACCGGGCGGAAGCTCCGTCCCAGCGATTGCGCCGCGAGGCCAACACACTCAAGGGCGAGAAAGCTGATGTATCGCGCCATAAAGATTTTCCTCATCACGCTCTGCCTGACGTTCTCGGGCCTGACATTTTCCGGCCTCGCATTTCCGGGCCTGGCAACATCGAGCGAAGTTCGGGCAGAGGACGATATCCACGTGCTCATCGATGCGCTCGGCGCCGGCGACTTCCCGGAACGCGAGGCGGCCATCAAGGCGCTGGTCGCCTCCAAGGACCCGCATGTCAGCCAGATCCTGCAGCAGTTGAGCACCGGCTTTCTCTACGTCAATTCCGATGGCGGCCCAGTGCTCCTCCAGGGCGGCACCGATGACGAACCGACCTATTCCGATCCGATCACCGGCGAAGCCGCTGCCGATGTCGATCCGGATCTGATGACCAAGGTCAAGATCAACAATGCACTTCGCGGCGTCATCAGCGCCGCCACCAGCCAGCTGACGCTGATGAGCCCGGACCGTTCGGCGCGGCTCGCGGCGGCGCAGGGCCTGCTGAAAGACGCCAATCCCGCCAATCTCGACCTGCTGAACGCGGCGCTTGCGGCTGAAAAGGACGCCGAGATCAAGAATACGATGGAAGCGGCGCGCGCAGTGCTGCTGCTCAAGACGGATGCGAGCGTCGAAGACAAGAAGGCTGCGATCGATACGATCGCAGCTCGCGGTAATCGTGATGCACTGACCATTCTCACGACCACACTCGAAACTGCGCCCGATGATCTGAAGCCGGCGATCCAGGCAGATATCAGCACGATCAATCGCAGCCTGGCGCTGTGGGATGTCGTCCAGAACGTCTGGTACGGATTGTCGCTCGGCTCGGTGCTGTTGCTTGCCGCGATCGGCCTTGCCATCACCTTCGGCGTCATGGGCGTCATCAACATGGCGCATGGCGAAATGGTGATGATCGGCGCCTACACCACCTACGTGGTGCAGGAATACATTACCTCGACCTTTCCCGGTGTGGCGGACTATTCGCTTGCCTTTGCCGTGCCTGCCGCCTTCGTCTTTACCGGCTTCGTCGGCCTTGTCATCGAGCGCGCCGTCATTCGCTATCTCTACGGCCGCCCGCTCGAAACGCTGCTCGCCACCTGGGGCGTGTCGCTGATCCTGCAACAGGCCGTGCGCAGCATCTTCGGCCCAACCAACCGCGAGGTCCGCAATCCGACCTGGATGTCCGGTGTCTTCGATCTCGGCGGGCTCTCCATCACCTGGAACAGACTGTGGATCATCGTCTTTTCGATGGTCGTCTTCGTAACGCTGCTCCTGCTGCTCAAGCGGTCAGCTTTCGGGCTGCAGATGCGTGCCGTCACGCAGAACCGCCGCATGGCATCGTCGATGGGCATCCGCACAGGCTGGGTCGACGCCTTCACCTTCGCGCTCGGTTCGGGCATTGCCGGTATTGCCGGGGTGGCGCTCAGCCAGATCGACAACGTCTCGCCGAACCTCGGCCAATCCTACATCATCGACAGCTTCATGGTGGTCGTCTTCGGCGGTGTCGGCAATCTCTGGGGCACGCTGGTCGGGGCGCTGTCGCTCGGCGTCGTCAACAAGTTCCTCGAGCCCTTCGCCGGCGCCGTGCTCGGTAAGATCCTGGTGCTCGTCCTCATCATTCTCTTCATCCAGAGGCGTCCCCGCGGACTCTTCGCACTCAAAGGAAGGGCGGTGGAAGCATGATAACGGCCTTCCTTCTCCGATCACTCGATCGTAAGATCGTCATTGCCATCGCCCTGCTGCTTCTGGTCGCGGTTCTCGTGCCGGTGCTGAACCTGATGACCGGGCCGACCAATCCGCTGCACGTGCCGACCTATATCATGTCACTGTTCGGCAAGTATCTGACCTATGCGCTGCTGGCGCTGGCGCTCGATCTCGTCTGGGGCTTCTGCGGCATTCTCTCGCTCGGCCACGGTGCCTTCTTTGCGCTCGGCGGTTATGCGATGGGCATGTATCTTATGCGCCAGATCGGCACCCGCGGCAGCTACGGCGACCCAATCCTGCCCGATTTCATGGTGTTCCTGAACTGGAAGGATCTGCCCTGGTTCTGGTACGGCTTCAACCACTTGTGGTTTGCGGCGCTGATGGTGCTCGTCGTGCCCGGCCTGCTCGCCTTTGTCTTTGGCTGGTTCGCCTTCCGCTCACGCGTCAACGGCGTCTATCTCTCGATCATCACCCAGGCGATGACCTACGCGCTGCTGCTGGCCTTCTTCCGTAACGACATGGGCTTCGGCGGTAATAACGGCCTGACCGATTTCAAGGACATTATCGGCTTCAACGTCCAGGCTGACGGCACGCGTGCAGCCCTGTTTGCGGCAACCGCGGTCTTGCTGGCGCTGTCGCTGCTGCTTGCCTCGGCGATCGTTCGTTCGAAGTTCGGCAAGGTGCTGGTCGGCGTGCGTGATGCCGAAAGCCGCACGCGCTTCCTCGGTTACCGCGTCGAGCATTTCAAGCTCTTCACCTTCGTCGTCTCGGCGATGATGGCGGGCATTGCCGGCGCGCTCTATGTGCCGCAGGTCGGCATCATCAATCCCGGCGAATTCGCTCCTGCAAACTCGATCGAAGTGGTCATCTGGACAGCGGTCGGCGGACGGGCGACGCTGATCGGACCGATCATCGGCGCGATCCTCGTCAATGGCGGCAAGACGATCTTCACCGGCCTCTTCCCGGAGTTTTGGCTGTTTGCGCTCGGTGGTCTCTTCGTCGCCGTCACTCTGTTTCTGCCAAAGGGTGTCGTCGGCACGATCGCCCAATATCTCGGCAGGCGGAAAGCCGTCTCCAAGGCTGCCCCACCGGTGGCGCAGGAAGACGGCATCGAACCTAAAATCCAGGCCGCGGAGTGAGCAGCATGATCCCCGACGTCAAACCCACCAGCGTGCTTTATCTTAACGGCGTCTCGGTTTCCTTTGACGGCTTCAAGGCGCTGAATTCGCTGTCGATCGTGATCGAGCCCGGCGAACTGCGCGCCATCATCGGCCCGAACGGGGCCGGCAAGACCACGATGATGGATATCATCACCGGCAAGACGCGGCCCGATGAGGGTGAAGTGTTCTTCAATGGCATGATCGACCTTACCAAAAAGGACGAGGCCGATATCGCCGAGCTCGGCATCGGCCGCAAATTCCAGAAGCCGACGGTCTTCGAAAGCCACACGGTCTGGGACAATCTGGAACTGGCGCTGAACCGCCGCCGCGGCGTGTTCTCGACGCTGTTCTATCGGCTTTCGCGCGGGGACAAAGCACGCATCGAAGAAATCCTCGAAACGGTGCGGCTGACGTATCGGCGCGACGAATTCGCCGCCAACCTCTCGCATGGGCAGAAGCAGTGGTTGGAGATCGGCATGCTGCTGGCGCAGGAGCCGAAGCTCCTGCTCGTCGACGAGCCGGTGGCCGGGATGACGGATGCGGAGACGGCGGAAACGGCGATCCTGCTCAAGGACATCGCCAGGACCCGCTCGGTCGTCGTCGTCGAACACGACATGGGCTTCATCCGCGACCTCGGCGTCAAGGTGACGTGCCTTGCCGAAGGCTCGGTCCTGGCTGAGGGATCAATCGACTTTGTGAGTTCCGATCCGAAGGTGATCGAGAACTATCTGGGGCGGTGAGGGATGATGCGTCGATTGAATGTTGGTGGGTGTGTCACCCCTCTTCAACCCCTCCCCACAAGGGGGAGGGGCTTAACCTGGGCGCTCGCTCATCACTACGATTGCCAGCTTTCTTATGATCTCTTGGGAAGTGGGACGGTAGCTCCGAGCTTGTCCCTCTCCCTTGTGGGGAGGGGTTGGGGAGGGGTCTTTTTGGGACCCATAAAGATTCTGGAGACGGCATCATGCTGACAGTCGAAAACGTAAACCTGCACTATGGCGCCGCCCAGGCGTTGCGTGGCATCTCCGTCAAGGCGGAGATGGGAAAGATCACCTGCGTGCTGGGGCGGAACGGCGTGGGGAAGAGTTCGCTTCTGCGCGCCGTGACCGGCCAGCATCCACTGTCGGCCGGCACCGTTACCTTCAATGATACCAGACTCAATGGCCTGCCGCCTTTTGCCCGCGCCAAGCAGGGCATCGGCTATGTGCCGCAGGGGCGCGAGATCTTCCCGCTGCTGACAGTCAAGGAAAATCTCGAAACCGGCTTTGCTCCGCTTGGCCGCGGCGACCGGAATATTCCCGACGACATCTTCAGTCTCTTCCCGGTGCTGAAGTCGATGTTATCGCGTCGTGGCGGCGATCTTTCCGGTGGCCAGCAGCAGCAACTGGCGATCGGACGCGCCATGGTGACCCGGCCTCGGATTCTCGTGCTCGACGAGCCGACCGAGGGCATTCAGCCGTCGATCATCAAGGATATCGGCCGGGCCATCCGTTACCTGCGCGATTCCACCGGCATGGCGATTCTGCTTGTCGAGCAATATCTCGACTTTTGCCGGGAGCTTGCCGATTACGTCTACATCATGGATCGGGGCGAGATCGTGCATGAAGGCCTTGCCGAAACGCTGGATACGCCGGAGGCCCGCCGTCACCTGACCGTCTGATCGGCAAATGCTGCATTTTTCGGCAGCTAGCAGAGCGCCTTTCAAATCTTCCAGCTCCGCTGCGGGTATCCCTGGACGGCATGGGACTTGCTTGCTTTCCGTTATCCGCGCGATGGAATGAAACCGGTGGCGCGACCGAAAGGGACGGTACGATGATTGCGGCGGCAGGGACGAGACCGCAAAGAGCGGAGGGACGCGGGCATCTGGCGGCAAAGCTGTTTGATGGCCGCACGCGTCTGCGTGAACTCTATCAGGAGGGCGCGGCGAAGATCCGCCTGCCCGATACGTTCGATGCCTCGATGGAAGCCGTCATCATCAACACAGCAGGCGGGCTGACCGGCGGCGACCGGATGGACTGGAGCGTCGTGGCCGGTCCCGCCACGAAGATCGACGTCACCACCCAGGCCTGCGAGAAGATCTACAAGGCGTCGGCCGGCACGGCCGAGGTGACGACCAGCATTAAGGTCGGAGCCCAAGCGAGGGTCGACTGGCTGCCGCAGGAAACGATCCTCTTCGATCGGGCCGCACTTTTCCGCAGGCTCGATGTCGATCTTGACGAAGGCTCCGAATTTCTGGCCGTCGAAGCTGTGTTGCTCGGCCGCAAGGCGATGGGCGAGACGGTGGAAACCGGGCTGTTTCGCGACCGCTGGCGCATCCGACGCTCGGGTCAACTGATCCACGCCGAAGAGCTCAGACTTTCCGAAGGTGTCTCGGCACTGGCGGCGCGGCAGGCGGTGCTCGGCGGACAGGTGGCCTTTGCGACGCTGCTTTATGCCGGGCCGCTTTCGGAAGCCTATCTCGGCAGGGTGCGGCCGCTCATAGAAGGATCGATGGGCGGTGCGAGCGCCTGGGATGGCAAGCTCGTCGTCCGTCTTGCAGCGGCCGACGGCTTTGCACTTAGAAAAATCCTGATCCCGGTCATTTCCGCCTTGCGCAATGGTGCGCCTGTGCCGAAAGTCTGGAATCTATGAGTTCAATAGGCAGGTAGACGATGAACCTCACTCCGAGAGAAAAAGACAAGCTGCTGATATCCATGGCGGCGATGGTGGCGCAGCGGCGGCTGGAGCGTGGCGTCAAGCTGAATTATCCCGAGGCGATCGCGCTGATCAGCGATTTCGTCGTCGAAGGCGCCCGCGACGGCCGTCCTGTCGCCGAGCTGATGGAGGCCGGCGCCCATGTGATCGGCCGCGACCAGGTGATGGAGGGCATTGCCGAGATGATCCATGACGTGCAGGTGGAGGCGACGTTCCCGGATGGAACCAAGCTCGTCACCGTGCACGAACCGATTCGGTAAGGAGACAGGGATGCTCGAACTCAGGCCCAACTGCGAATGCTGCGACAAGGATCTGCCGCCGGAGAGCACCGAGGCACGGATTTGCACCTACGAATGCACCTTCTGCGCCGATTGCGTCGACGACGTGCTGAAGGGTGTCTGCCCCAACTGCGGCGGCAATCTCGTTGTCAGGCCTATTCGGCCGGCGGCGATGCTCGTCAAAAACCCGGCGTCGACAAAGCGTGTGCTGAAGGCCGAGGGCTGCGCGCCCAAGGCGGCTTAAGGAGGACGAGATGATTCCAGGCGAGATCATTGCCGCAAGCGGCGACATCGAACTGAATGCCGGCGCGCCGACGGTGACGCTGGATGTTTCCAATACGGGCGACCGGCCGGTGCAGGTCGGCAGCCACTATCATTTCGCCGAGACCAATGCCGGGCTCTCCTTCGATCGCGCGGCAGCGCATGGCACGCGGCTCGATATTCCGGCGGGAACGGCCGTGCGCTTCGAGCCGGGGCAGACGCGTTCGGTTACGCTCATCCCGCTTTCCGGCAAGCGCGAAGTCTATGGCTTCCGTCAGTTGGTAATGGGCAAGCTTTAACGGGAGAGGCGCATGCGCTTGAACATTTGCCTCATCGGGGCGGCGATGCTGGTAGCGGCTGGTACCGCCTCCGCTCAGGATGTCGATTGCAACAATCCGAAGACGCAATCGGACATGACCGCCTGCGAGGCGGCGCGTCACGAGACCGCCGACAAGGCGCTGAATGCGCAATATAAGAAGACGCGTGCCGCCATGGTGGCGATCGACAAGGATCTGGATGGCGACATGAAAGGTGCGGAACAGGCGCTGGTCAAGGCTCAGCGCGCCTGGATCGATTATCGCGACGCCGAATGCGATGCCTTCGGCTTTCAGGCCCGCGGCGGCACGCTGGAGCCGATGCTGGTTGTTGGATGTCTCGCCGACATTACCGACAAACGCACGAAAGAGCTGAAAGAGCTTGAAGACACGATGAGCAACTAAGGTGACCAAGAAGATCATGATCGTCGGCAATGGCGAGATCGCAGAGAAAGAGGCAGGCGTCATCGATGCCGCTGATTTCGTCATCCGTTTCAATGATTGCCGTTCCTACGGGGCTGGCGGCAGCCGCACGGATGCCGTCGCGGTCTGCAATACCGGCCGGCCGGCAAAGGCGCTGCTCGGTTCGCCACAGTGGCGTGCCCATCCCGGCGTCGTTTCGGCGCGCGAAATCTGGAGTGTGCGCGATCCGGAAAAATTCGCCGCGATGCGGGCGCCGCTTGCCGTCTCACATCCGGAACTCGACGATTTCTGCGACGACTATACGGATGAATTCACTGCCTTCTGCGCTGATACCGGCAAGACGCATGTCGTCATCGGCAAGGCGGTCCACGAGGCTGTCGATGCCTCGCTGTCGGCCTTCGCGCCGGCGCCTTACATTGTGCCGAGCAGCGGCATGATCGTCATTGCCGAGGCGCTGAACAGCTATGCCGATGCCGAGGTGACGCTTGCCGGGTTCGGTCATGTCGGCTGGGAATGGCACCCGTTTGCCGCCGAAAGGCAGCTTGCCGATGCCTATATTGCCGCGGGCCGCCTCAAGCGGCTTAGCGGGGAAACGCTTATCTCTTTCTCCCATGGAGCCTGATGGATGCCCTACAAGATCTCGCGCGCCGCCTATGCCGGCATGTTCGGACCGACCACCGGCGACAAGGTGCGCCTTGCGGATACGGAACTCTTCATCGAGATCGAGAAGGACTTCACCACCTATGGCGAGGAGGTGAAGTTCGGCGGTGGCAAGGTCATTCGTGACGGCATGGGCCAGAGCCAGGTGACGCGGGCGGATGGTGCGGTCGATACCGTCATCACCAATGCCGTGATCGTCGATCACTCCGGCATCTACAAGGCCGATATCGGGCTTAAGGACGGGCGCATCGTTGCGATCGGCAAGGCGGGCAATCCCGATATGCAGCCTGGCGTCAATATCATCGTCGGTCCGGGCACGGAGGCGATCGCCGCCGAAGGCAAGATCGTCACTGCTGGCGGCATGGACAGCCATATCCACTTCATCGCGCCGCAGCAGATCGAGGAAGCGCTGATGTCAGGCATGACCTGCATGCTCGGCGGCGGCACGGGACCGGCGCACGGCACGCTTGCCACCACTTGCACGCCCGGTCCCTGGCATCTCGCGCGCATGATCGAAGCGGCCGACGCCTTCCCGATGAACCTCGCCTTTGCCGGCAAGGGCAATGCGTCGTTGCCGGGGGCGCTGACCGAGATGGTGCTGGCCGGCGCCACCTCGCTGAAGCTGCACGAGGATTGGGGCACGACGCCAGGCGCTATCGATTGCTGCCTGTCGGTCGCCGACGAATATGACGTGCAGGTGATGATCCACACCGATACGCTGAACGAAAGCGGCTTTGTCGAAGATACGATCAGCGCCATCAAGGGCCGCACCATCCATGCTTTTCACACGGAAGGGGCGGGCGGTGGGCACGCGCCTGACATCATCAAGATCTGCGGTCAGCCGAACGTCATTCCGTCGTCTACCAACCCGACCCGGCCCTATACGGTCAACACCATCGCCGAACATCTCGACATGCTGATGGTCTGCCATCATCTGTCGCCGTCGATCCCCGAGGATATCGCCTTCGCGGAAAGCCGCATCCGCAAGGAGACGATCGCCGCCGAGGATATCCTACACGATATCGGCGCCTTCTCGATCATCTCGTCCGACAGCCAGGCCATGGGCCGCGTCGGCGAGGTGGCGATCCGCACCTGGCAGACGGCCGACAAGATGAAGCGGCAGCGCGGCCGGCTGAAGGAGGAAAAGGGCGATAACGACAATTTCCGCGTCCGCCGTTATATCGCCAAATATACGATCAATCCGGCGATCGCTCATGGCCTCAGCCATGAGATTGGCTCGGTCGAGGTCGGCAAGCGTGCCGACCTGGTGCTCTGGAATCCGGCCTTCTTCGGCGTGAAGCCCGACATGGTGCTGCTCGGCGGTTCGATCGCCGCCGCGCCGATGGGGGATCCGAACGCCTCGATCCCGACGCCGCAGCCGGTGCACTACCGGCCGATGTTTGCTTCCTATGGCAAGAGCCTCACCAATTCCTCCGTCACCTTCGTCAGCCAGGCCTCGCTCGACGGTGGCTTGAAGGGCCGACTCGGCGTCGCCAAGCAACTGGTCGCGGTGAAGAATACGCGCGGCGGCATCTCCAAGGCATCGATGATCCATAACGACCTGACACCCGAGATCGAGGTCGATCCGGAGACCTATGAGGTCAGGGCAAACGGCGAATTGCTGACTTGCGAGCCGGCGACGGTGCTGCCGATGGCGCAGCGCTATTTCCTGTTTTAGGCCGGCTCGCTCCGTGCGTCCCGGACGGTTCCGATGAGAACAGGCATCCGCTGGGTTTTACGGATCGTATTCCTGCTTGTGCTTTTGGTGGCTTGCGGAAGCTTCATTCCCCGGCCGCTGATTGCCCCGGTCAAGGCGTCGTCTGTGGCCGCGACGCATCGGATTCTCCTGCTGTCGGGACCGATCCACACCGATATTGCAATTCCGCTCGACGAGGAGGCGCGGAGTGCCTTTTCCTTTCTCGTCGATGACGGTTTTCCGCTCGGCCATCCGGATGCGGAATGGCTCATCGTCGGCTGGGGCGGCCGCGCCTTCTATCTGGAAACCCCGACCTGGGCGGAGCTGAAACCGCTGCCGGTGCTGCGAGCGCTGACAATCGACCGTTCGGTCCTGCATGTGGACCTTGCCGGTCATATCACCGAGCCGCAGTCCAGTGTTGCGCCATTCGATGTCAGTGACGATCAATTGGCGCGGCTGCGCAATTTTATCTCAGACAGCTTCGTTCGCGACGCGGGCTCGGTGGTGCCGATCCCGGATGCAGGTTACGGCGAAATCGACCGGTTCTTCGAGGCCAAGGGATATTTCAACGCCCTCTTCGGCTGTAACACCTGGACGGCTGCAGCGCTGCGCTCTGCGGGGCTTCGGACCGGCTTGTGGAACGCGTTTCCACAATCATTGCGATTGTCTGTTGCTGTCTACAATTGAGGCAGCCGATGGCCGTCCCGCTCTTAAAGTGAATTGTGAAGGGCACTCTCCATTCGGTTGTAAAAATCGTTGAAGAAACCGGTATTTTCTCCAGATAGATCATTCTGAAACAGCCCCATTCCCTGACCCCGTAAATCTGTTTTAAATCAATCGCCTAAGTGTGTCTGCGTACTGTCCGATTCAGGGATTGGAAGGCTGCATCTCCTGCTAGAAAAAATCTGTCCACCGAATCGTCTAAAACCGTTCGAATTTTAACGAGTCGATTAAGACACCCGCAGCAATTCGGCTCTTATCAATGTCTTGAAACGCCGGGCAGGAAGGTCGATTCTCATGAGAAACTGGATGTCGCTGCAGGCCGATTTCGGCAATTTTCAACATCGCAGGAATGTCTATCTCTTTGCGTTGAAGATGAGCTTTCTTGCAGTCATTCTCTCCGGCGTTATCATTTCGCTGACGATACCGCCGCTCGGCTTTTTCGGGCTGCTACCGATGACACTCGCGCACGCGATCGGTTTCGGAGCCATTTTTTCCTGGCTCGTTGGTGGGACGGTTTCCGGCATGCTATCGCTGGCCGCCGGTTTTGCCCTGCATGAGTTGACGCTGTCGCGGGCGGAGTTTGAAAAACTCAGCCGAACGGACACGCTCTCCGGACTATTGAACCGGCGCGCTTTCACAGAGGCGCTTGAAAACACCGAGGGCAACGCCTCGCTTGTTGTTTTCGATGTCGACCGCTTCAAGGCGATCAACGACCGCTTCGGCCATGCCTGCGGCGATGCCGTCATCACCGCGGTCTCGGCGATGCTCATATCCGCCTTCGATGAGATGTCCGTCGTGGCACGGTTGGGTGGGGAGGAGTTCGGCGTCATCGTCTCCGGCGAGCCGCTGGAGGCGCGGATGGAACGCGTCGAAGGTGTTCGAGCCCGGATCGCAAGCGGCGCCATCGCGGCCGAGGGGCACGATATCCGCATCACCGTTTCCGGCGGTGTTGCCGACCTCGCCGCCGGGCGCAACAAGCAGGCGGTCTACGCTTCGGCTGACCGGGCGCTCTATCTCGCCAAGGCGCTCGGGCGCAATCGCGTCGTACACGAGCGGGAAGGCTTGCATCATGCATGGCACGGGCTCGTCGACAATAGCCCCGATGCCGAGGGCAGGGGAACCGAGGGCGACAACATGATGCAGGCTTACGGAATATAAAAGCCCGACACGCGCACAAAGACCATTGGTGCTTGCATCGGGAAAGGCTATTTTGCATGGTCGTCGTCTCAGCAAAACGGACATATCATGCAGCGCGTTACCTCCTATCTCCCCGCCGGAACCCCGTCCTCCCATCCGACCGTCCAGGTCAAACTGCCGCACGATCTGCGCCATCTGCGCCGAAAGCTGCTGCATCTGGAAAATGGCGAGATGGTCATGCTCGATCTCAAGGACCCGGTGCTTTTCGCCAACGGCGACCTGCTGGTGCGCGACGACGGCGAACTGATCGAGATTCTCGCGGCTGATGAGAAGCTCTTCGAAATTCGCGGACGCAACCGCATGCACCTGGTCGAGCTTGCCTGGCATCTCGGCAACCGTCATCTCGCAGCCCAGATCGAGGAAGACCGCATCGTCATCCTGCGCGATCATGTCATCCGCACCATGCTGCAGGGCCTCGGCGCCACCGTCCTCGATATCGATGAGCCGTTCCAGCCTGCACGGGGAGCCTATCATTCCCATGGCGGCCATTCGCATGAGCGCGATCATGATCACGGGCACATTCCTAACCAGGGTCATGACCACGATCATGAACATGGCTACGAGCATGAGCATGAGCACCGCCACGATCATGGTCATGACCATGACCATGATCACGGACATCACGGCCACAAGCACGACTGAAACCTAATGACCAGGGATCGTGAGCTGCACGCATTGCTGCGTCTAACGGCATGGCTTTCGCCGGCTTTTCCGATTGGCAGCTTTGCCTATTCGGGCGGGTTGGAGCGGGCGGTGGCCGACGGGCTGGTCACTGATGCGGCCTCGCTTGCGGCCTGGATCGGCACGCTGATCGGCCATGGTTCGGTTTGGAACGATGCGGTACTGCTGGCCGAAAGCCACAGGTGTCAGGAAGAACCCGTGCGCCTTGTCGAGATCGCCGCACTCGCCGCCGCACTTGCCGGATCGCGCGAGCGCCATCAGGAAATCATGCTGCTTGGCGAGGCGTTCCTGGCGGCGGCGCGGGCCTGGCCGGACGGCGTGTTCGATAGGTTGCCCGACAAGGTCGCTTATCCCGTTGCGGTCGGGGCGGTGACGGGTGCACACGGCATAGAGCCGGAGAAGGCGCTTGCTGCCTTCCTGCACGCCTATGTCTCACAAGCGGTTTCATCCGGCATCCGCCTCGGCGTCGCCGGCCAGAGGGACGGTGTTGCCGTGCTTGCCGGCCTCGAAGAGCGTATTGCGGAAGTCGCCCGGCGGGCGGCAGCCTCCTCGCTTGACGATCTGGGCTCGGCAACGGTGCAGGCCGATATTGCCGGCCTGCGCCACGAGACCCAGGCGACGCGGCTGTTCCGCTCGTGATGGTTCGAAATTATCACTGCGACTGCGTCATTTGACGGTGGCGTGCGATGGCAGCGTCGCTATCATCGGGGTTCGATTGGAGTAAGGCACATGAAATCAAGAAACGGACCTTTGCGGGTCGGCATTGGCGGGCCGGTCGGCTCGGGCAAGACGGCGCTGACAGAAAAGCTCTGCAAGGCGATGCGCGACGACTATTCCGTCGCGGTTGTAACCAACGACATCTACACGACCGAGGATGCCGAGGCCCTGGTGCGCATGCAGGCACTGACTTCGGACCGCATCGTCGGCGTCGAGACCGGGGGCTGCCCGCATACCGCCATTCGCGAGGACGCGACGATCAATCTCCAGGCGATCGCCGGCCTTAACCAGCGAATTCCCGATCTCGACGTCGTCTTCATCGAATCCGGCGGCGACAACCTGGCGGCAACCTTTTCGCCCGATCTTGCCGATATCACCATCTATGTCATCTCCGTCTGCCAAGGCGAGGAGATCCCGCGTAAGGGCGGCCCCGGCATCACCCGCTCGGACCTGCTCGTGATCAACAAGAAGGATCTGGCGCCCTATGTCGGCGCCGATCTCGAGGTAATGGATCGGGATGCCACGCGCATGCGCGCGGCGCGCCCCTTCGTCTTCTCCGACATGAAACGCGGCGACGGCGTCAGCTCGATCGTCAGCTTCCTCAGAGAGCAGGGGGGGCTCTGACGACCAGATCTGGCGGAAAAGATCGACGTCGCTGATAGCAGCGAAACGGCAAAACGAAACGGGCCGGGAGAGTGCTCCCGGCCCGTTGATTTTCTGGGCTTTGCTTATTCCGCTGCGAAGGGCGGCAGGCGCAGCACGTTGGTGTCGTTGCCGTTGGCGCTCTTGCGCTTGCTTTCCGGCTTTTCGATCGCGGTCAGCCGCTCCTCCAGCGAGTCGATCTCGCTGCGGTTCTCGCGGGTGACGCGAGTGAGATCCTCGCGCGACAGCGGCAGCTCCTCATTGTCCTTCCTGCCGACCAGGCGGCCGAACATCCAGCCGAGCAGGCGGGACAGATCGTCCATGATCAGGAAGAAGGAGGGCACGACGACGAGCGAGAGCACCGTCGAGACGATGATGCCGCCGATCACCGCGATCGCCATCGGCGCGCGGAACGAGCCGCCTTCGCCGACGCCGAGCGCGGAAGGCAGCATGCCGGCCGACATGGCGATTGAAGTCATGATGATCGGCCGGGCGCGTTTGCGGCCGGCTTCGACCATCGCCTCGACGCGGGCCATGCCCTGGTGGCGCATCTCGATCGCGAAATCGACGAGCAGGATGGCGTTCTTGGTGACGACACCCATCAGCATCAGGATGCCGATCATGACCGGCATAGACAGCGGGTTGCTGGTGATGATCAGAGCCGCCGCTACGCCGCCGATGGCGAGCGGCAGCGAGAGCAGGATGGTGAAGGGCTGGATCACGTCCTTGAAGAGCAGGATCAGCACTGTCAGCACCAGCAGGAGGCCCATCAACATGGCGTTGACGAAACTCTGCTGCATCTCGCTCTGCACCTTGGTGTCGCCGCTTTCGGCAAGATGCACCGTGGCCGGGATATTGGCTGATTTGACGATCTCGCGGAAGCGGGCCGAAGCCGTGTCGAGTGCTACGCCCTGCGGCAGGTCGGAGCCGATCGAAACGACGCGGTAACGGTTGTTGCGCTTGATCGAACTTACGCCTTCCGAGTAGTTGATATCGGCGACGCTTGAGAGCGGAACGGTGCCGCCGCTGGCGGTCTGGATCTTCAATGCACGGATCGCCGAGAGATCACGGCGCATGTCAACCGCCGCCTGGACCCGGATCGGGATCTGGCGATCGTCGAGCGAGATCTTGGCAAGAGCCGCATCGACATCGCCGATTGTGGCGACACGGATCGTTTCGGAGATCTGCTGCGGCGTGATCCCGAGGCGTGCGGCTTCGTCCTTGCGCGGATAAACCTGCAGTTCCGGACGGGGCAGGGCGCCGTCGGCGCTGACATTGGCAAGCAGCGGATCGGCACGGAGCTTGGATTCCAGAACGCCGACAGCGTCGTTCAGGTCTTTCTCGTTCTTGGAGAGGAAGTTAAAGGCGAGGTCGCGTTCGCCGCGATCGTTGAGTTTCAGGATATGGACGTCGGGAATGTCGCGCAGCTTGGCGAAAACTTCCTTTTCGATATCCCATTGCGGCCGTTCACGGCCGTGGACTTCCACCTTCGGCAGCATCGGACCGATGAGGGGGATGTGGCCGAGCCCGTCATTGACCATCTTCTTGACCAGCGATTGGTCGAGCTTATCAAGCGCGAGCGTGATGGTCGCACGGCGCAATTCGAGATCGCCCTTCGGCGATGCGCCGCCGAGGACGAAGACGCTTTCGACGCCGTTGATATCCTTGACCCTGTCATAGATCGCATCCGTCGTCTTCTCGGTATCGTCAAGCCGCGCATTGGGCGGCAATTCGACAGAAAGCACGATGCGCGAGGCATCTTCCGGTGGCAAAAAGCTGCCGGGAACCTGCATGAGTAGCAAAACGGAGCCGGCCAGGAAGCCGAACGCGACAAGCAGCGTCGCATAACGCGTGTACCAGCGCCCGGTCGTGCCACGTATGAGCCGTGTGTATCCACGCATCAGCAGGCTGTCATTGTCGTGATGATCGTCGACGCCGTCTTCGGCGCGCATCAGATAGGCGGCCATCATCGGGGTGATGAGGCGCGCGACCATCAGCGAGAAGAAGACGGAGAAGGCGACGGTCAGGCCGAACTGAATGAAGTACTGGCCCGGAATACCCGGCATGAAGGAAACCGGCACAAAGACGGCGATGATGGTGAAGGTGGTGGCGATGACGGCAAGGCCGATTTCATCAGCGGCCTCGATCGCCGCCCGGTAAGGGGTCTTGCCCATCTTGATGTGGCGGGCGATGTTTTCGATTTCGACGATCGCGTCGTCGACGAGGATGCCGGTCGCAAGCGTCAAAGCAAGGAAGCTGACGAGGTTCAGCGAGAAGCCCATCATGTCCATGATCCAGAAGGTCGGGATCGCAGATAACGGAAGGGCGATTGCCGAAATCAACGTCGCGCGCCAGTTCCTCAGGAACAGGAAGACGACGATGACGGCGAGCAGCGCGCCTTCGAGCAGCGTATCGATGGCGGCTTCGTAGTTACCGTAGGTGAAATAAACCGAATCGTCGATCAGTTCGATCTTCACGTTCGGGTTTTCGGTCCGGACCTTGTCGAGGCTCTGCGCTACGGTTTTGGCGACACTGACTTCGCTGGCGCCCTTCGAGCGGAAGACGCCGAAGGTGACAACCGGCGTGGCGTCGAAGCGCGAGAAGGATTTCGGCTCTTCATAGGTGTCCTTGATGACACCGAGATCGGACAGCTTGACGAAGCGGCCGTTCGGCAGCGCGATCGTGGTGTCGGCGAGCTCGGCGACGTTGCGGGCATCGCCCAGAACACGGATTGCCTGTTCGCTGCCGGCCACCTGGCCGCGGCCGGAGCCGAGATCGATATTGGTGCCGCGCAGTTGCTGGTTCACGCTTGCGGCGGTTATGCCATAGGCATCGAGCTTGCCAGGGGTGAGTTCGATGCGTACTTCGCGCTCTGCGCCGCCGTAACGATCGACGCGGCCGATGCCGGCCTGTCCCTGCAGCGATCGCTTGACGGTATCGTCGACGAACCAGGAGAGCTCTTCCAGCGACATGGCAGGCGAGGAAACGGCGAAGGTCTGGATCGCCTGGCCTTCGACATCGACCTTGGAGACGATCGGTGTTTCGGCCGTCGCCGGCAGATCGCTGCGGATGCGGTCGATCGCATCCTTGGTGTCCTGTACCGCCTGTTGCGTCGGCACTTCCATCCGGAACATGACGACGGTCTGCGAGCTGCCATCGGTCACTGTCGACTGGATTTCGTCGATGCCGGTGATGGAGGCGACCGCGTCTTCGATCTCCTTCGTCACCTGCATTTCGAGTTCGGCCGGCGAAGCGCCGCTCTGCGTCACGTTGATCGAAACGAGCGGCACGTCGATGTTTGGAAAGCGCGTGATCGGCAACGCATTGAAGGACTGCATGCCGATGAGCACCAGCAGGCAGAAGGCCAGGAGCGGCGCGATGGGATTTCGAATGGACCAGGCTGAAAAATTCATCGGATGGTCTCTTTAGTTGGAAGCCGAGGGCTGTTCACGCACCGGAGTGATGTGGTCGCCGTCACGGACATAAGCGCCCGCCTTGGCCACGACCTCGTCGCCGGTCTTCAATCCATCGACGATCTCGACATAGGCACCGTCCTGGATGCCGGTCTCGACCTTGGCGTATTTCACCACGCCATCCTCCACCTTGCGGGCGGAGGAGCCTTCGTTGCCGGTGAGCACGGCGGTCAGGGGAAGCGATACGCCCTCCGTCTCGCGAACGATGATCTCGGCGCTGCCATACATGCCGGAACGCGCCTTGCTGTCGTCGTCGATGGAGATATGGACGAGACCGAGGCGGGTGACCGGATCGACGGTCGGCGAAACCAGGCGCACGGCGCCGGAAAGCTTCTCGCGGCTGCCGGACAGCGAAATTGACGCTTTCTGGCCGCCCACCACCCTGACGATGTCGCTTTCGGCGACCTCGGCGACAAGCTCGATATCGCCGTCGCGAATGATGGTGAATAGCGGATCGCCGTTGCCGGCGGCAATGGCGCCGACCTTGGCGTTCTTCGCCGAGACCGTGCCGGCGACCGGTGTCTTCACATCGGTGCGCGCCAGCTTCAAATCGGCGTCGGCAATCTGGCTGTCGAAGACCTTGAGATCGGCTTCGGCGACTTCGATCGCCTGTTCGGCGGAGACAACGCGGGCATTGGCGGCGGCGGCAGTCGCATCGGCCTGCTCGACCTGGGCGGTGGAAACAGTGCCCTTTTTGCCCATTTCCTGGGCACGGGCCTGCTGCTGCCTTGCCTGTTCGGCATTGGCCTGCGCCTCGATGAGTTGGGCGCGCAGCTGGGCGAGGCTTGCCTCGCCCTTGGCTTTCGTCGCCATCATCTGGCTCTTTGCCAGGACCAGCGCGTCATCGTTGAGCGTCGCCAGCGTGCTCTCCACCTCAACCTTGTCGCCGATATCGGCTTTCAGCGTTCGGATCGATAGGCCCTCGACCTGCGGCTGGATATAGACTTCCTCGACGGGCTTGACCGTTCCCGTGCCGATGACACGGTCGACCAGCGTCCGGCTTGTCGCCTTGGTGACGACGATCGCCGGCAGATTCTGTTGCGGTTTTTCGACCGGCGTTTCCTGCGAGAATGCAGTGGATGCGGCGAGAGCCGCAGCAAAAAGGGTAGCGGTGCCTAGAATTCCAATCGGCTTGCGTGCCATGCGTCTTCGTCCAATCTTGTAACAAGCTTAGCCGAACTCGCGCGTGTGCCACTCAGCTCGCGACCAGGCCACTGCCTTTCCTGCATTCTCAGGGGTATCCACACATCATTGCCGTCTTCGTCCCTCGCCGGCAAATCGGCTTTTAATTGGTATCGATTTGCTCGATATGCAAGCCCGGCAGAAAACAATTCCCCATGAGCGATGATAGTTACCATCAGAACCTGAATCAATCACTGCAGGGTTATGTGAACATGACGATGATTGATCCTGCTTCCCTTATGACGTTTGACGCCGGACAAATGCGACAGTTGCAAGGCGTTTTTTCATCGGTGCCGAAAAAAAAGAAACGCGCGGAGATATCCCGCGCGTTTCGCTTTGCATTGCTTGCCGCGATTACTTAGAAGCGGCGTCGGTAATGTCGTGCGTCCAGGCGCCCGCGGGCTCCTTGCTGATGATCTTCTGGTCGAGTAGCGCCTTTGCGGTGCGGGCATAGAGTGCCTCGTCCAGCTTGCCGGAGCTGTCGCCGACCAGCTTGGCGACTTCGCCCATCATGCGCTTCTGGTGGTTGTCGTCCTGGCCGCCATTGTCCATGACGATCCCGGCGGCTTCGTCGGGGTTTTCGGTCGCATATTTCCAGCCCTTCATCGAGGCGCGAACGAACTTGACCATCTTTTCCTTGAAGGCCGGATCCTTCAGCTTGTCTTCCATCGCATAGAGACCGTCTTCGAGAAGGTCATTGCCCATCTCGGTGTAGTTGAAGACCGTCAGTTCTTCCGGCTTGAAGCCGGCATCGATCGCCTGCCAGTATTCATTATAGGTCATGACGGAGATGCAGTCGGCCTGCTTCTGGACCAGCGGCTGCACGTCGAAGCTCTGCTTCAGCACGGTGACGCCATTGGCGCCGCCTTCTGTGGACAGGCCGAGCTTGTTCATCCACGCGAAGAAGGGATATTCGTTGCCGAAGAACCAGACGCCGAGCGTGTGGCCCTTGAAGTCGGCTTCGGTCTTGATCGGGCCATCCTTGCGGCAGACCATTTCCAGGCCGGCCTTCTGATAGGGCTGGGCGATGTTGACGAGCGGAACGCCCTTTTCGCGGGCAACCAGCGCGCCGCCCATCCAGTCGACGATGACATCGGCGCCGCCGCCGGCGATCACCTGCTCCGGGGCGATATCGGGACCGCCCGGCTTAATGTCGACGTCGAGGCCTTCTTCCTTGTAAAAGCCCTTGTCCTTGGCGACGTAATAGCCGCCGAACTGGCTCTGCGTGACCCATTTCAGCTGCAAAACCACCTTGTCGGCGGCCATCGCATGGGTTGCTGCCAGCGACATCGCGCTCGCCATCATTGCAACTATCAACTTTCTCATTTTCTTATCCTTACCCTCTGAAGTTATGCCCGGGCCGGTTCCAAAGCCCGGGCGCGTCTAGCCACCACGGATAGACGGATGCCAGAACGTCACCGCCCGTTCGGTCAGGGCGATGATGCCATAAAAGATCGAGCCGGCCAGCGCCGCGACGGCGATTTCCGCCCAGACCATGTCGACATTCATACGGCCGATCTCGGTGGAGATGCGGAAGCCCATGCCGACGATCGGCGTTCCGAAGAATTCCGCAACGATGGCACCAATCAGCGCCAGCGTCGAGTTGATCTTCAGTGCGTTGAAAATGAACGGCATGGCTGCCGGAAGCTTGAGCTTGAGCAGCGTCTGCCAGTCGCTCGAGGCATAGGTGCGCATCAGATCGCGCTCCATGCTGCCGGAGGCGACAAGGCCGGCGACAGTATTCACCAGCATCGGGAAGAAGGTCATGATGATGACGACCGCTGCCTTCGACGGCCAGTCGAAGCCGAACCACATGACCATGACAGGGGCGACGCCGATGATCGGCAGGGCCGATACCATGTTGCCGATCGGCAGGAGGCCGCGGCGCAGGAAGGTGATGCGGTCGGCGAGCACCGCGACGACAAAGCCGCTGAGGTTGCCGACGATGTAACCGATCAACACCGCCTTGAAGATCGTCTGCCTGACATCCGCACCGAGGATCGGCAGGGAGGCCGTGATGCGCATGCCGATGGCACTCGGCGGCGGCAGGATGATGAAGGGGATGCCGGCGCCACGCGTTGCTGCTTCCCAAAGGATGAGGATCCAGGCGCCGAAGATCGCCGGGATCAGCAGTTGGAGCGAAGATTTGCCGAAAGCAGTGACGGGCTGCAGTTTCGACAGCTCCGTGACGCATCGCCACGCAAGCAGCCAGCAGGAAAAGAGCGGCAGGAAGAAGGCTCTTGTCGCCAGACCCTCGTTGCCGGAAAGTGCGGAAAGCAGCATCCAGGCGGCACCATGCGCGCCGATGAACAGCACAGTGGCGCGGTAGGCCGGCGGTTGCGGCGCAAAAGATAGCAGGGCAGCCGCGACGACAATGATGAAGATGAGGCTTGCCGTACCGTCGGTTAAGGGGTGTGCCGCGCCTTCGGCGAAAAGCGGAAAGGTGATTAGCGACACGAGGCAGAGAAGGAGGGCCACCGTGCCCTGCCAGGAGAAGGTCAGATGTCTCATGCCGGTCTCCCGCCCATCGCGCGATCGACGATCTTCGCCGCAACCCCGACGATCGCGACCAGGATGCCGGCCAGCAACGATCCGGCGACCAGGGCCGCCCAGATATCGATGGTCTGGCTGTAATAGGAGCCGGCAAGCAGTTTGGAGCCGATGCCGGCGACAGCGCCTGTCGGCAGCTCGCCGACGATGGCGCCGACGAGGCTGGCGGCGATCGCCACCTTCATCGAGGTGAACAGGAACGGGATCGAGGCGGGAACGCGCAGTTTCCAGAAGGTTTGCATCGGGCTGGCATAATAGGTGCGCATTAGGTCGAGATGCATGATTTCAGGTGAACGCAAGCCCTTCACCATGCCGACGGCGACGGGGAAGAAAGAAAGATAGGTGGAGATCAGCGCCTTGGAGACGAGGCGGGAAGCATCGGAATCGAGGTTCAACAGATGCGCAAGCGCATTGTCGCCGGTCAGCACATTGTAGGAGATAATGACGATCATCGGGGCGATGGCGAGGATCGGTATGGTCTGGCTCGCCACCAGCCAGGGCATTAGCGAGCGGTCCATGGCGCGGTTGTGCACGATCAGCACCGCAAGAAGGATGCCAAGCAGCATGCCGAAACCGAAGCCGAGCAGGGTCGAGGAGAGCGTCACCCAGCTGTGATAGACGAGGCTGCGATTGCTGGAAAGGCTGCGCAGGACGGTGTTCTCGTAGACGTTCTGCGCCACCTGATGCGGCGCCGGCAGGATCGGCTTCGGCTGCGCCAGCGTCTTGCCGATGAATTCCAGGGTCGTCGGCGTGACGCCGGCGCGGCTGTCCATGTCGCGCTGAAACGGCGCGTTCATCAGGACGGCAGCGACATACCAGATAGCGACGAGGGCCAGCAGGATGGTGGTGACGGGGACGAGCTTGTCCTTGAAGGTATCGGGTTTCACAGCGACTGCCCCCATTTGTTGGCGTCGAATGCGCGGCCGCCCCCCTCTGCCCTGCCGGGCATCTCCCCCACAAGGAGGGAGATCGATATGTGGAAACGGCTTCCCAAAACAACGAAAGGCCCCTGATCCAGCGTGGAATCAGTGAGGACCGACGTCCTCTCCTCTTGCCGATCTCTCCCCTTGTGGGGGAGATGCCCGGCAGGGCAGAGGGGGGTGGCCCCCGAACTCAACGGCCTAAACCTCATGGCTATGTCCCGTCCTCAGCCCCTCGCGGACACGATGGGCGATTTCCAGGAATTCAGGGGTGTCGCGGATGTCGAGTGGGCGTTCGGCCGGCAGGGTAGAGTCGATCACATCGGTCACGCGGCCCGGGCGCGGCGACATGACCACGATCTTGGTCGAGAGATAGACCGCTTCGGGGATGGAGTGGGTGACGAAGCAGATCGTCTTGTTGGTGCGCGCCCAGAGTTTCAGCAGCTCTTCGTTTAGATGGTCGCGGACGATCTCGTCCAGCGCGCCGAAGGGCTCGTCCATCAACAAGAGGTCGGCGTCGAAGGCGAGCGCGCGGGCGATCGAGGCGCGCTGCTGCATGCCGCCGGAAAGCTGCCAGGGAAATTTCTTCTCGAAGCCGGACAGGCTGACGAGATCAAGCGCTTCGGCGATGCGCCTTGCGCGGTCGGCGCCGGAATAGCCCATGATCTCCAGCGGCAGGGCGATATTGTTTTCGATAGTGCGCCAGGGATAGAGCGCCGGCGCCTGGAAGACATAGCCGTAGGCGCGGGCTTTGCGGGCTTCCTCCGGCGTCATGCCATTGATCGAAATCTCGCCCGAGGTGCTCTTTTCGAGATCGGCGATGACACGCAGGAGGGTGGTCTTGCCGCAGCCGGACGGGCCGATGAAAGAGACGAAATCGCCCTTGCGGACATCGAGATTGACATCGCTCAGCGCACGCACCGGGCCGTCATTTGCCTGGTAGGTGAGACAGAGATCCTTGGCGGATACGACGGAGGGTGCTTGCATCAATGCGACCGTTCTTGTTTTCGCCGCGGGGACGCGGTTTGCATGTTACCATCGCCGCAGGCCCTGCCGGCGGCACATTTCATGGAGGAAGAGAATGGACGCGACATCAAAGCCCACCTGCCACATCGTTCGGCCCAACCATGCCTATGACGGCAAGCAGGGGCTCAGCTACTTCGAAGGGGTCGCGGCCGAGACGGTCGGCGCCAAAGGCATCTGCATGCACCTGCTGACGATCCCGCCGGGCGTGCGCGCCAAGGCGCATCTGCACGAGGCGCACGAGACGGCGATCTACATGCTCTCCGGCGAGGCGCATACCTGGTACGGAGACGAACTCGAGCATCATGTCATCGTTCATGCCGGTGAACTCTTCTATATCCCGGCCGGCGTGCCGCACCTGCCGGCAAACCTCAGCAGCACGCCGTGCACGGCGATCATCGCCCGCACCGACCCCAACGAGCAGGAAAGCGTCGTGCTTCTGCCGGAGCTGGATGGATTGGTGCCGGCCTGAGGTCATGCGCATGGAGGCAGCGGTCTCCGGTTGATGGGCGTCTTGTTGCGCACCATCGTCAGACGCCGCTCGCCGGGATGCCGTTGCGCGTCACCTTGCGCGGCGCGGTGATATCCTTCCACTGGGAAAGTGCCTTGCTGACCGCTGTCACCGGCTCGCGCCTGACGAATTCGCCGTGACCCTCCTGGGTTTTGATGGTGCTTTCCTCGATCGCGACGATCCCGCGCGTCAGCGTGTAGCGCGGCAGGCCGGTCACTTCCTTGCCTTCGAAGACGTTGTAGTCGATCGCCGACTGCTGGGCCTTAGACGAGATGGTCTTGGAACGTTTTGGATCCCAGACGACGATGTCGGCGTCGGCGCCGACAAGGATCGCGCCCTTCTTCGGATAGATGTTGAGGATTTTGGCGATGTTGGTCGAGGTGACGGCGACGAATTCGTTCATCGTCAGCCGGCCGGTGTTGACGCCGTGTGTCCAAAGCATCGGCATGCGGTCTTCGAGACCGCCGGTACCGTTGGGGATCTTGGTGAAATCCCCGACACCGAAACGCTTCTGCGCAGTGGTGAAGGCGCAATGGTCGGTGGCGACCACCTGCAGCGAGCCGGAGGCAAGCCCGGCCCAGAGCGAGTCCTGATGCTGCTTGTTGCGGAAGGGCGGCGACATGACACGGCGGGCGGCGTGGTCCCAGTCAGGATTGGAATATTCGCTCTCGTCGAGCGTCAGGTGCTGGATCAGCGGTTCGCCGTAGACGCGCATGCCCTTTTGGCGGGCGCGTCGGATCGCTTCGTGCGCCTGCTCGCAGGAGGTATGGACGATATAGACCGGGCAGCCGGCCATGTCGGCGATCATGATGGCGCGATTGGTGGCCTCGCCCTCGACTTCGGCCGGGCGGGAATAGGCATGCGCCTCGGGCCCGTTATTGCCTTCTGCCAGCAGCTTTGCCGACATCGAGGCGACGACGTCGCCGTTTTCGGCGTGCACCAAGGGAAGGGCGCCGAGTTCGGCGCAGCGCTGGAAGGAGGCGAACATCTCGTCATCGTCAACCATCAGCGCGCCCTTGTAAGCCATGAAGTGCTTGAAGGTGTTGATGCCCTTGTCGCGGACGATGGTCTCCATCTCCTTGAACACCTGCTCGCTCCACCAGGTGACCGCCATGTGGAAGGAATAGTCGCAATTGGCCCGCGTCGACTTGTTGTCCCACATTGTCAGCGCTTCCAGCAGCGACTGGCCGGGGGCGGGAAGGGCAAAATCGACAACCATGGTGGTGCCGCCGGAAAGGGCCGCACGCGTGCCGCTCTCGAAATCGTCGGAGGAATAGGTGCCCATGAAGGGCATTTCGAGATGGGTGTGCGGATCGATGCCGCCGGGCATGATGTAACAGCCCGTCGCATCCAGCGTCTCGTCGCCCGAGAGGCCCGGGCCGATCTCGACGATCTTGCCGCCGTCAATCTTGACGTCCGCCTTGTAGGTGAGGTCGGCCGTGACGATGGTGCCGTTTTTGATGACTGTGGTCATGGCTGCTATTCCTTCTCCCTGCGGTCTGTTGTTGTTACTGCTCAACTGCCATCGTGGGCGTACCACTTCGCAGGAGTGCTGCGCCCTTGGCGATAAGGCCGTAGATGGCCTCCTCACTCAGCTCATCGGGCGTGTCATGCTCTTCCTCACAATACCAGTCGGGCTGGTCAACGACATCAGTGCCGCCGACTGACATTGACCAAGAACCATCGCTTTCGCGAAAGTAGAAATCCTTGCCGTCGATCAGCCCGGTTGACTGTACGGGTTGGCTGCCTTTGGGGCGTTCGATCAATATGCCGGGCATGGAAGGGCCGAGTTCGATCCGAACGACGCTCGACCCACGCCCGAACACATAATAGGTTCGATGGGGCGTATGTGGGTCGCGGTCATCTGAATCGGCCAGTTGAACAGCAGTAGGTTTATATCGCCAGAAGCTCGATAATTGCGGAAGCCTGATTCGCTCGCCTGCTAGGTCGATGCCAATATAGTAAATTTGCGCGGCAGGGACGTCGCCCCACGGACCTTCGTTCACCGGCGTCACATTGGCATTGGCCCATGCAAGGTCGTCTGCAGTTCGCTGGTTATAGAACTTAAAAGCGTCAGCATAATCGAGATAGGTTGCTGGCTGGTCTGGCGCCATCACACCACGATCTCCGCCGTCTCCACCACCGCATGGAACAGCACGTCGGCGCCCGCCGTCGCCCATTCCTTGGAAATCTCCTCCGCCTCGTTGTGCGAGAGCCCGCCGACGCAGGGGCACATGACCATCGTCGCGGGCGCGACCTTGGCGGCCCAGCAGGCGTCGTGGCCGGCGCCGGAGATGAGGTTCATATGGCTGTAGCCAAGGCGCTCGGCGGCTGCGCGAACCGAGGCGACGAGCTTTTCGTCGAAGGTGATCGGCTCGAAGTGGCCGATCGCCTCGATGGAACAGCCGACACCCAGAGCATCGCAAATGTCAGGCGCTTCCGCTTCGATCTTTGCGCGCATGCGATCAAGCTTGGCCTTGTCGGGCGAGCGGATGTCGACGGTGAAGACCACCTTGCCGGGCAGCACGTTGCGCGAGTTCGGGGAGAAGAACACCTGGCCGACACCACCGACGGCGCCGGGCTGCTCGCCCATTGCCACGCCCTGAACCATTTCCAGGATACGGGCCATGGCGAGACCGGCATTGACGCGCAGGTTCATCGGCGTCGAGCCGGTATGGGCCTCCTTGCCGGTCAGCGTGAATTCCAGCCACCACAGGCCCTGGCAATGGGTGACGACGCCGATCTGTTTTTCCTCGGCTTCGAGGATCGGTCCCTGCTCGATGTGATATTCGAAATAGGCGTGCATCTTGCGGGCGCCGACCTCTTCGTCGCCAATCCAGCCGACGCGCTTCAACTCGTCGCCGAACAGATTGCCCTCGGGATCCTTGCGATTATAGGCAAAATCCAGGCTGTGCACGCCGGCGAAGACGCCTGAGGCCAGCATGGCAGGGGCAAAACGCGCGCCTTCTTCGTTGGTCCAGTTGGTCACGACAACAGGATGTTTGGTCTTGATGCCGAGATCGTTCATGGTGCGCACGACTTCGAGAGCTGCAAGCACGCCGAGCACACCGTCATATTTGCCGCCGGTCGGCTGGGTGTCGAGATGCGAACCGACATAGACGGGCAGGGCATCGGGATCGGTGCCGGGCCGCGTCGCGAACATCGTTCCCATGCGGTCGACGCCCATGGTCAGGCCGGCCTCGTCGCACCATGTCTTGAAGAGGCTGCGGCCTTCAGCATCGGCGTCCGTCAGCGTCTGACGATTGTTGCCGCCTGCAATGCCGGGGCCGATCTTCGCCATGTCCATGAGACTGTCCCAGAGACGGTCGCCATTGACGCGCATGTTTTCGCCTGGTGCTGCCACCATTCTTCAAGCCCTCACCTGTTTGCGGCAGCCATGCGAAGTGGCATGCCCGCCTGTTCCCGTGGTCCTTTCCTGCGCCCCCTTATTGGTTTTGTCGAGCGCCGGAAAATCGCCAGTTGCCTTTGTTTTTCATCTGGCGGATAATTTGACCGATTGGTAAACATTACAACTTCCACCGCCGGGCTCAAGACGAAAATCACGAAAATTGCCGATAAAAATACGGGCAGTTGCTCAAGAAAGCGGCAGGGTCGTCCTCCAGCTTAATCTTGAGCGAAGAAGTTGAATTTCAAGGGGAAACGACAGCCTGTGACCATACCGAGAGCAGCGAAAACCCTCAGACGAACGCGGATCCAGGAGGAGAAGGAAGAGCAGATCCTGGAGGCAGCGCTCGACGTGTTTTCGGCAAGCGGCTTCCGCGGCTCGACCATCGACCAGATCGCCGAAGTGGCCGGGATGTCGAAACCCAACCTGCTCTATTATTTCCGCACCAAGGAAGCGATGCACCGGGCGCTGATCGACCGGGTGCTCTACACCTGGCTGGAGCCGCTACGCGCCTTCGATGCCGAGGGCAATCCGGAGGAGGAGATCCGCAGCTATATAAGACGCAAGCTGGAGATGGCGCGCGATTTTCCCCGCGAGAGCCGGCTCTTCGCCAATGAGGTGCTACAGGGGGCGCCGCATATCGAAGACGAGTTGAAGGGGCCGCTGAAGGAACTGGTCGACGAGAAGGCGGAGGTGATCCGCGCCTGGGCGAAATCAGGCAAGATCGCCAAATGCGATCCTTACCACCTGATCTTTTCCATCTGGTCGACGACGCAGCACTATGCGGATTTCGACGTCCAGGTGCGTGCCGTGCTCGGGCAGGAACATTCCGGCGAGGGACGCTTCGAGGATGCGGCGCGGTTTCTGGAACAGCTCTTTATCGGCGGGCTGCGACCGGGTCGCTCCGAAGCCTGAGGTTTATTGCCTTTTGCGCAGCGGCACCCGGACCAGGGTGTCCGTCACGCCTTCCATCGTATAGGGCTTCTGCAACACGGGCGCGCCAGAATGGCTGTTCGCCTGGGCGATGCCTTCCCCGTAGCCTGTGGCAAAAACGAAGGGCACGCCGTCTGCTGCCAGTCGGTCGGCAATGCCGAAACTCGTCTCATCCCCGAGATTGACATCGAGAAGCGCCAGATCAAACGACTGGCCGGCGAGGATTTCCATCGCCTCAGCGACACTTGGCGCCGTTGCTACGTCGGCGCCCAGTCGGCGCAGGATGTCTTCCCCATCCATGGCGATGATCAGATTGTTTTCCACCAGCAGCACCTTCAGGCCCGAGAGCGGCTGATGATCGTCGGGGATTGTCTTGCGGTCGGCCGCGCCATCCGGAGCCGAATCTAACCGTTCGCTCGTCGCTTTGACGACATATCGTGCCGGAATACAGAAATCCGCTTCGACCCCGTCTTTGACGTAGCGGACCTCGGCCTTGCCGCTGAGGTCATAGGGAACCGAACGACGGATGATCGTTGAACCGAAGCCATGGCGTTTGGGTTCGACAACGGGCGGACCATCCTTTTCGCGCCAGGCAATGCGCAGATTGCCGTCGTCGTCGCAGTGCCAGCCGAGTTGGACGGTACCGCTGCCGGTGCCGGAAAGGCTGCCATATTTGGCGCTGTTGGTCATCAACTCGTGGAAAACCAGGGCGGCGGTGGAAAAGGCCTGCGGTTCCAAGAGCACGTCCTCGCCGCTCATCTGGATGCGTTGCGCATTTTTCCCGAGATAGGCAGCGGTCTCTGCCAGCAGCAATTGGCGCAGCGAAGCGGGCGCCCAATGATCGCGGGTGATCTGGTCATGGGCACGCGCGAGCGACTGGACGCGGCCCTCGATCTGGCGAATGTAGTCGTCAACGCTGACCGAGGTCCCCTGCGATTGCCGGATGATCCCGGTGATGAGGCTCAATATGTTGCGGACGCGGTGGTTCAGCTCGGCGATCAGCAGTTCCTGGCGCTCGTTTGCAGTCTGGCGCGCCATGCTGGCCTCGTCGGTGAGACGCAGTACCACCTCGATCAACGTGACGCGGATCGTTTCGGCGACGCGGCGCTCGGCCGCGGTAAAGGGGAGCGAGCGACCGCGCACCAGTTCAGACCAGGCCTCGAAACTCTTGCGCGGCGTCAGCCGCGGACCGTTCGGACCATATTCCACCGGCTTGTGCGGGTCGCCAGCCCAGCGGACGGTGCGCACCCACTCCTGGCGGAAAAGCACGACATAGTCGCGCGGCGAACGCGAGATCGGGATGGCGAGCATGCCGGCCACCGCATCGTCGAGCTCGAGATCGGGATAGGTCTCAGCCAGCCTGTCGACGGCATAGATGCGGCCGGCGGCATTTCGGTTGAGGTGGCGGACGAGGGCTGCGAAGCTCTTCTCATCCGGCCCGATGCCAGCCAGTGCCAGCCGGCCGTTGATCCAGACGCCGATGCCATCGGCGGGAATGGCGTCGGCGAGCGCCTCGATCAACCAGGCGGGATCATCGAGCAGGCTGGCATTGTCTGCGACGGAGGTGAGAAGCCGATCGGCGATGCGACGCGCCTTGGTCTCGTAGTCAAGAGCGAGGCGCCGTTCGCGACTTTCAAGGCGCGAAGCAAACATCTGGCCGAAAAGTTCGGCGGTGGATCGGCTTTGCGCCGAGGGAAGACGTGGGCCGTAGTGATGGCAGGCAAACAGGCCCCAGAGCTTACCGTCGACGACGATCGATATGGAGAGCGACGCGCCGACGCCCATATTTTTCAGATATTCAATGTGGATTGGCGAGACCGAACGCAGGACCGACATGGAGAGATCGAGCGGCTGTCCGTACTCGTCGAGTTGCGGGAGGACCGGCACGGGGACGGCGTCGACATCGGCAATCATGCGGAACAGGTTGCGCAGATAAAGCGCGCGCGCCTGCACCGGGATGTCGGAAGCCGGATAGTGCAGCCCGAGGAACGAACCGATGCCAGCCCGGGCAGCTTCCGTCACCACCTCGCCGGAACCGCCGTCGTCGAAGCGATAGACCATGACCCGATCGAACCCGGTCAAAGCGCGCGCCTGCCTTGCCCCCTCGCGAAAGAAAGCCTCCATCGTTTCCGTGTGATCGAGGCGGGACATCATGCTGCGCATGGAGAGCGAAGGGGAGTCTCGTCTGTCTTCCTGGCAGCGCTCGCCTTCGATGATCACCTGACCTTCGTTCAGGTGCACGGCAACGTCGAACCGGTTTTGATCGGGCATCAGAGCGAGCCCGAAAATGCGCTCGACGACATCGGAACCGCGCAGCGTGGTCAGCTTGTTGCGGATCGTGTGGAGTGCCTCAGGCGTGATCAGCGAGGTGACAGGGCAGCCGAGCGCGTCGGCCTGCGCAATTCCGAGGAACTCCATCAGATTTTCCGAAGCGCGCGTGACAATCCAGTCCGAGGATATCGCCAACAGAAAGCCGAAGGGTTGAACCGATCCAAGCTGGTGGATGGGCTCACGGTCGCAATTGGTGAGATCGACGGGTTCAAACGTACCGCTCATGGGACGGCTTCCAGTTCGAGTTGCCCGGCTTTGAGGAAGAGGTCGAAGATGCTGCGGGCCGCGGAAATGGCAGCGGCCGGATCGTCTAGATCGCTGGCATCGAGACGATCCATGAAGCTCCTCATGGCGCCCTTCGGGCCTTGAAGGCGCAGGTAGCTGCTTGGCAGGTGATCGGGCACGGACTTGGCAAGCAGGGCGCCGCCGAGTTTGGAGCCTTCAAGCACGTAGAGGGCGCCCCAGAGCGCTGCCTCGCAGGACAATGCCGGCGGCGGAAGAGGCGGGGGCAACGAATCGCCGAGCTCCCGGATATCGGCGAGCAGTAGTTGCGTGCGCCGTCGTTCCGGCCAGTCGGGCAGCAGGCGGGCAATTCCTGCATCCTCGAGGGCCTCTTCGGCCGCCGGTACGACCCTGGCATGTGCACGCAAGAATGTTCTATATTGCTGTCTATTGGAGAGATCGAACGTGCCGAAAAGCTTGTCGACCTCGGCGTGGCAATCTGCTGTTTGTGCGCGCAGCACGCTGCGAAGTGACATGCGGACCGTGTTCTAAGTAAATGGCATTGGATGCCGTTCATGCGTGATGGCAAATTAGCGATATATTGCAGCATCCCGGTATTTCCAGGGAAACCCATAGAAAAACATGGGCTTCCGCTCCTTTTTGCAGCTCGTTGTTCGCCTCCGTCGGATTTTTAAGGCGCAGCCGGACGAGACTGCCAGAGAGCAACCTCAACCCATCAGGCGCGGCAGATCTGCTGCCAACATATCGATGGCAAGGCGCACCTTTGGCAACATCACGGGCGATCTCGGCCAGACGGCGTAGGCTTCGAAGACGCTCGGCGGTCTATCGGTCAGAACCCGCACGAGTTCGCCCGACAAGACCCTGTCGCGCACCAGCCAGCACGTGAGCCAGGCTAGCCCGCGCCCTTTTACCGCCGCGTCGGCTATCGAGGCGAGATCGTCAAGCCGCAGCCGCGATTTCGGCAGAACTTCGCGTGCGGGCCCTGCCGCTGCCGGAAAGGTCCAGGCTTTGTCGTTGTCGCCGCGGCGATAGACGATGCCCTGGTGATGAGCGATATCGTCCAGCGTTTGTGGCACCCCGTATTTTTCCAGATAGGCGGGCGAAGCGCAGACGGTCATGGGCTGTCGGGCGATCGCCCGCGTCATCAGGTCGGGATTGTCCTTCAGCGGACCGTTGCGCACGGCAAGGTCGAAGCCGTCCTCCAGAAGATCGACGACGCGGTCGCTGAAGGAGAAGTCGAGTTCGAGATTCGGATGGTCGTCGAGCAGGCGGGTCAGGATCGGAGCGGCACAATGGCGCCCGAAAAGCGCCGGCATCGATACACGCAGTCTGCCGCGGACTTCGCGCTTGCCCGATTCAAGCTGGGCCTCGCCGATGCGGATTTCCTCGACGGCTCTCAGGCAACGCTCGTAGAAGAACCGGCCTTCGTCGGTCAGGTTTTGGGCACGGGTCGTGCGGTTGAAGAGCCGGACGCCGAGCCGCTCTTCGAGCCTTGCAATCGTCTTGCTGACCGCCGAGCGAGTGAGATGGAGTCGCTCGGCCGCGGCCGAGAAACCACCGGCCTCGACCGTCTCGACAAAGATCGAAATTCCCTTCAACTGCTCCATCTTTGTTTCCTCAATGGCACCATTCTGGCGATTTAATATCTCAACTAGAGAGGAATATTCAACGATATATCTGCTGCTCCGCCTATTGAGAAGGAGCAGAAAGATGCAGACGACAAGGCAATGGCAGACCGATGCCATCGGCCCGGAGGCCAATCTGAAGATCGGCGAAGGCAGAATTCCTGAGGTGTCAGGCACGATGATCCGGGTGCGGACGCAGGCCGTCTCCCTCAATTTCCGCGACAGGCTGGTGCTTGATAGCGGCATGGGCCTGCCATTGCAGTTCCCCTTCGTGCCGGCCTCGGACATGGCAGGCGTAGTCGATGCCGTCGGGCCTGATGTCACGCGCTTCAAACCCGGCGATCGGGTGATCTCCACCTTTAACCCGGACTGGATCGATGGACGCGGGCCTGGAACTGCCCGCAATCCACATTATCAGACGCGCGGCGGCTTTTATTCTGGGGTACTTTCCGAGCACATGGTGCTTTCCGAGGAATGGTTCGCGCTTGCGCCTGATACACTCGATGCGGCTGAAGCAAGTACGCTGCCCTGCGCCGGGCTGACGGCGTGGTTTGCGCTCATCGAATGCGGCAAGCTCAAGGCCGGCGACAAGGTGCTGGTGCAGGGAACCGGCGGGGTTGCACTTTTCGGCCTGCAGATTGCCAAGGCGCATGGCGCCGAAGTCTTCATCACATCAGGCAGCAGCGAAAAGCTCGAACGTGCATCGGCGCTCGGGGCCGATCATCTGATCAACCGCCAGGAGCGCGACTGGGTGGAGCAGCTCTATCAACTGACCGGCGATTATGGCGCTGACCACGTGCTGGAAATCGTCGGTGGGCCGCATCTCGGCCGGGCGCTGGAGGCCGTGGCGGTCAACGGCCGGATTTCGGTGATTGGCGTGTTCGAGGGCTTTGAAGTCTCGGCGCCTGCTGCGCCCTTGCTTCTCAAGGCGCCCGTCGTGCAGGGAATTTCGGTCGGCCACCGCCGGGGGTTGGAGGATCTGGTGCGCGCCGTCGACCAGACGGGGCTGAAGCCTGTGATCGACAGACGTTATGCTTTCGAGGACCTGCCGCAGGCGCTCGATCATCTCTATCGCGGCCCGTTCGGCAAGGTCGTTATCGAGTTCTGAGACATGTGCTCCCCTCGCACCGTGAGGGGAGCGTTCTGCTATGCGGCGGCGATGGCTGCGCTTTCGAAGATAAAGCCCTCGTCGGCCCAGCCGGTCATGCCGCCGACCATCAGCTTGGCATGGAGGCCGAGATTGGCGAGACGGAAGGCGGCCTTGTCGGCGCCGTTGCAGTGAGGACCGGCGCAATAGACGACGAACAGGGTATCCCCCGACCATTCCGACATGCGGTGCGCGGTCATCTTGCCGTGCGGCAGGTTGATCGCGCCCGGTACATGGGCCTGCGCAAACAGTGCCGGCGAGCGGACGTCGAGAAGAATGAAATCGACCTTGGCGCCGGCAAAGGCGGCGTGGACATCCGAGCAGTCGGTTTCGAAGGCGAGCTTGGCGGCATAGTGGGCGGCGGCAGTATCGGGGGCTGCGGCAGGCATTTCGGCAACGGGGCTTGGCATCGTTTTTCCTTTCATGGTGCAATTGTCGCCTGGTATCGCCGATGCTAGAACTTTGCGAAACTGGCCATAACGACCGACAGCGTAAAGATCATGCCAAACTCATCACTGCCGCAGACGAAAGGACCATTGGTCGCAGCCCTTGCCTATGACGGGCTCTGCACCTTCGAGTTCGGCATCGCCTACGAAGTCTTCGGCCTGCCGCGCCCGGAGATGGGCGAAGACTGGTATCGCTTCTCGGTCTGCGGCATCGAACCGGGGCCGCTTCACGCCGCCGGAGGGCTGACGGTCGCGGTCGACAAGGGGCTGGAGGTGCTCGACGAGGCGGATCTGATCGTCGTGCCCGGCTGGCGGGCGATCGATGCGCCGGTGCCGGCGCCGCTCGCCGCAGCGCTCAAGGCGGCGCGTCAACGCGGCGCGCGCATCATGTCACTCTGCTCCGGCGTTGCGGTTCTTGCCGGATCGGGGCTGCTCGCCAACCGCAGGGCGACGACACATTGGCGCTATGTCGCCTCGATCGCCGCCCGTTATCCGGACATCGCCCTCGATCCCGACGTTCTCTACGTCGATGAAGGCAGCCTGCTGACGGCGGCGGGCAGTGCTGCCGGCATCGATCTTTGCCTGCATGTGGTGCGCGGCGATTTCGGCGCGGCGGCCGCAAACAGCGTCGCCCGCCGCCTCGTCGTGCCGCCGCACCGCGAAGGCGGACAGGTGCAGTTCATCCACGCGCCGGTTCCGCAGGAACGCGAGGGCATTCGCCTCGGGCCACTGATTGAATGGATGCGTCAAAGCCTTTCCGAGGAGCAGCCGATCAGCCTGCTTGCCAAAAGAGCAGGCATGAGCATGCGTACTTTTCAACGGCGCTTCGAAGCGACAACGGGTCTCAGTGTCGGCGAATGGCTGCTGAAGGAGCGGATGCGGCATGCGCGCGACCTTCTCGAAAGGGAGCTTGCGGTATCGCTCGATGATATCGCTGCCACCAGCGGCTTCGGCACGCTGGCGACAATGCGCCACCATTTCCGCAAACGGCTGGGCACGAGCCCGCATGCCTATCGGAAGTCATTCGGCGAAGGGGGCTGACGCTGCGAACGTTGCCGGCGAGATCCAACGCCGCGGATCATTGTTTCCGCGGCGTCGCAGATCGTTACTCCGCCGCCTGACGCGCCATCGGGTTGTTTGGGTGCGTCGTCCAGTTGGCGTAGTTTGGGTCGACGATGCGGCCGGTGCGCTTGTCGAGGGTGCCGGCGGTAAGCTGTTCCAGGGTGATGCAGTTCTCCACCGGGCAGACGCTGACGCAGAGATTGCAGCCGACGCATTCCTCGTCCATCACCTCGAAATGGCGAACGCCGTCGACGAAGTTGGTGATCGCCTGATGCGAAGTGTCCTCACAGGCGATGTAGCAGCGGCCGCATTTGATGCAGGCATCCTGATCGATCCTCGCCTTGGCGATATAGTTGAGGTTCAGATATTGCCAGTCGGTGACGTTGGGCACGGCGCGGCCGGTGATGTCGTCGAGGCTGCGATGGCCCTTTTCGTCCATCCAGTCGGAGAGGCCCGTGATCATCTCCTGCACGATCTTGAAGCCATAGGTCATCGCTGCCGTGCAGACCTGAACGTTGCCGGCGCCGAGGACGAGGAATTCGGCGGCGTCCCGCCAGGTGGTGATGCCGCCGATGCCTGAGATCGGCAGGCCGTAGGTTTCGGGATCACGGGCAATCTCGGCCACCATGTTGAGCGCGATCGGCTTGACGGCCGGGCCGCAATAACCGCCGTGGCTGCCCTTGCCGCCGACGGTCGGGTTCGGGGCGAAGTTGTCGAGATCGACGGAGACGATCGAATTGATCGTGTTGATCAGCGAGACGGCATCGGTGCCGCCGGCCTTGGCAGCGCGGGCAGGACGGCGGACATCGGTGATGTTCGGCGTCAGCTTGGTGATGACCGGCATGCGGGTGTACTGCTTGCACCAGCGTACGACCATTTCGATGTATTCCGGCACCTGGCCGACGGCGGAGCCCATGCCGCGCTCCGACATGCCGTGCGGACAGCCGAAATTGAGCTCGATACCGTCGGCGCCGGTTTCCTCGACCAAGGGCAGGATCGACTTCCAGGCCTCTTCCTCGCAGGGCACCATGATCGAAGCAATCAGCGCCCGATCGGGCCAATTCATCTTGACCTGCTTCATTTCCCTGAGGTTGGTATAGAGGTCGCGGTCGGTGATGAGTTCGATATTGTTCAGACCAAGCAGGCGGCGGTCGGCGCCCCAGATCGCGCCGTAGCGCGGGCCGTTGACGTTGACGACGGGCGGGCCTTCCTCGCCCAGCGTCTTCCAGACCACACCGCCCCAGCCTGCCTTGAAGGCGCGCTCGACGTTATAGGCCTTGTCGGTTGGCGGCGCGGACGCCAGCCAGAACGGGTTCGGAGACTTGATGCCGACGAAATTATTGCGGAGATCAGCCATTGTTCATTCTCCCCTTCAAGCAACCGCGACAGCCGGAGCGGCTGCAGCAGACAGGGTGCGATGGATGGATTCAGCTGCGTCGCGACCATGGGCGACGGCGGAAACCGTGAGATCGTCGCCGCCGAAGACGCAGTCGCCGCCGGCCCAGACGCCATCGAGCGAGGTGTGGCCTTCGACATCGACGGCGATGCGGCCGGATTCCATGCGCAACGAACCGAGGCCCGAGGCGTCAAAGTTCTGGCCGATCGCCTTGAAAATCTGGTCGGCGGCGATCACGCCGGTCTCGCCGGTGCCGATGAGGCGGCCGTCAAGAACCCTCGTATATTCCACCTCGATGGCGGCAACCTTGCCGTCCTGTGACAGGATCGATTTCGGCGCCAGCCAGTGACGGATGATGACGCCCTTGGAGCTTGCCAGATCCTGCTCGAATTCCGACGCGTTCATGTGCTCCTTGCCGCGGCGGTAACAGATCGTCACCTCCTCGGCGCCGAGCAACTTTGCCTGAACGGCAGCGTCGATCGCCGTCATGCCGCCGCCGAGGACGACGACCCGGCGGCCGATAGCTATTTCGTTCTTTTCTTCGGCTTGGCGGAGTGCCGCGATGAAATCGACAGCGTCGTCGACGCCTGCAAGGTTCTCGCCGTCGATGCGCAGGGCGTTGACGCCGGCAAGGCCGATACCGAGAAAGACGGCGTCATACTGCGCCTGCAGATCGGAGAGCGAAAAATCGCGGCCGAGAAGAGCGCCTTGGCGAACTTCGATGCCGCCGATCGAGATGATGTAGTCGACTTCCTGCTGGGCGAAATCATCGACCGTCTTATAGGTGGCGATGCCGTATTCGTTGAGGCCGCCGGATTTTTCCCTGGCGTCATAGATGACGACGGAGTGGCCCTTCACGGCCAGACGATGGGCGGCGGCAAGGCCGGCTGGGCCTGCGCCGACGACGGCGATCGTCTTTCCTGATGCTTCGGCCCTGGCGTAGAACTGCCTGCCGGCCTGTATGGCGGCATCGGTCGCATAACGCTGCAGCCGGCCGATCTCGACGGGGCGTTCTTCTGCCGTGTTGCGCACACAGGCCTGTTCGCAAAGCTCTTCGGTGGGACAGACGCGAGCGCACATGCCGCCGAGGATGTTCTGATCGAAGATCGTCTTGGCCGAGCCGATCGGATTGCCGGTCGAAATCTGCCGGATGAACAGCGGAATATCGATCGAGGTGGGACAGGCCGTCATGCACGGCGCGTCGTAACAGAAATAACAGCGGTCGGCGGCGACCAGCGCCTCATGATTGTCGAGGCGCGGATGAAGATCGGAAAAATTAGCCTCATACTCGGCGGGCGAAAGCCGGCCGGCATGAATCCCCGTTTCCAGTCGTTCCATTGAAGTTCCCTCATTATTGGTAAACGGCCTGTGAGGGAAAGCGTAACTCAGGTTTAAAAATTTATCAAACGGTAAAATTTTGAGAGCGTTCTGTTGTTTATCCCTAGATAACTATCTGTTTCCTTTCACTGATTTTCACTGGTCGATATCGGTGAAATGGTGGGACGTGTGTCAGCGTCAGGACTTCCAAAAAAAGATTCGAAAAAGTCGGATTTTTTTGTTGGTGGAGGGAACCAATGTTGGATGTCGTCGTTATTGCGATATCTGGATGGTGACCGCATCGACCCAACATGCGCGCCCCCAACCCACCATCCGGACGTACTCACGGTCCCCTCCCGGTGAGTGAAGACAGCTGGTGCGCCGCCCTCGCACCGGCTGTTTTTCCGTTTGCGACGGTTTGTTTTCTGGTTTGCTTTCACAGGCGCTTAAAGATTTCGAATTCGCTTTCCGGAATGGTCAGGCGATATTCGATGCGGCCGGGCACGAGGCTCAGCTCCGCCCTGCCGTTGACCGACGAGGGCACGACACGCTCCAGCACGGTGCGGCCGAAGCTGTTGTCGCTGAATTCGTGGATTTCCAACTGGTTCTGCAGCACCTCTACCCAGGTTATTTCGATCGCCTTCCTGTCGCCGATCATGGCGTCGCGGCAATTCAACGTGATCGAAGCGGCGCCACCGGAAATCGCGCCGTAGGAGGCGGAGTTGACGATGAGTTCATGGAGGGCGAGCCCGAGATGCACGGCGGCATTCGGCGTCAGATGGGCGTTGATGCCGTAGATCGGCATGGAGCCGGCCGTTTCCGGCCAGTAGGGGGCGAATTGCTTTTCGGCAAGTTCGAAGAGATAGGCGCCGCGCCAGCTCGAGTCTGTAATCAGATCCTGCGAATTGGAAAGCGATTGCAGCCGTCCGCGAAACTTGAGGAGGAAGCTGTCGAGAGAGAGCGTGTTGCGCGCCGTCTGGGTGGCGATGCCCTGGATGATGGCGAGAAGGTTCTTCGAGCGGTGCGAGAGTTCGCGCAGCAGCGATTTCAGCACTTTTTCACGATGTCGGCTTTCGGTGACTTCAGCCATTACCGACAGAAGTCCATGTGTGCCGCGTTCGCCGGTGCGCTGGATCTTCAGCTCATAACTGCGCATTTCGCCGTCGACTTCGATCTCGACCTCGGCATTGTTGGGGATACCGGTTTCCAGCACTTTGTGTTTTAGTGCCGTCAGATACCGGCCGTGCGCGTCGCCAAAGAGGGCAGCATCGCCGCCGCCCGGCATGAAGAGCGCCGCGAAATGCGGCGGCAGATTTTCGGCGTAGAAGATTGAAAGCCGGGCGTCCTGACAGAGGATTGAAATCCCGGCGCTGCCGAGCGCGCGTTCCATCATTGCGGCTTTGCTTTCGAAGGTAAAAGGCATGCCGGACAATGGTTCAGTCGTATTCACTCGGCCGCCTTTCCTTGTGACATCTTGAACGTCGCTGAAGGACGCGCCCTTAGAGGCGCCGCCGGTCAACTCTAGAACAAAGCGCTGCAAAAACCGTTAAAGCCACCGGAGCGTCCCGGTAACACCGGAACGCCTATTTTGGCGATTTGGTTCCGAAGGCCGGAAAATTGCGTCTCAGGCAGCCACTCTGGTCGATTCGTTGAAGAAAAGAGCTTGGCTGATCAATGCCTTGACCATGTCTGGATTGAAGGGCTTGGTGACGAGGAATGTCGGTTCGGGCCGCTCGCCGGTCAAAAGCCTTTCCGGGAAAGCGGTGATGAAGATCACCGGCACGCTAGACGTCTTGAGGATGTCGTTGACAGCGTCGATGCCGGAGCTGCCGTCGGCCAGCTGGATGTCGGCCAAAACCATGCTCGGCTTGGTTTTGTTGTAGAGCGCAACGGCCTCGGCGTGCGTGCGGGCAATGCCGGTGACGCGATGGCCGAGGCTTTCGACCATTTGCTCGATATCCATGGCGATCAGCGGTTCGTCCTCGATGATCATGATGTCGGTTGCGACCTGACGGGAAATCTCCTGCGAGGCCATGTCGAGCAGACGCATGACATCCTGTTCGTCGAGTTCCAGGATTTCGCCGATCTCGGCGACGCGGAAATTCTCTACGGAGGCGAGCAGGAAGGCTTGACGGGCGCCTGGCGAAACCTTGGAAAGGTTGAGCGTGGCGCGCTGTTCCCAGGCATAGGGCGAGGTGGGTTCTGGAATCTGGACTGCGGTGGAACCAAACAATTGCGTAAACAGTTTGTAGAGTGCCACCCGGTCATTCGCCGTATCCGGGAAAATCGTGAGATCGGCGATGATGGCTTCGAGAACGGCGGCGACATACGCGTCGCCGGAAGTCTGAGTGCCGGTAAGGGCGCGGGAATAGCGGCGCAGATAAGGAAGGTGCGGCGCAATTCGAGTGGAAAGTGTCATTAAGGGCTCCCGTATGCAGGCCGGTCATTGGCTTCAATGAGCGGTAAACGTCACTTTGATAAAAAAGTTCCGGAATGGCAGGAACTTTTTTTGTCGCGCCGCATTATTCCAGCCGACGAGGAAAGGGCGTAGCGTTTTGACCCATGCAACAAAAGATGTCAGCGACATCGACAATCGGAGGGTCGGTGTCGATGGTTGAAATCGTGATCGATCCCATGCACGCCCCAACAGACAACCGGCGAGAAGACGAATTGATGATTACACGCAAGAAAGAAGCAGCCGACCAGCGCAAGCTGGAGCTGCGGGCAAGCGATATACTGGACCCGAACAATCAGATCGGCGTCAGGCTGCGGTCGCTGTATGCCTCTGCGCAGGGGGAGGCGATCCCCGATCGTTTTCTCGATCTTCTCGAAAAGCTCGACCATGCCGAAATGATGGCTTCTGCCAAGATGGCCGAATAGGATCGTGCGCATGGAAGATAAAGCGCAACCCAGCTTCAAGCGGGAACTGCTGGCGGCCCTCCCAAGTCTCCGCGCCTTCGCAATATCGCTCATCGGGCGGCATGATCGTGCCGACGATCTCGTCCAGGACACCATCATGAAGGCCTGGGCCAAGCAGGATCATTTTGAGATGGGCACGAATATGAAGGCCTGGCTGTTCACGATCCTGCGCAATGAACTCTACAGCCAGATGCGTAAGAGCGGCCGCGAGGTCCAGGACAGCGACGGGCTGTTCACGGAATCGATGGCGATGCACCCCTCGCAATACGGCGCGCTCGATCTGCAGGACTTCAAGAAAGCGCTCGACCAGTTGCCGCCGGACCAGCGCGAGGCGATCATCCTCGTCGGCGCCTCGGGTTTTTCCTACGAGGAGGCGGCCGAAATCTGCGGCTGCGCCGTCGGCACCATCAAGAGCCGCGTCAACCGCGCCCGTCAGCGGCTGCAGGAATTGCTGCAGATATCCGGCGAGGCCGATTTCGGCCCCGACGCCACCTCGGCGCCGCTGACGTCGAAGGCGTTTGCGTTCTGAAAATTATGATCGCGAAAAGCCGGCGGCCTCTTGGGGCGCCGGCTTTTTTGCGTTGTCGGGAGCGTGAGCAACCGCGCGGCGGAGACGGGGTTGCGGGTTGTTCCGCGGGATCCTCCTCTCCAACCTCATTCCTGTGACGAGCACAGGAATGAAGGAAGTTGGCATGGTGCTTCTGAATCCAAAGGCGATCGGGTGCTGCCGGTCCCCTCCCTCCTCAATCCTCGCGCTTCGAACCCATCAGATTGGCCGCGACGATGGCTGCCAGCACGCCGGCGGTCAGCAGCGGCTGGGCGCGGATGAGACCGAGGCCAACCGTTGCGAAGGATTCCAGCGCCGCGCGGCGCTCGCGGGCACGACGCTTCTCCCGGGCATTCATGACTGCCATGACCACCAAGGCGATGATAGCGATCAGCAACGCGCCCGCGGCCAGGAAGAGCACGGCGGCGAATGCGCCGTAGATGCCGGCGAGCCAGATGGCGCCGGCGGTGACTGCCAGCGCGTAGGCGGTGAGGAGAAAGAGCGCGGCAAGCGCGATGAAGATGCTATTGCGTTTGGCGCGCGCAACGGTCCGGTGCACGCTTGCGCCGGTGAGCAGGCTGAGGATCGAGAACAGCATCGCGCGTCCTCAGCGGCGGGCGAGGAAGGCGATAACCAGGCCGAAAGCGGCTGCGGCGCCGATCGTTGTCAGCGGATGTTTGCGGACGGTCTCGCGCATTTCGGTCGCGCTACGCTCGTAGCCGTGCTGCAATTCGCGTAGCAGATCCTCGCTGCGGCCGAGCAGGTCCTCATAACCGGCGCCGGCTTGACTGCGGATTTTTTCGCCCTGGTGGCGCGAACTCTTGCCGACGAGGCGTGTCAGTTCCGCGAGTTCGTCGCGCAGCGCCTCCACCTGCTCCTCGATGCCGGATTCCAGATTGTGGAAAGTACCATTGCGGCGGCTGCGGCCGGATTGGAAGATAGAATAGCTCATGGCTGTCTCCATTGGCTGGGGCGCGCGCAAGCCCGCCTATTTCGCACTGGGGTCGCCACCGTTCGTTGCATGAATGATATTGCCCGGCATTGACCCAGATCACTGCCGAAAACGTGCCGGGCGATCAAAAGTTCCGCGTGTGCTGGTCTAAGGACGGGATACGGCGCTGTGGGCAAGCACGAAGGGCGTGCCGTCGGCCGGCACCTGGTTGATCCGCAGCGCGCAGCCGAACACCGACAGCATTGTTTCGTCCGTCAACACGTCACTGACGCTGCCGGCGGCGGCGAGGCGGCCGGATTTCATCAGCACGATGCGGTCGGCAAAGAGCGCCGTCAGGTTGAGATCATGCATGACGGCGATGACGCCGCCGCCGCGTTCGCAGAAATTGCGGGCAAGCGTCATGATCGCCAGCTGGTGGCTGATGTCGAGGCTTGAGACCGGCTCGTCGAGCAGCAGCCAGCAGGGTTTGCCGTCGACGACAGGCTCGGCGATCTGGCAGAGCACGCGGGCAAGCTGCACGCGCTGCTGCTCGCCGCCGGAGAGTTCCTGATAGAAACGGCCTTCGAAGCCGGTCAAGTCGACGGAGGAAAGTGCGGCGGCGGCCGTCTGGTCGGCCTTGTCGGGATTGAGGTTGATGCCTGATGTCAGGCCCATGCGGACGATCTCTCGCACGGTGAAGGGAAAGGAGATCGTGCTTGCCTGCGGGAGCACGCCACGAACGGCGGCAAGCTGCCAGGGTGACAGTCCTTTGACCTCGTTGCCGCCGATGCGCACCGAGCCGCCATAGGCAAGTTCACCGGAGATTGCCTTCATCGTCGTCGTCTTGCCGGAGCCGTTCGGCCCGGCAATCGCCGTCAGCTCGCCGGCCTTTGCCGTGAAGGCGACGTCGCTGATGATGGCCTTGCCGGAAAGGCGCACCGAGACGCCGGAAACTTCGATCATCTCAGTCACTCAAAGGGCAAGGCGTGAACGCTGCCTCAGCAGGATCCACAGGAAGAAAGGCCCGCCGACGGCCGCGGTGATAATGCCGATCGGCAGTTCGGCCGGGGCGACAAGGGTGCGCGCCAGGACGTCGGCGAAGATCAGCAGTGAGCCGCCGAGAAGGGCTGCAGCCGGCAGCAGGAAACGATGGTCCGGGCCGATTGCCATGCGCAGGATATGCGGCACGACGATGCCGACGAAACCGATGCCGCCGCTGACGGCGACGGACGCGCCGGTCGCCGCGGCGACGCCGACGATCGCGATAGTCTTCAGCCGCTGGACAGGCACACCCATATGGAAGGCGGCGGCCTCGCCGAGCGTCATGGCATTGAGGCCGCGAGCCATGAAGGGCAGGGCCGTGAAGGACAACAGGATGATCGGGCCGGCGGCGGCGATCTTCATCCATGTGGCGCCGGCAAGCGAGCCCATGCTCCAGAATGTCAGGTCGCGCAGCTGCTGGTCGTTGGCCATGTAGATCAGCAGTCCTGTCATCGCCAGGGTGAGCGCGCCGAGAGCGATGCCGGCAAGCAGCATCGTCGCCACCGAGGTCTGACCGTGGCGGGTGGCGATCCTGTAGAGCAGCAGCGTCGTGACGAGACCGCCGCCAAAGGCGGCCGCCGGCAGGGCATAGATGCCGAGAAGCGCCTGGAGTGGAGCGGCAAGGCCACCGCCGAGCACGATGACGGTGACCGCACCGAGGCTTGCACCGGAGGAGACGCCGACGAGGCCGGGATCGGCCAGCGGATTGCGGAACAGGCCCTGCATCACCGTGCCGGAAACGGCCAGCGAGGCGCCGATCAGGAAGCCGAGGATCGCCCTCGGCAGGCGGATATCGAAGATGATGATCCGGCCACGCGTGCTGAGCGCCGTCTCGGAACCGGCCATGTTGCTGATAACGTCGAGGATCGAGACATCCGAGGCGCCCGTCGTCACCGAAAACAGCATCGAGAAGACCGAGCCGATGACGAGCAGCGCGATGACCAGCAAAGCGAGCCGCGTTCTGTCGCCCGCCCGCCGGTTTGCGCTGATCTCCGCCATCGGGAATGGTCGCCTTCGTTCCATCATGGCTTGCGGCAGGACCATGATCAGCCCCCGTAGATCGCCATGTTGAGCTCACGCGCGGCGGCGGCGGTGCGCGGGCCGAAGCCGAGCAGGTAGATGCCGTCCATGCGGATGATCGCCTTCTTCTCGCCAGCCGGCGTCAGCGCGATCGCCGGCTGGGCCAGCAGGTCCTCGTTCTTGGTGCCGGCGCCATCGCCGCGGTTCATCATCAGGATGATGTCGGGCTTGGCCTCGATGATCGCCTCGTCCGTCAGCGGTTTGTAGCCCGGGAATGCGCCGACGGCGTTGATGGCACCGGCGAGCTTGACGATGCCATCGGCCGCCGTGCCGGTGCCCGATGCCATGATCCGGCCGTTCTGGGCGCTGAGGATGAAGAGAACGCGCTTGCGCTCCGCCTCCGGACGCTTTTCGGCATCGGCGATCGCCGCGTCGAGATCGGTCGCAACCTTTTCTTCAAGCGCCTTCGCCTTGTCAGGCACGCCAAGCAGCAAGCCCACCCGGTCGATCTTGGCGATGATGCCATCGCGGGTAAAGGGGCTCGGCACGGTTTCGAAGGGCACGCTGGCACTCTTCAGCACAGCCAGCGCCTCCTTCGGGCCGGAACCCTCGACGGCGATGATCGCCGTCGGGTTCATGGCGAGGATACCTTCCGGCGAGAGCGCCCGCATGTAACCGACATTGGGCAGCTTCAGCGCCGCCTCGGGGTAGATGCTTGTCGTGTCGCGGGCGATCAGCCGGTTTTCCTCGCCGAGCGCATAGACGATCTCGGTGATATCACCGCCGACCGAAACCAGGCGCGAGGTGTCGAGCTTGTTTTCTTCGGCATGGGCGGCGCGGACGAAGGCGAAGCCTTTGACCGCCGGTGCCGACGGGATCAGCGGCAGTGCCATGACGGTCGCCGTCAGGGCGAGTTGCCAGGGGCGAAGCCGGCGCAGATTGTTACGCATCGTCATCACAGCGATCCTTATGCGGCAACACTTGCTGCCCGCGGCAGATTTTCGATGATCGCGCGCCATTCGGCGCGTTCGTCGGAGCCTTCCTGCCGCTTGCCGAAGAACTGGATGATCATCTCGCCATCGGCATTGTAAGCCTCCAGCGAGGTGACATGCCCATCCTTGGTCGGCTTGCGCACGGCCCAGGTCTCGGCGATGTGATCCTGGCGCAGATGCAGATGGAAGGTAGGGTCCATGATATTGATCCACGGACCCATGGCCTGGACGTTGAAGATCGGGCCGGAATGGACCTGGACGATGCCGTTATTGGCGACGAAGCACATGATCGGCAGGCCGGATTTCACCGAGGCATGCATCATCTCCGAAGTCGCGGTGTTGTCCAGCTTCCAGGCATAATCGTCGCCGACGCTGCGGATGGCCGCCTGGCGGCCGATCTTCAGGCGTTTCAGCATGCCGAAGAACTCATGGGTATCGGTGAGCTTGTTCCAACTGTCGCGCAATTCGTCTCGGCTGACGTAGGCGGTTTCATCGACGGTATTCGAGGTCTCGGCCTCGACGAAGTCCTGAGACTGGTCTTCGAGTTTCAACTCGGCGACCATCGCGTGATAAGCCTCGACATTCGAATTCGGACGCAGGTGCAGCTTGTGCACGGCGCAGCCCGCCTTATCGAAATATTGCAGGCTGAGGCGCACCTGGTCGCCATCCTTCTTGGATACGGCGAAACCGTATTCCCAGCGGCTCGGGAAGATGCGCAGGTCGATATTCTCGCCGAGAACGATTGCGGCCTGCACGCCGCTTTTGATGTTTTCGAAGATGCCGATTTTTTCGTGCACGGCACTTTCGTTGCGCGACAGCGCCATCACTTCGCCGAGGCCGGCCACGCGTTCGAGGAGCATCAGCGCGCTGCCATCGATGCGGGTCACGCTGATGCCAGTTTCGGCGGCGACGAGAGCTGCCTCGGAAATCTTCAGCTGGGCAGCGATCTCGCGCTCGCGCATCTTCGGATTTTGGGCGCGAAACGCACGGATTTCGGCTGGCGCCGGTCTTGTCTGCTCGGTCATATCTTACCCTATTTATTGAGAATGAGCTTGCCCTGCCGGGTGATCTTCAGGCGATAGGTCAAACCGTCGTGTCTGATCATGATTTCGTTCGTGCCGCGGAAAAGATCCGCGCTTTCGACGATCCGGTGCTGCGCCGCAGGCGCGCTCGGCAGCGGCACGTGCTTAAAGTTATTTGGCTTTTCAACCATCATTTCGGTTGGCAATTCCGTGGGGCCGGGATTGGGGTCCCCGGTTGTGATGACAATTAACTTGACTTTCTTACTCATGGTTTTTTAAAGACGCAATAGGAGACTATTGCAGTCAAGTTTTTGAGATTGCTGATTTGAGGCTGCCTGGCGGCGGTTCGGGACAGAAGCGGAGAAGATAATGACGGTTAGGTTTGCGGCTGTTGCGGCCGGCGTGGTGATGGCGGTCTCAAGCATATGCCAGGCGCAGGATGCGGCAACCGCCAAGCTCGATGTCGAACTCAACGCTCTGGCGCCGTCGCAAAAGGGCTGCATGATGACCTTCGTTGCCGAGAACAATCTTCAGGCGCCGATCAACAAGATCTCTTTCGAGCTTGCCTTCTTCAACGACAAGAATGCCGTCGACCGCATCACCGTGCTCGATTTCCGCGATCTGCCGCAGGGCAAGAAACGCGTGCGCCAGTTCGACATGCCGAATGTCAAATGCGAAAGCGTGACCCGGATCCTCATCAACGACACGCCGGTCTGCGACGGGCCGGCGGCGGGCGAATGCATGAAGGGTCTCGTCACCCGCTCGCAGATTTCCATTCCCTTCGAGGGCTAAATACGCCGGGGGCTGACCCCGGCGGACATGTTTCAGGCTGTCCGAGGCATAACAATGGCGATTTCAGCGAAGTCCAGATCGAGACAGGTGCTCATCGGGGAGCCGGACGCTGACGGCAGTCTCAACGACAATTACATGCATCCCGGCCATGAGCTTTCCGACCTGCGCAATGCGCCGCGGCAACCGGCCGGCGAGGCGGTGGTCCATTATGCGCGTTTGGCGCAGATATCCTCTTTTCCCGATCATCCGGAAGCCGCATCAACTGCGCGTGCCGCAGCGCCGGCGATGGATGCGGCGGTGGAAAAGCAGGAAGGCGAGAAGAAACCGGTGCGGCGGCGGCTGGCGCTGACTTGTGTTGGCTCGTTGATTTTTCATGCGACGTTGGCTGCCATGTTGATCATTGCCTTCCCGAAGGCGCCGGAGGAGGCGATCGAGGAAGCGGGCGAAGCTGTCAGCGTTGTGATGTACGGCAATTCGGACGTCGATCAGACCGCTGCAGGCGAGACCGATGTGACCGTACAGGAAGAAATCATTCCGGAGGCCGTTGAACCGGATACAATCCAGCCGACCGAAGCGGCTAACCTTCAGCCGGAAACCGTTCAGCCGACCGATGTCTCGCCTGTGGAGGCTCAGGATCCGATCCAGCAAGCCCCGGTTCCAGAAGTGACGCGCGTCTCTCCGGAAACAGCGGCGGCGGTCGCACCGGAGGTTCTCGTTTCCGAGGTTCCAGCTGAAACCGCCGTCCTACAACCGCTGTCGACGGTCGTTCCGGAAGAGCAGAAGCCGGCCGATGACATCCCCACGGACGTTCAGCCATCCAACACGCCCCCTGTGGCCGCAGTTGAGCCTGAAGAGGTCAAGCCCGTCGAGACAGCAGAGGTGCAGTCGGAGCCGGACGAGCCGCAGGAGATCGTAACCCCAGAGCCGAAGCCGAAAGAGGTCACGCAGGAAAAGCCGAAACCGGTCGAGAAAAAGCGTCCACTGAAAAGGACCGCTGGTTCGCAGGGTGAGACGCAGCAAGATTCTACTCGTGGTGTTGCTGAAGGTGATCGGTCGGCTCAGTCGGATCGTAACTCGCGCACCGCCGGCAACAATAATGGGGTCGGAACTGCAGTCTTTGCCAATTACGACGGCAAGGTCCGTAGTCGCATTCGCCGCGCGATCAGAACACCTCGTGGTGTCGAGGGAACCGTGGTCGTCTCGTTTTCCGTGAATGGCAGCGGCGGCTTGACATCCGTTCGCGTAGTAAGCGGGTCTGGCATTCTCGAGATCGATAAGCGCGCCGTCGATGCTATCCGGCGCGCGGCTCCATTCGGTCCAACGCCCGGTGGAAATGGAAGGAGCTTTACCTCCGTGCCGATCGCGGTCGAATAATATGAGAAAACTTATCAACTTTATACTTTACTCTAAAAATCAAGTTTAATAAGGTCCACCCGCACACGCAGGAATCGTGTGACGATCAACGAGCGAACGGGTGGTATATGGCTCGCAAGGGCAAGAAGGGTTCGAACAGGGAGGCCCGCGCCAGCGCGGCCGAGGACGCCAGCCAGCTATCCGCCGGACGATGCAAACTGGATGGCCGCAGTTTTCTCTATGTCGGCGGGCGTGACTGCCAGGTGGCGCATCTTCGCCAGATCGCCAGCAATTTCGGCGCCGAGCTCCTTCATCATGACGGCGGCCTGCGCGAAGCTGTTTCCCGCATAGATACCGTGCTGCCCTCGGTCGACTGCGTGTTCTGCCCGATCGACTGTATCAGCCACGATGCCTGCCTGCGCGTGAAGACCGGCTGCAAGAAATTCGGCAAGGCCTTCATCCCGCTTCGCAACGGCAGCAAGTCTAGCCTGGAACGTGCGCTGCATACGATGAACGAACGAGACAATTCCCGATGAACGACCAGCGTCCCGACGGCTTCACCATGATCTGCCTGCATAAGCTTGCCGCGCAGACAGGCGAGGGCCTCGTGCCCGAGCTCTACGCACTTTTCCGGCAGCATACCGATCGTCAGCAGATCTACCGGAATGTGATGCTGTTCCCGACTTGGGAAGCGCGCATGCCCGGAGAAGCGACGACGAGACCGCTTGGCCCGGCGGCAGCAAACGGCAATAATGTTCTCGCTTTTCCCTGCTATGCAGCAAGGGCCGGCAAGAGGAAGGCCTAAGGAGATCGCATGTATATCGCAATGAACCGCTTCAAGGTCGCAACCGGGAACGAAGTTGATTTCGAGACGGTCTGGCGCAATCGCGATTCCAGCCTGGCCGAAGTGCCCGGTTTCGTCGAATTCCGCCTGCTGCGCGGGAAGGCCAACGAAGAGGAGGGCTACACGCTCTATTCCTCGCACACGGTCTGGAACAGCGAAGCGGATTTTCAGAACTGGACCAAGTCCGAGAATTTTCGAGCGGCGCACCGCAATGCCGGCGACCGCAAGGCCATGTACAAGGGGCCGCCTGTTTTCGAAGGCTTCAACGTGGTCGACGGCGTCTAACTGCGTACTCACCCTCATTCCTGTGACAAGGACAGATGAGGGACGAGAGGTGAGACCTCCCATCAACCCTTTCGATAGGCCGATGAATCGAAGCCAGTTTGCAAAGCCCTCAAGGCCGTACCCGGAAAACGGCGCCGGCGGCAACGGCCAGCCAGCCAAGCATCATCGCCCAGCCGCCGGTCGGGGCGGCATAGGGGAAGAGGCTAGAGCCGGTGAAACGCAGAGTGACGAGATCGCCTGCAAAGAGCAGGGTTCCGATAATCATCAGAAAACCGGCCAGCCAGGCGGTTTTGAGCCTGGCGGTGCCGAGAGCCAATGCCAGCAGGGTAGGGGCGTGCGCGAGGCACATGGCAGATGCGGATGCCGCGAGATTGGCCTCACCGCCGCCATGGGCGGCAAGGGCGGCGAGCGCCACGCCGGCTACGCCGAACAGACCGGCAAAAAGATAGAGCACCGGCTCCAGGCGCGCATTCAAGCTCATGGTCATTCCTTTTCCTGTATGTCAGGGGCCTTGTTCTGCATGTGATAGGCGAGCCGTTCCACCGGCGCCCAGATGAGATCGCGCAGCGCTTGGCTTGATATCGTCTGGTCGAGGGCACGGCGGAAGCAGAGCAGCCACTCGTCGCGCTCGACGGGGCCGATCTTGGCGACGAAATGGCGGCTGCGCAGACGCGGATGGCCGCGCTTGTCGGTATAGAGCGGCGGGCCGCCGAGATAACCGCTCATATATTCGTAGAATTTCTCTTCGCTGCCGGCAAGGCTCGGCGGATGCACGGCGCGCACGTTGCTTGCCTCCGGCAGCCTGTCCATCAGTTCGTAGAAACGCTGCGTCAGCGCCCGCACGACAGGATCGCCGCCGATCGCCTCATATAGAGTGGTGACCTTCTCCGTCACGAAACCATCCCCGATGCCCATCCATTGCCCCGGTCCTTCATGCACCGGGCGGAAAACGATCGCAACTGTCATCAAAGCGACGCGGCAATTCGCGCATATTGCCAGGCGGGCAGGAGTTTCAGCCAATTCATCTTGACAAAACCGTCCAGACGGTATCTTTTGCTCGCATGTCGAACGCTCATCATCGCAAAAAGCAGCCTATCCTCGTGCGCCAGCAGTTGCTGGATGTTGCGGCGCGCCTTGCTGCCAGCGCAGGCATGGCCGCGGTCACGCTCGATGCGGTGTCCGCCGCCTCTAGCGTCAGCAAGGGTGGGCTGCTGCATCACTTCCCGACGAAAAATGCGCTTCTTGATGCACTGTTCGAGAGCCTGCTCGAAAAGTTCGACGCGGATATAGAAGAGCTGATGCGCGGCGATCCGCTGCCGCAGGGACGCTTCACCCGCGCCTATCTCAGAGCGGTATCCGGTATCAAGGATCGTCCAGACGATTCCAGGGGTTGGACGCAGGTGACGATCGCGCTTCTTGCCGAACCCCGGTTGCGCCTTCGATGGCGCCAATGGGTGCAGGCGCGGGCCGAGGAATATATCGGCACCGACTCCTCCCTCGACGCCCAGGTCGTGCGTTTTGCCGCCGACGGGTTGTGGTTCTCAGATACGTTGGAAAGCCATGATATCGACGGCGTTCTGAGGCGGGATCTCATTAATCGCCTTGTCGAACTGACCGGGAAGTAATCCGAAAAGGAATTCGCCATGAGCCAGGCCGCCGTCTACGGGCTGTTGTTTGCCGCCATCGTGCTCGAGGTCATCGGCACGACTGCGCTGCAGCTGTCGCAGCAGTTCACCCGCATCGGGCCGACGGCGCTTGTCGTCGCCTGTTATGCGGCCGCCTTCTATTGCCTGTCGCTGACGCTGAAAAGCATCCCTGTCGGCATTGCTTATGCAATTTGGAGCGCTTTGGGAATCGTGCTGATTTCCTCGGTCGGTCTGGTCTTCTTCAAGCAGCGGCTCGACCTGCCGGCAATCCTCGGGCTCGGGCTGATCATATCGGGCGTCGTCGTCGTCAACCTGTTCTCGAAATCCGTTTCGCATTGATATTGCTGCGATATTGCCGAGTGGAATTTCCGCCTTCTGCCGGTAAATTTTCCCCTTTGTCAAATTCCTGACAAAGGTCTATGTGTTGCTTAGACGTGGAGGAGACGAGGCGCAGCCAGCGCTGCTGTTTTCCAAAGCGCTTTGAATCCTGTCTTTCCCGCCTACCAATACTTCCAGTTTCTACAGGAGCACATCATGGCCATTCGCACCGTCGTCTGGGGAGAGAATATCCACGAGACTACCAACGAAATCGTTCGTGGGATCTATCCCGAAGGCATGCACACGACGATCGCCAACGCGCTGAATACGGATCCCGGTATCTCGGCAACTACGGCAACGCTGCAGGAGCCGGAACACGGCCTCAACGAGGCCCGCCTTGCCGAAACCGATGTGTTGACCTGGTGGGGCCATAAGGATCACGGCGCGGTCTCCGACGTCGTCGTCGAGCGGGTGGCCAGGCGTGTCTGGGAGGGTATGGGCCTCATCGTGCTGCATTCCGGCCATTTCTCCAAGATCTTCAAGCGGCTGATGGGCACGCCCTGCGCGCTGAAGTGGCGCGAAGCGGGCGAGCGCGAGCGTCTATGGACGATCAACCAGCGCCATCCGATCGCAGCGGGCATCGGCGAGCATTTCGAGCTCGAGAACGAAGAAATGTACGGCGAGCAGTTTTCGGTTCCGGAGCCGCTCGAAACGGTGTTCATTTCCTGGTTCCAGGGTGGCGAAGTGTTCCGCTCGGGCCTGACCTGGCGGCGCGGCGCCGGCAACATCTTCTATTTCCGCCCCGGCCACGAGACCTATCCGACCTATCACGACGTCAATATCCAGAAGGTGCTGATCAACGGCGTCAAGTGGGCCTATAACCCTGAGGGATCGTTGACTGGCATTACCGACGCACCAAATGTGCCGGTAGAAAAGGCACTGGAGCCGATCGTCGAACGCGGCCCGAGACTGCACCAGGCCGGCGAAGCCGGTTACCGCTGAGGAGCATCCATGCGACTACTCGTTCTTGGCACGGGGGTGATGGCGAAAAACCAGCTCGCCCGCTTCCCCCTCATCGACGGCGTGACGGTGGTCGGTGCCGTCGACACCGATCCCGAGCGGCTTTCGGCCTTCGCCGACAAGTTCAACATCGAAAAGCGGTTTCTTTCACTGGAGGAGGCGATCGCCTGGGGTGAATTCGATGCGGCGACGAACGTCACGCCCGACCGGATCCATCACCCGACGACGATGGCGTTGATCGCCGCGGGCAAGCATGTGTTCTGCGAAAAGCCGCTGGCGGAGAACTATGCGAAGGCGCTGGAGATGACGGAGGCGGCGGAAAAGGCCGGCGTCATCAACATGGTGAACCTGACCTACCGCAATGTCGCGCCGTTGCAGCGCGCCCGCGAGATGGTGCTCGCCGGCGAGCTCGGCACGATCAGGCACGTGGAAGCCTCCTATCTCCAGAGCTGGCTCGTCTCGCGTGCCTGGGGCGACTGGCGCACGGAATCGACCTGGCTGTGGCGGCTTTCCACTGGCCACGGCTCGAACGGCGTGCTCGGCGACGTCGGCATCCATATCCTTGATTTTGCCGCCTATGGCGCGGCGACCGACATCGACCACGTCTTTGCGCGGCTGAAGACCTTCAACAAGGCGCCGGGCGGCCAGATCGGCGAATATCTGCTCGATGCCAATGACAGCTTCACCATGTCTGTCGATTTCGCCAACGGCGCGCTCGGCGTCGTCCATGCCAGCCGCTGGGCGACGGGGCATCTGAACGAGTTGAAGCTGCGCATTTATGGCGAGAGGGGCAGCCTTGAGGTTATCCACCGTCCCGGCGGTTCCGAGCTGCATGGCTGCCTCGGCGAAGGGGTCGAAACGGCCACCTGGACGCAGATCGAAGTTGAACCGGTGGCGACCAACTACGAGCGTTTTGCCGAGGCCGTGGCAACTGGTGTCCAGCCGGACCCGAACTTCCGCCACGCCGCCAACCTGCAGAAAGTGCTCGACCTTGCGATGGTGACCGAGCGCGAACGGCGCGAGTTGAAGGTGTGATCGTCCTTGAGATCGAGGTGTAACGGGACAAGGAACGCCGCATGAAAAGCCTCCTCACAAGCTGGCCGCTTTGGGCGCTTTTTTCCGCCGGCTTCGCAGCGCTCACGGCGATTTTCGCCAAAGTCGGCGTCGAGAACGTCAATTCCGACTTCGCGACCTTCATTCGCACCATCGTCATCCTGCTGGCGGCGGGGATGATGGTCTATGTCACCGGCAACTGGCAGGAACCGTCTTCGGTGTCGAGCAGGAGCTGGCTCTTCCTGGGGCTCTCGGGTCTTGCCACCGGCGCATCCTGGATTTGCTATTTCCGCGCTCTGAAGCTCGGTGATGCCGCCCGCGTCGCGCCGATCGACAAGCTATCCGTCGTCTTCGTGGCCGTCTTTGCCGTGCTGTTCCTGGGCGAACGCCTGACGCTGCCAAACTGGCTTGGCGTCGTGATGATTGCTGGAGGAGCCGTGCTCGTCGCTTACCGGGCATGAAGCCGCGGATCGAGCCTTACGATCATAAATTCGTCGCGCGTCGAGCCGCTTTCAGTTTGCGATATTTTCGCGTTATGCTTCCTCATGGGCAATTCAACGCTCTCCTTTGGTCCGTTCCTTTGCGATCCCGTGACAGGAAGCCTGTGGCGGGAAGGCAAGTCCGTGGCGATAGGACCACGACCGACAGCGCGCTGCTCGGCATGCTGCTGGAGGTCGAGGGTCGCGTCGTCACCAAAGCGGATCTGATGGAGCGGGCTTGGCCGGGGCCTGCCGTGGAGGAAGGCAACCTCACCGTTCAGATTGCCACGCTCAGGAAGCTTCTCGGCCCGAAGCCTGACGGCACGGAGTGGATCGTCACCGTTCCGAGGGTCGGTTATCGCCTGCCGCGCCAGGACGATGCCGGGGTGGCGTCGGTGGCGCCGCAGCCGCCTTCTCTCGCGGTTCTTCCCTTCGCCAATCTCGGTGGTGATGCCGACCAGGATTATTTTGCCGATGGCGTGGTGACGGAGATCATCACGGCCCTTGCCCGCTTCCGCTCCTTTTCGGTCGTCTCGCGATATTCCGCCTTCGTCTACAAGGGGCGCAGCATCGATGTGCGAGAGGTGGCCAGGGAATTGGGGTCCGCTACGTGCTCGAAGGCAGCATCCGGCGGGAAGGCGGGCAGGTGCGTATCAACGGGCAATTGGTCGATGGCGTGACGGCGACCAATCTTGGGCCGATCAATTCGAGGACGGCATCAGCGGCATCTTCGCCTTCCAGGACCATATTACCGAACACGTCGCTTCGATTGTCGAACCGGCAATCGAAATTGCCGAAATCCGGAGATCGCGCCGCGACCGGCCGAACAGTCCGGCGGTTTATGATCTCTATCTGCGCGCGCTTGCGGCGATAACCGACGAGTCGATCGAAAACAACGCCGTCGCCTATGCGCTGCTGCGCGAGGCCCTTGCCATGGAGCCGGAAAATGCGTTGATCCTGTCACTTGCCGCCTGGGCGCTCGAACATCGTACGACCATGGGCTGGCCGCCGCTCGGAGGGGACGACAAGGCGGATGCCTCAGGCTTGCACGCCGCGGCCTTCAGCATTCCGCCGGCGATCCCCGGGTGATGGTCCATTGCGGCATGGCGCTGCTGCAGACGGGCAAGGATTATGACGGCGGCATGGCCGTGCTGGAGGCCGCCGCCGCTGCCAATCCCAACGATCTTCGCGTTGCCGCCTGTTCCGGCATTGCGGCCCTGCACTGCGGCGATATCGATGGGCGCTCGAGCGTCTGCACCGCGCCGTGAGGCTGCGGCCGCGCGATCCGGATGCGCGTTTTTCGCTGACAGGCATCGCGATGGCCGAGATCTTCCGCGGCAATTACGAGGCAGCGCTTTCGTTTGCGTCACGATCGCTGGCGCTCAATGCCCATTTCGACCCGACCTACTGGATGCTAATCGCCGCACACGCGCATCTCGGCAATATTGAGCAGGCGCGGCAGTTGCTGCGCGCGCTGGAGGCGATTGCACCTGATGTGACACTGGAAGGCATTCTGGCGGGTCAGCCGGCCAAGAATCCCCAGCGTTTTGCGCCGGTTCTGGAAGGGCTGGCGCGCGCCGGGATGCGGCCGCGCTGAGAGGCATTTGGAAGTTTTAGCAGCTTTTATCCGGAGCATTAAGGACCCGGCCCCGTCGCTTCGGCGATGCTGATCCCATCAATCGATGGAGGATCGTCCCATGCTTTCCAACATGCATATTCTATCCCTTAAACAGGGCAGGCTTTACGGCGACCGGATCCGGATAGAGGCGCTGCCGCAAGGGTTCGCCCCGCCGCGACGGCTCGTTGCCCTGTTCGCGCTGATCGGCAGATGGCGCAAACACACGAAAAAAGACCCCGCCGAAGCGGGGCCGGAGTTGCCGAGCCGCAGCAGGCGGCACGGCGATCTGATTTTTCGGTGGTTTATTCTATGACCTGCACCACGCGGTGGGTGCGGGGTTCGACGATCACATGTTGATTGTTGATGACCGTATAGGCGTATTTCGGGTTGTCCGGCACCGGTGTGACGACGACATCGGCCGGAAGCGGCTTGCCGACGACGATTGGTTCCTGGACGACCACGGAGGCGGTCGGGGCCGGCTGCTGCTGGACGTAGGTGACTACCTCGCGCGGCGGCGGATCGACAACGGCGCCGGCGACACCACCGGCTACGCCGCCAATAGCGGCACCCACGGGGCCACCGACGATCGCGCCGGTGATGGCGCCGCCGGCTGCACCGGTCACGGCGCCATCAGCGAGCGCATTGGTTGCAAGTGACGACAGCGCAAGGGCGCTGGAGACAAGTAGAATCTTGTACATTATGCTTCTCCTTTGCTGGGGTTGCGTTTGAGTAACGACCGCGCCAATCCGAGGTTCCGGCAGGAGAGAGTCACGCTTTGGAAGGTCGGTTCACATTCTGTGAGGCGGCCGAAGCGTTTGTCGCGATGCATTATTCCAGCCGCCGGCGGAAGAGCCATGCGGCGGCGCTGAGCGTAACGGCGGCGATCAGCGCCAGCGGGATCGTCTGGTTCACCACCTCGCTCAGCGGAATATCCTTCAGGAAAACACCTTTGACGATCACCAGGAAATAGCGCAGCGGATTGATCAAGGTCACCGGCTGCAGCCATGCCGGCATGTTCTCGATCGGCGTCGCGAAGCCGGAGAGCAGCATGGCCGGGACCATGAACAGGAAGGCGCCAAGGATCGCCTGCTGCTGGGTCATCGACAGCGCCGAGATGAAGAGGCCGAGACCGGCGACCGAACCGAGGTAGAAGATCGCGCTGCCGTAAAGCAGGAAGAGCGAGCCGCGCAGCGGCACGTCGAAAAGAAAGACTGCGGCCAGTATATAGACGGTGATGTGGAAGAGGCCGATCATCATCGGCGGGATCAGCTTGCCGATCAGGATTTCGTGCATGCGCAGCGGCGAGACCATCAACTGATCGAAGGTGCCGAGCTCGCGCTCGCGGGCGATCGACAAAGCCGTGACGATCAGGCCGATCAGGAGCGCGACGCTGGCGATCAGGTTCGGCACCATGAACCATTGGTAGGTGAGGTTCGGGTTGAACCAATTGCGGGGCACTGTCGAGACGATACCTGTGCCGGCGCGTCTGCCGGCTGGCGTCTCGGCGGAAAGTGTCGCGCCGATCTGCTGGAGATAGCCGGCGACGATCTGCGAGGCGTTGGAGCGGCGGCCGTCGAGCACCATCTGCAGGTCGGCCGGTGTTCCCGCCTCGATATTGCGCGAAAAATCCGGGCCGATCTCGATCGCCGCGATGGCCGTCTGGTTGTCGATCGCCACCCTGATATCCGCCTGGCTTCCCGCCATCTCGATCCGGCGGAAGGTTGGCGAGCCATCGATGCGTTCGATCAGTTCCTGGCCCCAATGGCCGCTGTCGCGGTTGAGGATCATGACGTCCACATTGCGCACTTCGAGCGTCGCGGCATAGGAAAAGACGAGAAGCTGGACGATCGGCGGGCCGATCAGGATGGCGCGGCCCTTGGGGTCGCGCAGGACGGCAAGCAGTTCCTTGACGATGAGGGCGTAGAGCCTTGTCCACATCAGCCGATCCTCTTTCGGGTGTTGCGCGCCGCAAGCACGAACATGACGGCGCCGATCGTCAGCATCACGCCGATCGCCTGCAGGAACATTGGCCAGATGTCGCCGGCTAGGAACACCGTCTGCAGGCTGGGGATCAGGTAGCGCGCCGGCACGATGAAGGTGATCCACTGAATGACGGCAGGCATGGAATTGATCTCGAACAGGAAGCCCGACAGCAGGAAGGCCGGGAGGAAGGCGGAGATCAGCGCCAGCTGCGAGGCGAGGAACTGGTTCTTCGTTGCCGTCGAGATCAACAGACCCTGGCCAAGCGCCGGGATCAGGAAAGCGGCCGACAGGGCGTAAAGCGCTGCGACCGATCCGCGGAACGGCACGCCGAAGAGAAAGACCGCAAACAGCACGCAGAGCGTCATCGAGGTGAGGCCGAGCACGAAATAGGGCAGGATTTTGCCGATGAGCAATTCAACCGCCGTTACCGGCGTCGCCATCATCGCCTCCATGGTGCCTCGCTCCCATTCGCGGGCGACGACGAGCGAGGTCAGAAGCGTGCCGACCAGGGTCATGACGATGGCGATCGAACCGGGCACGAGGAAATTGCGGCTGGTCAGTTCCGGATTGAACCAGAAGCGCTGTTCGACCGAGATGGCCGGATTGGAAGTGGCGACATCCGCCTGCCTCTGCCGTTCCCAATTGGCGACGGCGCCCTGGGCATAATTCTGCACGAAATTGGCCGTGTTCGGATCAGAGCCATCGACGATCACCTGAATATCCGGACGGTTGCCGGCGATATAGTCCGTGGTGAAATCGGCTGGGATGACGACGATGCCACGCACCTTGCCGAGCACGAGATCTTCCTCGAACAGGCGCCGGTGGCGGCCGACGGCGACTTCGAAATAACGCGAGGCCTGGAAACTTGCCGACAGATCCTGTGTCAGCGGCGTCATCTCCTCGGTCACGAGGCCGATGCGGGTGCGGGTGGTATCGAGCGAAACGCCGTAGCCGAAGAGAAAGAGCAGGATCAGCGGCAGCACGAAGGCAATGAGAATGCTGCTCGGATCGCGGATCGCCTGGTAGCTTTCCTTGCGCACCAGGGCTGAAAGACGCCGCAGCCGGCCAAGTTCGGGTTCGCGGGGGGAGGCGCTCATGCGGCATCCTCCGCTTCCGATTGCTGCACCAAGGCGATGAAGGCGTCCTCCATCGTCGGGTCGGGCAGATCTTTGGTTGCGACGCGGGCCTTCAACTCATCGGGCGAGCCGAGTGCGATCGAGCGGCCGCGATAGATCAGCGAGATGCGGTCGCAATATTCCGCCTCGTCCATGAAGTGAGTAGTGACGAGCACGGTGACGCCTTTTTCCACAAGCGCGTTGATATGCGTCCAGAATTCGCGCCGGGTGATCGGATCGACGCCGGAGGTCGGCTCGTCGAGGAAAAGGGCGCGCGGCTCGTGCATGACGGCGCAGGCAAGCGCCAGGCGCTGCTTCAGCCCGAGCGGCAGGTCCTTGGCGGGCTCGCGGGCGTGGCGGCCGAAATCGAAGATGCTGACCATCAGTTCGATGCGCTCGCGCTTGTGCTGGCCGCGAAGGCCATAGACGCCCGCGAAGAATTCGAGGTTCTGGATGACGGTGAGATCACCGTAGAGCGAGAATTTCTGCGCCATGTAACCAAGCTGGTTACGGGCTTCGGCAGCATCGCGGCGAAGATCGAAACCGGCGACCCGGCCTTCGCCGCCGCTCGGCTTCAACAGGCCGCAGAGCATCTTGAAGGTGGTGGACTTGCCGGCGCCGTTCGGGCCGAGCAGGCCGAAGATCTCACCGCGGCGGATATCGAAGCTGATATCGTCGGCAGCGGTGAAATCGCCGAAACGCTTGGTCAGGCCCCTGGCCTCGATCACCGGCCGGTCGCCTTCAGCCTTCAGCGGCTCCTGCGCTTCCGCCAACCTGGAGCGGCCGCCGGGACCGCCGCCAAGCATGTCGACGAAGGCATCCTCGAAGCGGGGCGGGGCAGGGGCGAGCGTTGCGCCATCGCCGGCCGATCCGATATCCGGTTTCTTATCCTTGGCGGCGACGAGGCGGATCGCCTCGCCCTGGATCACGCCGTCGATGACGCCATCTGCCTGCAGAAGCCCGGCAAGCACTTGCCGGCGGCGCCCCGATATGCCCGAGACGCGGAAGACCCGATCGCTGACGCGGCCGGTCATCTCAGCCGGTTTTCCCGAAAACAGCAGCTTTCCCTGGTTCAACAGCAGCACGTGGTCGCAGGCCTCAGCCTCATCCAGATAGGCGGTCGACCAGAGCACGCCGATGCCTTCCTTGGTCAGGTTCTCGACCATCTTCCAGAGGTCGCGACGCGAGATCGGGTCGACGCCGACGCCCGGCTCGTCGAGCAACAGCAGGCGCGGTTTTTTGAGAAGTGCGCAGGCAAGGCCGAGCTTCTGCTTCATGCCGCCGGAGAGTTTGCCGGCAAGCCTGCCGGTGAAGCGCTTGAGATCGGTGAAGGTCAGCAGCTCGTCGAAGGCACCGGCGCGTTCGCTCTTCGGCAGGCCGCGCAGATCGGCATAGAGATCGAGGTTTTCCTGCACCGACAGGTCCTCATAGAGGCCGAAACGCTGGGGCATGTAGCCGATGGCCGCCTGGATGCCGGCGGCATTCTTGCTCGTGTCGAAGCCGAGAACTTCCACCGTTCCGGTATCGGGCAGCATCAGGCCGGTCATCAGCCGGATCAGTGTCGTCTTGCCGGCGCCGTCGGGACCGACGAGGCCGGTGATCGCACCGCCGCCGATCGCGCCGGAGACGGCGTCGAGAGCAGGGGGCGCATCGCCGAAGCGCTTAGTGACGCCGTCGATCCGGACGAGCGGCTTGTCGTCCCGGCCGGGTTCGGCGGTCATTGTCCACCCGCCGCAGGCGGCGGAAGCCGCACGGTGACCGGCATGCCCTGGCGCAGATCCGGGCCGGGCTGGTCGATGACGATCCTCAGGCGATAGACGAGATCGGTCCTGAGTTCCGGCGTCTCCACCGATTTCGGGGTGAATTCGGCGACCGGCGAGATAAAGCCGATCGTGCCTTCATAGGGTTTGTCGGGCGCCGTATCGGAGGCGACGGAAACCTTCATGCCGGGGTGGAGGCGGCCGAGATCGGGTTCGGCGACATAGCTGCGCACCCAGACGGGCTCGGTCAGGGACAATACGAAGACGGTATCCGCCGGCGAGACGATCGCACCATTTTCCCGCACACGTGAGAGGATGACGCCGTCGTTCGGGGCGCGAAGCTCGGTATCTGCAAGCGAGGTGCGGGCCGAGGCAAGGCTCGCCTCGGCAGCCTTCACCTGCGCGTCGGCGGCGGCGATATCCTCGACGCGCGAGCCTTCCTGCAGCAGCTTCAGCGCCTCGCTGGCGGAATCGGAGCGGGCGGCGGCCATGGCCCTTGCGGCGGTCGCCTGGTCAAGGCTCGCCTCGGAAATCGTGCCCTGCGGGCGAAGCTGGCGGGCGCGGTCATAGGCGAGGTTGGCATTTTCGAGATCCGCCAGGCTTTCATCATAGGCGGCGCGCGCCTGGGCGATCTCTGTCGGGCGCGGGCCGGCCTTCAGCTTGTCGAGCGTTGCCCGAAGAGCTGCGGCGTTGGCTTCGCCGGAGCGGACAGCGAATTCATAGGGTGCGGCATCGAGTTCGGCCAGAACCGTTCCGCTCTTGACGACATCGCCCTCGTCGACGTGAAGTTCAGAAAGGCGGCCGCTGACACGGAAGCCGAGCGAGACCTGGCGGATATCGACATTGCCGTAAAGGACAAATTCGCGGTGGGCCTCGGGCAGCCAGCCGAGCTTTTCGGGCAGGCCGTACCACCAGGCGGCGGCACCCGCCGCAACGAGGAGAAGGAGGGCGAGGATGCGTTTCATGCTGCACCTGCCTTGGACGGGCCGAGCACATCGACCAGTTCAGCGGCGAGGCCGCGCAAGATTTCCACCTGTTCCGGGCCGACGGCGTCCCATTCCATCTGGGCAAGCACGGCGGCATGGGTGACGCGAAAGACGAGGATGCTGCCGAGAAGGGTGAAGGTGCGCAGGCGCACATGTTCCGAGGCGGGATCTTCACGCAGGATGACGCCGATCAGCCGCCGGCCCATCTCGATCATCGGCCGCATGATGCCCTGATAAACCCTTGCGAAGGCTTCGGTCGGCTCCATCTGCTCGCGGATCAGGAAGCGCGCCCAGGATTCGGATTCCTTGCCGACGAAAAGCGTCACCATGGTCTGGAGAATGTCTGTCAGGAAGCGACGAGCCTCGGTTTCTCCGAGCGGTTCGCCAGCGGCATCGAGCGTCATGAGATATGTGCCGATGCGCGCCCTCATGTCACCGACATGCGTATCGATGCGGGCCATCAGATACTCGGCCGTGGCGATGTAAAGACCTTCCTTGCTGCCGAAATAATAGGGGATCGCCTGCAGGTTGACGCCGGCGGCCTCGGTCAGCTGACGTGTCGAGGCGCCGTCGAAGCCGTAGCGGCCAAAGACGTCGAGGGCGGCGGAAAGCATCTTCTGACGCGCGATCTCGGCGCGGGCGGATGCTGGCGGGGTTCGGGCGTCGCGTTCCTGGTTCATGATGGTTTTATAACTCCAAACGGATAATAAGTCAATCGATTGATATATTTCTGAAGAAGGAATTCGACCCGAGATCTATCGCTGGCATGAACAGGCGTTTAGCCGAGATTGATGTCAGCTCTGCGCATCAGGTGATTCAGTTACCCGCGGGAAACATCGGCAGGAAAAGGCAAAGAGGCCCGTGGCGAACGGACCTCTCAGGGTTCTCAGGGTGGGAAAGAGAAACCAAGCCTGGGGGTTGGCTGCTAACAGGTAGCGATGCGCTATCGCTAATTTTCGCGACACTAATGTGTCTGGCGCCACTCATTGCGGGACAAAAAAGGCCGGCGTTTTTTACTATTTCTACGATCATTTTCTGACACAAATCTGCCTTGCTCTTTCAGTATCGCCGATGAGATGCGTATCCAAATTTATATTATTGCGCTCCTCTTGAGCGCCATCATGTGGTCGATCTCGTTCGATGCGGCGCGTGAATCCTATCATGCTGCGCAAAGTGCGGGGTTGATGCCGAACCTGCATATCAACAAGAGGCTGGATCGCGTTCTTTAGATTGCGATCAGCGTTCAAATCATTGGTATATTGCACCGACGTCGCTTTCCCAGCCCTGCGGGTCGGCGAACCTATTTTCCTGGTGAGTGCTGAGGCCTTCCAAAGAAAATCAAATTTCGTAAAATTTGACTGACCTGCTTAAAAGCCCTGCAAATACTGATGTGTAGAGTGGTCTCATGAAAGCGACCGAAGCGTGGACAGACGCGTCGATCGTTTGGAGACGGGCGAAGCGAAGCCCGCCGATCCGCAAACGGGGACTTCGACATGCACAAAATTCTCGCCGCCATGGCTTTGACTCTGACCATCACCGGCGCTGCCGGGCCGGCGCTCGCCATCGGTCCCGCCAGCCTTGCCCGCGACCTGATGTACACCTCCGCCATCGGCCATTCGCCCGAAATTCCTTTGACGACACGGGCCGGTTTCGTGCGCCCGGCGGTTCCTTTCGTCCTGCGCAGCCCGGCTGAAGTCGAGGGTGAGAACTACCAGCTCAAGGCCTATTCGCAGAGCCTGACCGTGGTCGTCGACTATGTGTTCTCGAAGGCGGTCAATGCCGTGCACGCGGTGACGTTTCTCCGCTGACATTCTGGACCGACCGGAAACAGTCCGGCAAATAGGTTAGGCGTCGAGTTCGCCGCGGACGTCGAGATACCACTCGACGAAGGCCTTGACGCCGACTTCCAACGTCGTATCCGGCTTGTAACCTGTCAGCGCGACGAGCAGATCGGGGGCTGCGAAGGTGCGCGGCACGTCACCCTTCTGCATCGCCAGCATCTTGCGGATGGCAGGACGGCCGAGCGCTTTCTCGACCGTTTCGACGAAATCCATCAGGCTGACCGGCTGGCCGCCGCCAATATTGACGACCCGAAAGGGCGCCTGGCGCGAAAGCGTTTCGACAGCCACGTTGTCGAGACGGTTTTCCTCGCCAGGGGCGATTGCCGACAGCCTGGCGATCGCTTCAATGAGATCGTCGATATAGGTGAAATCACGGCTCATGTTGCCTTCGCCATAGATCTCGATCGGCTGGTCTTCGAGCATGTTCTTGGTGAATTTGAACAGCGCCATGTCGGGCCGACCCCACGGGCCATAAACGGTGAAGAAGCGAAAGGCCGTGGTCGGAATCTTGTGCAGATGCGCATAACTATGCGCCATCAACTCCATCGATTTCTTCGTCGCGGCATAAATGGTCAGCGGTTCGTCGGCGCGATCGGTCTCATGAAAGGGGACGGTCGCATTGGCGCCATAGATCGATGATGTCGAGGCCAGCATCAGGTGACGAATTTCGACGCGCCGCGCGATTTCCATGATGTTCCACGAGCCTTCGACGTTCGAACGAAGATAGGCCTCAGGATTCTCAAGGCTATAGCGCACGCCGGCCTGTGCGGCGAGGTGGATCAGGATGTCGGGCTTGGCCGCCAGAACAGCCGCTTCCAGAGCTGGCCGATCCTCGAGCATTGATATGACGGGTGTGAAGGTCGGAAATTGGGAGAGTGCCGCATGACGCATCTCCTTGAGCTTGACATTGTAATAGGGAGTAAGGCCGTCGAAGCCTGTGACTTCATGCCCTTCCTGCAGCAGACGCCTGGCCAGATGAAAACCGATAAAGCCGGCGGTCCCGGTAATGAAGTAGCGCATTCCCACCTTCTCTCGGCTCACTGCCGACGGCAAAAAGCCGATTCCCTATCACGTGACCCCTTACAGGATAAGAAGAGGCCGAGTCGATAGTTCTTTGAAAGAGAAGGCGGCGGCCGCCCTCGCTGCGGTCGTCGGCGTATTCGCCGGCTGCCCCGCCGAATGACGGAGAGGTCGTCGATATCATCTGAGGTCAGCCGCGGCCATCGGCTGTTATGCTGCATTGCAACATGTTGGCCTGCGTGTTATGGCCGGCCGGTCGGCTGCAAGCAGGTCAGGATCGATGAGAGAGATAATTTATTGGATTCTCTGTGCGTTTCTGACCGTTGCGATCGCGATCGTGTCTCTACGCTTTGTCACGAACTTCTGGCTGCTGTCCTTCCTCTACAGCTTTCAGGTTCATTTCGGCGTCCTCTTTGTTGCCGCCAGCCTTATCATTCTGGCTGTCAGGAGACAGATCTACGGCTTCGTCCTTCTGTTTGCCTCGCTTCTTCTCATCTTTCACGGCGTCATCACGCTGCGCGAGTTTTCTGAGGACGACGGAGGCACGGACAGGCCGCCACTTTTTCGGCTGATGTCGTTCAATATCGCGATCGACAACTGGAAAAACTCGACTGCAATCACCGATATGGTGATCGCTTCGAATGCCGATGTCGTCAATTTGCTCGAAGCCAAGCCGCTGACGTTCCATCTGCAGCAATTGTTCAAGGCCTATCCCTATCACATCGGTTGCGAAAGCGGGAAGGATACGTGCGATACGCTGGTGCTGTCCAAACGCCCGTTCGTCAGCCGACAGGTCGCAAGCATGGGCAGTCTCCGGAAAAACAGGCTGGTTATATCGAGCGTCGACTTCGGCGGCGAAACCATCAATCTGGTTTCGGCGCACCTCACCAAACCCTATTTCGACGATTTCCAGATGGCTGAATTGGAAGATCTCGCCAAAACGCTTGGATTGATCGACGGTCCTCTGGTGCTGTCGGGTGATTTCAACTCCTCGGTGATCGCCCCGAGCATCCAGGGTTTCCTGCGCGACCAGAAGCTGAAAACAATCGTGCCGGAACCGGCAACATGGCCGGTCGGCGCCGGCTTGCTCGGGATCGCCATCGATCACATATTTGCGCGCGCGCCGCTTCATCTGACATCGCTGAAACGTCTTGATGACAGTCTTGGCTCGAACCATTCAGGCCTGATCGCCGAATTCGTCCTCGACAAAAGCGGCGAAACCTCACCGGCAAGATAAGCCTGCCGGGCAAAGTCAAAATTTCGTTCTGCCGCCTTTCTTGTCGATCATCTGAAATTTCTCGCCGTCGGTCTTCACGCTGACGCAGTCGGTCGACTTGTTGGGAAACCGGACGCAGACTTGGCCATTTGTTATTTTATAGCCATTGGCGTTGCCCTTGCGATATTCGTAACCGTTGCTGCTTTCTTTCAGTTCCGACGTGCCCGGCAGGTGTTCGCGAATTTCAGCCTCGCTTGCGGTTCGCATCTTTGCGGTTTCGGCAAACGCCATTCCCGGTACCATGATTGAAAGAAATCCGGCGAGGGCGGGCAAGATGCGCATCAGGGAGATATCTCCAGTCATGTCTTCGGTATGCCCATTCTACGAGAATTCCGATAGCGAATTCAACAGCGATGGCGGTCGTGCCGGAAAAGCGGCCAATTGTTTGGACGCCGCCACCGGTTTGGCTGCGACGCTACGTTCTTCCGAACTCGTCGACGATGCGGATAATGTCGTCCTCGCCGAGATAGGAGCCCGTCTGCACCTCGATCAGTTCGAGAAGGATCTTGCCGGGGTTGGCGAGGCGATGGACTTCGCCAAGCGGAATATAGACGCTCTCGTTCTCGCGCAGCATCCGCACGGTCTCTCCGACCGTCACCTCGGCGGTTCCCTTGACGACGACCCAGTGTTCGGAGCGATGATGGTGTTTTTGCAGCGAAAGTTTCTTGCCCGGCGTGACAAAGATGCGCTTCACCTGAAAGCGATCGCCATTGAAGATAGAGGTGTAGCCGCCCCACGGCCGGTAGGAGGTCGGGTGGGTTTCGGTGAATTTCGCCGTCGCGGAAGAGGAGGCCAGCATCTTGACCAATTGCCCGACATTCTGGCTGTCTTTGAGTGGTCCGACATAGACGGCGTCCTCGCTGGCAATGACGGCGACATCCTCCATGCCCTGGACGGCAAGATGCACGCCATGGGTCATGACCAGTGAGTTGCGGGTATTGACGACGGTGGTGTTTGCGGCGGCGACATTGCCGTTGTCGTCGCGGACGCCGGATTTCCAGACAGCATCCCAGCTTCCCATGTCCGACCATTTGAACGGCGAGGGGACGACCACGGCCTTGGAGGTTTTTTCCATGATCGCGTAGTCGATGGAGATATCGGGGCTCTTGGCAAAATGGTCGGCCTCAAGACGGGTAAAGTCGAGGTCGCGGCTTGCCTTGGAAACGGCCTTGCTTGCCGCCTTCAGCACATCGGGGGCATATTCCTGCAGTTCGGCAATAAGTTCCGCAACCGGGAACATGAAGATGCCGGAGTTCCAGTAGAAGCCGCCGTCGGCGAGCATCTGCTCGGCCTTTTCCAGTGTCGGTTTTTCCACAAAACGGCTGACCTTGTGGGCGCCGTTTTCGAGCGCATCGCCGATTTCGATATAGCCGTAACCGGTCGCCGGCTCGGTAGGGCTGATGCCGAAGGTTACGAGCTTGCCGTCGGCTGCGGCATCGCGGGCGATGCGGATGCAATCGAAATAGCTGTTGTCGGCGAGGATTTCGTGATCCGAGGCGAGCATCTGGATGATGGTGCCCTTGCCGAAAAGCTCAGCGGCAAGTGTTGCGGCGGCGGCCACCGCTGCGGCGGTGTTGCGGGCGACTGGTTCAAGCAGCACCGCGGCGAGCGGGACGGCCAGCGCACGGGCCTGCTCGGCGACCAGAAAGCGAAATTCCTCGTTGGTGACGACGATCGGAGCCTCATAGAGCTCCGGGTTGGAAACGCGTTCGAGCGTCTCCTGAAACAGCGTCTTGTTGCCGACGAACTGGATGAACTGTTTCGGGGCGGTGGCACGGGAAAGCGGCCAGAGCCGCGTGCCTTTGCCGCCGGCCATGATCACGGGAACGATTTTCTGCGTCATAGGCGGGTTCCTTGAAAAAATCTTGTTCGTGGCATGTTTAGCGGGCGTCTGCCCAGTTCGTTATTTGGGTGAGCCCTGTCTTCAGCAGATCCAGGGCTGCAGTTTCGCTCCCGGCTTCGACGTAGCAGCGCATTTCCGGCGCATTGCCGGAGGGGCGGAAATGCATGATCCTGCCGTCTTTCAGCGTCACGCGAAGTCCGTCGATGTCGGATTTCGTCGCCACCTCGCCGACCGGCTGCAGGAAGGCAGCAAGGTTTTCATTGGAGGCGCGCAGATGCTCCATCAGCGCCGCGCTCGTCTGCACCGGAAAATTCTCCAGGCGATCGGCGGCGGCAAAGGGCAGGTGATAGGAGGCGGCAATGGCCGAGAGCGGCTGCCGGCGAACGGCGGCGAGCGACAGGATCGCGAGCATCGGGATAAAACAGTCGCGCGTCGGCAAGGCGCGCACATTTTGGCCGTTGATATCGAAAGGGGTTGCAGTCAGCAGCCCGCCATTGGCTTCAAAGCCCATGACATGATCCCCGCCGGCCGCCACGGCCTCTTCCATGCCTGCGATGACGAAGGGCGAGCCGACGCGGGTGCGCCTGACGGCGAAAGAACCCGCCGCCTCAATACCGGAATTGGAGGTTACCGGTGTCACCACCGTGCTGGCGCCAAGAAAATTGGCTGCGACAAGGCCGAGAAGGTCGCCGCGCAACGGCGTGCCGGTTTCGTCGGTGACCAGCGGGCGGTCACCGTCGCCATCGGTCGAGACGATCGCATCGCATTTATGCTCGGACACCCAGTGCTTCATCAGTGTGACCGTCTCCTCGGAAACGGCTTCGGTGTCGACGGGAATGAAACTCTCCGAACGCCCGAGAGCGGTGATCTCGGCGCCGTAATGGGCGAGAACGTCAACCAGAAGGTCGCGGGCGACGGTGCTGTGCTGGTAGACGCCGATCTTCAGACCGGATAGCGCGCCTTGCGGCAGCAGCGCGGCATTGCGTTGGAAAAAGAGCTGCCGGCAGATCGCCTCATGATCTTCGTTTATGGCCGGTGCCTCTGCAACGGCCTCGCCTGTTCGTTCGATCTCGGCCGCCAATGCGGTGATATCAGCCTCGTCCGACTTGTCGATCTCGCCGTCCGGGCGATAGAACTTAATGCCGTTGCGGTCCGCCGGAATATGCGAACCGGTGACCATCAGACATGCAGCATTGCTCTTGAGACCATAGAGGGCAAGGGCGGGTGTCGGTACATTGCCGCAGTCGAATACCCGGAAGCCGAGAGCGGCGAGTGCGCCGGCACAATTTCCCGAAATATCGGGGCTCGAATCGCGAAAATCGCGGCCGATCAGAATGGCATCGCCGACCTGCGCCTTGCCGGTCTGCAGCAGATATTTGCCGAACGCCGTCGCATAAAGCGCAGAGGCGCGTCCCTTGAGATCCACTGAAAGTCCGCGAAGGCCGCTCGTGCCGAATTTCATTTGAAGACATGTCCCCGGTTTATGATCAAGGTTCTACTCAGGCCACCTGCCGGCGTAAATACCGAAGACGTCATATAGTTAAACACGGACGACCGTGCCTCGCACAGCCTCTCGCAATCTTCTCTCGCCTATCCCAAAGGCGTAGACCCATTGCCGAGCGGACAGGCATTGCAGCGTAGATCGATTTTGTTAGAACCGTGTGTCCGTTGTTTCGTCGTATGCGAAGGGTTTGCTGGATGAGCGATACGTCAGTCAGTCTCGAATCGAGCTGGAAGGCCGCCTTGGCGGCGGAGTTCTCGAGCCCCTATATGCAGCAACTCAAATCCTTTCTTGTGACGCAAAAGCAGGTCGGTAAACGGATTTTCCCCCGCGGCAGCGAATATTTCCGCGCCCTCGACCTGACGCCGATCTCCAACGTCAAGGTCGTCATTCTCGGCCAAGACCCCTATCATGGGCAGGGGCAAGCCCACGGGCTGTGCTTCAGCGTGCGGCCGGGCGTGCGCATCCCGCCTTCCCTCGTCAATATCTACAAGGAGATGAAGACGGATCTCGGCATAGCGCCGGCGCGTCACGGCTTCCTCGAACATTGGGCAAGACAGGGCGTGCTGCTGCTGAACAGCGTGTTGACCGTCGAGGAAGGGCAGGCGGCGGCCCATCAGGGCAAGGGGTGGGAGCGCTTCACCGACGCCGTCATCCGCAAGATCAACGACGAATGCGAATCCGTCGTCTTCATGCTCTGGGGCTCCTATGCCCAGCGCAAGGCCGCCTTCGTGGATACGACGCGGCATCTCGTGCTCAGGGCGCCGCATCCCTCGCCGCTTTCGGCTCATAGCGGGTTTTTCGGCTGCGGGCATTTTTCGAAGGCGAATGGCTTCCTGCAATCGCGGGGACGCGAGCCGATCGACTGGCAATTGCCGGTCGATCCCCACGACACCGAACTGTGAACGCGCGGTAGTCTTCGTTCACTAAAAGAAGACAATGCGTTTTGCTCTACGGGTCTGTTCGCAGGGAGCCTGAGCGCGCATCTTAGCCTCATCGAAAGCCCGCGAGCTGCGGGCAAGAAAGGGGTCTCACATGCTCGATCAGATCAGGGGTCTGCACCACGTCACGGCGATGGCGGAGGACGCCCATACCAACAACCAGTTCTTCACCAATGCGCTTGGCTTGCGCCGCGTCAAGAAGACAGTGAACTTCGACGCGCCTGACGTCTATCATCTCTATTATGGTGATGAGACAGGTGCGCCGGGCACTGTCATGACCTATTTCCCATTCCCGAAGATGGCGCAGGGCCGTCCGGGCACAGGGGAGGTCGGCACGACAGTGTTTTCCGTTCCGCAAGGCTCGCTTGGCTTCTGGAGCGATCGTTTCAGCACGTTGAACATCGGCGGGCTGAAGGCCGAGGAAAGCTTCGGCGAGAAGCGCCTGAATTTTTCCGGCCCCGACGGTGACGGTTTTGCGCTCGTCGAGGTCAGGGACGATACCCGTCAAGCCTGGACACATGCCGGCATCAGCGAAGACCACGCCATTCGCGGCTTCCATTCCGTCGCCATGCGCCTGCGGGATGAGGGCGCCACTGCCGAACTCCTGAAGTTCATGGGCTACGAGGTCGTCGAGGAACGGGACGGTGTCAAGCGGCTGATCAAGCCTGACGGCAACGGCGCGCATCTCATCGATCTCGAGACCATGCCGAACATCGCCCGCGCGCTTCCCGGCGCCGGTTCCGTCCACCACGTCGCCTTCGCCGTCGAAAATCGCGAGAAGCAGCTCGAAGTGCGCAAGGCGCTGATGGACACCGGCTATCAGGTGACCCCGGTGATCGACCGCGATTATTTCTGGGCGATCTATTTCCGCACGCCGGGCGGCGTGCTGTTCGAGGTCGCGACCAATGAGCCGGGCTTTGACCGCGATGAGGATACGGCCCACCTCGGCGAAGCTCTAAAGCTGCCGCCGCAGCACGCTCATCTTCGCGCGCTGCTCGAGCAACACCTGCAGCCGCTCGAAGCGTAAGGAGAGGTGATATGACCGAAGCTGGATATGTGCACCGGCTGCATGCCGGTGCACCTGATAAACCCATTCTGCTGGTGCTGCACGGCACCGGTGGCGACGAGAACCAGTTCTTCGACCTCGGCCGGCGCCTGTTGCCCCAAGCGACGGTTCTCTCGCCGCGCGGCGACGTTTCCGAACATGGCGCGGCGCGGTTCTTCCGGCGCACCGGGGAGGGGGTCTACGACATGGCCGACCTTTCACGAGCGACGGAGAAGATGGCCACCTATGTTAGTTCATTGGCTGAGGAGCACCAGGCTTCCCAGATTCTCGGCCTGGGTTTTTCGAACGGCGCAAACATTCTTGCCAATATGCTGATCGAGAAGGGTATCTTCGATGCCGTGGTTCTGATGCACCCGCTCATTCCGTTTCAGCCTGAAGCCCAGGCAACGCTTGCGGGGAGAAAGGTGCTGGTGACGGCCGGCCAGCGGGATCCGATCGCTCCTGTCCCCGTGACCGAGGCGCTGTCGGAGCATCTGAAAGATCGCGGGGCTGATGTCAGGACGGTATGGCATCCCGGCGGCCATGAGATTGCGCCGCTCGAGATCAATGCAGTTCGCGATTTCTTCAGTGGCTATTGATGGAATGTGCCGCCACTCGGTGGTGCTGATTTGCGGGGCCGGTAAATGCCGGTCCCGCATCTCGGCTGGAATGATAGATCCTTAGGGACGGGGAGGATATTTGCCTCTGATTGCCGTCATATAAAAATTTCCCGGGGATTCCGCCATCGTCAAGCCGACGACGACGCCCTTGGGGACGCCTTCATATTCTCGCCTCTGACCGTTTGTCAGATAGACCCGTAGATGCCGGCTGTCTTCGTCGTAGGTGATCGCCTCGATAAGTTTCGAATCAACCGCAGTTTCCACTTCGCACCCCGCAGTTTTTGATCTGAGATTTGGTGAAGGATGTCATTCACGCTGCAATGCGCCATCATCATGCGGCGCCGCGGCAGCGTCAAGCATGATAATCTTAAGCGTTCATTTTTTTATGTTGGCTCTCGTTATAGTTGATTTTTGCAGCTTTTCAGGAGGCATTGCCTGTGGAAATCCGATTGCCACAAGTTCTCTCGCTTGGAGCGCCGGTGATTGACACAGCCGCTTACGGAACCAGTAATTTGATTTAACGCTGAATTAACCATCGCATACCAAAATGCTGTCGCAATAATAGCCGTGACGCCTTCTAAAATGACCGACTACAACTGGCGTTTCTAGCAGGCGCGTCGCGTGAGCGGCGGAACGAGTGCCTCGGAAAGCCGATCTGCAAAGGTGGCGATGTAAGGATTGATTCGACGCGAAGGTGCGGTGTCCCGTGCGGAGGAGACGGTCCGGCAGTGATGGAGGCGCCAGCTCGGCTCAGCCGGCGCAGCAAATAGCGACGGATTATATCGTAATATCGCAACCGGTTCCGGTTACTCTTTCCAAGAGGCGGTGATCAGGCCTACTTCTTTTTGAACACTGAGCTTCATCCCGTGCAGGGATGGGTAAGGAATGGAGCTTATCCGACAGCCTCGTGTGCTATCGGATCGCATAAATGGGTTACATGTTTAACTATCTCGGGCCGTGGCGACGACAGATACCGATACTGGCCGCTAACCGCAAAGGACGCGCTCGGCTGACGTTTGCCGAAGGCGACTTCGCTGCGGTCTACGCGATGAGCGATGTTCACGGATGTTATAACGAGCTTGTCGAGGCGCATCGCCGCATCGAGGAGGACGCCGCGCGCATTCCGGGGCCGAAACTTATCGTCTTGCTCGGCGATTATGTCGACCGCGGGCCTGATTCGAGTGCGGTGCTGGAGTTCCTGAGCAAGACCCCGCCGCCGGGATTTCAGCGTTTCGCGCTGTGCGGCAATCACGACGCGGAGCTGGTGAAGCTTTATCGCAAACCGGCGCGCATTCTTGAATGGCTGGGTTTTGCCGGGACGGAGACGTTGCATTCATACGGTATCGATATCGAGCATCTGCTGCAGTCGGCGGCCGGAAGCGAAATGATTGCTCGCGTCATTCGCCACATGATCCCCGAGAGGCATATCGAATTCCTGGAATCGCTGCCGATCATGCTGCGGATGGGAAGGGTGGTCTTCGTCCATGCCGGCATCAAACCGGGCGTCGACCTCAAGAGGCAGAAGGACAGCGATCTGATGTGGATCCGTCAGCCCTTCCTGGATGAAGGACCGCAGCTTCCCGTCCTCGTGATCCATGGGCATACCCCGGCGCGAATCCCGACATTCGGCCCGCAGCGAATCGGTATCGACACCGCAGTTTCGGCGACGGGCCGGCTGACCGTGCTGACGATAAAAGGGACGCGGGTCGGGATCCTCAATTAGATCTGCAGGCGTGACCCGACCGTTCAGGGTTTCGGCGCGGTACTCCAAAAACCAAACGCCGCGGGATTTTGCCCGCGGCGTCAGGACAATTACCGGTTCATCAGAGCCTGTCAGGCGGTTGTCGATTCCTGATAGAGATTGGTGCCGATGCCCGTATAGGTAAAGCCGTGTTTGCGCACCTCGTCGCTGCGGTAGATATTGCGCAGGTCGACCAAGACTGGGGCGCGCATCGACTGCTTCAGGCGATTGAAATCGAGTGCGCGGAACTGGTTCCATTCGGTGACGATGACGAGCGCATCCGCACCAGCGGCCGCTTCATAGGGACCGCTCGCATATTCGATGTTCTCGATCACCTTGCGGGCATTCTCCATGCCCTCAGGATCGTAGCCGACCACCTGGGCGCCGGCGTCCTGCAAGGTCTGGATGACGGCAATCGCCGGGCTGTCGCGCATGTCGTCGGTGTTCGGCTTGAAGGTCAGGCCTAAGATGGCAATCTTCTTGCCGCGAATATCACCGCCGACAGCCGAAATGACCTTGCGTCCCATCGCCCGTTTGCGGTTGTCGTTGATCGAAATCGTCGTCTCGATGAGACGAACCGGCGCGTCGAAATCCTGCGCCGTCTTGGCAAGGGCAAGCGTATCCTTGGGGAAGCACGAACCGCCGTAACCCGGCCCGGCATGCAGGAACTTGGCGCCGATACGGCCATCGAGACCGATGCCGCGCGAAACGTCCTGGACGTTTGCATCGACCCGCTCGCACAGATCAGCGATCTCGTTGATGAAGGTAATCTTCATCGCGAGGAATGCATTGGCCGCATATTTGATCAGTTCCGACGTGCGGCGGGTGGTGAAGACCAGGGGTGCCTGGTTGAGGTAAAGCGGCCGATAGACCTCGGTCATGGTTTCGCGCGCCCGATCGTCATTCAGCCCGATGACGATACGGTCGGGACGCTTGAAATCTTCGATCGCCGCGCCTTCGCGCAGGAACTCCGGATTGGAAACGACCGCGACATCCGCCGCAGGGTTGGTTTCGCGCATGATGCGCTCGACTTCGTCGCCGGTGCCGACCGGCACCGTCGACTTGGTGACGATAACGGTGAAGCCTTCCACGTAGGCAGCTATCTCGCGCGCAGCGGCGTAGACATAGGAAAGATCCGCGTGGCCGTCGCCGCGCCGCGATGGTGTACCGACCGCGATAAACACGACATCGGCGCTACGGACGCTTTCGCCGACATCCGTCGAAAACGACAGGCGGCCAGTGCTGGTATTTTCGGCGACCAATTGCTCGAGACCCGGCTCGAAGATCGGAATGTGGCCGTCGCGAAGGGCTTCGATCTTACTCAGATCCTTGTCGACGCAGATGACGTCGTGGCCGAAATCCGCAAAGCAAACGCCTGAAACGAGGCCGACATAGCCTGATCCAATCATCGTGATGCGCATATTTCCCTCAAATCATTAGAGTAGAACGTCATGCTGCGTCGCAGCATGGCGACCGTCATACTTAATCTGGGCGAAAAGACAATATCGAAGATCGCTTGATACCCACACCGGAAATCGAACCCTGGGCGCTGCAGCTTTCTGTCGGCGGCCGCGTCAATGGCAAAAAACATAGGTTTGTGTGGGCAATATGACAAGTCGAGCCGTTCGTCAGAGCGGCTCGACTTCGATCTCTAAGAAGGTGCGTTCAGTTTATTTTGCTGCGCCCGCTGTCACAGCCGGTACCAGACATAGGGGTCTGTTCCCGATTGAATCTTGTCCCAGCGCAGATCGGTATCCCGCCAGTTCTTGATGCTGCTTTGCCTGTTGTCGAGCACGAGGTCGCCCTTGTCGGTCCTGACCACCAGGACGGCATGCCCTTCACCGGAGGGTGTATATGCGGTCGCGATTCGCAAAGCGCGCGACGACCAGCCCATCGCGATCAGCCGGCTGCGCTTGGTGAGCGCGAAATCTTCGCAGTCACCGCTGCGGACATTCACCTTCCAGACATCGCCGTTCAATTCGGTGCGGGAATCGTTTCGGCCGATCATCGTACGATTGACGGTGCCGTTCACGTTCTTCAACTGCAGCATCTGCTCATCCGTGAGCGCGACGACCGAAAGACCGTTGTTGTCTCGGCATTCGGCCGGGTTCTGAGCACAGAACAACACCTGGGCGAAGGGCGGAATGATCTTGCCTTTTTCAGAGATATAGCTGACCGCCGAATTGCCGTTCAAACCTCGGGCGAAACCTGCGGGACCGGCGGCAAATGCCGAACAGGCATTCCCTGCTGTAAAGGCCAGCGCCAGAAGTGTAACGAATGTTTTCTTCATCTGTTAAATCCCCGTTCAGGACAACCGATTGAGATCAGGCTTGCCTTTTGTCTCAGTCAATGGCATGGCGATTTAGTGATCTGCCAAGTATTGACTGCAGAACGTCTGTCCCGTTCCTGCTGCTTGACGGAGCATAGCCGGGGCTTGTCTCGATTGGCTTAAGTCTTTCGCGACAATTTTAAACGATGTGAAATTCTGTTACACTTTAACACGCAAGCCCTTGATATGCAACCTATGTTAGTACGTGTATATTAACCTCTCTGGTTGTAATTCTGCCATTGCCGCTCGCTGGCGAAGAGATCGAATGTTATCCAACCTCATCAACAGGCAGGTCTTGCGAGAGGCTCTTCTCTTTGCCTTTATCGGTCTCGTTATACTGACGCTCATTCCGTTCGGGAGCGTCACGCCCTTTCCCTTTGCCTTTGCCGCGATCGGCATGTTTACCCTCGGTGCCATTTCGGCACTGCTGGTCGAAGAGCCAAGACAAAGCAGATGGGTTTTCAGCAGCGCTCTGTTGATGCTCGTCGTGGTGACAGGCTGGACGTGCATCCAGACCATCGAACTGCCTTCCAACTGGCTGGCAAATCCGGCCTGGAGTGCTGCGCGTGACTTGGCAGGTGTCGAGTACGCGGCAATCTCGGTCGAACCGGCCGACACTCTGGCGTCGATCCTCTCGGTGGCGCTGCCGTTCGTTACGTTCCTGACGGGGCTTCTGTTATGCGATACCGATCAGCGCGCGAGGAAAGTGTTGACCCTCCTCGGGCTTTCTGCGGGCGGCATTGCTGTTTTCGGCCTGCTGCAGTTTTCGCTGTTTCCCAACATATTGATTGTCGTGGAGAAACACGCCTACCTCGACAGCCTCACCGCGGTCTTCGTCAACCGCAACACCGCCGCGACCTTCCTTGGACTTGGAACGCTGCTGATGCTGACCCTGGTCAGAGACATTGCCCGTTCCTATTCAAACCACCCGCCCGGCGAGCCAGGCCGAAACACTCTTGTCTTGAAATCGTGGATCTACGTCCTGCTCTTGTGCGCGTGTTTCACCGCGCTGATGCTAACCCGCTCGCGCGCTGGGATATTTGCGACCTTTGTTGCCGCTCTCATCTATTTTCCGTGGCTTGTCATCAATTGGAACGGCTCGAGGCGTCACTTGAGACCGGCGCCAAGATGGCATTCCATGCTGAAGCTCCTCTCGGCAATCGTTTTCGTTGTCGTGCTGCTGACGGTGTTTGCGGGTCAGGCGATTTTGCGCGCACAAGAGCGGCGGCTCGAGGATGATGATCGTTTCTGCATCCTGCCGGGCATATGGCGCGCCATCTCGGATCATTGGTTGACCGGGACCGGCCTCGGAACTTTCCGGACCGTGTTTTCTGCCTATCGTGATCCGGCCTGCGGAATCTTCGGAATCTTTGACCGAGCGCACAATTTCTATCTCGAAGGATTTCTGGGGCTGGGGATCTTGTTCCCGATTGCGGCGATCCTTGCCTTCTCTGTCCTCGCCAGGGTGTTCTGGCAAGGGCTCGCTCAAAGGCGGCGCCTCAGGCATTATGTTCTTCTCGGCCTGGCGGCGACGGTTTTGGTCGCTCTTCACGCGGCGGTCGATTTCTCGCTGCAAATACCGGGTTTCGCCGTATTTTTCTCCGCTTTCCTGAGTGCGGTTGTGGCGATAAGCCTTGGGCGCAACCATGGGGAGGCGGATGCGGCAATATGAGCTTGTTCTTTTAAATGGATGTTTTTTATGAAGGTTTTTCGAAAATGCCAATTGCGCGGGTACCGCGCTGTTGACTCTGAAACGCAAGAGATTTTATAGCGGGTCTAGCCTTTAGATTATTGTCGGCGCCAGAAGAGCCGGGCTTGGGCCGTTTTCGCTTCCTTGAGGTGCTGGTCGTTGCCAGCTTGCCACAGTTAGAGAATGTTAATCGGCTTTCAGTGATTATAGATCGGGGATTGTCTTGTATTTTGTCAGATTGCGGGGCAGTAGCTTCAGGGGCGTCAACACAGGTTATTCTATGGGTTGTTCTCGTATCGGTAGTACACGCGTCGCCATTGTTGTAGCGCTAACGACTATATTGGCAAGCTGCACCTCGTTGCCAAGATCCGGTCCCGATCACAAAGACGTTGATCGAGATGCGGCGGTGAAAGTGACAACGAAGGAGCGTCGTGTCGGCATCGACTACGCTCTGATTGATCTCAGCAAGAACGTTCTGACATATTTTACCGCTCCTCAGCCGACTTCGTTCAAGGGGTTTGGCGGCGGCCGAGGCGGAGCGCCTGAAATTCCACTCGGTTTCGGTGACGTCGTTCAGGTCGCCATCTTCGAAGCTCAGTCCGGTGGTCTCTTCATTCCGTCCGATGCTGGTAGCCGACCCGGCAATTACATCTCTCTGCCTGAGCAGACCATCGATAGAAACGGAACGATCACAATCCCCTATGCGGGTCGGGTTCCGGCTGCCGGTCGCCTCAAAGAGACGGTGGAACAGGACGTCGAGGATCGTCTGGCGAGCCGTGCGATCGAGCCGCAGGTGGTTATCACGACAACGACGAGTCGCTCCAGCCAGGTTGCTGTGCTGGGCGACGTCAATAATCCCCAGCGCGTCCAGATCAGCCCGGCCGGTGAGCGCGTTCTCGACGTTATTTCCGCAGCGGGCGGTTTGACGACCAACAATATCGAAACGAATGTGACGCTGCAGCGCCGCGGCAAGACTGCAACCGTCGCCTACAGCACGCTGCTGAAGAATCCGGTGGAAAATATCTATGTTGCGCCGGATGATACGATCTCGATCGACCATGAGCGCCGCACCTATCTTATGCTCGGCGCCGCAGGCACCAGCGGCCGCTTCGATTTCGAAGAGTCCGACCTGACCCTTGGAGAGGCAATCGCCAAGGCGGGCGGTCTGCGTGACGACCGCGCCGATCCGGCTCAGGTCCTGCTCTATCGCCTTGTTCCAAAGAAGACGGTTCAGGCGATGCACGTGGACACGACGAGATTTGCAGGTGAGACGGTTCCGGTGATCGTCCGCGCGAATCTTCGCGATCCGGCAACCTTGTTTGCCGTTCAGCAATTCAAGATGGAAGACAAGGATATTATCTATATTTCCAATTCGGACTCTGTTGAACTGGTCAAGTTCCTTGACATCGTAAACTCGGTATCGTCCACTGTTTCCGGCGTGGCCGACGATGCGAAAGATACCCGCAACGCGGTCGAGGATCTCGGAAATTGATTGAAATAGGCGAGCCGGCATCGATCGCGAGTGATCAATGCCGGCGGCCTATATAGCGGATTTGATGAAGGACTATGTTATGGCAAGGTCAGGTGTTTATCGTAAGCTTGCGTATAGCGGAATTGTCGTCGCGATGTTTGCCGGCATGACGTCGAGCGCCTTTGCGGCTGCTTGCCTGGGGCCGGCAAATCTGACTTCGGTCGATGTTACTGGTTTCACGGCTAATCCCGCGATTTTGCTCGACATGTCCGATCCGTTGGTTCTGTCATCGCGTGTTCGCGCACTGGTCGGCAGCAGCAACGACGCTCTGTCGCCGGTGATCGAGCAGGCCAAGAAGGCCAATGCCGCACAGATGGCGGCGATCGGCTCCGGTCTCGGACGGGCGGCAAACAGCTGCCAAGTGACGGACCCGCAGTTCAAGCTGGCGATCGAAAAAGCTGTTGCCGATGCGGCAAGTGCCGATCCCAACCTTGCGCCGTTGCTCGCCGCCTTTGCGAAGGTCCTCGCCGAAGGCGGAACTGCAGCGCTCGGCCCGGGTGGAAGTGCGTCTGCCGCAGCCGGCATCGGCAATACGGGGTCGATTGGGCAGACAGGTCCTGGATCGGACGATGGCACGCCCTTCGATGGCGCCCCGACGACTGCCGGTTCGCTGGTCTCGAACGCCGGTGACGGAGATAACTCGTCCTCGACCTCGACGACCACAAGGATATTCCTCACCGTAAATGGGGGAGGGCAGTCGTCCACCGACCCGACGGGATCGACCAGTCCGAGCACACCGGTCATACAATAGCTGGAATTGCCCGTAGATCTTGGCGCTTGACGCCTTAGTTGGAGATCGAAATTGCTATCGCCAGATAAACTTACGCCACGTATCGACCCCTCCCGCGATACGGGAAACGAAGCTGACTTCATCGATTTCGACAAGCTCATCGCGATTGCCCGCCGACAGTGGCGGATGGTTGCGGCGTGCGCTTTCGCCTTCGCTATTCTCGGCATTGTATATGTGCTGACTTCGGTGCCGGTCTACACCGCCGACACAAGCGTGCTGATCGACCGCAGCGACAACCAGGTGATCAACCAGTTGGCGGCTTTCGGCCAGATGGATGATGACGAAGGTACTGTCCTCAGCCAGGTCGAGCTGTTGAAGTCCGACACGATCGCCTATGCCGTCGTCGATAAGCTGAAACTGGTCGACGATCCGGTGTTCAATGCACAGCGGAATTCGCTGTTTTCAGTCGCAACGCTGAAATCCCTGGTGAATTTCAGATCATGGTTTGCCGATGACGCGGCAGTAGCGCCCGATCCCGAAATGCAGCGGCGGTACGCTGCGGAAACCGTGGCCGGCAATATCGATGTCGAGCGTGTCGGCAAATCCTACGTTCTCGATGTCAGTTACACCTCGCAGTCAGCCGATATGGCGCGTGAGATCGCAGCGGCCATTGCCGACGTCTATCTGGTCGATAAACTCAATTCGAAATATGAGGCGACACGCCGCGCCGGCCAATGGCTGCAGGAGCGTATCGAGGAACTCCGGCAGCAGGCGCTGGACACCGACCTTGCGGTTCAGAAATTCCGCAGCGAGCATGGGCTTGTCGAGGCCGGATCCGGCACGCTGATCAGCGAGCAGCAGCTTTCCGAGATAAACACGCAATTGATCAATGCCCAGGCCGAGACGGCGAAGGCCGAGGCAAAATATGCGCGCGTCAAATCGATCATCGACGCCAAGCAGACCGATGCGATCGTCACGGATGTGCTCGACAGCTCCATTTCGAACGAGCTGCGCAAGAAATATCTGGAGGCTTCCAAGCTCGAAACCGAAATTGAGGCGCGGCTCGGTCCCGATCACGTCCAGGCGGTTCGGCTTCGTGCGGAGATGGAAGAATATAAGAGACTCATGTTCGATGAGTTGAACCGCATCGCCGAGAGCTACCAAAGCGAGCTGCAGGTCGCGAAGTCGCGGGAAAATTCCTTGCGTGACAGTGTGACGCAGGCGACGGGCGTTGCTGCGACGGCCGGCGAAACGCAGGTGCAGGTTCGCGAACTCGAGCGCACGCGCGATACCTACAAGAATCTCTATCAGAGCTTCCTGACGCGCTACCAAGAAGCAATTCAGCAGCAGAGCTTCCCGATTACGGCTGCCCGCATCATCACGATGGCGGAAACCCCAACGAAGCCGAGTGCACCGAAGAGAGCCCTCGTCGTCGCTTTTGCGATGTTCCTCGGATGTGCGGTCGGAAGCGGTATAGGCGCTTTCCGGGAATTCCGGGATCGGTTCTTCCGTACCGGCGATGACATCAAGGAAGTACTCGATGTCGAGTCGCTTGGCGTCATGCCGCTGGTTGACGATAACGTCGATGATCCGTCCCTCGTCGATCCAAGCAATCCGCGAAGCATCGCCAGGGGTAGCAAGACCACGACCTATGTCGAGGAGCACCCGCTCTCAGCGTTTGCCGAGACGCTTCGGAGTGCCAAGATCGCGATCGACCTCAGTGCGGCCGATCAGCGCTGCAAGGTCATAGGCGTGGTGTCGAGCCTGCCCGGAGAGGGGAAGTCGACGACATCCATCAATTTTGCCAAGCTTCTGGCAATGCAGGGCGCCCGTTGCCTGCTTATCGACGGCGACATGCGCAATCCCGGTTCGACCCGGGCAATCGGCCGTCATGCCGAGGCCGGCTTGCTCGAGGCGATCGTCGATGGCCGTCCTCTCAAGGATCTGATCCTTCTCGATCCCAGAACGAAGCTTGCATTTCTGCCGACGGTTGCAAGGTATCGTGTCCCGCATTCCTCGGAGCTGCTCGCCTCACGCGGCATGGATCAACTTCTCGAAATGGCGCGTCAAAGCTTCGACTACATTATTGTCGACCTGCCGCCTTTGGCGCCTGTTGTGGATGCGCGCGCCATCAACTCCAAGCTCGATGCAGTGGTTTTCGTTATCGAGTGGGGGAAAACATCGCGTAAGGTCGTGCAGTCCACCCTGCTGTCCGAGCCGGAGCTCTATGCGAAATGCGTCGGTGCGATATTGACCAAGGTCGACCCGTCGCAGATGAAGCTTTATCGCACATTCGGCTCTAGCGAGTATTATTATAAGCGGTACTCGCGATACTACACTGAAAGCTGATGCTTCGCGGTCAGTTCGTTTCGGTTACTAGGATTGTTTTCGTTGTCGTCGCCGTCGCCTTTGCGATGTTCGCCGGTCGAGAGCTGTACGCTTCGATAAGAACGGCCAGCATCTCGATCGTCGCGGAAAGGATCGAGCGTGGAGACACGGTCGCGAATGACGTCACCGCCAAATACGCGGCGCGGACCGTCGCCATGGTTGACGGGCATTATTGCCGATCCGACATCGTGGCTCCTGGCGTTACTCTCGTCTTGGCGCAACTCGATCGGCAGAATATCGATGTCGATTACGACGCCTGGGCTGCGGCCGCATCGGGTGCCCGTCACTTTCTACAGCATGCGGTTTCGTGCATGCCGACGAACAGCAATTTTTGGCTTCGTCTCGCGGCCGTCCAGTCTGTGATTGCGGAAGAGCCGCTTTCGATTGCCGGAATGATGAAGCGTTCGGTTGCTCTCGCGCCCCACGACGAGTCGATGATTTTGACCCGGTTTTATTTCTGGAACGATTTTACTGACGCAACGCTTTCAGCGGCAAAGACTGCGCTCAATAGCGATCTCACGACGATGCTGAAACTTGGCGACCGTTGCAGGGTCAACGTCACCATTAAAGTCATCAGCCCACAACTCCGCCCTATCTTCGACCGAACCTGGGCAGGCGTTGGGGACCGAGCGACAGCGCGATTCCGGCAGCGCTGCAGCAAATAATCATCAGCGTTTTTCTGCCGAAGGCTCCGGGGGTCACAACGTCCGTTGTTCAACGCTCGCCGCGACGCTCGCGCGGCGGGCGTTGTCGATTGATTGGCTATTGATCAGACGGTGGCGCCTGAGACAAAATCCGTGCCCGTAATATTGAGCGTCAAAATACCGGCATCCGTGTGACCTTGGCCGTCGGAGATCTTATAATACTGGATGGTTTCTGTGACGTGATCGCCCGGTGCGATATCTGCTGCCAGATCATAGGTGAATGAGCCGTCGGCCTTGACATGGAACGTACCATAGGTGCCGGCGACGTCGGTGGTTGCGCTCGGGTTGCCGTTGACGTTCGTGCCGGCGAACTGACGGAGGAAGAGATGTCCATTGTCGCCGGGAATGTCGTTGTCGAGCGCATTGCCGCCGATCGGGCTGCCTTCGTTGAAGCTGTAATGGTCGTCGACAGCGATCGGCTTGACCTGAGTGACGCCCTGAATATTCAGGGTGAATAGGCCGACATCCGTATGACCGCTGCCGTCGGAGATCTTGTACGAGACCTTTTCCTGGAGCAATTCACCATTGGTGAAGTTGACCTTCGCAGCAGCGCTCAGAACGTAGGTGTAGCTGCCGTCCGGTTTGACGAAGAAGGTGCCGTAGTCGCCCTGGATTTCAGTAACCTGGCTGTTGCCCTGCTTGGCGCCAACGCTCTGCTGGTCGAATGCGCGAAGGAATAGGTGGCCGTTGTCAGATGAATCGTTGCTCAGCAAGTTTCCCGAGATGACGTCGGTTTCCAGAAATGTTGCAGTATCGTCGGTTGCGTGAATAGCCATTGTTGTCTCTCCTTGAATTGATCTTCGCTGGTCAATTTTAACCTTAGCGACGGGTAGGATTAAGGATATGTTAATACACAGAGTCAAGGCTGAGATTAACATGATATGAACATTGGGGCGCCTTATATGCAATAATGGCACACCTACAATCGGGGTAATAGGATGAAACACTGGCAGCTTAGTGCATTAATAATAAGTGAATACGCAGTGTATCGGACGGCTGCATATATTTCTTCAGAATGTAAGGAATTTTATTCTGAGGCAATCAATGGGAATACAGATATTCAGTTCCATGTCGATGAAATTGTCAAATAATCACATTGGGCTAGCAATCTCTTTTGATGATTTTGCCGTGTAGTCTCGATACCCATCTCACATCATATTAAGTTCATCACTGTCATTTCCATTGTAGGATACGCTGTAGGGAGAACCTTCGCAGTTGTGGCGGCATGATCACAGCAATCCGTCGGGTACGCAAAATGGACTGCTAGCGAACTGACATTCTAGTAAAAATACATATCGTTTGTGCGTTACAACTTTGGCGCCATGAAAAATACCTTGAAGACGAAGAAAGTACCCCCTGCGATCAAGAATATCGACAGATAGAAAGAATTTTAGTGTTTCATTTTAGCTGACGGAGAGAGAGGCGGGCTTAGAAGATTTCCATTACCTCCGGGAGATCAGAGCATGACCGTCTACTACGTGAATTCAGCGACAGGATCCGACCACAATAGCGGAACCACGGAGAATTCGGCTTTCGCGACATTGTCCGCCGTCGAGTCACTGAGGCTGAACCCCGGCGACAGCGTGCTGCTTGCTGCCGGAAGCGTGTTCAATGAACAATTCGATTTGAAATACTCCGGAAGCGTCACGGCTCCGATCACGATTGGCAGCTACGGTCTTGGCGACGCACCGGTCATTCACAGCAGCAATGATGGCATCCATGGTTCCAAGGCCTCGAATATCGTTATCGAGAATATCAAGATCGCCGATACTGGGGCGAACGCGATATATGCAGGGAACGTGTCCAACTGGGTCGTGCGGAATGTCGAGGTGACGAATACGGGCCTTGCCGGAAAGCCCGGATCCGTCAGTTTCCAAAGCAGCCAGAACATCACCATCGAGAACAGCACGCTGACCGGTGTCCATTCCGATGGGATTTGGATGGAGAAGGTCAACGGCGTCACCTTGATCAACAACACCGTCACCAACGCCCAGGGAAGCGCGGCAGACGCCATTCAGCTCAACGACAGCAGCAACATTCTCGTCAAGGACAATCATCTGGAGCAGACGCAAACCAACAGCGCCAAAGGTGTCCTGGTGCTGATCCGAGCTCAGGATGCCCTGGTCGAGGGCAACACGCTCATCGGCGGCGGCTTCGGCTTGAGTGCTCAGGCGGGCACCAATATAGCCATCCACGATAACAACATCTCGGGATATGGCGGCTACAGTTGGTCCTATGGCATCGGCCTTGGCGATCAGGGCGATGCGAAAAACTATGACATCAGCGGAAATTATATCCATGGCGGGGTTTATGGGGTTCTGGTCAGCGCCGCCGGCAACCCCGTCTATATTCGCGAGAATATCGATGTTCATGACAACGTTTTTGACGATCTGTCCTCCGCGGCACTTAAGGTCGACCGGCCTGCGTCGGGCTCCTTCCATGATAATATTATAGATAGCGACGTATTGACGCTGACGATGCCGGCCGCAATCGCCGCGCAAAACACGTTCTTTGTTGGTGAGAACAAGACGTTCGAGCAAGCACAGGCCGAGCTCGACAGCGCCGCCGGCAGCACGGATGGTGGTACGTCGTCGAACCACGAGCAGGCGCCTGCTGAACCGGTGGTCGATCACCCTGCGGAAGTGGCCGCGCCGCCGCAACATAGCACCCCGGCGCCTGCGACGGAAACGACGGTCGCGACCGTACCTGCAGTCGCCGCGCCGAAAATTGTCGCAGTCCATGACAACTTGAAGATTTCGACCGATACTGGCAGCGCTTATCACGGCAATCTTCTTGATAACGACAATGCTCTTAACGGAATCGTGCTGCTCCGCCGCTTCGGTGACAGCGCAGTAGATAAGCATGGCCTGACGCTGACCGGGAAATATGGGGTCATCCATGTCGAGAGCGATGGCGACTATACCTATACAGTAGACGTGACGAAACTCGCCGGCCTCAGCGGCAACGTCAGCGAAACCTTCCAGTACAAAATTTCTGACGGCGCTTCGCACATCGACACGGACTCGCTCGGTGTGTCCATCAATGTCGATGCATTCCATTCCAGCCAAGCCGCGCACCTGCTGATCTGAGGCAGGCCAACGCTGAGAGAGCGTCGGACGGTTGTCATCGTCCGACTGACGTTTTCCGGCTTCAACGTTCGATCATGAATTGCTGCCGGCTATCGGAATGGACTAAAGGAACGCTGGAAAAATATTTCAGCCGTTCATAAGCAGAGCGAACTATAGTTTAAATTTATAGTTAATACAACAGTAAGCATCGTGTTTATGGCGCGCGACACGGTCATCGCTTTGAGCCGTAATTGGGCGGTTTGCGATTTTCACTTGCTTAGGCCGGTATATTTAGCGTAGCTTTAACGTAGAACCCCTGAAATCACGCGCTATCAATTGGTTTTTTTGTTGGTCACTTTTCGGTGGGATTCATATAATAGGCTGTGGACTTGCAAGCGGAATTTGGCACCGGTGCCGAGGGTCCAAAGGCAGTCATGTCATTGATCGGGTTTTGATGGACCCGTAGCTGCAGTGCACGCTCGCCTTTTGGGGTTGTGTGCCATGCGGTATGAGAGGAATATTTCGTGTTTCAGAGTTCGGCAACCGATGTCAGCGAGCCATCCCAAGCTTTACGGAAGTGCAAAGGGGGGCTTATCTTCATTGGCATAGCTAGCGCGCTTATCAATATCCTTTATCTTACAAGTTCATTTTTTATGCTTGAGGTGTATGACAGAGTCATCCCAAGCAAAAGCATACCGACGCTGACTGCCTTGGCAATACTTGCGTTAACTCTTTACGCCTTCCAGGGAGCGTTCGAAGTTCTCAGAAGCAGAATGCTCGTGCGTGTTGCCGGTGCGCTCGACGAGATGATGAATGGACGTGTGTTCCGGGCGCTCATCAAGGCGCCGTTGAAGGTCAAAATCGGCGGGGACGGGCTTCAGCCGTTGCGCGACTTCGACCAGATCAGAACCTTCCTGTCCGGCATGGGCCCGACGGCGATGTTCGATCTGCCCTGGCTTCCCTTCTATATCGTCATCTGCTTCCTGTTTCATCCAGCGATCGGATATATCGCGATTGGTGGATCTCTGGTTCTGGCCATCTTGACGTTCTTGACCAACCAGGGAACGCGTACGGTTTCAAAACGGCAGTCCGACGCCGCCAATATGCGAAATGCGTTTGCGCAGACCTCGATCCGCAATTCCGAGGTCATTCACGCAATGGGCATGGCGGGCACCATGGCTGAAATCTGGGAACGCAAGAACGGGGAATACCGGGGCATCAACCGGCAAGCATCGGATGTCGGCAACGGATATGCGACCCTTTCGAAGATTTTCCGTATCGCCTTGCAATCGGGAACGCTTGCGACCGGCGCGATCCTGGTCATTCAAGGACAGGCCTCTTCAGGCATCATCATCGCGGGCTCCATTCTGACATCTCGCGCGCTGGCTCCTGTGGAAGCAGCGATCGGAAATTGGCGCGGGTTCGTTTCCGCCCAGCAAAGCTGGGGGCGGCTTGCGAACCTGCTGAAAACCATTCCGGAAATTCCAGCCCCCCTCGCGCTTGCGGCGCCTTCCAAACAGGTTACGGTCGAGGGACTGGCAAGCGGGCCGCCGGCTGGCCAACGCTTGGTGATTTCCGATGTCAGCTTCGGGCTGAGAGCAGGAAGCGCACTTGGGGTTATCGGTTTCAGCGCCTCGGGCAAGTCATCTTTGGCGCGGGCGATGATGGGCATCTGGCCGACCGCCAGGGGATCCATCCGCCTCGATGGCGCAGCACTCGACCAGTGGGATGGTGACGCGCTTGGCCGGCACATTGGTTATCTGCCGCAGGACGTCGAACTGTTCTCGGGGACCGTCGCGCAGAATATCTGCCGTTTCGCGAAGGATATGTCGCCTGAGACCGTGGTTGCCGCGGCGAGGGCGGCGCGTGTTCACGATCTCATTCTTCGTCTGCCGAATGGTTACGAAACCGAAATCGGTGAAGGGGGGGCAGCGCTTTCGGCCGGCCAGAGACAGCGTATCGCACTGGCAAGAGCGCTTTACGCGGACCCCTTCCTCGTCGTGCTCGACGAACCGAACTCCAATCTCGATGAAGAAGGCGAACGGGCACTGAGTGCCGCGATCATGAGCGTGCGCGCACGCGGCGGCATCGTCGTTGTCATCGCACATCGATCCGGCGTTCTGGCCGTGTGCGACTTCGTGTTGATGATGCAGGACGGCCGGATGATCGCATTCGGTCCCAAGGAGGAAGTTCTGGCACGGGTCAGCCGACCGGAAGCAGCGCGCACACCGATTGAAGCAGCGCGTACACCGATTGCCGAGCGTGTGGCTCAGCTCAAAGTCGTGGTCGACGGCATGAATGCGGCCGAATAGGCCGGAGGGAAAATTTTGAACAAGATTATCAGCGAATCCAAACGTTCCCTCAATCGTCATGTCGCCATTGTCGGCGTGTTGTCGCTAGCTCTCGTTTGCGGCATTGGCGGTTGGGCAGCAACGACGGAACTTTCGAGCGCCGTCATCGGCGAAGGCGTGGTCGTCGTCAATGGTGATGTCAAGAAGGTCCAGCACCTGATCGGTGGTATCGTCTCGAAACTGCTGGTTTCCGAAAATGACCATGTGACGGCTGGACAGGTGTTGATACAGCTCGATGGCACGACGACAAAAGCACAGCTTTCGATCGTCGAGAGCACGCTCGCTCAGCTTTATGCGCGCCGTGCCCGTCTGAAAGCCGAACGGATCGACGCCGAGTCATTCGATGTCGAGGAAAACATCAGTGATCTGACATCCAGCACCGCCGCGCGGGATCTGCTCGACGGCGAGACGAAGTTGTTCGATAGCCGCAGATCGGCGCTGATCGGCATGAAGAGCCAGTTGGCGTCGCGCAAGGATCAGCTGGCCGAGCAGATCAAGGGCTTGGTCGTTCAGATCGACGCCACCAATGATTCCCTAGGCCTGATCGAACAGGAGCTCGAGGGCGTCGATACGCTCTACAAGAAGGGGCTGGTTACGCTCCAGCGTTTGAATGCGCTCAAGCGCGCCCGCGCCGAACTCAAGGGTAACAGCGGCCAGGAAATCGCCGCAAAGGCGGAGGCCGAAGGCAAGGCAATCGAGATCGATCGCCAGTCAATCCAGCTGGACGAGGATCGTCGTTCGGAGATCGCGAAAGAACTGACCGACGTTGAGGCGAAGATCGCCGAGAATGAAGAGCGCCGCGGAACCGCTGTCGATCAACTCCGCCGTCTCGACATTACCGCGCCGCTCAGTGGGCGCGTTCACGAACTCTCTGTTCACACGGTCAATGGCGTCGTCAATCCTGGTGAGACGCTGATGCTCGTCGTTCCCGAAAATGACGATCTGACGGTTCAGGCGAAAGTCGCCACTCGCGATATCGACCAGGTTCACGTCGGCCAGTCCGTCGATGTGCGTTTCAGCGCCTTTGATCAGCGCACGACGCCTGATGTGCGCGGCGAGATCACCTCGATTGCACCTGATATCGTCAAGGATGAGCGGACGGGCATCAGCTATTATCCCCTTCGCGTCAAGCCGGAGGCTGCAAGCATCGCGAAGCTGAAGTCGATAAAGCTCTATCCCGGCATGCCGGCCGAAGTCTTTATCAAGATCGCCGACAGGAACGTCATCTCCTATCTGACGAAGCCGCTGACCGATCAGATGCAGCACGTATTTCGTGAGGAGTGATGGCGCTTGGACCGCGTCGTTGCGAGGGTCCTGACATATGGCATTTCCGATCAGCGAGGCCGCATGAGGCCATAGCCGCGTCAAACCCGGCATGAGTGGTCGACTTCAGAAACTTGTAATCCTGCTGCCGCTTGGTTCAAGGAAGGACGCGTGACCTCTGGGCTCCGCCGAGATATGGTTTCTCCATGATACGTTTGCGGCTTTGGAGCACGGTGCCAACTGAGAGACGATCGGTCTATGGATGGCTTCTGCTTTCGGCGTGTCTGGTTATGCTCTCAGCGCCCGAAAGCGGTTATGCCGAAAATTCCCCGCCGATGAAAATAGTAGCCTTCGGAACATCTTTGACGGCCCGCGGGGGGTGGCAATCGTCTCTCGAGACGGCGCTTGCAGCCTGCCTGCAAAGGCCGGTGACGGTCGAGAGCGTCGCAAAGAGTGGCGAGACGTCGCTATGGGCTCTCACCCAGATCGATCGCGTTATTGCCGAGCAGCCGGATATCGTGCTGATCGAGCTTTACGCCAACGATGCGGCATTGCAGCGGTTTGTGTCGCTTGCGCAAAGCCGAAAGGATATCGGCGATATCCTCGACCAGATTCGGCTGCGCCTGCCGCACGCGCGGATCATCGTCATGGCGATGAATCCGTTTTCGGGACTGCGTGGCCTTATCCGCCCCTTTGTCGGCAGCTACATCTCGGCCCATGAGGCGGAGGCCCAGAAACGAGGTCTGGAGTTTGTCGACCACCGGCCCAACTGGCAGCGTCTGACATCGGGGGATCTGGCCGCAGCGATTCCTGATGGTGCCCATCCGCTGCCCGACATTGCTTCCAAAATCATCGTGCCGGAACTTGTCAAACATATCGCCGGCGGCAACTGCAAAGACTGAAGATTCCTGCCTTGCCGATAAAGCGTGTCGCGATCTTTCAGATTCGCTTGTCACGCTTTAGGTCTTTGTTTTTACGCATGTCTTTATCGCAAAACCGCGGCACACTTTTGCGAGACATGCTCTAGGGTCCGCGGGGGCTTGGGGTCAGACTGTCGCCAGATAGCCTTTAAGGTAGGTGACCAGCGAAGCCCGTCCAACCTCTGACGGGTCCTCGTGAGACGGGCTGTCCAGATCGTCGAGAAGATAGTTTTTGAGATCCTCGTCGGTATGCGCGACATAGATGCCCGGTCGGCCGGCGAGCTGGCCTACCGTGGCAAGCTGATGATCGTTTCGATGCTCGCCAAGCGACGCCTGCCGGGGAACGAGAATGATCGGTTTTCCAAAACGTTTTGCGGTCAGCACCGTGCCAATTCCCGCATGCGAGACGATAACGCTTGCATCGAAAAAGACCCTATCGAAGTCCGCGGGCTCGATATTCTTGATCCATTTCATATTCTGTGGCGTGTAGGTGCCCTTGCCGATTTGCGCCAGAACCGGCTTGGAAAGTTCTTTCGCGAAGGTGTCGACTGCCTTGACGAGGCGATCAAACGGCAGCTGCGTTCCGACGGTGACAAGGATCAAAGGACAGCTCCTGCGTAGTGGGGGCCATCCGGCCGCGACAAATGTTGCCATTGCGTGAGCCAGAGCGACGCGATACGGCCAGCCAATTTTCCCGATAGGGAGAGCTTCTCGACATTGGCGACACTATCGATCCAGATCGTCCGCTTGCCCATCAGTTTGCCGGCAAGCAGGCAAAAAAGGCCGGGCGCCGCACCTGTGGAGATGACGACGTCGGGCTTGTGTTTGATAACGATGGCGAAGGCGCTGAAAAAGCACCGGATCGACATGGTAATCGAGTCGCGGCTGCAATCGGGAAGGACCAGGCCGTCGCGAATGTCGTATTTGGCAAGCAGCCCTGGGATGGTCGTTGCAAAGACGATATCGCAGCCCTCGAAAGCGCTCCGCATGGCCATCATCTGCTCCCAGTGGCCGCCTCCCGAGGAGGCAGCGAGAACCTTCAATTTTTTCTCAGTCATAGACAGGCATCCCCTATATTTGACCGACGACAAGAGCGAAAAACCGTTCGGTTCGAACAGCAGTTGTGTCAGAGTAATTCAGTGAAAGTCTACCATTCTTGGCCCGGTTGGTTGAATCCATGAAGTTCATCGACGCCGTTACGCATGATGCTTTTGGCTGAAACATAGTAAGGGCCAGAAATTCTCCAAGGGCGTTTGCGCAAACAATATCAGAGGGCGGCATTGGGCTTGTATTCCTGATAGGCATGTCCGAGAATCCCGTTAACCATGCCGGCGCCGCGCAGAACATGGGTGAGAGCCCGCATGCCCCAGTAGGGTGAAATCAAGATCGCCGGCAGCATGACCAGTCCAAGCACGACTCTCGTGGCGCCATAGGCGGCGCGATAAATCCGGCGCTTGAGGTTGCCATGCAGAACCTCGCTGACTGCGAAGGTATTGCCCAGCCGATACTGTCTTTGCAACACCCATTTCCAGGTCATTCGGTTTGCCGGAACGATGTCATAGACAAGGGCCTTGTCAGCCCAGAAAACCTGCATGCCGCGGCGGATGGCCTGATTGAAGAAAAGATAGTCCGTGCCGCCGGTGAAGCGCATTTTCTCCTCAAAACGAAGATTCCACGAGCGGATCAGGGGATAGTCGAACATGACGTTATTCGAAGCCGCATAACCGATACGCTGGCCGTCCACGTTCTTCTTGCGCTCGAATACCCTGGCCTTGATGAAATATTCCGGTGGGTTTTCCGGATAGACCGGCTGGACGGGGCCGTAGACGCAATCGGCGCGGCTTTTCTGGCGAGTCTCCAGCATAGCGTCCAGCCAGCCGTCGACCGGCCATTCGTCATCGTCGAGAAAGCAGAAGAGGTCTGTGCCCGGAGGTGCCGAATCCAGCGCGCGGTTGCGGGCAAAGGGGATGCCCTGGTTTTGCTCGACGACGTAGATCAGGTCGTAGGCGCCTGTCTGGCCGAAGCTCTCCACCGTTGCCTTGGCGCTGCCGGCCGCATCATTATCCACGATCACCATGGTGAGATGATAGGGGCGGACGGGGTGCCTGATCTGGCGCGTCATGACGTCAAGCAGCTTGGCGATCCCGTCCAGACGCCGATAGGTCAGCACGCCGACGGCGATCTTCAACGGCGCTGCGCCGACGTCGGTACCGGCTGCTGAATGCGGGAAAGTTTCTTGCTGGTTCACGACTGTCCCCTCCGCAGCATCTTTCCCAAACGCTTGCGCGCCGCCATCAAGGCCAATTCGGTCGCGGCATCATCGCCGAACGGACCGCCCGCCACCATGTTGCGCGCTTCGCTCCGGAGCTTCAGCAGCGATGTCGTTTCGGCAATGCCGCCGGCCACCAGGCTCTTGCCGAGCGCCTGCAGCCCGTCGTAGCGGCGTGCCAGTTCCAGCCCTGTCGCGATCATGATCCGCGGGCGCAGCGTCTTTGCCCTGCTTGTGCCCGTATAGCGGTTTGAGGCATGAATGCGCTGAAACGTCAGCGGTGTTTCGACGATGGCGCCGCGGCCGAGATACGCCGCGGCAAACTTAATATAATTGTCGCTCAGAACGACGTCGGTCGCGACGGACATCGGCAATATCTGGGACAGCAGGCTGCGGCGGAAGCTCAAGCCCGATGTCGGAACCGGAAGCGAAGGGAAGCCGCCATTGCGAAGCGCGTGCCGCTTGTCGAACAGCGTCACTTGAAGCTCTGCAGGAGGCTGGTCATTTTCCTCGGTCGTCACCCGGTCGAAACACCAGTCGATCTCGTTGCGATCGTAGATCTCGGCAATCCGTGCGAGTTTACCGGGCAAGAACGCATCATCGGCATCCAGGAGAAAGAGGATATCGCCGCTTGCCGCCGCAAAGCCTGCATTGAAGCTCGACGCCTGACCACCGTTTTCCTTCAATATAGTCAGAATCCGTTCCCCGTAGGAGGCAAGAATCTCACGGGAATCGTCGGTCGATCCGTCGTCGACCACCACCACTTCGAAGTCAGGGTAGGTCTGCGACAGAACGCTATCGATGCATGGGCGCAGGAAGCGACCATAATTGAAATTATTGATGAGCACCGAGAGTTTCAAATCATCGCCTCCTGGACAATCGATCACCGCGCCAGCGTCTGAGGCGCATATCGGCGAATTCCAGCACGATACCCCCGCATGTAGTAATATTTCCAGATAGCCCAGAAACGCTTCTTTGATTGCGGCAAGAGATAAAGCGTGGCTGCCCGCAATGCCCATTGCGCGCTTTCGATCCAGGTCGGAAGCGGAACTCCACTTAGCCTTACCCCTCCAGGCACTTCGTCGGGAAAGAGCGCCGGCATGCCATAACCAAGCCGCTCGCCGCGTTTTTGCACCCAGTCCTCGGTGACACTTGCTGCCGGAATCCAGTGATGAACCACGGCTTCGGCGCATCGATAGGATTTGGCGCCATTTGCCGCCAAACGAATGATGATCTCCGCATCTTCGCCCATGGCAAATATCTTACCTGGAAGAGGACCGATATCTTCCCGGTAGCGTACGCTCGGTCCAAGCAGTTCACGTCGAATGATCGTATTGGGGCCCCAGACCTTTGTCGGGTCGCACGGTCCGCTTTGCGTTTCATTCACGATCGCAAAGGTGGATCCCATGGGAATCCACTCGATAAAGCGGGCCGTCGGCTCCTTTTCCCAATCAGGGACGATTCGGCCTCCGAAGACGCCGTAGCCCGGATGGGCGGTGGCGCAGTCGACGATCGCCTTCAGCCAATTCGGTTCGGCGCGAATATCGTCATCCGTAAAGACGACAAGATCTCCCTTCACCCGATCCAAAGCCAAGTTCAGCGCGCCGGACTTTCCGGGCTTGTACTGTTGCAGGATGATGATCGGGAGCTTGTCGCTATAGGATTTCAAAAGATCAAACGTGTCGTCATTGCTGTTATTGTCGACAGCAATCAGTTCCCATCGATCATGAGGAAGCTCCTGGCGCACCAAGGAATCCAAAGTGTGGCGCAGCCGGCGGCTGGCGCCATTGTAGGATGAAAAGATAACGCTGACGAATACATCCGACATCAGTTACCAACCCTCTTGGTGAAGTCGAAAGAGAAAAGCCTCATATTTTGACTGCCTGTGCGATGTTCGGGTGAAAGGGTTTTAGGCTGGATTCGACCGCGTCTTGCCGAAGAATTCGCGCCTATGAGTTTCGCCGAGCACCCTCAGCTTACGAAGATTACGCAACCAGCGCCGCGGTTTGGTGAGCACGCCGCGGTTCAGGAAATACTGTCGCAGCAGGCTTGGTGCCTGACTGTGCGATCCGCCATGGGCAACCCGATAGACCGCCCCGCGAAAGGGAAGTTTCGCAAGCGGCGCTCCGCGTTGCGCCAGAATTTTCGCGATACGGACATGGCTACCAAGCATCGACTTGATCCAGTCGAGCGAAGCATCCTCAAATCGGTTCGGCAGATCGTAGAGATCGGCACGAACGATCAAGGATGTGCCGCAGAGATGGCTGAAGTCATCATGGCCGAACAGGAAATTGCCGCCATCGTCCCAGATGTAACCATGGTCGATCGTCCACCCGTTGGCGTCCCGATTTTCGGATGCATGTTGCACGATTCGAGAACTGACGAAATCGTCATCGTCGACAATCATGAAGAAGCGGCTGTCGGCGGCGTTCAACATGCCGCTCAAAACACGCCGGCCTTTGTCAGCCCGGAAGGCATCGAGGAAGTCTTCCTTGCTGCCTTTTCCAAGCTCATGCAGGTCGTTTGGCGGAAAAGTCACGCGCAAGGCGGAAAATTTTTCCGGCAGATCAGGCAGATCGGCCCCTTCGTTCGCCACAATGATTCCGCGCCAGTCCCCATTGGTCTGGTTGGAAATGGAGGCCACGGTCTGGGTGAGATTTGCCTTCAGCCTGCTCCAATCGCGGGCATTGTCCTGATGCCGGACCGGTATAATGAAGGTGACGAGTGGCATCGAATTCTCCCTACGCCCGCAAGCTCATGGCTTCTTTTCGACCGGCATGGTCCATCGCCGCCTGGTGACGCGCCCATTCGATCCCGTCGTCGAGCGAGGTTGCCTTGTATGAAAGATCCGTTCCGCCGGAGAAAGCATTCATGAAGCGGCGAATTTTTCCGTAGCTGTTGTCCAGCACGGCGTGTGGGCGGCCGAGCAGCAACGAGCAAATATGGACGTGCAGACGATCGGTGACGATTGCGCGAGCACGCGAGATCTGACTGATGCCGCGCTCGAAACGGTTGTGCGCTGCGGCGTCCAGCCTCCGCAATGCAACTTCGCTTGGCTTCAATGCGAGATAGGCCGACGCCACCCCCAGCTTCTTGGCGATATCTACCTTCCGTTTCGACTCCGTGATCCAGTCTTCCACAGGAATTTCGGAAGGAATGTTGCGATCGGTGCCGCCGACCCGTTCTGCGTCCTCTCTCAACATGGCGAGAACGGGAATCTGGGTGGCCCTGTCCGGAAGTGGGCCGATGGCAAAGGCCATATCCGGGCATAGCCGTACGGTGCAGTCGAAGTGTTTTTCGGAAAATTCCTTCGATTCTTCGTCTCGCACGAGCAGCACGAAATTCTTGTGGCGACCGATTGCCCGTTTGGACTGCTCGATGCGCTCAGGCGAACTATAGTGGATCGACTGCGGGAACTGGATGATCTGCCGATCGGGGAAACGCTCCATGATCGCTTCGCGGAAATCCTGGTGGGCAACCCAGATATCGCCGAAATTGCCGCCGCCGTGAATGAAGATCGGGCCTGTGGGAACTCGCCGTTTCAGCTCTTCGGCTGAGAAATCGTACAGCCTGGAAACATAGTCCGGGCGCTTGCCGAAGCGATCCTTGAGATAGGCCATCTCACCCAGCCAGATCGCCGAGTCGCCGCAATTGCGGATGTCGGGGAAGTCGAGAATCGCGAGCGGTTCGTCGCGCGAGACATAGTCCTTCAGGCAATCATGGATCATGCCATTGAGTTTTGCGATCAGCTCAGATCTGGATAGGCTGGTCATTCTGCCTCACTTGTTAATGTTCGTTTTAGCTTTAAGCCGACTTGGGAACGGCAATACGTTTGGCTTTTGACAGGAACTTGGCAAAGATACGCTGAACTTCGGTTTCCGGGCCATTTGGCTTGTTCATTGCGAGCCACAGGACAAAGCTGGAACCGACATAGAGAATACCGCCCGTGATGACCAGAATGGCCAGGTGAAGGGCCAAGGCCAGCTTGTCGACGGGAGCGCTCATGAAATGCGACAATCCCCAGATGCCGGCGGCCATCAGGGCGACGCTGGCAAGCGCGCGGAAGTTTGCCGCGAGCTGCTGGAAGAACGGCAGATTGATTAAGCGCTTGACGAGAAGCATGTTGACAACGGTGGAAATCAGACCCGTCAGCACGCGCGCATAAACGACGCCCGGAAGCCCGGCCATCATGAGACCGGCGATGATGATGGGAATGCGAACCACCAGCATTTGCGTGTCGCGGATAAACAGCATCTTGGTATGGCCCTTCGCCATGCCCAGCGGCTGGACGAGCGAGCCAAGGGTCTGCAGGGCGAAGACCGATGCAAGTGCCTGCACGATGAAGATCGCAGGAGCCCACTTCTCTCCCAAGGCAAGCCGCATCATCGGGTCAGCCACAACAGCCATGCCGATTCCGGCCGGAAGCGCCACCGCAGCCAACAGGGCCTGTGCGCGCTGATAGGCTGCGACAAGCCGGACCGGGTCGTTCCGGACCTTCGAAAAGCCCGGATAAATCGTCTGGTTCAACGGCGCGGTAGCCTCGCGCGTCGGCAGCGTCGAAAGAGTGTTGCCGACCGTATAGTGACCAAGCTGTGTGGCGCCCAGCATCTTACCGATCAGCAGATACTCGATGCGCCAGTTCAGCGTGTTGACGATCTGTCCGGCCGTCAGCCAGACCGAGAAGGAAAACAATTCGCGGGCATGGCGGAAGGTTATGCGCGGCCAGAACGGCAAGACGGTGTAGGACACGATGATATTGGTCACCTGATAGGCAAGGGTGCCGATGACGAGAGCCCAATAGCTCTGGTAGATGGCGGCAATTGCCACCGTCACGACGAAACCGACCAGCTTTTGCGAGACGTTCAGCACGAACTCCTGCCAGAAGATCAGATCGCGCTGGAGCATGACGCGGCGTGGGTTGGCGAGGCCGCTCAGGAGCAGGCTGAAACTCAAGGCAAGCATCACGCTCGTCAAACGAGGTTCATTATAAAACTCGGCGATCGGATAAGACGCGGCGGCAAAGAGCAGCGCCAATATGGCGCTTCTTGTCACGCTCAGTGTCCAAACCGCGCTGAAATGGGTTTCGCTCGGAGACTCGTGGCGGATGAGCGCCTGATTGAGCGAAAGCTCAGTGACCGAACTCAAGATGACTTGAATCGTCGTTGCAATAGCGACGAGACCAAAGTCAGCCGGTACGAGATACCAGGCGAGGACAAAGGTGCTGAGTGCCGAAAGCCCGTTGACGATGGCGCGGGACAGGCTCAGCCACATGCTGCCCTGGATCAGTCGGTCGGTCACACTGCTCATGGGCGAACGGCTCCCGAGGTCGCGGACATTGACCATTTGAGCGGGCCGCATGCGCATCGAAGGTGCTTCTGCTCCTTGCCGGCGCAGAGGGTATTCATGAAGTTAGAAAGCATCATGCTTTAATTGCCTCGTCACGAAAGCGATTGCGACCTTAAAGGGCGCTTGCCGCTTTCTTGGAAAAATCTTGCTTCAGCCGGTTCAGCTCGACCAGCATTCTCTCGTGTGCTCTTACAATAGACTCGTCTGTGCTGAGCTGGCCCGGCTTCTCTGCCACTCGCTGCAATGTCTTGACGGTCGATCCGAAGACATAATTTCCGGTCAGCTGGCGGATCCGGCGGTGACGGAATGTTACGTTCTTCAATAGGTAGGTATTTTTCCGAACCAGCGAGGCTCCGGCTTCGACGAGGTTCGACGGGCCGATCGGGTCGAAATCGATCTCCAGATCAAGTGCACTCGCCCAGTCGTACCACTTGGCTCTGTTCCCTGGAGCGATCGGGCGAATCGCCCGCCAAGGAACGCGAAGCGCGTCTGATATAATGCAGCCATGCATCGCTTCCGAGACGACTTTATGTGATGCGCTGATTTCGGTCAGAACTTTTTCCACCGACCAGCGCGGATCGATATAGTGGATACCGGCGAGATCGCAAACCTTATCCCAGCTGCCGTACATGGCGCTTTCATAATGCGGCATGAACGAGACGGGATAACGCTTCTCGATGCTTTTTGCATCCCAGCAGCTCCGCGTGAGGATGCCCGAATCGCCGATGGCGTAGCTCGAATCGATGCCGAGAATCTCGGCGGTCTTCTTTCCGCGGACGAAATAGAATGTCCAGTTGCGATCGACTTTCGGCGGGTTGGTGTAGCCGCCATAACCCGAGCCGAAGACAATCTTCTGCATGTTCGGATCGAAATTGTCGTAGAGGATCGAACCGATGCCGAGAAAGAGCTGGCCTTCGTCATCGTCGAAGAAGCCGGGTAGCAGACGCTCCCAGAGCCAATGGTTGAGTTCATCGCCGAAATTCTCGTGTTTCCCGCGGTAGGCAAACATCTTCATCGTGCTTCTCCAGTCGGCAAGTGCTTGACGATCGAGACCGTCTCGTCTTCGCGTGCCATGCGCCCGTAACGCGAAATGATCTCGATATCGCTGCGGATTATCTTTGCCGGATTGCCCGCGACCAGCGAGCGCGGTGGAACACTCTTGGTCACCACCGAGCCCGAGCCGATGACGCATTCGTCGCCGATTTCAACACCGGGCAAAATGATGCTGCGGGCGCCGATGAAGCAGCGTCTGCCGATTCTCGTGTGAAGATAGAGCCCGCGCGTGAGGTCGTGGGTCAGGATCGCCGCCTCAAAGGCGACATAGGTTTCCGCGCCGATATGCAATCCCTTCGGATTGGTCTTGTCGAACCGCACGCTCAGGGAAAAGCTGGCCGTCGGATCGATGTCCATTCCCCAGAACTTCGTATAGTAGAGCCATTTGGCCTTCACAATTCCGTTCCGCAGCGGCCGAAATACGTTCAGTCCCCACTTCGGCTTTTTTCCTGTCTGCACCATCAAGTCCGACCCCGGCTGGAAAATTCGTCTAGCACGGAACTGTAATAGTCCTCGAGCATCCCCGTCTGACGACGTAAGTCAAAGCGCTCGGCCACCAGAAGCGGTGCCCGCGCGCTAAAGGCTGTCCACAGGGCCTGGTCATTGAGCAGCCTTCCGACTGCTTCGGCCATTCCTGCGACATCCCGCTCCTCCACGAGATAACCAGTTTTCCCCTCTTCGATCGCTTCGCCCACGCCTCCCGAGCGAAATGCGACGACCGGAGTTCCCACGGCTTCGGCCTCGAGATTGGCCAGGCCGAAAGCTTCAGCGTGACCATTATCGAGGGTCACGCTTCCATGGAGATAAAGCTCCGCACTGGCGAGCAGATCCCTTATCTCAGTCTGCGACAGATTTTCATGGATCGTGACGCTTGGCAAGGAACGACGCGCCAGTGCTTCGATTTCCTCCTTCAAAGGACCCTGGCCGACCATGACGAATTCGACCGGAGTGCCGGCGGCCGCCACGCGTGCCAGCGCGTCGATCATGAAGCGGTGGCCCTTATAGTCGACGAAGCGGGCAATGGAAACCACCAGCCCTTTTTTTCGTGGACGTGGCTCCATTTTGAACAGATCGAGATCGATGCCGATATGATGGCGATAGACGCGGTCGGCGCGAAAGCCGAGCGCCAGCAGCCGATCGCGGATGAAATCGGAAACGGCGATATTCCAGCTGTTCCAGCCAGCCATCTCGCTCCGGCCCTTGGCAAAAAAGCGCACCTGATTGAAGCCGCCCGGCTTTTTCGGGTCACCGCCATAGGTGGCGTCGAACCCGTGGAATGTCGTGACCAGCGGCTTGCCGGCGGCGCGCGCCAGGGGGCCGATGACATAACCGTTCTTGCCGAAATGGGCGTGAACGAGATCGGCCTGGCCGATCGCCGGAAAGAGAAAGGGAAGGCCGATCTGCGGAATTTTCAGAAGCAGTTCGCCGGCCCGCGCAACGGGAGACCGACGGATGTCATGAACCGGGATAGTGGATTTTTTGGTGTGGGCGGACGGAATTCGCGTGCCGGCAAGAATTTCAGCTTCGAAAGAACGAAATGCTACCGCCTGATTGAGAACAAATGCCTGGCTGGCAGGCAAAAATTTTTCCACGTAAATAACGGCTTTTCTCATGAATCTGTCGACGTCTCCGTTGTCTTGCCCATCACATCGCCTCTATTGCCCGCCTGATGCCATTAACCGCACTTCTCGGCGCATTGTTGTCGTCATAAAGATTAACGCGCTTTGCGCAGGCTGCGTCGGGAGCGGCTTCGTTCTCAATGCGCTCGCCGTATTTTTCCGACATGCCCCATACTGTCACGCCTTTCAAGTCGCCACGCTCGGCCGCCACAGTGATCACATCACCGAAAATATCCGCGTATGACGTCGGCGAAAAGCCTTTGTCGCGGTTCAGGAACTGGCAGGAGGCATCAAGCTCGGTGATGAACACGCCGACACCCATGTCCTTCAGCGCCGCGCAGAAGCGCCCCATTCCTTCCGGATCGATCCGGTCGAGGCCGGGACGGAAATGCGCCTGCAGCCCCACCGCATTGATCGGCGATTTCCGGGCGACGAGATCCTCAACGATTCTCAGGATACGCGCGCGCTTCTGTTCGAACACGTCGGATTTTTTCTCCAGATGCGTTTCGTTCAGCACCAGCATTGCGCCGGGATTTGCCTCATGTGCCATATCGAAGCTCATACGGATATAGTCGTCGCCAAGAAGGCGTCGGAAAACACAATCTCGCAGATCCGGCGCATCATATTCCAACGGCTCGTTCACCACATCCCAAGCGTCGATTGAGTTCTTATAGCGAGTGACAACCTGTTTTATGTGACGGTTCATCGTCGCCTGAATCGCCTTCGCGTCGGTGATGTCCGACACCCACTCCGGGACGCGATACCAGATCAGCGTATGGCCATAAACCCTCATGTTGTTTTTTTGCGCAAATGCAACCATCCGGTCCGCATTCCTGAAACTGAAAACACCGGGCCTCTTTTCCGTCGCATTCCACTTCAGTTCGTTTCGCGGCGTTATTGAATTGACGTTATTGATGTATATCTCGGAAGCAATTGGATCGCTGATATTTTGCAGGTCGATTGCCGATCCGAATCGGAACGCCTTGCCGTCGGCAAGGGCGCGCAGCCCTCCCGCTGAAGGCACCTGTGCCAGGACGTGGCCCGCATTGGCATACAACAGGGCGAGCGGAACCGAGGCGAGGAAACGTCTTCTATTCATTTTATCTCTCACGGTTGGCTTTTTTGATGTCCGCGGCCAAATTTAGAGGGCCAGGCTCGTCGGCAACGCGGCATTCGCGTTCAATTCAACGGAGTAATTCAACCCTAAATATACTTTCGCCGTAGGGGATATTGTCAGTGTCTGCTAGACTTTTCAGCCGGCGCCACGATATAAACTGTTCTGGAGGGCGCTGGTGATGGAAGATTGGTTTAGCTATCTGATAAGCTGTTTTCATATGGCATTGCAAAATGCCGTTTTTTTTATGACGACCATTCGAAACGATCTATTTCTTCTCGATGCCCGACAATTCTCGGCGCTCGTTCTCGGTGTCACCGGCGTCATTTTTCTGTCGTTCGCAGCGCTTGTCAGGCTGTCGGGGCGGCTGCGTCGATCGGAGGCCGCCATTCGCTCGCTGAACGAAGACCTTGAGCAAGTCACGCAGGACCTCAATGTCGAGCGTGTCTGGCGCTTGGCGGGCGGGGACAGCACCGAACGGCCGAGTGCGGACAGTTTGAAAGAGCTTTACGAGATTTTGGCCAGGCATCACGACGATGCAAGTTACATGGCGTGAGAAGTCGGCGCATAATCTCAGCTGACCCTAATGCGGATGTTCCTGACTTTGTGCCGGTGCCTTGGCATCGGCAGGAATGGATGCCGGCCGCAGGTCGGTCCCGACCGTCGGCTCGGGCGATCGAAGCCATGCTCTCTCGGAAAAATAGTTTCTCGTTCTTTTCTGGGGTCCCGAAGTGGCATCCAGGGCTAGCGTAAAATTATACCGCCCAGGATTGAGCACTTCGCGGCTGAAATTGATGCTGGCTCCAAAGCCGTCTTCCTTGATGTCCCTCAGATTTTTGATCGCGTTCAGCGTCTCGTGAAAATCGAGCCATTGCGGTTGCCGCAACATGGTTTCGAAAATTCGCAGAATGTTGGGATCGAGCTGACCATTTTGATCCGTCTCGGGATTGATGATTTTCACCCGCATGTTGTTGATCGCGCCGGTGGCGTCGCCGCGAACGATGACGAAGATGGAGCTCGGAAGCTGATCCTTCTCCCGCTTGCCGCTATGCTCGAAAATGCATTCGAACGTATCGGCGTCGAAGCTTGCCGCCGCCCAATCGCTGGTTTCGATGCCGGCATTGCGCAGCGCCGCACACATTGCAGGCCCGGATATCCGCCATGTCCGCAGAAAAGTCGACGCGGTCTGTGCCACCGGCGGTTCGATGATATGCAATGGAAACGTGAAGGTGGCTGGGGGCGTCGGGCGGGGCAGGGG
>NZ_JABDVY010000011.1:63661-252598 GCF_019685025.1 Rhizobium sp. NZLR8 | reverse complement strand
AAGGTCGACATACGAAAACAGCGACCCCGTCCGATCATCCCCGCCGCGCATCCAAATTCCCTCGAAATCACTTGCAAGATGGAATCATGTGTCCAGCCCAAAAGCCAGTGGGTTTTTCAGCAGCCTGTTAGAGCAATTCCAGCAAAAGAGTGCCGCGGTTTTGCGTCCGGAATTGCCTAAGAACAAAGAGACAGCGCCATCGCTCGATGAGCGGTGGCGGCAGCTCAAGCGGAATCAATTTATTCGGCGGCTGTCATAAGCCGCTGAATTTTCATCATGTCCTCGCGAAATCGCGCGAGCTCCTCCGCCTTCAGCCGCTCGTCGGGGATACGCAGCAGATAGGATGGATGCACCGTCACGAAGAGCGTGCGTCCTCCATCGATCGCCATTGCTTTCCCCCTGACATCTTGCAGGCGCTGTTTGACATCGGTCAGCGCCGCGAGCGCCGTTGCCCCCATGGCAACGATGAGCTTCGGCTCGACCAGCCCCATCTCCAGATTGAGCCACCAGCGGCAGTGCTTTACCTCGCCCATATTAGGCTGCTGGTGGATACGGCGTTTGCCGCGCGGCTCATATTTGAAATGCTTGACGGCATTGGTAACGTAAAGCGTCGAGCGGTCGATGCCCGCCTCGGCGATCACCTGGTCGAGGAGCCGGCCGGCCGGACCGACGAAGGGGCGTCCTGCTATATCCTCCTGGTCGCCCGGCTGCTCGCCGACGAACATCACCTCTGCATCGCGCGGTCCCTCCCCGAAGACGGTCTGCGTCGCCTTGGCATGAAGCGGGCAGCGGGTGCAGACGTCAGCTTCCGCGCGCAACGCTTCCAGCGTGCCGGCCGGCGCCTCGGGTTCGGCAGGGATATTGCGCGCCGCGTCCTGCAGGCGGTCGTGAAAGGGCAGCGATTGCGTCGCCTCGCGCGCGGCCATGGCCCGCACCTTGCTCTCCGCCGATGCGATCAGCCCGGGGATGAGGTCGGCCTCCGGCAGGTTCTTCCAATATTTTTTTGGCATTTCCGCTTGCATCGCCTTCAGCTTCAATCGCGCCGGGGTTGAAGATGCTGGCATAGTAGGTGCGCCAGAGTTCATCGGTGGCATCGGTGAGATTGGGCTTCTCGCATGGCGCGTCGCTCATCGTCAGCCGCTCGCCGTCCCAGGCGGCCGACCCCTTGGGCGTGACGATCAGCCAATCCATGTCAGTGAAACGGCGCTGGAAGAAGGGCGCCGTGCGCCGGACGATATGGTGGTCCGGCTCAAACCAGGCGAGGAATTTTCGACGATCTGCCGTTGCGGCACCAACCTCCTTGAAGCGGACGAAAGCGGTCATCTTGTGCGCGTCACGCCGAACGTTTTTCGCCATCAGCCGGGCCCGCACGACGTCCTCGTCGGAGGCCACTTCCAGCAATTGCCGGTCCAGTTGCAGTCGCCAGAGCAGTCGGTAAAGCAACGAGAACCGTGCCGGATCGGAATTGCAGAGAACCGTTTCCGCCAGCTCGATGAAGGCTGGCGGCACCGTCATCGGCTTGCGTGTTATCGCAGGCGTCGGCGGCATGGCGTCGCGTTGAAATGCAAGATCCGGCTCCGCGGCTTTTTCGCGCCAATCGATTTCATCAGGCAATATGCCGGCGGCGGCAAAAGCGCGCGCGGCATCGCGCCATTCGGCAAGCTCGCCCCGTCCTGCAAGCACGACCCGGCGCATCACAGCAACGACAATTGTTCGGGTTTCGGCTCGAACATGGCGCGAAGGTCCGGCCGGTCGATCAGCCGGCGCGGCGACCAGCCTTCCGCCGAGATGAAAGATCGGACCTTCTTGATCGACACGCCGAGCCGCGAGAGATCGTCGAGCCGCAGGCGACGAAACCGGCGTGCCGAAACGATCGCTTTGACGGTCTTGGTCCCCAGACCCGGCACACGCAGCAACCGCTCGCGCTCGGCCCTGTTGATATCAACAGGAAAATCGGCGCGGTTGGCGAGCGCCCAGGCAAGTTTGGGGTCGAGGTTCAGATCGAGCATGCCGCCTGCCTGGTTGGCGGTGACCTCATCGATGCCGAAACCATAGAATCGATAGAGCCAGTCGGCCTGATAGAGCCGGTGTTCGCGCATCAGCGGCGGTTTGATCAGCGGCAGGTTTTTGGACGAATCCGGGATCGGGCTGAAGGCGGAATAATAGACACGCTTCAGGCCGTAGCTGCTGTAAAGCCTGCCGCTGGTCGCCAGGATCGTCGCATCGTTCGCTCCGTCGGCGCCAACGATCATCTGCGTGCTCTGGCCGGCCGGCACGAAACGCTGACGCTTCTTTGTCTGCAGCGTCGGTTCGCCGGCGGCTTCGATCTTCAGCCTGAGATCGCCCATTGATCGGCGGATATTGGCGGGTTTCTTTTCCGGCGCAAAGCGGCTGATGCCGTTATCCGTCGGCAACTCGATATTGAGCGACAGCCGGTCGGCATAGAGTCCCGCCTCCTCGATAAGACGCGGCGATGCTTCGGGGATTGATTTCAAATGGATATAGCCGCTAAAATTATGCGTCACACGCAGTTCGCGGACGATGCGGACCATCTCTTCCATCGTGTAGTCGGACGAACGAATAATGCCCGAGGAAAGAAACAGGCCTTCGATATAGTTGCGGCGGTAGAATTCCAGCGTCAGCCAGATGACCTCCTCGGGCGTGAAGCGCGCCCGTTCGACATTGCTCGACGAACGATTGACGCAATAGGCGCAGTCGTAGACGCAGAAATTGGTCAGCAATATTTTGAGAAGCGAAATGCATCGCCCATCCGGGGCATAGGCATGGCAGATGCCGGACCCCTCGGTCGAGCCGAGCCCGCCGCTTGCCGCCGAATCGCGTTTCACCGTGCCGCTGGACGCGCAGGAAGCATCATATTTCGCTGCGTCGGAAAGGATGGCCAAGCGTTCTGTTAGCGACTTCTTCATTAGAATGTTCACTATATGTTCCTTAGAGCAAAGTCAACCGCGGTGGTCCGATCTTTTGCCGGTTTTTGCGACGGACGACCCGCTGTCGCGGCGGCTCGCATTTCGTATATCCGAATTTTCTGGAAATCGGCCTTGGCGATCTGCTATAAGCACTTAACTAGGATTGTGGCACGGTTCCGAAGCTCCCCTTCGGGACCTGTTTTCTTTTGTGTTTGCGCCTAACTGCGTGGATACAAGGAGTGAAGGACAGAAAAATGGTTGAAAAGGTACCAATGACACCGGGTGGCTTCGTCAAGCTGCAGGAAGAACTGCGCTGGCGTCAGCAGGAGGAGCGCCCTCGAATCATCGAGGCGATCGCCGAAGCCCGTGCCCATGGCGACCTTTCCGAAAACGCCGAATATCACGCCGCCAAGGAAGCCCAGAGCCACAATGAAGGCCGCATCAGCGAACTGGAAGACCTGACGGCGCGCGCCGAGGTCATCGACCTGACGAAGATGTCGGGCGACAAGATCAAGTTCGGCGCCAAGGTGAAGCTCGTCGACGAGGACACCGAGGAAGAAAAGACCTACCAGATCGTCGGTGACCAGGAAGCCGACGTCAAGGCCGGCCGCATCTCCATCTCCTCCCCGATCGCCCGTGCGCTGATCGGCAAGGAGGTCGGCGATTCCATCGAGGTCAATGCGCCCGGCGGCGCCAAGGCCTACGAAATCCTCCAGGTTTCCTGGGGCTGATTGGCCGCCAGATACGAGACCCCTCCCGTGCCGGACATTCGTGACGTCGAGATCATCGCGCCCAATTTCAAGCGCCGGCTCTCCGGCGTCACCTCGACCATCGTCCAGCTCATCCCCTGCCAGATCCGGCTCGGCATCAGGATCGCAACTCTCGGTCCCGGCCTGCCGGAGGGCCTGCCGAAACTGAGATGGTCACAGCTCCTCGGCCTCTGGCGCCAGCCGGCGCGCCGGCGCCAGCGCGTCTGGCACGCCCGCCGCAACAACGAGATGGCCGTCGGCATAATGCTTCGCCATCTCCTGCGCATGCAGCTGAAGCTGCTTTTCACCTCGGCCGCCCAACGCCGCCATACCGCCTATACGAAATGGCTGATCCGCCGCATGGACGCTGTTATCGCGACCAGCGACCGTTCCGGCTCGTTCCTCGAGGTGCCGCACACGGTCATCCAGCACGGCGTCGACCTTGCCCTGTTCCATCCGCCGGAAACGACAGACGACGGCATCGCCGCTGCCGGTCTGCCCGGCCGCCATCTCGTCGGCTGCTTCGGCCGCGTGCGCCATCAGAAGGGCACCGATCTTTTCGTGCAGGCGATGATCGAACTTTTGCCGCAGCATCCCGAGTGGACGGCGGTCGTCTCCGGCCGGGTAACGGCGGAGCACACGGCATTCGCAGACAGGCTCAAGGCCGATGTCGCCGCCGCCGGGCTTAGCGACCGTATCCTCTTCCTCGGCGAAGTGCCTGATATCAAGGTCTGGTATCGCCGCCTGACGCTTTACGTCGCCCCCTCCAGAAACGAGGGCTTCGGCCTGACGCCACTCGAAGCCATGGCCTCGCGCACTGCCGTCGTGGCATCGGACGCGGGCGCCTATTCCGAACTCGTCGTCACGGGCGAGACAGGGGCGGTGATCGCCGCCGGCGATGGCAAGGCGCTGAGTCGGGCCATCGCCCCCTATATCGCAGATCCCGGTCTGGCGATCGCGCATGGCGAGAATGCACTGCGTCATGTCAGGGCGCACTTCGCGCTGGAGAAGGAAGCGAGTGCGATCGGCGCCGTTTACGACCGGCTTCTTGGCGACAATAACCGCTGATGCAGAAAGAGAAACGGCCCGTCGAATAACGGGCCGCTCCGTAGATGCGATGAAGTGACTGGTTATTCGGCGGGCTGGAGACCTGCGGCCGAAATATCCTCACCGGTCTGGCCGCCCAACGCTCTGGCAAGCTGCGCGGTATCCAACTCGTTTTCCCAACGCGCCACGACGATCGTCGCCACGGCATTGCCGACGAGGTTGGTCAGCGCCCGGCATTCCGACATGAAGCGGTCGATGCCGAGGATGAGCGCCATGCCGGCGACCGGCACGGAGGGCACGACGGAAAGTGTGGCGGCAAGCGTGATGAAGCCGGCGCCGGTGATACCAGCCGCACCCTTCGAGCTCAGCATCGCGACCAGCAACAGCAGGATCTGGTCACCCCAGGAGAGATTGATGCCGGTTGCCTGGGCAATGAACAGGGCCGCCAGCGTCATATAGATGTTGGTGCCATCGAGATTGAAGGAATAGCCGGTCGGGATCACGAGACCGACGACCGAGCGCTTACAGCCGGCCTTTTCCATCTTGTTCATCAGCCCCGGAAGTGCGGCCTCCGAAGACGAGGTGCCGAGAACCAGCAGCAGCTCTTCCTTGATATAGCGCAGCAGCGCCAAGATCGAGAAGCCGTTATAGCGGGCGACGGCGCCGAGAACGACGAGGACGAAGAGCAGCGAGGTGAGGTAGAAGGTGCCGATCAGCATGGCGAGGTTGGCGATCGATCCGATGCCATACTTGCCGATGGTGAAGGCCATGGCGCCGAAAGCGCCGATCGGGGCGGCCTTCATGAGGATGGCGACGAGCTTGAAGACCGGAGCCGTCAGGGCATTGAGGAAATTGACGACCTGCTCGCCCTTTTCGCCGACCATAGCCAGCGCGATGCCGAACAGCACCGAGAAGAACAGCACCTGCAGAATGTCGCCATCGGCAAAAGCGCCGACGATCGTCGTCGGAATGATGTTGGTCAGAAAGCCGACGATGCTCTGCTCGTGCGCCTTCGAGGCAAAGGTGGCGACGGCGGCGGGATCCAGCGAAGCCGGATCGATGTTCATGCCGGCGCCGGGCTGGACGACATTGGCGACGATCATGCCGATGACCAGCGCCAACGTCGAGAAGGTTAGGAAGTACAACATCGCCTTGCCGGCAACGCGGCCGACCTTCTTAAGGTCGCTCATGCCGGCAATGCCGGTCGCTACCGTCAGGAAGATGACCGGCGCGATGATCATCTTGACGAGCTTGATGAAGGCATCACCAAGCGGTTTCAGCTGGGCGCCGAGTTCGGGGTAGAAATGGCCGAGAACGATACCGGCGGCGATGGCCGCAAGAACCTGAACGTAAAGATGGGTGTAAAAGGGCTTCTTTTTGCCCTTGCTGTCTGCGACTGCATCGAATGGTGCTGCGATCATGATATCCTCCTATGGCTCGTCCGGAACGAACTCCGGCCTCCCGAGCCTTCGCTTCAATCCAACAGCTCAGCCGTTGTTGCCATTTTCTTCGCAATCACCGTGCCAGTTTCGAGTGTTTTTATAACCTTTTGATTTTTTTAAATAAAAATTTCAGGAGGCCCGGCGCACTCATGGACAAAATGCGGAAATCCGCACAAATCCATTTGCATCCAGTGCAGAAAAATGCACAAATCCGCCATGTCCTTGTCTGTCTCGCAAAGGCTGTGGCCTGCCCTGCCTCTGCACCACCGCATCCGCCGGATGTGGTGGGCCTATGCGGTGATCGCACTGCTTGCCGTCGTCGCAAGTCTCTGGGCCGGCGGCGAGATCGGCCGGCACCGGGCGGAGGCTGCCCTTGAGGAACAGGCCCGCATGGATGCGAGGCTGAATGCGGCTTTGCTGCGCACCGTTCTTGAGAAATACCGGGCCCTGCCCTTCGTGCTGTCGCAGGACGCTGCACTCGCCGCGGCACTGGCGGGAAACGATGCCGGCACGTTCGAGCGGCTCAGTCAGAAGCTGGAAAAGCTGGCGGCGGGCACGAAGGCTGCCGTCATCTATGTCATCGACAAGGACGGCATGGCTGTTTCGGCCAGCAACTGGCGCGAACCGACGAGTTTCGTCGGCAATGATTACCGCTTCCGGGAGTATTTTCGAGGCGCGGCCGAAAGAGGACAGGCCGAGCACTTCGCGCTCGGCACGGTCAGCAAAAAACCGGGTCTCTATATCTCCCAGCGGATTTCGAGCAGCAATGGCCTGCTGGGTGTCGTTGTGGTCAAGGTCGAATTCGACGACGTCGAGGCGGATTGGAATGCCTCGAACACCCCGTCCTACGTCGTTGACAAGCGCGGCATTGTTCTGATCACCAGTATTCCATCATGGCGGTTCATGACGATCGGTCGGATCGCCGAAGACCGGTTGACCGCGATCCGCGAAAGCCTTCAATTCGGCGCTGCACCGCTTCAGCCCCTGCCGCTGGATTTCGTCCGGAACCTCGGCGACGGCCTTGATGTCGCTGAGATCGTCATGCCCGGCGATGCCGGAAAAACCAGGTTTCTCGATGTCGGGATGCCGGTTCCTGCAACCGGCTGGCAGCTGCAGCATCTCGTGGCGCTTGGGCCATCCATCGATGCGGGAATTCGCGAAGCCCGTATGCTGGCCTTGCTCATACTCTTGCCGCTGCTGGCGGGAGCAGCGTTTCTGCTGCGCCGGCGCCATGCGATCACCTTGCGGATTTTCGGAGAACAGCAGGCGCGAGAGGAGTTGGAACGGCGCGTCGCCGAGCGGACCCTGGATCTCAGCCAGGCGCGCGATCGGCTGCAGGCTGAAATCATCGGCCATAAGAGCACCGAACAGCGGCTGCAGGCCGTGCAGCAGGATCTGGTGCAGGCCAACCGGCTGGCAATTCTCGGTCAGGTGGCCGCCGGCGTCGCTCATGAGATCAACCAGCCGGTGGCGACCATCCGTGCCTATGCGGACAACGCCCGCACCTTCCTCGCTCGCGGGCAGGCCGCACCTGCCGGTGAAAATCTCGAAAGCATCGCGGCTTTGACGGAGCGCATAGGTTCGATCACCGAGGAGCTGAAGAGTTTTGCCCGAAAGGGTCGCGGCAGCGCCGAGCCCACAGGATTGAAGGATGTGATCGAGGGCGCGGTGATGCTGTTGCGCAGCCGGTTTGCCGGTCGCATGGATACGCTCGACATCGACCTGCCGCCGGCCGAACTGCGGGTCATGGGAAACCGCATCCGTCTCGAGCAGGTGCTCATCAATCTGCTTCAGAACGCCCTGGAGGCGGTGGCGCCGAAGGCCGGAGAGGGTCGTGTCGAGGTCAGGACATCAGCCGATGCAGACATGGTAACGGTGACGGTCGCCGACAACGGCCCCGGTATTCCGCGGGATATCCGCAAGGGCCTGTTCACGCCGTTCAATACCTCGAAGGAAAGCGGTCTCGGCCTGGGGCTGGTCATCTCCAAGGATATTGTCGGCGATTACGGCGGCCGGATGGAGGTCGCCAGCGACAGCAGTGGAACCCGGTTCATCGTTCATCTGAGGAAGGCTTGAGGTCATGGCCACAATGATGCCCGTTGCCCTGATCGACGACGACAAGGATCTGCGCCGCGCCACCGCCCAGACGCTCGAACTCGCCGGATTCTCCGTTTTCGCCTATGAGGGAGCGAAGGCCGCGCTGGCCGACCTGTCAGCCGACTTTGCCGGCTCCATCGTCACCGATATCCGCATGCCGGAGATCGACGGGCTGCAACTCTTCGCCACGCTGCAGACCATGGATGTTGACCTGCCGGTGATCCTGATGACAGGACACGGCGATATTCCGATGGCGGTTCAGGCAATCCAAGACGGTGCTTATGACTTCATCGCCAAGCCCTTCGCAGCCGATCGGCTCGTCCAAAGCGTTCGTCGCGCCAGCGAGAAGCGGCGGCTTATCCTGGAAAACCGCATGCTGCGCAAAGCTGCCGAGGATGCGCAGGAGAATTCGCCGCTGATCGGCCAGACGCCTGTCATGGAAAATTTGAGAAGAATTCTTCGCCACATCGCCGATACCGATGTCGACGTGCTTGTTGCCGGCGAGACGGGCAGCGGCAAGGAAGTGGTTGCTCAGATCCTGCATCAGTGGAGCCACCGCCGGAAGGGCAATTTCGTGGCGCTGAACTGCGGCGCCCTGCCCGAAACCGTCATCGAAAGCGAGTTGTTCGGCCACGAGGCCGGCGCCTTTACCGGCGCCCAAAAGCGCCGCACCGGCCGCATCGAACATGCAGGCGGCGGCACGCTTTTCCTCGACGAGATCGAGAGCATGCCTGTTGCCACGCAGGTCAAGATGTTGAGGGTGCTGGAGATGCGCGAGATCACGCCGCTCGGCACCAATGAGGTACGCCCGGTCGATCTGCGCGTCGTCGCGGCTGCCAAGATCGACCTCGGGGATCCCGCTGTGCGGGGGGAATTTCGCGAGGATCTCTATTACAGGCTGAATGTCGTGACGATCTCCATTCCGCCGCTGCGAGAACGCCGCGACGACATTCCGCTGCTGTTTTCCCACTTCGCCGCCCGCGCCGCAGAACGCTTTCGCCGTGATGTCCCGCCACTTTCAGAGGGAGTGCGGCGACATCTCGCCTCGCATTCGTGGCCGGGCAATGTCCGCGAACTTTCGCATTATGCCGAACGCGTCGTGCTTGGCGTCGAAGGTGGAGCGCCGGCGGCCACTCCGCAGCCGACGGACGCCACGCTTCCCGAACGGCTGGAACGGTACGAGGCGGAGATCATCCGCGACGCGCTGTCGGCCAATGATGGCGACGTGCGTCGCACCATCGAGGCACTCGGCATTCCGAGAAAGACGTTCTACGACAAGCTTCAGCGCCACGGTATCAACCGGGGTGGCTATGCCGCTCGCAAATAAGCGGGAATAAAGTCCGACGTCGCGTCAGACTTCCACCAGCCCGAGCTTCTTCACCTGCCGGATCGTCAGCATGGTGCGCACGGTGTCGACGTGTTCGTTCGCGGTCAGAACCTCGATGACGAAATCTTGGAAGCGGGTGAGGTTCTCGGCCACGCAATGCAGCAGGAAATCGCTGTCGCCCGAGACCATCCAGGCCTGGCGCACCAGCGGCCATTCGGTGGTGGCGGCGGCGAAGGCCTTGAGATTGCCTTCCGACTGGTGCTTGAGGCCGACCATGCAAAAAGCGACGAGGTCGAAGCCGAGCCGCGGGCTGTTCAGCATCGCGTGGTAACCCTCGATGATGCCCGCTTCCTCGAGCTTGCGCACCCGGCGCAGGCATGGCGGCGCCGAGATGCCGACGCGATCGGCAAGCTCCACATTGGTCATGCGGCCGTCGGCCTGCAGCTCCCGGAGGATCTTTATGTCGATGACGTCGAGTTCGGCGCGACCCACATCATTGCCTTTCTTTAATTCTCCGCGGGGAGCTTCTATATAAAGCGGCGGAATACGCAAGAATGTTTCACGCCGATGACGGATTCTTGCACATCCGGGCGATTTGCCTTGTTGGTAACGCAAGGCTGCCCTTGAATAAAAGCATTGGACGTTCATAAATGGCCCATGGACCGCGAAACGGCCGCAATCGCCACTTAGCCGCCGCCATCCTGCCAGTCGAAAGGAAATGACATGCCCGCCCGCCACACCAAGGTGCTCATCATCGGTTCCGGACCCGCAGGCTATACCGCCGCGGTCTATGCCGCGCGCGCCATGCTGAAACCGGTTCTGATCGCCGGTCTCGAACAGGGCGGCCAGCTGATGATCACCACCGATGTGGAGAATTATCCGGGCTTTGCCGATCCGATCCAGGGTCCCTGGCTGATGGAACAGATGCTGCAGCAGGCAAAACATGTCGGCGCCGAGATCGTCAACGACGTCGTGACCGAAGTCGACATGAACCAGCGTCCCTTCGTCGCCCGCACCGACAGCGGCCAGGTCTGGACCGCTGATACGCTGATCATCGCCACCGGCGCCAAGGCCAAGTGGCTCGGCATCGAGAGCGAGCAGCATTTCCAGGGCTTCGGCGTTTCGGCTTGCGCCACCTGCGACGGTTTCTTCTATCGCAACAAGGATGTGATCGTGGTCGGCGGCGGCAACAGCGCGGTCGAGGAGGCGCTTTATCTCTCCAACATCGCCAAGTCGGTGACATTGGTTCACCGCCGCGACTTTTTCCGGGCCGAGAAGATCCTACAGGAACGCCTGTTCTCCAAGGATAATATCAAGGTGCTGTGGAACACCGAAGTGGCCGAAATCACCGGCACGCCGGCCAAGCCGCCGATGCCGCAATCTGTCTCCGGCGCGCGCCTGCGTGACGTCAGGACCGGCGCGATCACCGAGATGGTGGTCGACGGCGTCTTCGTTGCCATCGGCCATGCGCCGGCAACCGAGCTCTTCAAGGACAAACTGAAGCTGAAGGACAATGGTTATCTCTGGACCGCGCCTGATTCGACCGCGACCAGCCTGGAGGGGGTCTATGCCGCCGGCGACGTGACCGACGATACGTTCCGCCAGGCGATCACTGCCGCCGGCCTGGGGTGCATGGCAGCGCTTGAAGCCGAGCGATACCTGACGGGCCACATGCCCGTCGCCGTGGCCGCGGAGTAAGATCGGCATGAGGGGTGGGGGAATGCCATTGGATTGGGACAAGCTGCGTATTTTTCACGCAGCTGCCGAGGCGGGTTCGTTCACGCACGCGGCGGACAAACTGCATCTGTCCCAATCCGCCATCAGCCGCCAGGTCAGCGCGCTGGAGCAGGATGTCGGCACCAAGCTGTTTCATCGCCATGCGCGCGGCCTGATCCTGACGGAACAGGGTGAGCTGCTGTACCGCACTGCCCATGACGTGCTGCTGAAGCTTGAAACGGTGAAGATGCAGCTCACCGAGACCAATGAGACGCCGTCCGGCAAGCTGCGCGTCACCACGACGGTCGGCCTCGGGCAAGGCTGGCTGACGGACAAGATCCAGGAATTCCTGCAGCTCTATCCCGACGTACAGATCCAGCTGATCCTCGACAATGAGGAAGTAGACGTGAACATGCGCCATGCCGACTGCGCAATCCGCCTGCGCCAGCCGCAGCAATCCGACCTCATCCAGCGCAAACTGTTCACCGTGCACATGCACGTCTATGCGGCCCCCTCCTACATCAATCGCCATGGCGAGCCGCAGAAGATCGAGGATCTCGACAATCACCGCATCATCACTTTCGGCGAGCCGGCACCGAGTTACCTGCTCGACGTCAACTGGCTAGAGGTCGCCGGCCGTTCGTCAGACAACAAGCGAATCCCGCATCTGCAGATCAACAGCCAGACCTCGATCAAGCGCGCCGCCCTCCTCGGCATCGGTGTCGCCTGCCTGCCGGATTACATCGTCGGCCGCGACCCAGGCCTGATTCAGTTGGCGATCAATGCCGACGTTCCCTCCTTCGACACCTATTTCTGCTATCCCGACGAGATCAAGAACGCCGCCAAGCTGAAAGCTTTTCGCGATTTCATCGTCAGCAAGGCCAGAAACTGGAACTTTTGAGCCAGATTTATAGAATGATTTCCATACTATGCGGAATGCGCATAACTGGCATGCACAAATAAGGGTTGCCGTTTGCACATTAAACCACCATATCGCTTATAGCTGATGCACATGGTGGCTTTTCCTCCCAGTTCCACCGCATTAGCTGTTCCCCTCTGGAGGTTTTTGACCTTCACACTTATAAAGGGCCCTGGTTTTCCAGTGGCCCTCTTTTTTTGCCTTGCCTCCTCGGGAAATGCCGCACCGCAAAAAATTTGTGCGGCGCATAGCAGATATGCACAAAAAAGCATTGAAACCTGCCCAAGGAAGCACCATATCCCTCTCAGCTGATGCATCTTGTGGTTTCTCTCCCAGTACCACCGCATTAGCTGTTCCCCTCTGGAGGTTTTTAACCTTCACAATTATAAGGGCCCTGGTTTTCCGGTGGCCCTCTTTTTTTGCCCAAAATTTACCCAATCCATAAAACTCGCCGCCTCACGCCTCCGTGATTTGCATATCGACGTCCAACGATCGATATATCGATAGAACACGATTTATAGTTCGGTGAATAACGATGGAAAAAGACGAGATCATCAAGGCACTCGCCCATCCGACCCGGATGGAAATTCTGAACTGGCTGAAAAATCCAGAGCAACATTTCCCCTCGCAGGAGCATCCTTTCGAAATGGGCGTCTGCGCCAGCCAGTTCGAGCGCTGCGGCCTGTCGCAGTCGACGGTCTCGGCCCATTTGGGAACGCTGCACCGCGCCGGCCTCGTAAGCACAAAACGTGTGGGACAGTGGATTTTCTACAAACGCAACGAAGAAACGATCGCCGCCTTCCTGAAGCAACTGACGCAGGACCTTTAGAATGCCCCTCGCCCTCCTCGTTCTCGCCTTGAGCTCGTTTGCGATAGGCACCACCGAATTCGTCATCATGGGTCTGTTGCCCGAGGTCGCCGCCGATCTCTCGGTCAGTATCCCGCAGGCCGGATGGCTGGTGACCGGTTATGCGCTGGCGGTGGCCATCGGCGCCCCGGTAATGGCTGTTTCGACTGCGAAGCTGAAGCGCCGCACCGCCCTGATCGCGCTGATGGCCTTCTTCGTCGCTGGCAACCTGCTCTGCGCGCTGGCGAGCGACTACTGGGTGCTGATGATCGCCCGCGTCGTGACCGCGCTTTGCCACGGCGCCTTCTTCGGCATCGGTTCGGTCGTTGCCGCCGGGCTCGTCGCCGAAGACCGCAAGGCCCGCGCAGTCGCACTGATGTTTACCGGCCTGACGCTTGCCAACGTTCTCGGCGTACCGCTCGGCACCGCAATCGGCCAAGCCTATGGCTGGCGCGCCACCTTTGGGGTCGTCACCGTCATCGGCGTCGTCACCATTCTCGGCCTGATCGCCATCCTGCCCAGGGATACGCAGCAGGAAAACGGCAGTATCCTGCGCGAAATCGCGGCGCTCAGGAATGGCCGCCTGTGGCTGGCGCTCTCCACCACCGTCTTCTTCGCTGCCTCGATGTTCGCCCTCTTCACCTATCTCGCCCCGTTGCTGCGCGACGTCACCGATGTTTCGCCGGAAGGCGTCACCTGGACGCTGTTCCTGATCGGCCTCGGACTGACCATCGGCAATCTCGTCGGCGGCAAACTTGCCGACTGGCGTCTTGGCGCGACGCTTGCCGGCGTCTTCGCCGCGATCGCCCTCACCTCGATCGTCTTCAGTTATACGAGCCGCTTCTTAATCCCGGCTGAAATCACGCTCTTCCTCTGGGCACTAGCAAGCTTCGCCGCCGTGCCGGCGCTCCAGGTCGGCGTCGTCAGCTTCGGCAAGGACGCCCCGAACCTGGTTTCAACCATTAATATCGGCGCCTTCAACACCGGCAATGCACTCGGCGCCTGGGTTGGCGGCCTCGTCATCGATGCCGGCTTCGATCTCACCCGCGTGCCGCTCGCCGCAGCCTTAATGGCCCTGATCGGCCTCGGCGCGACGGCGCTCACCTATCTCTCCGCCCGGGGCCGAGCCGCCCTCGCCCCCGCCGAGTGATCCTCCCGCAAAAGAAAGGACCATCATGGCCAAGCTTTTCGAACCCACCAAGGTCGGCGATATCGCAGTCAAGAACCGGATCGTCATGGCGCCGCTCACCCGCAACCGCTCGCCGGGCGCCATCCCGAACGACCTCAACGTCGAATATTACCGCCAGCGCGCTACGGCTGGCCTGATCATCACCGAAGCGACAGCGATCACCCATCAGGGCCAGGGTTATGCCAACGTGCCCGGTCTCTATAGCAAAGAGGCTCTCGACGGCTGGAAGCGCGTAACCAACGCGGTCCATACAGCAGGCGGCAAGATCGTCGTCCAGATGTGGCATGTCGGCCGCATCTCGCACACGACGCTGCAGCCGAACGGCGGCAAGCCGGTCTCTTCGACCGACCGCGTCGCCAAGGCCAAGACCTATCTGGTCAACGGCGACGGCAGCGGCAGCTTTGCCGACACCTCCGAGCCGCGCGCGCTCGAAACTACCGAAATCCCCGGTATCGTCGAAGATTACCGCAAGGCCGCCCGCGCGGCGATTGACGCCGGTTTCGACGGCGTCGAGATCCATGGCGCCAACGGCTACCTGCTCGACCAGTTCATCCGCGACGGCGTCAACGAGCGCACCGACCAATATGGCGGCTCGATGGAAAACCGCACCCGTCTGACCTTCGAGGTCGTCGATGCCGTTGTGAGCGAAATCGGCGCAGGCCGCACCGCGATCCGCATCTCACCGGTGACGCCATCGGGTGAAAGCTACGATTCCGATCCGCAGGCGACCTTCACCCATGTCGTCGAAGGTCTGGCAAAATACGATCTCGCCTATATCCATGTGATCGAAGGCCAGACCGGTGGTGATCGCGACTACCGCCAGGGCGACAATCCGTCCTTCGACTATAAGGCGTTGCGCGAGGCTTATGAAACGGCCGGCGGCAAGGCCGACTGGATGGTCAATAACGGTTATGACCGGGAACTGGCGGTCGACGCCATTGAAAGTGGCCGCGTGGATCTCGTCGCCTTCGGCAAGCCCTTCATCGCCAATCCCGATCTTGTCGAACGGCTGGCGAAGAACTTGCCGCTCAACACGCCAGACCAGTCGACCTTCTATGGCGGCACCGCCAAGGGTTATGTCGATTACCCCGTCCTCGAAAAGGTCGCCTGAGCCTTTCCACGCCAACGCGAATCCCGCCGAAAGGCGGGATTCCATTTCCGAGATGTCTTTGTAGGGTGCCATCATGTTCGCTCCCCATCTTGATCGCTGGTCGCTGATTGCCGACGGCGAACCCATCATCACCCATTCAAGCCGCCTGCTGCCAGTCCTTTGGCAGGACAGGCCCGCCATGCTGAAAGTGGCGGCCGATATTGACGAACGATACGGCGCGCTGTTGATGCAATGGTGGGCGGGTGATGGCGCAGCCCATGTCTATGCCCAGGAAGGCGACGCCGTGCTTTTGGAAAGGGCGATGGGAAAACGCTCGCTGCTTGCCATGGCGATGAACGGCGAGGACGACGAGGCGAGCCGCATCCTCTGCCGAACGGCGGCACGGCTGCATGCGCCGCGCGAAAAACCGCTTCCTGATCCCGTGCCCCTCACCCACTGGTTCCGCGATCTGGAACCGGCAGCCAAAAAACATGGCGGCACGCTGGCCAATTGCTCAGCGATTGCCGACGCCCTGCTTGCCGACCAGCGCGACCTCACCGTCCTGCATGGCGACATTCATCACGACAACATTCTCGACTTCGAGGCGCGTGGCTGGCTGGCGATTGATCCGAAACGGCTCCATGGCGAGCGCGGCTTCGATTTCGCCAATATCTTCGCCAATGAGGAACTGCCCGTTATCACCGATCCCGCCCGTTTCCGCCGCCAACTCACCGTCGTTTCGGCCGAGGCCCGGCTGGAGTCAAAACGGCTGCTGCGATGGATTGCGGCCTATTCCGGCCTTTCCGCCGCTTGGTTCCTCGGCGACGCAAACACGCGGCAGGCGGAGACGGCTCTGACAGTCGCCCGGCTCGCCCTCGCTGAATTAGAGGCCTAACCCGCATTCTCATGCGAAGGCGCGATCAAGCCGATCATCATGTCATGATGCGATTCAGGCAGGCAGCCGAGCGCCACGAGCGAAGCCCTGACCGCCTCGTCGATCGGCGTCTGCGGCTCTTTGCCGAGTTCGGCAACCAGCTTGCCGTTCCTCATCCGCAACGGCACCTTCCAGAGATAGCGCATCTCCCTGATCTCCCGCATCACAGCAACAAACGGCGCCGCCAGCGGCACGATCCACCAGGGGAAGCCGCCGATTTTCGCCTTGCCGCCGGCGACACGTTTGATGGCTTCGGCCATCTGCATGCCATCCGCATCCCAGAAGCCTTCCATATGATAGACGGCAAAGGGCGGCAGCCGATCGGCCCGCTCGGCAAGCCGAGCGATTGTTTCCGCCATGTCGGGCAGATAGGCCCACTGATGGCCGACGCCGTGCCGTCCCGGATTCTTGATCGTGCCGACCGGCTTGCCCGGCGTCACCAGGCCGGATGAGAACCAGCTGTTTCCAGTCGCACCCGGACCGAAGAAATCCCCGGCCCTGACGATGATGACGCCCGCGCCGGATTGCGACGCCGCCTTCAGCCGCTTCTCCATTTCGACACGGACTAGCCCCTTCTTCGTCACCGGATGCTGCGGGCTATCTTCCGTCGGCGCCGGCAGGGCATCGGGGCCGAAATTGTAGACGTTGCCCGGCAGCACGATGCGCGCGCCGACGGCGCGAGCAGCGGCAATGCTATTGTCGAGCATCGGCAGCACCAGCGTTTCCCAGTCGCGGTAACCGGGCGGATTGACGGCGTGGACGATCAGGTCGACGCCTTCAGCCGCCCTCAACACGTCGCCGGCATTCATCGCATCGCCCTGCATCCATTCGAAAGCCGGCTCGCGCCTCGACGCCTTGGCGGCATCACGGTTGAGCGCCCGGATGCGCCAGCCGCGGGCAAGCAGCTTGCGGGCAACCGCTCCGCCGATGCCGCCGGTGGCGCCGAGAATGAGCGCCGTCGTGTTCATTTTGCTGTTCATGACAATCATCTCCATCGATCCGATAAAAGGACTATGCCACCGGGAGCAGATAAACAAAATTGACGAAATAAATGCAGCTGCTATACAAAAATACATGATCGCTGAACCGAGCTGGGATTTCTACCGCAGTTTCCTGACCGTGCTCCAGCAAGGGTCGCTTTCGGCCGCCGCCCGCGAACTGGGGCTGACGCAGCCGACCATAGGTCGTCATGTCGACGCACTGGAAATGGCAATCGGCGCCGAACTCTTCACTCGATCCCCGAACGGGCTATTGCCGACCGACGCCGCACTGGCGCTGAGACCCTATGCCGAGACGCTGGCGGCAACCACTGCCGCCCTTTTGCGCACCGCATCCGGCGAGCGCGATCGCGTGGCTGGAACCGTCAGGATCAGCGCCAGCGAGGTCATCGCCATCGAAGTGCTGCCTGGGCTTCTTGGACGGCTGCAGGAGACATATCCCGAACTCCAGATCGAGCTGTCGGCTTCCGATACGATAGAGGACCTGGTGAACCGCGAGGCCGATATCGCCGTGCGCATGGCCGAGCCGCAGCAGGGTGCGCTCGTCGTGCGTCGCATTGGCGATATCCCGCTCGGCTTCCATGCCCATCGCCGCTATCTCGAACGATACGGCATTCCGCAAACCTTGGCTGACCTCGCAAACCACCGGCTCATCGGCTTCGACCGGCAGACGGCCTATGTCCGTATGGTGATGAAGCGCTACGCGGTTCCCGGCATCCACTTCTCCTACAGGACCGACAGCAATCTCGCCCAGCTTGCCGCGGTCCGCGCCGGCGTCGGCATCGGCCTCTGCCAAGTCGGGCTTGCACGTGAAAACCCCGATCTGGTGCACGTGCTACCCGATGCTTTCGGCCTACCGCTCGGCACGTGGGTGGCGATGCATGAGAGCCTGAAGACCTCGCCGCGCTGTCGCGCCACCTTCGACGCACTGGTCAAGGGGCTTCAGGACTATCACCGATATTCGACCAGCACATAAGCTCCAAATCCGGAATCGATTTTCGCAAAGAATCATGCGCAAATTCAACGTGATTGAGCATCTAAAGCATGTCGCGCAAAAGTGTTCAGCGGTTTTGCGCTAACGACATGCGTAAAAACAAAGACCTAAAGCGCGAGGGGCGAATCTGAAGATCGCGACGCGCTTTAGAACCTGTCCTATCGGACGCGCGGCGCTGTAGCGGAAGAAGATGATGACCCACGATCCGGTTGAACTCGTGCCCTACGATCCGCAATGGCCAGAGGCGTTTCGGCGCATCCGAGACAGGTTACTCGTCTTGCTGCCGCAGGCGCTCTCCATCGACCACATCGGCAGCACGTCCATATCGGGCATGAGTGCCAAACCGCTGATCGATATCGACATCGTTCTTCCCGGCCTCGGGCACATCGAGGATGCCACCGATGTGCTTCTGGCAGAAGGCTACGAACCGCGCGGCAATCGTTACGACGACGAGGTCTGGGCATTTTTATCACGAGGTTCCGTGCCGCGGGAGCGCGTCTACCTCTGCCTGCTCGGCAATGGCACGCATCGAAACAGGCTCGCTTTTCGGGATTATCTCATCATGCATCCGCAGGCGGCGGCCGATTATGCCGCGCTCAAACGCAGGCTGGCAGCCGAATTCAGGATGGACGGCAATCGCTATACTGCGCATAAGCGCGAATTCGTCGACGCGATCGTCGCGCGGGGGCTTAACGGACGACGATTCGGCTTCAGATGCCTTGCGAGGCCTCGGCCGAGCGGTCCTTCCACTGGCCGTCCACCACCTCGGTTTCCGGCCGGTCGCCGCCTTCGGCATATTCCTCATGCCACTTGCCGTTCTCGTCCTGCCAACTGATCTCGGCGGAATCGCCGCCGACCTGCTGTTCGGCCGCGACGATACGCGCAGCTTCCACTGCCTCGGCATGGGTCGGGAATGCCTCGGAATAGACGCCTCCGAGCCGGTAGGCCCAACCGCCGTCATGCGGCACGACTTCGTAGACCACCTTGATCATGCATTCACCTCCTCATCTTCTTGTTGCGCATTCGCACGCTTCCGGACAGGATCCGGATCATCGCGGCCGCTTGACGAGAATTCGAGGACGCCGCGATCTGCTTTTCGGCCCCGATGACATCAGTATTCCATTAAACGCCGAAGACTGCAAATGGGACTGGATCGATGCTTGCTTGATATGCGGAATCAGTGACTTAGATAAAACGCATGGATCGGGACAGGAGCTGAAGCTTGGGGATTGCATCACGCTTGAAAGAAGAGAAGTTTCTGGTCGCGGCACTTGTCGTTGCAGCGATCGCCTATTTCTTGGAACACGCGGTGATCGAGATGGGACGCGGCATCGCCCTGATCGCGGCCGCCGCCCTGGTCGGCACCATCGTTCTCGCCTCGATCCGAGTTGCCCATCACGCCGAGCTGCTCGCCGTCAAGGTTGGCGATCCCTATGGCACGATGATCCTGACGCTGTCGGCCGTCGCCGTCGAGGTCATCATCCTCGCCATCATGATGAGCGGCGAGAGTTCGCCGGCACTGGTGCGCGACACGATCTATTCCGCCCTGATGCTCGATATCAACGGCATTCTGGGTCTCGCCGCCCTGCTCGGCGGCCTCAAGCATGGTGAACAGCCCTACAACGACAATTCGGGCAAGACCTACGGCGTGATGATCCTCACCGCCATCGGCATCTCGATGATCGTGCCGGAATTCGTGCCCGGCGACAAATGGCACTATTATTCCGCCTTCACCATCGTCGCGATGATTGCGCTCTACGGCCTCTTCCTGCGCATGCAGGTCGGCCAGCACAGCTATTTCTTCAGCTACAGCTATCCGCGCTCCGAACGGAAGAAAGAAAGTCCGGACGAGCATGGTCCCGACGAATCGACCGCAATCTCGATCGCCACCATTCTGGTCGGCGTCGTCATCATCGGCCTGCTGGCGGAGTTCATGGCCACACTCATGACCGAGGGTCTGCGCGACAGCGGCGCGCCGATCGCGGTGACCGCCGTCGTCGTCGCGGCGATTTCAGCCGCCCCCGAGATTCTCACCGCCTTGAGGGCAGCCCTCAGGAACCGCATGCAGGCGACGGTCAACATCGCCATGGGCGCCTCGCTCTCGACGGTGATCCTGACGGTGCCGGTCATGGAGGCCATCGCACTCTATACCGGTCAGCCATTCATCATGGCGATGACCCCGGTGCAGACGGTGATGGTGACGATCACCTTGATTGCCGCCGCGATCAATCTTAACGACGGCGAGACCAACGCTATCGAAGGCATGACCCATTTCATCCTCTTCGCCACCTTCGTCATGCTGACGGGGCTGGGGCTTTGACGGCGGCGCGCTGAAACCGATATTCGAACAGCCTTCTTGGCAGCTCACGCCTGTCAGCACGGACCTGCGACCATTATTCCTTCGACTTTTCGAGGAAACGCTGCTTACGGGTTTTCGGCTTGAAGCGCCGGAAGAAACCTTCGACGGCCCGGATGGATTTGGTGACGGACATCAGCCTGTCGATCTGGCTGTTGGCATTGTGAAGTCGCTCCGACAGAACCTCGGCCGCCGTCATCGCAATCTCGATCGGCGGCAGCTGTGGAAATCGTTTGGCGAGCGCCGCATAGGGGCTCGTATCGACACCACCCATCATCGAGATCGTGCCCATCCTGGCAAAGAGACGCAGGAATATCTGCTCGAACGTCCAATCGTGCACGTCGAAGACCTTCCACTTCTCGCTCCTCTTTGCCGAAAAGCCGGCAAGCAGGATCTTGCCCGGCAGTTGCAGCTCGGCGAGCCAGAGCGCCAGCGCAAAGCCGCTCGTCGCGATCTTGCCTGTCGGATAGAGATCCCCGATCATCTGCGTCAGATCAAGGTGACGGGCTCTGGCGCCGTTGAAGCGGCTCTCCTCGCTGAAGTTTTCCTCGGGAGAAACGCGAATATTGACGACGCCCAGAAAATTGTCGCCGGCAAAGAAGCGCAGGACATCCGCAGCCTCGCGCCGGTGGACGATATTGGCGCCCATCACGCCGCTGCGGGCAACCAGCACCGCATGGCCGGCGAAGGGTTCGTCGAGCACCTTGTAGACATTATTGAAGAAGACGTAGAGCGCCGTCTCCGGCAACTCGCTTCGCAGCTGCTCGAAATCGACCGCCTCGCTGTTTGCCACCAGCACGATGTGGGAATAGCGCGACAGCAGCGCTTTCCACGCTTCCGGCGTGAGGAAATGCAATCCGTCATCTGCTGCGGCCACGGTGTTGATATCGCTGGGGATCGATTCCATATCGGCTCACATGCACTTTCCAAGGACGCGCCTTACTAGCTGTTGCTGAAATAGGCGCGCATCCGTGCCAGCCGCGTCAGCCCGCCGATCTGCTTTCCCATATGCGAGAGAAAGCCCGCCACCCGGCCCGTCATCGACGGCTGTCTGCAGAAGGAAGCCCAGGGCGTGTCTCGCAGATCCTCGATATAACGCCTGGCCATCTGCCGGTGCACCCAGGGAACGGTCGCCTGCCACGGTTTTTTCCGGCCGGTGAAATGAAAGATCGCCGGCCGGCCCACGAAAGGCAGGAGGCCCGTCTGCGTGTTCCAGCGCGGATCGAGCGCCAGCCAGTCGCCGTCGAAGCTGACGTTCAGCGCATCCTGGTCGTTATTCTCGAAAAGATGCGACCGCTCCTCGAATATCTCCCGTGTCCTGGCAAAGAGCCCCTTCGCCCGGCAGGCCGACCAATCGAACAGCAGCACGCCGGCATTGAAATACCGGCCGCCCTCGCGCATGCCGATCTTTCGCTGCCGCGCGCCGGCCTTCTCAGGAAAGGCCATGACATAATCGTCGACCGCGGCAAGCGCCTTGCCTCGAAAATCTCTGGTGAAGAGTTCGTCGACGGGTGCCACCGCCAGCACGTCGGCGTCCAGGTAAAGCAGGCGCTCGATATGATCGGGAATATGCAGATCCATGTAGAGCCGCGCCAGTGTCGCGGCCGACCAGCGGCCTCGCGCCTGCTTTGCAGTTTCCGGCGTATTATAGGGCAGCACGGTGATCGCCATATCGTGCAGCCGCGCGAAATTTCCAACCTCGGCGATTTCGCTCGGCTTGAGGTCGATGCCGAGAAGCAGGAACTCCGCTGGCGAAGCCCCCAGATTGCGCTTGACGGAAAGCAGGGTGCAGCAGGCGGCCGGCAGCATGTTGACATCCGAACAGACGATCACCGCACTCTGCTGCAAAATCCCGGCCTCCCAAAGCGGCAACTTAAACTTAATGCCGGATATCTAGTTGGTTTGGCGCCGCCCCGCAACCGCAGATCACCCGCCGAACAGTCACTCTGCGTCACGTTTTGAATCTGAATTCAACGACTTGCGAGGCGAAGCGGAATCAAGGCCGCAAGGCGTTGAATCGGGATATGAGCCTATAATCGCACCGCCAGCGGATGGCCGACGAGCAACCGGTCGACCGTCGCTAGCTGCAGCCCCTCGACCTTGCACTGCGCCAGCAGCATTCGATCGAAGGGATCGCGCGTCTCCGGCTCGGGGTCGGCGGCAGTGATGACGTGCTGAATTTCGATCCGCAGCAGTATCAGCCCTATTTCCTCTAGAGATCGCGCGATGTCTTCGAGCGGCATGCCAGGATCCAGCTTTCCCAGCCGAGCCTTTATCGCCGTCTCCCAAAGACTTGCAACACTGACGAAACCCACGGTCTTGGTGTCACCAAGCAGCGCCGCGATCTCCGGGAACCGATGTCCGACGTCCTTGCGCAGGATCGCGAGAACGATATGGGTATCAAGGAGAAGCTGCATGGTTACGGCAACGGCTTCAGGAGAAAATCCTCGGGCAGCGGATCGTCAAAATCATCTGCGATGAACGGGACGGGATTGGTAATGCCTCGTGAGCGAAGATAGGCCTGACCAGCTTCCAGGTTCAAACCGCCGCGTTTCTGATGTGGCACCAGATCGAACACCGGCCGGCCGTTCCGCGTCACAACAATGGTTTCGCCTTGCTCGACCTCGCGGGCAAGCTCCGTCAGCCGGTTCTTCGCGTCGCGGATCGAAACGGTCTTCATGCTTCAAATGTAGCCACATGCAGCCACATCGTCAACGTCGCCACAAAAAAGGCCCGCCGTCACCGGCAGGCCTTCGATCGATCTTATCGCAGTCCGCTTACCTGCAAGCGGCGCAGAAGCGCTGGATGCGGCGGCAGGCTTCCTCGAGCTGCTCTTCCGACGTTGCATAGGAGATGCGGAAGTTCGGGCCGAGGCCGAAGGCCGAGCCTTGAACGACGGCAACGCCTTCGGATTCCAGGAGCTCGGAAACGAAATCTACGTCCGTCTCGATGACCTTGCCGGAGGGTGCGGTTTTGCCAATCAAGCCCTTGCAGGAAGGATAGACGTAGAAAGCGCCTTCCGGCACCGGGCAGACGATGCCCTTGGCCTGGTTTAGCATCGAAACGACGAGATCGCGACGGCCTTCGAAGATCTTCTTGTTCTCAGGGATGAAGTCTTGCGTGCCGTTCAGCGCTTCGACAGCCGCCCACTGGGCGATCGACGTCGCCCCCGAGGTCTGCTGACCCTGAATCATGTCCATCGCCTTGATGAGCTGGATCGGGCCTGCGGCATAGCCGATACGCCAGCCGGTCATCGCATAGGCCTTGGAGACGCCATTCATCGTCAGCGTGCGGTCGTAGAGTTTCGGCTCGACTTCGACAGGCGTGACGAACTTGAAGTCGCCATAGGTCAGGTGCTCGTACATGTCGTCGGTCAGTACCCAGACATGCGGATGCTTCATCAGTACGTCGGTCAGCGCCTTCAGCTCGTCCTGCGTATAGGCAGCACCCGTCGGGTTGGACGGCGAGTTGAAGATGAACCACTTGGTCTTCGGTGTGATCGCCTTTTCGAGATCTGCCGCCTGGAGCTTGAAGTCATGCTCCTGGGTGGCCGAAACGAAAATTGGCGTGCCGCCGCATAGCGCAACCATCTCCGGATAGGAAACCCAGTAAGGCGCCGGGATGACCACTTCGTCGCCGGGGTTCAGCGTCGCCATGAAGGCGTTGAACAGGATCTGCTTGCCGCCGGTGCCGACGATCGTCTGCTCCCAGGTATATTCCAGGCCGTTTTCACGCTTGAACTTGGCAGCGATCGCCTTGCGCAATTCGGGAATCCCGGAAACCGGCGTGTACTTCGTCTCGCCGCGGTTGATCGCGTCGATGGCGGCCTTCTTGATATTCTCGGGTGTATCGAAATCCGGCTCGCCCGCGCCGAGGCCAATCACGTCACGTCCTTTTGCCTTCAGCTCGCGCGCTTTCTGGGAAACGGCGATGGTGGCTGAAGGCTTCACACGGGAAAGAGCGTCGGCAAGGAAGGCCATGATATCGGTCCTAATGGTTGAAACGGGCAGAAAGCCGGGACCGGAGTTCTGCGCCTAGCTCTATGTCCAATGTATGATGGCATTTCAAGCGCAAAGGCGTGATGGAGGCAATGATTCTTATTGATCGTTTCGCCACATCGGCGAGCGGGTCGCCGCCCTTTTCGGCAAGGCTTGCAGCGCGCAGTCGAAGCGCTACGCGCAACTCTTGAGTCAATCTCTTGAGAACATCGGGATTTATCTGTTTTGGATGCTGCCGCTCGAAGTCATCCGCGAGCATGTCGAGGAGTTCAAGATTATCGCCGGCATCCGACCTGACCTTCGACATCACGCCGGTCCTGAGGAATGGAGTCAATAATCAATCTGGGCGAATTGCTTTTTAAGGCATTGCTGATGAACTGCCGTCATGACAAAGCCGCCCCGCAAGCCTTCCAAACCGCTGCTCGGTGATGGCTACGAGCCGCCCCGCAGCCGACCGCGCCGTCGGCGAGATCCCGCTCAACCCAATCTTCCTCTCGATCCGATGCCGGCGCGTATCGCGCCGTGCCGGGCGTCGGAAGGGACGCGGTTTCAGATGACCGACGACCCGGAAATGAACCAGGCCGAAGGTCAGTACTACCCGCAGCAGATGACCGACCGGGACATGGCTTTTCGCAACTATCTGAGCCTCAACACGGCGATCTTGCTGGGGATCCTGTTTATTGCGATCGTCTTCAGGTTCCACAAGATCACCTTGCCGCTGGTCGACGGCTTCAGCTGGCGCGAGATAAGCACCGCCATGATGGCCGACAATTTCCAGCACCGCAGCTGGAACATCTTCTTTCCGGAGGTCAGTTGGACCGGGCCCGGGCCAAGCTATCAGGGCCGCGAGTTCCAGATCGTCAGCTATCTCACAGCCTTGCTCTATCAACTCTTCGGCTGGCACGACTGGTTCGGCCGCATGGTTGCGGCCTTCTTCGGTCTGGTGACGGTGTTTTCGCTGCACAGACTAACGGCGCTATGCTGGGACGAGATGCACGCCCACGCGGCGGCACTTGCCTAAGCGCTGATGCCGGCGGCGATCATGATCGACAGCTCGTTTCTTCCCGATCCCGCGATGCTGGCCTTGGTGACCGTTGGCATCTGGCTATTCGCCAAATTCTGGGCCGGCGGCAGCGGCTGATTCTTGCCACTCGCCACGGTCAGCTTCTCGCTCGGCGCGCTGTCAAAGCCACCAGGCCTCGCCGCCGGCGCCGTCATCTTCTATCTGATGGTCTGCTGGATTCTGGAGAAGAAGCGAAAGCAGGCGACCTGGGTCTTCCTGTCTGGGCTTTTGAGCCTGGCCGTCGTCGGCGCCTATTTCAGCTGGGCGATTTATCTCGGCCGCAGCTATCCGCCGTTTCATTTCGCCGGCAGTGGCGGTTATATCTGGGATTACGGCTTCTGGACATACGTCAGGGACAGGTTCTACTTCCAATCCTTATGGATCACCTCGGTCTTGTGGTTCTACGGCTATCCGTTCATGGTGCTGCTCGCGGTCGGCTTGTGGATGCCACCCAGGCCCGCCGAAGACCCGAAGCAACGCACCCTTTCGGCCATTCCCTATGTGTCGCTGGCTGCGGCCATGATCCTCTATCTGGCGGCGGCGGGCGAGATCACCAGCGATGTGTGGAACTTCCACATCTTCCATGTGCCGGTCGCGATGTTCTGCGGCCACGGCGCGCTTCTTCTGGCAACGCTTGCCTCCAGAACCGTTCCAACGCCGGCGGTGGTGTTTCGCTCGATCTGCATCGTGGCCGTCGCGCTTGCCTGGTCGACCTTGCCCCTTGTCAGGACGATGAAGAAGCCAATCGCCATGAAGGGCAAGCTGCTTGGCGAGGAACTGGCGCGGTTGGCGCAACCGGGCGACCTCGTAGTCGCCATCGCGCCCGAGGTCGGCGATCCCGTCGCAGTCTACTACAGCGGGGCGCGCGGCTGGGTGTTTCCGCCTGGCGGAGGCGATGTCGAATGGTCGAAATTCGTCGCGGATGACGCCACCGCGATCGCGCAGCTCGAGGAACTGCGCGCGCAGGGCGCCGATCTGTTCGGCGCGGCCAAGAATGCCGTCGACAAGCAGGACCGGCGGTTCGTCGAGCATCATGATGGGGTCATCGACTATCTGGACAAGACCGCAACCAAGCTTGTCGATTCGGACGATTTGCTGGTTTATAGGATCACCCGTCCATGAGAGCCGTGACCGTCTGGGCCATGGGTCTTGGATAGAAATAGCGTCTCGGACGGTTCAGCGGCACTCCGCCTGCGAAGGCCGGCAAGGCGGGGCCAGGCGACCTGATCCCCGAATCGCGTTTTCGTCGCCGATGTCTTTTGAAAACAAAGAGATCGTCGGTTTTCGTCATCGCCACCAATAAGCCGCAACAAATGCCGCACACCGCCGCAATTCGGTCGCGAGCGCGCCGAGATCGAAGCCGCATCATTCCGGTCTGCGAAATTGGTTATTGAGGGTCGCCAATGGTTCTGGAAGATGAGTTTGCCATCGGGCGCATGCGCCGGATCTCCGTTTCATTTCTTGTCGTCGTCACCGCCTTTGTTGCCTGCGTAGCCGCAACATTGGGTATTGCCTCCGCCGCGCGCGCCGCCGAGACGCAGCAGACATCCAGCCAACTTGCAGCACTTGTCCGACCGAACGACGTCAACAGCGGTTCGCTGCTCTTTCCGTCGAAGGAGCCGGGCTTCTATGTCGAAGCGCCATGGCTGAAGGCCGACGTCGCAATCGATGTCTCCGAGCCGATCGCCAGGGCCACCACCATGATCGCGCAGAAGTTCTCGACCGTGAACCTGCCGCAGGCGGCGATGCGCGCCGACGAGCAGATTACGCATGGGCTCACCATGCTGTTCCTGGCGCTGACGGCGGCAAGCGGGCTGGCAGTCTGGCGTCGTCGCCTCAAGGACATCGTCATGATCGGAGCCAAGCGCGATGGTCGATAGGCCCGCTACAGTTGAGAATGAGGGAGCGAGTGAATTCGAGCCGCTTCCGACCTATCTGGAACTTGCCCTAGCCACGACCCACGACATGCCGAAGACGCGGCAAAGGAAAGGTTTTTTCCTCTGGCGTCTTTCCTCGACCGAACGGGCGATCGTCTTTGCTATTGCCGGTCTTGCCGTTTACGGCCTGGCGCTGATCGGCGACGGTTTCCTGCTGAAGGCGAAGGCCGAACTGATCGACGGCCGGGCGACCGGCTCCGTTCAACCGGTAAACACAAAGCCGTTATTGCAGGTCGAATGAGGGTTGAAGCTCTCCCCTGCCCGCTCCACGTTCGGACGGGAGAGATGACCGGGGAAGCAAGATGAAGAGAATATCCGCCTTCCATTTCGCAGCAGCGCTGTTCCTGTTCGGCGCCGTGTCCGCCGATGCGGCCGATACCGTCAATACGCAGGGTCCCGCCGTTCGTGTCGACAATCTCGCCAAGGGCCTCGAGCATCCTTGGGCAGTCGAGGTGTTGCCCGATGGCGCCTATCTCGTCACCGAGCGGCCCGGCCGCATGCGCATCATCCGCGATGGCAATATCTCCGACCCGATCGGCGGCGTGCCCAAGGTCAGCGCCCGTGGCCAGGGCGGCCTGATGGACGTGGCGCTCGCCCCGGACTTTGCGACATCTAGAAGGATCTATTTCACCGCCGCCATCGCCAATGCACAGGGCTCTGGCACTGAAGCCTTCAGCGCCACGCTTTCCGCTGACGAGAAGAGACTGGGCGCCGTAACGCCTGTTTTCACCATGCGGCGCCTCACCTCCGGCAATATCCAGTACGGCTCGCGCATCGCCATAGCCCGTGATGGTTCGCTGTTCATCAGCGTCGGCGACCGTGGCGACCGCGACCGCTCGCAGGACTGGCAGGATGATGCCGGCTCGATCATCCACATCAATGCCGATGGCAGCATCCCGGCCGACAACCCATTCAAGGACGGCGGCAAGGCGCTGCCGGAAATCTGGTCGAAGGGCCACCGCAACCCGCAGGGTATCACCTTCGATACCAAGGACGGCAAGCTCTACACCGTCGAACACGGCGCGCGCGGCGGTGACGAAATCAACCAGCCTGAGGCAGGCAAGAATTACGGCTGGCCGATCATCACCTATGGCCGCGACTATTCGGGTGCGGAAATCGGCGAAGGCACCGCGAGGGAAGGGCTGGAACAGCCGCTGCATTACTGGGATCCGTCGATTGCCCCTGGTGCGCTCACGGTCTACCGCGGCGCCATGTTCCCGGAATGGGACGGCAATTTCCTCGTCGCGGCGCTGAAGTTTCAGCTGCTTTCGCGCATGCAGCGCGACGAAAGCGGCGCCTTCGTCGCCGAAGAGCGCCTGTTCGAGGGTGAATACGGCCGGATCCGCGATGTCGTCGTCGCACCCGACGGCGCGCTGCTGATGGTGACGGACGAGGACAGCGGATCGCTGCTCAGGGTTTCGCGCGCTGAGGCCAATAACGGCTGAAAGATCACAACGCGCCACGTAACTCCTTGCGGATAACAAATTTCAGTCCGGACCAGACCTCATCGACGGCGCAGACCTTGACGTCAACAAGGCCGGTCGGAAGGAGGATCTCTCGTAGCACATCCTCGGTGACGTCCGTCGGCACCCGCGAACTCTTCTTCGGCCAGGAGATCCAGAGGATGCCATCCGGTCTCAGAACACGAAAAAGCGCGGACGCGAAAGCCTCCAACGTCGCTCGCTCGGTCGTAAACAGGTGCATATAGTCAAACGCCCGCCGAGGCGTTTCGGGAAGCGCAAGGGCGACCGAGGCAAAGCCGTCGAAGCCATAGATCTCGCCAATCGTTTCGGGAACGCCGAGAAGAGCAGCCGCCTGGCCGCGCGCGAGGCCGAGCTTCTTGGCGAGCGGCGTGCCAGAATAGCCTGCCGTCCCGGGCATCGCCGCCATTTCGCCGGCCAGCCGGCCTTCGTCGCGTTGCATGCTGTCACCTCCGCCAACCGGCAACATAGTCTGCACCCTTGCCGAAAGGAAACGCAACTGCTAACCGCTGGGGCACATCCCTTCCCCATCGAGGACGACATGACGCGCGCTCAGGCGAACCTTCTGCTGTTGCTTGCAGCCGCCATCTGGGGTGGCGGCTTCGTCGCGCAATCGACGGCGATGAAGGCGATCGGCCCCTTCTGGTTCATTGCCCTGCGTTTCACCGTCGCGACGCTGGCCGTGCTGCCTTTCGTCGTTTTCGAAGCGCTCAACTCCAAGGTGAAGACCAGCGCACGCCATGCGAAACTCTATATTCTGACCGGCCTTGCGCTTTTCGGCGGCGCAGCCACGCAGCAGGTCGGGCTCCAGACGACGACTGTGACGAATTCGAGCTTCATCACCGGCCTCTATGTTGTCTTCGTGCCGCTGATCGCCGTGTTCTTCCTGCGTCGTGCCCCGCATTGGATCATCTGGCCGGGGGGGCTGATGGCTGTCACCGGCATCTATCTCTTGTCAGGCGGTCACCTCTCGGCCCTTACATCAGGCGACCTCCTGATAATGGTCTGCGCCGGCTTCTGGGCAATCCAGATCACCCTTGCCGGCACGACTGTTTCTGCGACCGGACGGCCGCTCGCCCTCTCGGCCACGCAATTCGCCGTCACCGCAATCTGCGCGCTTGTCATTGCCGCAATCGTCGAACCGATCAGCCTCTCTGCGATACGGGCCGCGGCACCTGAGATCGTCTATGTCGGCATCTTCTCCTCGGGCCTGGCCTTCGTGCTGCAGGTGATCGCCCAGCGTTACACCACACCCTCGCAGGCAGCGATCTTCCTCTCCGCCGAAGCGCTCTTCGGCGCCTCGCTCGCAGCCCTGCTGCTGGGCGAGACGATGCCAGTGACCGGCTATGCAGGTTGCGCGCTGATGTTTATCGCTATGCTTGTGGTCGAACTCGTGCCTGGATTTGCCCGGCGACGCCTGCCAGTCACCTGAACACGCGTCCAAATGCGGGTGAGTCACGCGTTGAGAAAAAATTTATCGGATGCGTAAAGACGCGTTCACGTTGCATTATTGGGAAAATCTGCTCCGAACTTATATTGCAGACGATATAAAACGTTAATCATTCCTCTATCTTCGAAGAAAATTTTGCGTTTTTGCGCAAATTGGATATTCGCAGGGGTGCGCGCCGCACGGCACGCTAAAAACTTTTGCTTGCCAAAATCCTTTAACCGCAGCATTCTCAGCGCGTTCGGGCATTTTGCGAGCATGGGAAGTCCTTAAGTATTTGCGCGCCGGGAACGCTAATATTCCGGTCAGCCGGTTCCGAAGATGGCGGGCGAAGTCCTGCCTGGAACAGGCCGAGGTAGAGGGGACCTTTTTCTCACATTTCAAGAATTGCCTGCCTACACCTCCCGCAAGGAGGCAATGCTATGATGCTGCCCGTGTGGATGGCGGGCAGAGAGAAAAGGGACCTGACGCATGGCAGAGACTGGCACTGTAAAATTCTTCAATACCGACAAAGGCTTCGGCTTCATCAAGCCGGACCGGGGCGGCGCCGATATCTTCGTTCACATTTCTGCCGTTCAAGCCTCCGGGCTGGCCGGTCTGACGGAAAACCAGAAGGTAAGCTTCGACACGGAGCCGGATCGCCGCGGCAAGGGCCCCAAGGCCGTCAATCTGCAGATTGCGGGCTGAACCTCTTAACAAGGCTGTCGAATTCGAGTTGATGCCCGGCAGCGATGCCGGGTTTTGTCGTTCAGCCTTCGTTCAGCCACCAATCTATAGGACTGCCACCATCGAGAAAGGAACCGGCGTTCGGTTCCCGCGATTAGGACCTACGCTGATGAACAGGCTCGTAAAAACTCTTATGCTGACGGCAACGGCTGCTGCGCTTACCCTCTCCGCCATTGGCGATGCATCGGCCGGCGACCGTCATTGGCACCATCACAACGGCAACGATGCGCTCGTCGGCGGCGCCCTTGGTCTCGCGACCGGCCTGATCGTCGGTTCGGCCATCGCCAATACCAATAACGGTCCTGCATACGAAGAGCGCCGCTACATCGACCCGGCTTACGAGCCGGATTATTACGAGCCCGCTCCGGTCTATCGCGCCCCGCGTCGCGTCTATGTCGAGCAGCCGCAATATGTCGAGCAGCCGCGATACTATGCACCGGTCCGCACGTCGGTGGAGCCCTGGTCGCCGCAGTGGGAGCGTTACTGCTCTTACCGCTACCGCTCTTTCGATTCGCGTAGCGGCACCTATATCGGCAATGACGGCCGCAGCCATTTCTGTACCGCCGGCTGATCTCTCTAAAGCGCGTCGCTTCAAACTAAATTCACGCGACGCTCTTTTGCTATTGTGCATGCTATCCCGGAACCGCTGCACACTTCCGGGCGACATGCATTATCATCGCTGATGCCAGGCGCCGCTTTCGAGCGGCACTTTCTTTTGTGATCCGTCAGCGGATTTTTCTCAAAGCATATCGGCATCGGGTTCGAAATCGGTCGAGACGCTGACCGCGCGCCATTCCCGATCAGCGTCGATACGCGCGGCATCCGCTTTCTCGACATTGCGGACAGCATCGCTGCCGAGCAGCAGCCGGAGCGGTGCTGCATCGAGGCCGGCGATATGGATGACCACCGCAGCCGCTTTGGCAGGATCTCCGGGCTGGCGACCATTATACTCACGCTGGAAGCGCACGGTAGCGCCGACCGTCTCCGCATAGTCCTGCCGCCCTTCGGCAAGCACCGTCGAGGCGCCGGCGAAATCGGTCCTGAAGCCGCCGGGCTCGATCACCGTCACCCTGATGCCGAATGGCGCGACCTCTTTCGCCAACACCTCGGAAAAGCCCTCGACACCGAATTTCGCTGCCGAATAGGCGCCGCGCCCGGCAGGTCCGATCCGGCCACCGACGGATGAGAACTGGATGATATGCCCTGCCCCCTGTTCGCGCATCAGGGCGATGACCGCCTTGGTCATGATGATCGTGCCGAACAGATTGGCCTCGATCTGCGCCCGGAAATCGGCAAGGCTGGTATCTTCGATCGAGGAGACATTGCCGTAGCCGGCATTGTTGACAAGCACGTCGATGCGTCCGAACCGCTTCACACCGGCCTCGACCGCTGCCGTGGCCGCCGTCTCGTCGGTCACGTCGAGCGCGACCGTCAGCACCTGGCCGCCATATCGCTCGGACAGATCGGCAAGTTGGGCCGGATCGCGCGCCGTCGCCACCAGATTGTCGCCGGAGGCCAAAACCGCCTCCGCCAACGCTCGGCCGAGACCGCGCGAACTCCCTGTAATCAACCAGACCTTGGACATCGGAAACCTTTCCTTCTTTGGTTCCCGGCTCATGTATGGTCTATCGTATCCGATCGAAAGAAGGTACCCTGGCGATCTATACGCACCTTGAGGTAACTGACTTGCCGAGCGACATGTTCAATTTCTGCAGCAGCATGACGGATGAACAGGATGCGCGCGCCCGCGAACTGATCGAGCGGGCGGCGTCGAAATGGCCGCTGCGCATCCTGCACGTGCTCTCCGGTGCGGGCGCACCCCTGCGCTTCTCGCGCCTTATGGTAAGGGTCGAGGGCATCAGCCAAAAGGTGCTGACGCAGACGCTGCGCACCCTCGAAAGAGACGGCCTCATCATCCGCACGCTCTATCCGCAAGTGCCGCCGCGCGTTGAATATGAGTTGACGCCGCTCGGACGCGACCTCCTCATGCAGGTCGCTGGCCTCTGGCGTTGGATCGTCGAACATCTGGATGCATTCGATGCACGCAAAGCCGTGAAGCTGCCGACCGTTGCCGACAACCAAAACCCGTTCTAAGCAGGGATGCGGATCGTTGCCCTCAGTCCGCCGAGCGGGCTGTCGGCGAGGGTGACGTTGCCGCCGTGGCTGCGGGCGATGTCGCGGGCAATCGCAAGGCCAAGGCCGGTGCCCGACGCATCGAGGTTACGCGCCGCGTCCAGTCGGAAGAACGGCTTGAAAACGTCCTCGCGGTTCTTTTCCGGAATACCCGGTCCGTCATCGTCGAAGATGACGGTCAGCCATTTGGCATTGTGCTTGGCTTCGATGTCGAGCCTGCCGGCATAACGGCGGGCATTCGAGGCCAGGTTGGTGACGAGACGCATGAAAGCATTCGGCCTGACGGATATGTCGTCATCGCCTTCGATGGAATAGCTGAATGTCTTGCCGTGCAGAGCGAAATCGGATTCCAGCTTTACGAAGATCTCGCTGAGTTTCAGCTCGCCGACATCCTCTTCGACTTCGCCGCGTGCGAAGGCCGTGTAGGCCTCCAGCATGGCCTGCATATCGTTGACGTCGTCGTTCAGCCCATGCAGGTCGGGATTGTCGCCGGCGAGCGCCAGTTGCAGTTTGAAGCGGGTGAGGATGGTGCGCAGATCATGGCTGACGCCGGAGAGCATCGCGGTGCGCTGCTCGATCTGCCGTTCAATTCGCTCGCGCATCAGGATGAAGGCAAGGCCGGCGCGCCTGACCTCGTCGGCACCGCGCGGATAGAAATTATCGGGCTTCTGCCCCTTGCCGAAGCTTTCGGCCGCTCGCGCCAAGGTCAGGATCGGCCGGATCTGCCCGCGCAGGAAGAGGATAGAGATGCCGATCAGCACCAGCGAGGTGCCGACCATCCAGACGATGAAGATATGTGTGTTCGAGGCATAGGTCTGGCTGCGCTTGGTCAGCACCCTGAGGATCTTGTTGTCGAGCTTGATGCGGATCTCGACGAGGTTCGAGTTGCCGACCGTGTCGATCCAGAAAGGCCGGTGGATCTCGTCGGTGATCTCGTCGCTGAGGATGCCGTCGAGTATCGAGAAGAACGGCTTGACGCGCGGCGGCGGCAGATCGCCGTCCGGCTCGATCGAGATCTGCAGGCTGAGCTGGTCGCGGGCGATGCGGATGATCTCGTTATAGTCCGAATTCTGCGGGTAGGTCTCGATGATCTCGATGATCGCGGCGATGTCGCGGGTGACGGCCAGCGACAGCCGCTCCGTCACCATCTGCCAGTGGCGCTCCATGAAGACGGCGGCGACGACGGATTGCAACAGCACCATCGGAATGATGATGATCAGCAGCGAGCGCGCGTAAAGCCCGGTCGGCAGCCGCCGGCGCAGCCAGCGGGCAATCGAGCGCCAGCCCGGCCCAGAAGTGCGGTCTTCCCGCCGCAAGCTGTCGATCGTCACCATTAGCGCCGGTCCTGGCCTCTATCCTCAGATCTAGTCGATGCTCAGCCTGTATCCGATGCCGCGCACGGTCTGCAACCAGACGGGATTGGCCGGATCATCCTCGATCTTACGCCGCAGCCGGTTGATCTGCACGTCGATCGTGCGCTCGCCGACCTCTGTGTCGTTGCCGATCAGTTCATGGCGGGGGATCGTATCACCGGCGCGCCGTGCAAAGAGCAGCATGATCTCCTGCTCGCGGTCGGTGAGCCGGATCACCTCGCTGGCTTTCTTCAGCTCCTTGCGGGTGAGTGAGAAGGTATAGGGGCCGAACATCACCTGTTCGATCTTCGGTCCCTCGCCGCCGGCATTGCGGCGCAGAATGTTGTTGATGCGCAGCACCAATTCGCGCGGGTCGAAGGGCTTGGAAAGATAGTCGTCGGCGCCCGCCTCGAGGCCTTCGATCCGGTTGCCCGATTCCGCCAGCGCCGTCAGCATGATGATCGGCACGTTCTTGATGGCGCGAAGCCCGCGGGTGACGTCGATGCCGGATTCGCCGGGCATCATCACATCCATGATGATCAGGTCGAAATCGAGACCCGCGAGCTTGCGCTGAGCCTCGGCGCCGTCGGCGGCGACAGTGACGCGGAAACCGTTCTCGGCGAGATAACGATTGAGCAGCGCACGGATGCGCGAGTCGTCGTCGACCACCAGCAGATGCGCCGCATCGTCTGAAATACCTGTCTTGACCGCCATTCAATCCGCCTTCTGTCTGTCCCGCATTCCCCTGAGGAAAGCTCTTACGCCCTCCCGCACCTCCGCAGAAGCCCCATCGAATGCCCGCTCAATGCGGCGCGATTGCGGCTCGGCAAGTGCAAGCGCCAGCTCTCGTCCCGATTTCGTTGGATAGAGCTTGCGCTGCCGCCGGTCCTCGGGGCCCGCCACCTGGCGAATATAGCCTGAATCGATCAGCTGTTTCAGCACCCTTGCAAGGCTCTGCTTGGTAATCCTCAGCGTATCGAGAAGATCGGCAACCGTCATGCCGGGATTGCGGTTGACGAAATGCACGACGCGGTGATGGGCCCGGCCGAAGCCGCTCTTTTCGAGGATGGCGTCAGGATCGGAAACGAAGTCGCGATAGGCGAAGAAGAACTGTTCGATAATCTCGAAATCGATGATGTCAGTATCTTCCATTGGCGTGGCCAGCGGCTCTGGCTTGCCTGCTTTCGGGCCGGTCTGTCGTGACACTCGGCATTCCTTTCTCTCTTCGCACCCCGCGGGAAACTTTCGCCAAGATATGTCAGCTTTATTGACATAAATTTGCGCCGCGGCTAGTTTTCCGACCTCTGGGAGAGCCCCGCACGGACTTTTATTCCTCGGCATTTCCCCGGAAACCAAGGCCCGTCCTGCACTCCGACGCAATACGCAATTTCCCCTTGCGTCTGTGGATAAAACGTAATGGGGACAACAATCAACAGGCATGGCGCTTGAAGCGCCGGAGGAGACTAGGGATGGCCTCAGTTCCTTTCGACCAGCTGGACGGCGAAATATGGTTCAACGGCGAGTTTGTCGCCTGGAAGGACGCCAAGATCCACGTGCTGACCCACGGCCTGCATTATGCCAGCGCCGTCTTCGAGGGCGAGCGCGCCTATGGCGGCCAGGTGTTCAAGCTCACCGAACATAACCAGCGCCTGCACAGATCCGCCGAGATCCTCGGCTTCAATGTGCCCTACTCCGTCGAAGAACTCGACGCGGCGACCGTCGAGCTCTTGAAGCGCCAGGGTTTCCAAGATGCCTATGTCAGGCCGATCGCCTGGCGCGGCAGTGAGATGATGGGCGTTTCGGCGCAGGCCAATCGCATCAATGTCGCCATCGCCATCTGGCAATGGGGCAGCTATTTCAATCCGACCGAGAAGCTGAAGGGCATCCGCCTCGATATCGCCGAATACCGTCGTCCCGATCCGAAGACTGCGCCTTGCGCCTCCAAGGCTGCCGGTCTCTACATGATCTGCACCATTTCCAAGCACGCCGCCGAAGCCAAGGGCTATGCCGATGCAATGATGCTCGATTATCGCGGCCAGGTCGCCGAAGCGACAGGCGCCAACATCTTCTTCATCAAGGATGGCGTCATTCACATGCCGACCCCGGATTGCTTCCTGAACGGCATCACCCGCCAGACCGTCATTGAACTCGCCAAACGCCGCGGCATCGAGGTCATCGAACGCGCGATCCTGCCGGAAGAGCTCCCCGGCTTCAGCGAGTGTTTCCTCACCGGCTCGGCTGCTGAGGTGACCCCAGTTTCCGAGATCGGCCCGCATCGCTTCACGCCGTCGGCGATTTCCGAGACGCTGATGAACGACTACATGAAGGAAGTCTATCCGGCGGCAGTCGCTGCCGGATAAGATCCTTCACGCGATCGCCCGGCAATTCAAAGCGTTACGGCGCCGCACGGCTGAAAAGGCGCGGCGCTGAGCTGAACGCCGGCCGGGCATTTACCGATGCGCCCGTGCCATGACCAGTCCGGCGAGCGTCGAGAGAATGCCGCCGCCAATCAAGCCGCCGATGCCGTCGGCGATCAGGCCGGTCATAGCCGCTTCCCCACCGACCATGCTGAGCAGCATGCCGCCGGCGACACCGCCGATCGCGCCTGCGATCGTACGGGCGACGACGTTAATCGCGTTCTGCTTTAAGGCGGCGCTCGCGGCATTGCCGCCGATGGCGCCGGCAATCAACTGTGTGACGAGCGGAAGTAGGGCTTCCATGACTTTCCTCCTCTGGCGATCTCCCCGATCGCCGTTTATATGCCGAACCTTCGGCATGTTAGCATTTTATCATATTCAGGAGGAAAGCGTTAAGAAAAAATCAACCCATGCGGGAGGCAAGGGATGAAGCAGAAGGGGCTGGAAACGAGGCGGCCAGCCGACCGCCCCGTTGTATTTTGCCGATTACATCACTGATAAACGTAGACGATCCGGCGTGTACCGGGATCGACCAGCACCGGCCGGTCGTTGATCCTCGTATAACGGTACTCATAATCCGGGATCGTCTGGAAGGTGACGTCGCCAGGGACTTCGGCGCCGACGACGACATCGCCGCCGAGCTGCACCGTCTGGCCGGGATTGGTGTCGATATAGGTGCGGACCGTTTCGGGCGGAGTGATAGTCTCGACAGCCCCGACCGGGCCGAGCAACTCGTCGCCCGGCGCCGGCTGCGGATCAACTGGGACGACACTGGCGGTCGACTCGTAGGTCACGACGGGAACGCCGATCTCGGCGCGGTGCTGCTCGACGATGACCTGGCTGCCGCCTTGGTCGACCTGTAGATAATCGGCATAGACCCAGCCGCGCATGCCGTTGACGTCGACACGGCACCAGCGGCTGCCTTCGATGCAGCCATCAAGCACCGCGGTCGAGCCGCGCGTGGCAAGACCAACTGCCGGATATTGCGGGCCGGGGCCGGCGCGGACGTTGAGATCGTTGACGGTCGTCGCCGTCATCTCCGCCTGCGCAAGGCCAGCGGTCGCCAGGAGCACGGCGCCCGCCAGCAGAATGTTTCTCTTCAAGGTCATGTGAGCGTCTCCTTAGTTTCGATGGGCTGACAACGCGCGGCATTCCACGATGTTCCCATGCGCTCCGCAGTGCAAAGCGCTACGCTCAGGCGGCTTCAGGCAAGCAATTGAATTTTCGGGATAAAATTCGATTTTAATGACATCCAGCGACAGGGTGGAGATCCATAAATTCTTGTTTCAGCGCGTCTTTTTGCCGTGAGACGCGCCTCTAAGGCAGAAGATTCCGGCTGTCCTTCGCACGGTTTCGGACTATACCCTGAGCATCCGAGACACCAAGCGAGGCATTTATGGGCATGCTCCAGGCCGGCATTATTCCGGTGACACCCTTCCAACAGAACTGCACGATCTTCTTCGATGCAGACACCAAGGAAGGCGTCGTCGTCGATCCGGGCGGCGATGTGCCGCTCATCCTGCAATCGATCGCGGAGAACGGTTTGGTCATCAAGGAAATCTGGCTGACGCATGGACATCTCGACCATGCCGGCGGTGCCACCGAGTTGAAGGAAGCCCTCGGCATCGACGTTGTCGGCCCGCATCAGGACGACTTGCCGCTGCTGCAGCGGATCGAGACCCAGGCCGAAAAATACGGCATATCGGGATTGCGCAACACCCTGCCCGACCGCTGGCTGAAGGATGGCGACAAGATCGCGTTCGGTGCCCACGAATTCGAGGTCTACCACACGCCCGGCCACGCCCCCGGCCACGTCATCTATTTCAACCGGGCGCAGAATTTCGCCCACCTCGGCGACGTGCTCTTCAACGGTTCGATCGGCCGCACCGACCTGCCGGGCGGCAATCATCAGCAGCTTCTCGATTCGATCCGCGACAAGGTGCTGCCGCTCGGCGACGACGTCGGCTTCATCTGCGGCCACGGCCCCGGCAGCCGCATCGGCGACGAACGGCGAAGCAATCCATTTCTAAAGGGTATTTGAGCCGGTGAAGATCCGGGCGAGCGCATCGGACGAAAAGCCGATAAAACGGTGTGAGCTCACGGTCACATCATCTTGCTACCGTTCGGCACCGGCCGATCGACGGAAGCAAGCACGATCGCGCCGCTCTCGTCCTCGAAGCCCAGTGTCAGCACTTCCGAGCGGAACGGCCCGATCTGGCGTGGCGGGAAATTGACGACGCCGAGCACCTGCCGGCCGATCAGGCTTTCCGGCGTGTAATGCACGGTGATCTGCGCTGAGGATTTTTTCGTGCCGATCTCGGGACCAAAATCGATCGCCAGCTTGAATGCCGGCTTTCGCGCTTCCGGAAAGGGACTGGCCTCGACGATCGTACCGACACGGATGTCGACACGCTCGAAATCGGCGTAGGTGATCTCTTCGGCCATATCGTCTCCGTCAGCCGGCCAGCTCTTCGGCCCGCTTGCGCGCCGCCGCCAGTGCTGCGTCGAACAGAGGCTGCATGCCGTTTTCGGACATCAACACGGCGAGTGCCGCCGCCGTCGTGCCGCCGGGAGAGGTCACATTTTGCCGTAGCCGCGAAGCGTCGTCGGGGGACTGGTGCAAGAGTTCACCAGCCCCCGCGACTGTTTCCCGCGCAAGACGCATGGCGAGGTCCGCCTGCAAGCCGAGTTTACGGCCTGCTTCCGCCATACATTCGACGAGATAGAACACATAGGCAGGACCGCTGCCCGAAAGCGCCGTCACGGCATCGATATCGACCTCTGCAGGCACCCATTCCACAGGACCCGAGACGCTGAGAAGCGAATGAACACGCTCTCGCTGCTGATTGCTGACCCCTGAATTGGCAAAGGCGCCGGTAACGCCGCGCCCGACCATGGCCGGCGTGTTTGGCATAGCTCGCACCATGGCGGCTTTGCCCAGATGCCTTTCGAGGAAACCGAGCGTCTTGCCGGCCGCGACCGAGACCACGACCGTATCCGGTCCGACGGCGCTCTTAACCGCCGGCAACACCGTCTCCATTACCTGCGGCTTGACCGCGAGAAACAGCACGCTTGCCTTCAAATCCGCCGGAGGCGCGATCACATGGGTCGCGCCGGCCTCGTTGATTGTCGCCAGCATCGCCACCGACGGGCCGGGATCGACGACAATGACGGCCGAGCCCGGAACGCCGCTTTTCAGCCAGCCGGAGAGCATTGCCCCGCCCATATTTCCGGCGCCGATCAGGACGACGGGATTTGTCGAGGAGACAAGGTTCGCGGGCATCTTATGCCTCGCCGACTGTTTCGAACAGCACGGCTTCCATCGCTTTCGTCGCTTCCATGCCGGACCATACGACGAACTGGAATGCCTGGAAATAGGCTTCGCAGGTGTCGAGCGCGCTGGAAAGCAGCACCTCGACCTGGCGATTTGTGGGCTCCGCGCCACCGGCAAGCAGCAGCGATTGGCGGAAAATGACGACATCTTCCTGGCGCCAGAGGTCGAAATGCCCCATCAGGACCTGCCCATTGATCGCCGAGAGCAGCTTGACCACCTCGTTGACCCTGATGTCGGGAACTTTGATATCGAAGGCGCAGCCAAGGTGCAGCGCTTCGAATTCCTCCATCCAGGAGAAGGAGACGTGATAGTCCGTCCAGCGCCCCTCGACCGTCATCGCGATCTCGTCCTCGCCGGACCGTTCGAACGACCAGTCGTTGTGGGAGGCAACGTACTCGATCATGTCGACCGGGTTCGACTGACGCTCAACTTCCAATTCCATCAGGTTCATGCAGCACCTTCTTGACCGGAACGAATGCGACCTAACTTGATGTATGAACACAAGAAAGACACACGCAAATACCGGAAACCACCACTCGGATGATCGTTGAACCGCTGCCAGACGTAACGCAGATAACCTGCCCGGAGCTTACCAAGTCGCTTCGAATCATCATTTAAAATCAGTGTATAATGCCACCTGCCCCCTGCCAGCCCCCTGAGGGGAAAATAGGACCGGGCGACTGTGGAAAGCTCTTCGAAACTCAATTCAGAAGGGAGAATAAGCGACTCTGCGAATTGGCTTTTTTGGCAGTGTCCACAGGCGGAAAATTCACCTGATTTTTTTGTGGCACATGCGGCATCTGCAATGAAGGCGGCTGCCGCATCTGCTTCATGTCGGGACTTTGAAGCATGTCGCGCAAAAGTGTTCAGCGGCTTTGCGGTTACGACATGCGAAAAAACAGAGACCTAAAGCGCAGGAAGCGAATCTGAAAGATCGCGACGCCTTAGTGACCCTCGCCGGCAAGCCTCGCCTCGAGTGCCGCGATGCGGGCGGTAAGCGCCTCGTTCTCGTTGCGCGCCTTGATCGCCATCTCGCGCACCGCCTCGAACTCCTCGCGCTTGACGATATCCATGCTATTCAGCCAGCGCTCCGCCTGAGCGTTAAAGGCGGTCTCGATCTCCTTGCGGACGCCCTGGGCGGCGCCAGCCGCATCGGTCATCAGCTTGGCGAATTCGTCCATGATGCGGTTCGTTCCGGTCGTCATGGCGGTTTTTTCCCTTCGCATGAGGTGAATTCAGCCCTTCGGGGCCTCGAAGATTGAGGTAGGGCTTCGCCAGCCGCGATGCAAGCGCTTTGCATGGGATAAGCGTGCCTGAACCGGCTGCGAAAGGGCCATCACGAACAATGGACTTGACCGTCCGGGATCGCAGCGGCATGTTCCGCGCAAACAAACAGGTGGGAAAACCTTGCCGACAGCAGCCAATCTCCTTGCCATCATGCCTTTCCCTGACATCGATCCGATTGCCTTTTCGGTCGGCCCGCTGGCGATTCATTGGTACGGTCTTGCTTATGTCGCCGGCATCCTGCTCGGCTGGGCCTATGCGCGCCGCCTCGCCGCCAATGATGGACTCTGGCTGGGCAATGTCTCGCCGATGTCAAGGACGCAGCTTGACGATTTCATCGTCTGGGCGGCACTTGGCGTCGTCCTCGGCGGTCGTCTCGGCTATATTTTCTTCTATGATCTCCCCGCCGTCCTGCGCAGTCCTATCCGTGCGCTCGAGATTTGGAACGGCGGCATGTCCTTCCATGGCGGCCTCACCGGCACGACGATCGCCATGATCTTGTTTGCCCGCCGCAACGCTATCCCGATCTGGAGCCTGTTCGACATCGTCGCCACCGTCGTTCCCTTCGGCCTCTTCTTCGGCCGCATCGCCAATTTCATCAATGGCGAGCTCTGGGGCCGGTTGACCGACGTGCCCTGGGCTGTTGTCTTCCCGAGCGGCGGTCCATTCGCCCGCCACCCAAGCCAGCTTTACGAAGCCGGCCTCGAAGGCATCGTTCTCCTGCTGGTGCTGGCCGCTCTCGTTTACGGCATGCGCGCGCTGAAAAGCCCCGGCTTCATCACCGGTGTCTTCGTCTGCGGTTATGCGCTGTCGCGCATCTTCGTCGAATTTTTCCGCGAGCCTGACGCCCAGCTCGGTTACCTCCTAGGCACGAACTGGCTGACCATGGGCATGGTGCTCTCGTTCCCGATGATCCTGCTTGGCCTCTGGGCGATGCTGCGGGCACGCCGCCAGGCTGCGCTGCAGCTCTGAAAACGGCAGGACGCGCGACATGACCACCGCTCTAGGCGAAAAGATCAAGGCGATCATCCAGGCCAACGGCCCGATCAGCGTCACCGATTATTTCTCGCTCTGCCTGGCCGATCCCGAACACGGCTATTATCGCACCCGCGAGCCCTTCGGCCGTTCGGGTGATTTCGTTACCGCGCCCGAGGTCAGCCAGATCTTCGGCGAAATGATCGGCGTCTTCATCGTCCATGCCTGGCAACGTCACGGCGCCCCGACGGGCGTCCGCCTCGTCGAGATCGGCCCCGGTCGCGGCACCATGATGGCCGATATGCTGCGCGTCATCTCCCGCATCGCCCCGCCGCTTTTCGACGCGATGACCGTGCATCTCGTCGAAACCAGCGAACGCCTGCGCGACGTCCAGAGCCAGACGCTCGAAGCCTACGCCGAAAAAATCGCCTGGCACGACGGCTTCGACGAAGTGCCATCAGGCTTCACGCTGATAGCCGCCAACGAATTGTTCGACGCTATCCCGATCCGCCAGTTCGTCCGCATGCCGACGGGTTTCCGCGAGCGCATGATCGGCATTGATGCCGATGGCGCGCTGACCTTCGCCGCCGGCGTCGCCGGCCTCGATCCGGCACTTCTCCCCGAACTGGTGCAGAACCTGCCGCTCGGCACGCTCTTCGAGATCTCGCCTGCCCGCCAGGCTGTGATGATGGCAATCTGCGAGCGGCTGCGCGCCTTCGGCGGAACAGCGCTCGCGATCGACTATGGCCATCTCGTAACCGGCTTCGGCGATACGCTGCAGGCCGTGCGTATGCATGAATTCGACCCGCCGCTCGCCCATCCCGGTGAAGCAGATCTGACGAGCCATGTCGACTTTCAACAGCTCGCCGAAACGGCGCTTGCGGTCGGCGTCCATTTGAACGGCGCCCTGCATCAGGGTGATTTTCTGAGCGGCCTCGGCATCCTCGAACGTGCCGCTGCCCTCGGCCACGACCGCGAACCGCAAACCCAGCAAGTCATCCAGACGGCAGTGGAACGGCTCGCCGGAGCCGGTGAAGGCCGGATGGGCGAACTCTTCAAGGTGATGGCGGTCTCTCATCCCGCAGTCGACCTCATGCCCTTTCGTCCGGTGGATTGACAGGGCGCCCGCGGCTGGTTCAACATCCGCGCGAACAAGAACTTGAAGCGCGCCGCCTGTGCGATGCGCTTGGGATAATAACAAACCCCTTAAAAAACCCCGGAATCACAGATGCAGGACGCGGCTTCTCCCGCACCGATCGAAAGCGCGCTGCTGAACGAAGCGGCGGGCGCCACTATTCGCCACGGTTATTTCACCCGGGCCGGCGGCGTTTCCGAAGGGCTTTATCGTGGCCTCAATGTCGGCCTCGGCTCCAGTGACGAACGCGACAAGGTCCTGGAAAACCGCCGCCGCGTCGCCGCCTGGTTCAGCCTGCCGGTCGAGCGGCTGGCGACCGTGCATCAGGTCCATTCCCCAGACGTCGTGACGGTCGACGCCGATTACGACGGCGCCCGCCCCGATGCGGATGCGATGGTGACGCGCACCCCTGGCATCGCGCTTGGCGTGCTTGCCGCCGATTGCGGCCCGATCCTGTTCGCCGACCCGGACAATCGCGTCGTCGGCGCTGCCCATGCCGGCTGGAAGGGCGCGCTGACGGGCGTGCTCGAAAACACCATCGCCGCCATGGAGGCGCTGGGGGCGGACCGCACGCATATTGTCGCCTGCCTCGGCCCCTCGATCAGCCAGACAAGCTATGAGGTCGGCCCGGAATTCATCGAGCGCTTCATCGCCGAGAACCCGGATTACCAACGTTTCTTCGCGCCTTCGGCAACGCCCAGCCACGCCATGTTCGATCTGCCGGCGCTGACCGTCGACCGGTTGACGAAAGCCGGCGTGCGGACCGAAAACCTCGGCCTTTGCACCTATCCGGACAGCGAGCGCTTCTTTTCCTACCGCAGGACGACACATCGCAAGGAGCCGGATTACGGCCGCCAGATTTCCGCGATATCAATCAGGGAGACGTGAGCAGAATGGCACTGCACTTCGAAAAGGCCGAATTCGCAAGCCGGCTTGCGCGCCTCACCGAGAAAATGAAGGAAGAGAAGCTCGACGCCCTGCTGCTCTTCGCTCAGGAAAGCATGTACTGGCTGACCGGCTACGACACCTTCGGCTACTGCTTCTTCCAGACGATGATCGTCAAGAGCGACGGCACCATGGCGCTGATCACCCGCTCGGCCGATCTTCGCCAGGCCAGGCATACCTCGATCCTCGAGGACATCCATATCTGGGTGGACCGGATCAACGCCGATCCGACGCTCGACCTGAAGAACCTGCTGGTCGAGATGGACCTGCTCGGCGCCCGCATCGGTGTCGAATATGATACGCACGGCATGACCGGCCGCGTCGCCCGCCTGCTCGATGCGCAACTGACCACCTTCGGCCAGATTGTCGACGCTTCCTACCTCGTCAGTCGGCTGCGCCTCGTCAAAAGCCCGACTGAGGTCGCCTATGTCGAGCGTGCCGCCATCCTCGCCGACGATGCGCTCGATGCCGCGATCCGGCTGACAAAACCCGGCGCCGACGAGGCTGATATCCTCGCCGCCATGCAGGGCGCGATCTTTTCCGGCGGCGGTGACTATCCCGCCAACGAGTTCATCATCGGCTCCGGCGCCGATGCCCTGCTTTGCCGTTACAAGGCTGGCCGCCGCAAGCTCGACGCCAGCGACCAGCTGACGCTCGAATGGGCAGGCGCTTACGCCCATTACCATGCGGCCATGATGCGCACGATCGTCATCGGCGAGCCGATGCAACGCCACCGCGAGCTCTATAATGCCTGCCGTGAAACCATCGAGGCGATTGAGACCGTCCTGAAGCCCGGCTACACCTTCGGCGATGTCTTCGACATGCATGCCAGGATCATGGACGAGCGCGGCCTCGCCCGCCACCGGCTGAATGCCTGCGGTTATTCGCTCGGCGCCCGCTTCTCGCCCTCCTGGATGGAGCACCAGATGTTCCATGTCGGCAATCCGCAACCGATCGAGCCGAACATGTCGCTCTTCGTGCACATGATCATCGCCGATTCCGACACGGGCACCGCGATGACGCTTGGCCAGACCTATCTGACGACGGCGGATGCGCCGCGCGCGCTGTCCCGCCATCCGCTCGATTTCATCGGTCTTTGACCCTTGAGAATCCGGAATTGACAGACGCCCGCCCCCGCCCGCATAAATTCGGACGGGGCTGATGCGATGGGAAGGACGGATCAAGGGATGACGCGAGCTGCGATTGTGCCCACGCTCCTGGTCGTAACGGCGCTGCTGACCGCCTGCAATACCACCGATGCGCTGACACCGCAGGTCGATATCGGCGATTCTTCCGCGCGCGCGTCGTCGAGTCCGGTGACGCAGAGCGAGGCCGAGGATCTGGCGGGCTCCCGCCAACGGGTCTTCGCCGGAAATTCGCAGCCGCGCACCTACCATCCAGCCTATGATCAGTCGCAGCAGGCCTATCGGGCGGGCACCGGCGCACCGCCGACGACAATGCAGGAGCAGGCAGACGCCCTGTCGCGGAGCAGCTCCTCGCCCGCCGCCTCCGCCCCGATCGAGGGGCAATCGCTGCCACCGCCGGCTTCCAACGGACAACAACTTCCCGCACAGTCGACGCAGCAACCGACCGAGGCTCAACAGCCGCAACAGACCGCCGCTCTCAACACCCGCGCCTCCTCTGGCCGGGGCAACACGGTGCGCTTCCTGCCGATCATCGGCGCACCGGTGCAGGCGGTGACGCCGCTTTCGCGCCAGCTTGGCGCCGAGGCCCGCGCGCACGGCCTTTCCATCAAGAGCTCGACCGATGCGAGCAGCGACTACATTCTAAAAGGCTATCTCTCCGCCTTCAGCGACGACGGCAAGGTCACCGTGGTCTACGTCTGGGACGTCCTCGACAGTGGCGGCGGCCGCCTGCACCGCATTCAGGGGCAGGAAAGCGTGCCGACGGCGGCGGCCGACCCCTGGGCGGGCGTTCCTGCCTCGGTGATGCAGCAGATCGGCTCGAAAACCATCGCGGAATTCTCTTCCTGGCGGCAGGCGCAGGGCGGTTAGTCACAAACTTTTTGCAAATATGAATGCCGGTGGCGCCTTTCCCCTTGCATTCACGGGGAAGCTGGCTAAAAAGCGCGGCTATCAGCGCATAACAGGCGGACCAAAATGAAGGTTTTCGCAGGCAATTCGAACCGGCAACTCGCCGAAGCGATCTGCACCTATCTCAACGTTCCCTTGGGGAGAGCCAGTGTTCGAAGGTTTGCCGATCAGGAAATCTTCGTGGAAATCCAGGAAAATGTGCGCGGCGAGGACGTTTTCCTCGTACAGCCCACCGCCTTCCCCGCTAATGACCACCTGATGGAACTGCTGATCATGATCGACGCGATGCGTCGTTCCTCAGCCCGTCGCATCACCGCAGTGCTTCCCTATTTCGGCTATGCGCGTCAGGACCGTCGTGCTTCAGGCCGCACACCGATCTCCGCCAAGTTGGTTGCAAACCTCATTACCGAAGCCGGCGCCGACCGCGTCATGACGCTCGATCTTCATGCCGGGCAGATCCAGGGCTTCTTCGATATCCCCACCGACAATCTCTTCGCCATGCCCGTGCTGACGCGCGACATCAAGAGCCATTATGACCTCAGCAACGTCATGGTCGTCTCGCCTGATGTCGGCGGCGTGGTTCGCGCCCGCGCGCTTGCCAAGCGGCTAGACTGTCTTCTGGCCATCGTCGACAAGCGTCGCGATCGGCCGGGTGACTCAGAAGTCATGAACATCATCGGCGACATCACCGGCAAGGACTGCCTGCTGATCGACGACATCGTCGATTCCGGCGGCACGCTCTGCAACGCAGCCGACGCGATGTTGGCCAAGGGCGCAGCCAGCGTCACCGCCTATATCACCCACGGCGTGCTTTCCGGCGGCGCGGTCACCCGCGTCGCGTCCTCAAAGCTTCGCGAACTCGTCATCACGGATTCGATCCAGCCGACCACGGCCGTGCTCTCGGCCCACAATATCCGCATCGTGACGACGGCGCCGCTGATCGGCGAAGCCATCAGCCGAACGGCCCAGGAAGAGTCTGTCTCTAGCCTTTTCGACTGAAATTCAGCTATCTGCCGGCACGGGGAAGCCGTCCGCAATGATATGCAGACGGCTTTTCTCGAATTGCGATGCTGCCGCTCAGCGGCTGAAAGCAGCCTTCTGCTGTGAATCGACGAGATTGTCGATGAACCAGTTCGGATAGACCGGCGCCGGCTCGGTCGCCGCGTCAAGGGCTGCGAGTTCCCCTTCATCCAGCACCAGATCCGCCGCGCCGAGATTGTCGGCCAGTTGATGCGGCTTCGAAGCCCCGAGCAGCACGCTGGTGACCGCCTTCGTCGCCAGCAGCCAGGCGATCGCCACCTGCGCGACGCTCGTCCCGTGCGCCGTCGCGATCGCCCGCATGCGCTCGACCAGCGCAAAGCCCCGTTCCTTGTCGAAGGGTAGAATATCGAAACCGGAATAGCGGTTTTCCGGATCGCCGAGCGTTTCGCGAGTGTATTTGCCGGAGAGAAACCCCGAGGCGAGCGGGCTCCAGACGGTCAGCCCAAGACCGTAACGCTGTAGCATTGGAACCATGTCGCGCTCGACATCGCGGCCGAGCAGCGAGTAGTACATTTGTCCATGCGTGAAGGGGGCGAGCCCGTTGGCCTTCTGGATTTCGAGCGCCGCCGCCACCTTCCACGCCGACCAATTGGAAAAGCCGATATAACGCACCTTGCCGGAACGCACCACCGCATCGAGCGCCGAAAGTGTCTCCTCCAGTGGCGTGAACGGGTCTTCCTTATGGACGATATAGACGTCGATCCAGTCCGTTCCGAGCCGTTTCAGGCTCTGCTCGATCGACCAGAGGATGTGACGTCGGGAGAGCCCGGCCTGGCCGAGCAGCGTACCGGTGCGGAAGCCGACCTTGGTGGCGATTACCACCTCGTTGCGCCGCGCCTTCAGAACCTGGCCGAGGATCGTTTCCGACTGACCGGATGCGTAGGCGTCGGCCGTATCGAAGAAGTTGACGCCGGCATCAAGAGCCTGCCCGACCAGCGCATCGGCAACATCGGCATCGGTCTTGTAGATCGAACCGATGCTGCGATCGCCCGATGTGAAGGTCATCGCGCCAAAGGCTAGCCTGGAAACGGCAAGTCCGGTCCGGCCAAGGGTCGTATATCGCATGTCATCTCTCCATTCGTTGGATTGTCGTGATCGGCTGGAAAGACAATGCCAGAAAGGATTATTGCGAAAAATCCGCGAATTCGATAAGGCTTATGAAGCTCAACTTCATAATCGACCGATGGCGCCTGATCCCTTTACCGGACTGACCGAATTCCTGGCGGTCGCAGACGCCAGGAGCTTCACTGCTGCCGCCGCATCGCTCGGCGTCACACCAACCGCCGTCAGCCAGACGATTCGGGCGCTTGAGACGAGGCTCGGCCTGCCGCTCTTTGTCCGCACAACGCGGCGCGTCGCGCTGACTGAAGCAGGTGCGGCACTCTTTCAGCGCGTCCGTCCGGCTGCTGCCGACATCGCCGACGCCTTCGACATGCTTGGCGGCTTCCGCGACCGCCCGCTCGGCCATCTGCGCCTCACGGTGCCGCGCATGGCCGTGCCGCTGATCGTGACGCCGCTATTGCCGCGATTCCGCAAAGCCTATCCTGATATTTCAGTGGAGATCTCGGTCGACGATGCGGCGATCGACATCACCGAACGCGGCTTCGACGCCGGCATCCGCATCGGGGAGGCGATCGAAAAGGACATGATCGCCATGCGGCTGACATCCGATATCACCTGGACGGTCGTCGGCTCGCCCGACTATTTCGCCCGATGCGGCAGGCCGGAAACACCCGAGGATCTTACCCGCCATCAAGCGGTCCGCTACCGCTATCCGACATCGGGCGCCATCTATCGCTGGGAATTCGAGCGCACCGGGCGCGACTTCTCGGTCGATCCGCCCGGCGGTCTGATGGTCAACGATTTCTTGCTGCTGCTCCAGTTCGCCGAAGCCGGGCTCGGCCTTGTCTATTTGCCGGATATCTCGGTCACCGAGGCGGTGGCGTCAGGGCGGCTCGAGCGTGTGCTCGACGCTTTTCTACCGACCTCGCCAGGCCTCTTCGCCTATTTTCCTGCCCGCTCGCAGACGCAGCCGAAGCTGCGCGCCTTTCTCGACATGGCGTCGACGCTGATGCGCCGCAAGGGATGATATCCCAGGCGGCGCGTCTGCTCTTCGAACGAAGACCCAATATCGGTCCGGTAGGATTACGGCTGCTGATCCGCTTCCTTGACCACCTGCCCGTTGACGGCGATCGCGCCGTCGCGGCTGATGCTGATATCCCAGCGCGAGCGTCCATCCGCATCGGTCTTGGCAAAGCCCTTCACCATCATGATGCCGAAGGAGACCTGATTGAGATCGGGATCGGTCTTGGCAAGCTCCTGGACCGCGGCGATCGTCTTGTCGAGATCGCGGGCAAGGATGGTCGCCTCCATCGAATAGTCCTTCTGGCTATCGACGCGTCCTTCGATCTTGCCGGTCATGTCGATATCGTAGACATCCGACTTGGCGCTGATCTTCGGAAATTCGACCGTAAGCTGGCCGTCGCGGAAGAGCTTCTTGCCCATCTCCTCGCCGCTCGTCTCCGGCGCCTTGTCGTTGAAATCCATCGCCATGAAGGCATCGCCAAAACTTGCGAAATCCAGGTTAGGAACCGCAAGCTGCAGATCGAAGCTGGTCGGCATGAAGGCCGAATAGCTTGCCGGCATCAACGGACTGTCGAGGCTGATGTCTTGCGCATTCATGCCGAAGCCGAAACGCATGGCGTCGCTCGGCCCATCCATGGCGACGTTATAGCCGAACGCCTTGACGCCGCCATTGCCCATCTGCGTGTTGACGGTCAGATTGTTGACCCCGATCGTCTCACTGAACGAGGTGAGAAGTGGGAAGGCCCCCTTGAGGATTCCCTTGATCTTGCCGCTGTTTTCGGGGCTCAACTCCTTCTCCTCGACATGATCGAGAATGAAGAAGACCATCTCGCGGATCTGCTTGACCGGCAGACCGTTCACCTTGGCCTCGACATCGATCGAGTCGGCCCGGATTTCAACGGGCGGCATTTGCGCGCCGGAAACCTGCTCGACGAAAGTCGACATCGAGCCGCTGCCCGTAAGATCGATACGCCCGTTGCCGCCTGCGCTGTCCGTCGAACTCAGCTTCTGGTCCATGCTGGCGATGCTGGCGCTGACTTCGTCGGTGTCGGATTTGCTGGTGAGCTTGATGTCCTTGGCCGTAGAGGTGCCGGAGCGCAGATAGCTGATCGCAGGGTCGAAGACACCAGCGTAAACAAGCGACGCGATGGAATAGGAGAAATCCGTCGGCTTCTCGTCCTTGCCCTTGAAATGGCCGGAGACGTTGAATTTGTTGTCACCCTCGATGTTCCAGAGGCCGCTATCGAGCGGTGTGGCAAACGTCGAGAACGGCGCCAGGCCGTTGATCGTGAACGTCGCCGGATCGACCTTGGTCAGCAGCTTCGCCAGATCGTAGATGATCTCGTAGCGCGTGCCGGCCGGATTGACGGTGACCAGGCCGCTCTTCGCCAATTCCTTCGGAAGCAGCTTCGTCAGGTTGCCCTTGAGCGCGTCGGCGCCGTCCTGGTTGATCTCGACGCTCTGCGCCGTAGTGACAAGGCAAAGTGCCAGCAAGCTCGTTGCCGTGACAAGTTTGAGACGCATAGTCCGATTTCTCCTCAGCCGCTTTGAATGCGGCATCCAAAGAGGTGAAGCGCGCCGATGTCAACCTCGACTGTGCCGGGAATGGCGATTTTGCCGCTTCCGGCACCGTCGATACCATCGCCTCGATGTCGAGTGCGGTTTCGGCTTGCCGAAGGGCGGATATCAGCGGAAAACACCCTCAATCCGCAACTTGCGTTTCCGAGCGACTTATAATATAGGCCACCGGTCCGCGTAGACACCCTTGGAGGCAATGCGGATGAGGTTGGGTCATACCCGCCTCCGGTTCGTCGGAGCAAGGCTTCTGCCAGCCGTCGAACTCTCCATATAACCTCGAAAGGAATAGCCATGAGCCAGGAAACTTACGAGCTCAAGGCCGAGGCGCGCGAACGGGTTGGTAAGGGGTCCGCCCGTGAACTTCGCCGCAACGGTTTAATTCCCGCTGTCATCTATGGTGACAAGCAGGCCCCCATTGCCATCGCTCTCAACACCAATGAGGTGACGAAGCGCATTCATGCCGGTGGTTTCATGACCACCGTGGCGACGATCGAAGTCGACGGCAAGACGTACAAGGTTCTGCCGAAGGACTACCAGCTCGATCCGGTCCGTGACTTCACGATGCATGTCGATTTTCTGCGCGTCTCCGGCAACACCCAGGTGACCGTCGAAATCCCCGTTCACTTCATCAATGAAGCGAAGTCCCCGGGCATCAAGGTCGGCGGCGTTCTGAACATCGTTCGCCATGAAGTCGAAGTTCATTGCCCGGCCGATGCGATCCCCGAATTCTTCAACGTTGACCTCAACGGCAAGAAGATCGGCGACAGCATCCATATTTCGGAAGTCACCCTGCCGAAGGGCGTCACCCCGGTCATCGACCGCGACTTCACGATCGCGACCATCATTGCCCCGGCCGGCGGCATTGACGAGACCGCTGCAGAAGGCGGAGCCGAAGGCTGATCGCTTCGACCAATTTGTAAAGCATATGGCCCGCTTTCCCCTGGAAAGCGGGCTTTTCATTGCCCGGCATAGGCCTCCGTTTCAGCAAATTTAATATATTCGTGAAAGCATGCCCCGTCAGCTGCGAAGAAGCCTGCCCGAACACGCAGCAGCAAATTTGGCCGGCCTGGGGAGTAGACGGAACCAATGAACAATTCCGTTGAGAACAGATTTTTTGCGATAGTTTGTGGAGCGCTGCTTGTCTTTGTCGCTCCCCTCTTTGTTCTCTTCCTTTTTCTTTCCTCGGAACGGGCCGACAAGGAAATACGCGATCATATTTCTGTTCTTCTTGTCGCCAATGCCCAGGCGCTGGCAAAGCCGCTCTGGGATCTCGACGAGGAGAGCGTCACCCAGATCAGCGCGACGGTCGTTTCGCAGGGTGCCATCGTCAAAGTCGAGGTGCGCGACCAGTCGGGCCAGCTCGACATCAGTCAGTCCACCATTCCGCGCTCCTTCGACGGCAAGCTCGTCCAGGTGTCGCGCGCCATCATCTACAACACCGTCGACGGTCCGAAGAACCTTGGCAGCATCAGCGTCTATTATCCGGCGCTCGGTCTGTTCTCCGGCCTGAAGCAGGAAGAGGTCGTCTTCATCTCGATCTTCATCTTCGCGGTGCTGACCGTTTTCGGCACCGCGCTGATCGGCAACCGTTTCTTCGTTATCCAGCCGCTGATGCGGCTGACGGCAGCCATCGAGGCCACCCGCCAGCTGGGCTCCCGCCATCATGTCGACTGGCAATCGAACGATGAAATGGGACGGCTTGCCCGCAGCTTCAACGAGATGCAGACCAAGCTTGAAAGCGAGGAGAAGGAGCTGAAGCTCGCCCACCGCCGCGCCACCGACATCTATAATCTGACGCCCGCCATGCTCTTCTCGCTCGACGAGGAAGACCGCATCACCGCCGTCAGCGATTACTGGCTGCTTGCCACAGGATATAACCGCGCCGCCGTCATCGGCCGCAACTTCGCCGATCTGGTCACATCAACCACCCGCGACAAGTTCCTCAAGCGCCGCCAGGCGGATAGCGGCATGACCGTCACCGTCAAGTTCGTCTGCCTGGATGGCCGCATCATGGACGTCCTCATCATGGAATCGGAGGCGGAAGCCGGCGTTCACGACCGCCTCTCGCTATCGGTCATGACCGATGTGACCGAACTCAAGGCCTCCGAAGATCGCAACCACCGCCAGGCGATCACCGACCATTTGACCGGGCTTCTCAATCGCCAGGGCTTCGAAGCCGTCCTCGACAACAAGATCGCCGCCGCCGACGCGGCAGGCCAGGAGCTCGCCTGCCTCTTCGTCGATCTCGATCGCTTCAAATGGATCAACGACAATATGGGCCATGCCGCCGGCGACATGGCGCTGATCGAGCTTGTCGAGCGTCTGAAGACCTATCTTGCCCCCTCCGATGAGGCGGCCCGTCTCGGCGGCGACGAATTTGCCATCCTGCTGCCGGCGAAGGACGCCGAAAAACGCGCCAAGGTGATGTGCGAGCAGATCGCCTCGATCTTCGAAACGCCGTTCGCCCCCGACATGCATCTGAGCGCTTCCGTCGGCATCGCCATCTATCCGCACCATGCCGCAACCGCGGCCGAACTGCTGCAGAAATCCGACCTGGCGATGTATGCCAAGAAACGCGACGGCAAGAATGGCGCGCAGCTCTTCGACAACGCGATGCTCGACCGGGCCCGCAGCCGCGCCGAGATCGAGGCCAATATCGAAGCCGGCCTCGTCGACAACTGGTTCGAGGCCTTCCTGCAGCCGATCGTCAATCTGAACGGTCGCGGTATTGCCGGTTTCGAAGCGCTGATGCGCCTCAACCATCCGCACAAGGGCTTGATGCCGCCGGCCGAGATCATCAGCGTCGCCGAAGAGACGGCAAAGATCGTCCGCGTCGGCAACGTCATCATGGAAAAGGCGATCTGCAATCTCGCGAAAATCTCCCGCATATCAGGCATGCAGGATACCTATCTCGCCATCAACTTCTCGCCGCTGCAGTTCGAGCCGGCGCTGCCGGCCCGCCTCGCTGCCATCGTCGGTCGCCATGGCATCCGCCCCGAGCGAATCGTCGTCGAGATCACCGAAGCCGTTTTGATGCACGACAACCCGCAGATCCGTATGATCGTCACCGAGCTTCGCCGCTTCGGCTGCCGCATCGCGCTTGACGATTTCGGCACCGGTTATTCGTCGCTGAGCTACCTCAACCGCTTCCCTGTCGACATCATCAAGATCGATCAGTCCTTCACCCGCGCCATCAACGACGGTGATGACGACGTGCGCCAGAAGAGCCGCATGCTGATCGAAGGCATTACCACGCTCTCCCACAAGATGAACTGCACCGTCATCGCCGAGGGCATCGAGACCGAAGAGGAATGCCGCACGCTTCACCAGATGGGGCTTGATTATGGCCAGGGCTACCTCTTCCATCGTCCACAGCATGCAGCCATGCTGATCGAGCAACTGATAGCCTCGGAATCGGCCGTCGCACGCGCCTCATGAAGGAGATGATACGATGAAAAAGCTCCTGCTTCTCGCATGCCTGGCGCTGCCCGGCGCTGCCCATGCGCAAACGGTGACTTTCACCACCGAGGATTATGCCCCCTTCAACTATCGCGAAGGCAAGGAGATCAAGGGCGCGACCGTCGAGCAGGTCGAAAAGTTGATGGCCGCGATCGGCGTTGACTACACAATCGAGGTCATGCCGTGGGCGCGCGCCTTCGGCCTTGCCCGCACGGCGCCGATGACCTGTGTGTTCGCCACCGCCCACAATGGCGCCCGCGACCCGTTGTTCAAATGGGTCGAGCCGCTGCTGATCGATCGCAACATCCTGATCACCCGCAAGGGTTCGGGCGTCACCGCCAATAATCTGGACGAGGCGAAGAAATACACGATCGGCACCCAACGCGAGGATTATACCGAGACGATCCTGAAGGAGAAGGGTTTCACCAAGCTCGATGTCGCCAGCGACTTCAACGCGACGCTACGCAAGCTGCTCGGCGGACGCATCGACATGATGCCGATCTCCGAACTCTATTTCGAAAAGCTGAAGGCCGACCAGCCGGTGGAAATGGTGACCGTACTCTCCGCCCAGCCGATGAGCATCGCCTGCGAGAAAAGCTTTCCGGACGATCTGCTCGCCAGGATGCAGGCTGCCCTCGACAAGCTGATCGCCGATGGCGACCAGAAGCAGATCTTCCTGAAATACGGCATGAACCTGTCGGAGTGATTCTGCTCAACTGGCTCATGCCCTTTCCGCTTGACTTTGCCATCGTTTCGCGGTGGTGAACGTCGGGACGTTCTAGCGAAGAAAGACAGGCCATGCTGATCATCGCGGGTCTCGGCAATCCCGGCAGCAAATACGCCGGCAACCGGCACAATATCGGCTTCATGGCCGTCGACGCCATTCAGCGGCGCCACAGCTTCTCGCACTGGTCGAAGAAGTTCAGGGCCGAAATCGCCGAAGGCGAAGTCGGCGGCGAGAAGGTGCTGCTGATCAAGCCGCAGACCTTTATGAATCTTTCCGGTGAGGCCGTCGGCGAGGCGATGCGCTTCTACAAACTCGAGCCCGCCGACCTTGTGGCGATCTACGACGAACTCGACCTTCCCCCCGGTAAGGCGCGGCTGAAGACCGGCGGCGGCCATGGCGGCCACAACGGCATCAAGTCGCTCGACGCCCATTGCGGCAGGGAATACCGGCGGCTGCGCCTCGGCATCGGCCATCCCGGCGTCAAGGACATGGTGCAGAACCACGTGCTCGGCGATTTCGCCAAGGCCGACAAGGCCTGGCTGGAGCCGCTTCTCGACACGCTTGCCGACAATGCCGACATGCTGGTGCGAAACGAGGATTCGCAGCTGATGAACAAGATCGCGCTGGCGCTCGGCGGCAAGGCCGAGGAGGAAAAGCCGCGGAAGGCGAACAAGACGACCGAAAAGAAGCCGGCCGGCCAGTCGCATATCCACCAGGCCCGCAATCACAATCAGCCGAAGCTGCTGACCACTGGTCCGATGGCCGATATTCTGAAGAAGATGTTCGGCAACAAGGGAGAATGAGACTGGTGCCGGAGCGGAATGTCGCCATCCGCGCCGCCGTTGCAAGCGATCTACCGGGACTGACCCTCCTCTATCGGCATTTGAACCCGGCCGATCCGGTTCTCGACAAAGCCATGGCCGAAGAACGCTTCTCCGCCATCCTCGCTCAGCCCGGAATGACTGTTTTCATCGGCTTTGCCGGCGATCTCGCCGCTGCCACCGCCACCCTGATCGTCGTGCCGAATCTGACGCGGAACGGCGCCTCCTATGCGCTGATCGAAAACGTCGTCACCCATGCCGGTCACCGCCAGTGCGGTTATGCCGGCAGCGTCATCGGCCATGCGGTGACTGAGGCCTGGAAGGCCGGCTGTTACAAGGTGATGCTGCTCACCGGCTCGACCAACCCGGCAACGCATCGCTTCTACGAAAACTGCGGCTTCGTGCGAGGTAAGACCGGCTTTCAGATCCGCCGGCCCTGAATCCGAACTTATTCCTCCGGCTCCGTCGTGAACATCAACGGAAAGCCCATTTCCTTCGCAAGGTCTATGCCCTCCTTGGCCTTGGTCTCGGCAATATCCCTGGCGCAGACCACGACCACGCAGGAGCCGAGCTTGTGCGCGGTCATCATCACCCGGTAGCCAGTCTCCTCGCTCATACGGAAGACGGACTTCAGGATCATAATGACCAATTCGCGCGGGGTATAATCGTCATTGACGAGAATGACTTTGTAGAGCTTCGGCTTGTCCAGCTTCAGCTTCACCTTGGTCTTCGGCTTAAGGGCTATGTCATTGTCACTCATCGGAAAAATCCACCCGTTGACATGGGTCAGGAAATGTCAAGACCATTGAATCATTGTCGATGACGAGTTTTCGACAGGCCGTCGCCGCAATTCCCAGTTTGAATGCAGCAGCGCCAGTCTGGCATCGAGAGGGTCAATTGGGTGACCGGCATACTGACGACATCCGCCGAGCGTCGAAATCCCCGTCGCCATCAAGAATAGGTCAGCACCGATCCATCGGCAAGTGAGCAAGGTAAAAGCTCTCTAAGACTTGACCACATTGCTCCTTTATCCCATAGGCACCAGCAACGAATTTAAGAACAGCAGGTATTCGCCATGGGTTTCAAATGCGGCATCGTCGGTCTGCCGAACGTCGGCAAATCAACCCTCTTCAACGCGCTCACCAAGACGGCCGCGGCACAGGCGGCGAACTATCCCTTCTGCACTATCGAGCCGAACACTGGTGAAGTCGCCGTGCCCGATCCGCGCATGCGCAAGCTTGCCGACATCGCCAAGTCGAAGGAGCTGATCCCGACCCGGATCTCCTTCGTCGACATCGCCGGCTTGGTGCGCGGCGCCTCGAAGGGTGAAGGTCTCGGCAACCAGTTCCTCGCCAATATCCGCGAAGTCGATGCCATCGTCCATGTGCTGCGCTGCTTTGAAGACAGCGACATCACCCATGTCGAAGGCCGCATCAATCCTGTCGCCGATGCTGAGACCATCGAGACCGAGTTGATGCTCGCCGACCTCGAAAGCCTGGAGCGCCGGACAGAGCAGACGCGCAAGCGCGCCACCGGCAAGGACAAGGAGTCGATGGCGATGCTGCCGATCATGGAAGCGTCGCTGAAGCTGCTCAACGAAGGCCAGCCGGTGCGCACGCTGCTGTCGACGCTCGATGCCGAGGAAATCGCAATCCTCAAGAGCCTCAACCTTTTGACCTCGCATCCCGTGCTCTACGTCTGCAACGTCGCCGAGGCCGAGGCTTCGACCGGCAACGAATTCACCGAGGCCGTCGCCGTCATGGCTCGCGAACAGGGTGCCGAAACCGTCGTCATCTCGGCGGCGATCGAGGCTGAGGTCGCTCAGCTTCCCGAGGATGAGGCCAAGGAATTCCTCTCCGCCCTCGACCTTGACGAGGCCGGCCTCGACCGGCTGATCCGCGCCGGTTACAAGCTGCTCCACCTCATCACCTATTTCACCGTCGGCCCGAAGGAAACGCGTGCCTGGACGATCGAGCGCGGCACCAAGGCGCCGCAGGCCGCCGGCGTCATCCATTCGGATTTCGAGCGCGGCTTCATCCGCGCCAACACCATCGCCTATGACGACTACATCAAATTCAACGGCGAAGTCGGCGCCAAGGATGCCGGCAAGGCGCGTGACGAAGGCAAGGAATACGTCGTCCAGGACGGCGACGTCATCCACTTCCGCTTCAACACCTAAGTGAAAACGCTGCCGCCTTAGCCTTAACCCGGCGGCAGTCGGTTTGCGATTGCCGGCGGCAGTGCACGCAGCACCAGCCGCCGAAGTGGCATCCAACCGGTGCCGATGATTAATACGATTGCGCCGACGACAATCAGCGTCGAGAAGATATAGGTGTCGGCTGTGGCGCTTCCCTGCCGGAAGACGCTGAAGATCGCCACGCCGAGCGACAGAAGCCCTGATGTCACGAAGGCGCGCCGGTCGATGATGAGACCGATCAGCATCAGCGCCGTCACCGTCGCAACGACTGCAGGTGTCCGCGCCGACATGTTCGCGACGTCGAAGATATGGACGTCTCCCCCGAACGACAGCAGGGAAACCGTGCTGTAGAGCAGCGCCGGCGCGGCGCCGAGATGCAGCCAGAAAGCGATGTCCGAACGCGTCGTCCGTCGCAGCCGGTCGCCGAGATCGAAATAGAGCGCCATGGCAAACAGTCCGAGCGCGCAGATAAGGGCAAGCAGCGCCAACGCGACGGGATGATCGAGGAAAAACGCAGGATTGCTGCTCGCCCATTGCACCAGCCGCAAAAGCAGAGTGAGGACGAAAGCAAGCACCGACATAATGCAGAGCGCAAGCGACAGCGGCACGCGATACCGGACATAATAAGCGCCGAGGATGATCGGGAAGCCGGCGACGAACTGCGTCGCCTCCGCTCCGAAAGATTGGGAGGTCGGCGTCCACGGCGGGAAGAAACGGGACATCAGCAGGCATGTCCAGCAGAACAGCGCGATCGTCAGGCTGACGGCCGGCAGGGCAAGCCGCTGGCGGTTCACCAGGATTTCCGAAAGCACGATGATGGCAGGCAGCACGGCATAAAGTGCGGCAAGCCCCCAGAGGCCGCAAAGCGCCACGATAACGCCGATGGTGATCAGCACGTCGTGGAAGCCGCGCACGAAACGCGGCGTCTCTGTGTCCGACCATGCCTGCCCCTGCGCCGCCACGGCCGGCCGCCCCTCGGCAACGCCGATGGCGTGCCCGACGACGGCGACGCCGCGCTCGCTCAGAAATGGCAAAAGCCGCCCGCCCGCCTCCGGCGAAATCAGCCCTTCGCGCGCTGCCTCGTCGAGTATCGACCTTAGTTCAGTCATGCCGGTTTATCTCCCCGGAATCATTGAGCCCGCGCGGATGCTATTGTAAGCACTAGAGCAAGACGCCGAAAAGTGTAAGCGGTTTTCTTATGACATCATGCTCTAACTCTTTAATTTAGAACAGGAATCAGATTTTAGGCCGACCTGCCTAAAACATCCTGTTCTAGGCGCTGCATATGGCGGAGGTACGAATGACGGCAGAAAAGCTTTCCCTAGAGGATTTCCAGCCCGGCCGCCGCTTCGCCCTCGGTCCAAAGCTGGTGTTGGCCGAGGAAATCATCGAGTTTGCGCGGGAATTCGATCAGCAGCCCATGCATCTCGACGAGGCTGCCGGCCGCGCCAGCATTCTAGGCGGGCTCGCGGCCTCCGGCTGGCATACCTCTTCGATGCTCATGCGCATGATGGCCGACAGCTATATCCTGAACGCGCTCTGCGAGGGTGCGCCGGGCATAGACCTGATGGAATGGCGCAAGCCGGTGCTGGCAGGCGACACGCTGCAAGGCCACTCGACCGTGCTCGAAGCCCGGCCGATGCGCTCGCGCTCCGGAATGGGCATCGTCAAGTTCCGTCACGAGATGGAAAACCAGCGCGGCGAACTCGTTTGTCTCTCGGAGAATTCGGTCATGATCCGAATGCACCCCGGCCTCACTGACATCAGCATCAGCCCGGAGACATCAGCATGAGAATGTCCGAGCTTTGCGCCGTCGGCGAGAAGGCCGAGATCGGCAGCTACACCTTCACCGAGGAAAACATCATCCGCTTCGCGACGCGCTTCGATCCGCAGCGTTTTCACGTCGACAAGGAAGCAGCCAAGGATACCCTCTTCGGCGGCCTTTGCGCTTCGGGATGGCACACCACCGCCGCCTGGATGCGGACCTTCCTCGCCTTCTGGAAAAGCCAGAGCGTCGCCCTCGCACAAAGAGGCATGACGGCTCCGAACCTCGGCCCTTCACCCGGCTTCCAGAAACTGCAATGGCTGCGGCCGATCTTCCCAGGCGACGTCGTGACCTATTCCGTCACCCTCCTTTCCAGCCGGCCGCTCGCGTCGCGGCCGGGCTGGCACCTCAACACCATCCTCTGCGAGGGCGCCAATCAGAACGGCGATCCCGTCATGCGCTTCGAAAGCGGCGTCTTGGAATTCGACTGACGCCGCGTGCGGAATGCCGGGTCAGTGGCCGGAGAATTCGACCAGGGTGTGAACGACGACGCCGAGCTCTTCCAGCTTCTTGCGACCCCCAAGGTCCGGCAGGTCGATAACGAAGCAGGCGCCGACCACTTCCGCGCCGATCTGGCGCAGCAGCTTCGTGGCACCCACCGCCGTGCCGCCGGTTGCAATCAGGTCGTCGACCAGGATCACCTTCTCGCCGGGCTGCACCGCATCGCGGTGCATCTCCATCTCGTCGACGCCATATTCCAGGCTGTAGGCAATGCGCACGGTCTCGTGCGGCAGCTTGCCCTTTTTGCGGATCGGCACGAAGCCGGAGGAAAGCTGATGCGCCACCGCACCGCCGAGAATGAAGCCGCGCGCCTCCATGCCGGCAATCTTGTCGATTTTCGTGCCTGCATAGGGTTGCACGAGTTCGTCGACCGCCCGGCGGAAAGCGCGGGGGTTGCCGAGCAGCGTGGTGATGTCCCGAAAGATGATGCCGGGCTTGGGGTAGTCGTGGATGGAGCGGATGCTGGCGGCCAGCTCCGAAGTCATATTCTTGTCCATCGAAAGTCCATATCTGCGAGCGAAATTCGCCGCACCCTATCAATTGCCAGGGGCGGAACCAACAAAAAAGGCGGCTCGCAAGCCGCCTCTAAGATTCCGGCAAGGAGCGCTCAATGCTCTTTGTTGGCGTAGACCGAACGCTTCGTCAGGTAGATCAGCACCGTGAAGATCGCCAGGAAGATCATGACCATGAAGCCGGTGCGCTTGCGCTCCTCAAGATGCGGCTCGGCGGCCCACATCAGGAAGGAGGAGACGTCCTTGGAATACTGGTCGACGGTCTGCGGTGCGCCGTCGTCATAGGTCACCTGGCCATCGGAGAGCGGCTTCGGCATGGCGAGGACGGCAGCGGCATGGAAATACGGGTTATAATGTCCGCCCTGCGGCACTTGGAAACCGGCCGGCGGCTCTTCATAGCCGGTCAACAGCGCGTGGATATAGTCCGGGCCGTTTTCCTGATACTGCGTGAAGACGTCGAAGACGAATTGCGGGAAGCCGCGCTCGACTTCGCGGGCTTTGGCGATCAGCGAAAAATCAGGCGGAGCCGCACCGTTGTTGGAAGCGGCAGCCGCCTCCGCATTGGCGAAAGGCGCCGGGAAGTGGTCGGAAGGGACCGCCTTGCGGGTAAACATCTCGCCGGCCGCATTCGGGCCGTCCTGGACTTCGTAGTTCGCGGCGAAAGCTTTCACCTGCCCCTCGTTGTAGCCGAGCTCGTCGAGCATGCGGAAAGGCACGAGGTTCATCGAATGGCAGGCGGAACAGACTTCGGTGTAGACCTTGAGGCCGCGCTGAAGCTGAGCCTTGTCGTAATGGCCGAACGGACCGGCGAAAGTCCATTCCTCCTCCTTCGGCTCCTTCAGCGGATAGTGCGGCGTCGCACTTTCCGCGTGATGGGCAGGAGCAGCACCGTTGGCGGGCGTCGCTTCCTGGGCGACGGCGGCGCTGCCGAGAACAGCAGCGACTGCGAGCGAAAGAATGCTTGCAACAAGCGTTTTCATGTTTTTGTTCCCTTCCGCCGCGCGCTTACGCATTGGCCGCCGCACTGGCGGCAGCTGTCTTGTTGCGCTTTTCGAGCACCGCTTCGGTGATCGAGTTCGGGATGCGGCGCGGCGTTTCCACCAGGCCGAGAACTGGCATAGCGACCAGGAAGAAAGCGAAGTAGAGAAGCGTGCAGATCTGCGAAATCGTGGTGAACAGGCCTTCCGCCGGTTGCGAACCCAGCCAGCCGAGGATGATCGCGTTGATCACGAACAGCCAGTAGAACAGCTTGTACCAGGGACGGTAGACCGCCGAGCGGACCTTCGAGGTATCGAGCCAGGGCAGGAAGAACAGCACGATGATCGCACCGAACATCACCAGCACGCCGCCGAGCTTGGAGTCGATCGGGCCGACGTTGAAGGTGATCGAACGCAGCATCGCGTAGAACGGCAGGAAGTACCATTCCGGAACGATGTGGGCCGGTGTCTTCAACGGGTCGGCCGGGATGTAGTTGTCGGCATGGCCGAGGAAGTTCGGCAGGTAGAAGACGAAATAGGCATAGACCAGCAGGAAGATTGAGACGCCGAGCGCATCCTTCATCGTCGCATAGGGCGTGAAGCGCACGGTGTCCGTCTTCGTCTTGACCTCGACGCCCGTCGGGTTGGTCTGGCCGACGACGTGCAGCGCCCAGATATGCAGGACGACGACGCCGGCGATCATGAAGGGCAGCAGGTAATGCAGCGAGAAGAAGCGGTTCAGCGTCGGCTGATCGACGGCGAAGCCGCCCAGCAGAAACTGCTGGATCCATTCGCCGACCAGCGGGAAGGCCGAGAAGAAGCCGGTAATGACGGTCGCGCCCCAGAAGGACATCTGCCCCCACGGCAGAACGTAGCCCATGAAGCCGGTCGCCATCATCAGCAGGTAGATGACCACGCCGAGGATCCAGAGGATTTCGCGCGGTGCCTTGTAGGAACCGTAATAGAGGCCGCGGGCGATGTGCAGATAGACGGCGACGAAGAAGAAGGAGGCGCCGTTGGCATGCATATAGCGCAGCATCCAGCCATGGTTGACGTCACGCATGATCTTTTCAACGGAGTTGAACGCGATCGTCGTGTCGGCGGCATAGTGCATGGCCAGCACCACGCCCGTCAGGATCTGCACGATCAGCATGACGGCGAGCATGGCGCCGAATGTATAGGCGTAGTTCAGGTTCCTGGGAACCGGATAGGCGATGAAGCTGTCATAGACCATGCGCGGCAAAGGCAGGCGCGCATCGACCCATTTCTCAAGGCCGGTTGATGGCTCGTAGCTGGAATGGCCACTCATTAATCAGTCTCCCCTCAACCGATCTTGATCTTGGTATCGGATATAAATGAAAAGGTCGGAATCGCCAGGTTCTGCGGCGCAGGACCCTTACGGATGCGGCCGGCCGTATCGTAGACCGAGCCATGGCAGGGACAGAACCAACCATTGTATTCGCCGGCCTGGCCGAGCGGCACGCAGCCGAGATGGGTGCAGGTGCCGATCATGACGATCCAGTTTTCCTTGTCCTTGCCACCTGAACGGTCGACACCCGTTGCCTGAGCTTCGGGCGGCAGATTGGCATTGCGGGCGATCGGATCCTTGAGGTCCGCCAGCGCAACATCGGCGGCGGCCTTCACTTCTTCAGCCGTGCGGTTGCGGATGAAGATCGGCTTGCCGCGCCACTTGACCGTCAGCGACATGCCGGGCTCGAGGCTCGCAACATCGACTTCGATGGAGGCCAGCGCCAGCGTCGACGCATCCGGGCGCATTTGGTCGACGAACGGCCAGGCAACCGCGACGGCGCCGACAGCACCTGCCATACCAGTGGTGAGATAAAGGAAATCACGGCGAGTAGGCTCTGTTGAAGCCTCGCTTGTCGTTACGTGTTCGCTCACGGCCTAACCATCCTCTGCGCAATTATCGCGGAATTCCGCCCTGCCCCCTCTGCCGGCGAATCGATCCAGACACAATTCGGCCATAGATTCCCCGGCAATCCGGCGCGTTCTAAGCTTGATCGCAAATTATGTCCAGCCTTGGCAAGGGGAAGAGGGCACAATGTCGCGGGAATTTCCGATGAATTTTTTAAGGCAAACACGAGCTTGCGATTATGTTGCATTGCAACAAAAATGCCGCCGTGATAGGCGCAGTCGCAATCACGCCAGCGAGCCGGACCGGAGCGGATGAGAGACACGATTTTCTGCGTATTCAGCGTTCTCACAACCCTGGTTCTCACCATCGTCTCACTGCGATACGTTAGCAACTTCTATCTGCTTTCTCTCTTTTACAGTTTCCAGATCCATCTGGCGGTGGCAGCAGCGGCAGCGTCGATCGCAGCCTTTCTCGTCAAGCGGCACTGGTATGCGCTGCTGACGCTCGCCGTATCCGCGGTCCTTGCCGTCCATGGTGTGGTGATGACGCGCGAATTCGTCGAGCCCGCCGTCGCCGAAGGCCGCCCGGCCCTCTTCAAGCTGATGTCTTTCAATATCGAGAATGATAATTTCGCCAACGGCGCAGCAATCGCCGATATGGCCATCGCCTCGGGTGCCGACGTCGTCAGCATCCTGGAGGCCGAACCGCTGCTGTCGGAACTGCCGCGGTTATTGAAGACCTATCCCTATTACGTCGGCTGTGGTGTCGGCATGCAGGAATGCGATACGCTGGTGCTGTCGAAGCGCCCGCTCATCGAACCTCGCATCCGCAACCTCGGGCTGCTCTGGCGCAACCGGCTGACGATCTCGACGATCGACTTCGACGGCCAGAAGATCAATTTCCTCGCCGCGCACCTGACCAAACCTTATTACGACGAATTCCATGGCCTGGAAATCGAAGATCTCACGGAGATTATTCCCTCACTGCCGGGACCGCTCGTTCTTGCCGGTGATTTCAACACGTCGATTCTGGCGCCCGACGTGCAGTATCTCATGCGCAGCCAAGGCTTGGGCACGGTATCGCTGGAGCCGGCGACATGGCCGATCGCCGCAGGCGCCTTCGGCATTCCGATTGATCACGTCTTCAGCAGGGCGCCCCTGCGGCTGAAATCGGTCCGCCGCATCGGGGACAGTTTCGGTTCAAATCATTTTGGCCTCATGGCGGAATTCGTCGTCGACCCTTGAGCCCACGTCTTCGTCCGCCGCGAGGAAGCCGCCGGACTGGCGCGCCCAGAGCTCGGCATAGAGCCCGCCGCGGCGAAGCAGTTGGTCATGGCTGCCCTCCTCGATGATCCGGCCGAGATCAACAACGATCAGCCGGTCGAGTGCTGCAATCGTCGACAGCCGGTGGGCGATCGCAAGCACCGTTTTGCCTTCCATGATCCGATGGAGATTGGATTGGATCGCTTCCTCCACTTCCGAATCGAGGGCCGACGTCGCTTCGTCGAGGACGAGGATCGGAGCGTCCTTGAGCATGACGCGGGCAATGGCGATGCGCTGCCGCTGTCCGCCTGACAGTTTGACACCGCGTTCGCCGACATGCGCGTCGAAACCTCTACGGCCCTGCTGATCCTGCAGCCGCTCGATAAAGTCGATGGCTTCGGCACGCCTGGCCGCCTCGACCAACCGCTCCTCACCGGCATCCGGCCGTCCGAACAGGATATTGTCGCGCACCGAACGATGCAGCAGCGAGGTGTCCTGGCTGACGACGCCGATCTGCATCCTGAGAGATTCCTGCGTCACGGCCGCAATATCCTGGCCGTCGATGAGAATGCGACCATCCTGAATGTCGTAGAGGCGCAGCAGCAGGTTCATCAGCGTCGATTTTCCCGCCCCCGAACGGCCGACGATCCCGACCTTTTCGCCCGGTTGGATGGTCAGTGAGAAATTCTCGACGACCGGCAGGTGACCCTTGCCGTAGCGGAAGGAAACATTGTCGAAGCGGATGCCGGGCTGCCGGATCAGCAGGCTCTTCGCATCCGGCCGATCGACGAGCCCCAGAGGTTGGGATATCAGCTCGGCGGCGTTCTGAATGGTGCCGAGATTGCGCATGATACCGTTAAACTGCGTCATCAGCCGCCCGAGCAGGAAATTCAGCCTGAGCACCAGCGCCAAAGAAAATGCCACGGCACCGGAGCTGATCAGGCCGCGCAGCCAGAGATCGACGCTCAGCCCCGCCATCGTTACAATCATCAGGCCGGAGAGCAGCGCCATCGAGGCCCTGACGCCGGTGATGAACCGCGTGAAACGCAGAACCGTATCCTGAAAGATATCGAAGCCCTGCCGCATGTATCGGTCGCTTTCCTCGTCGCGCGCAAACAGCTTCAGCGTCTGCATGTTGCTGTAGGAATCGACCATTCGGCCGTTCAGCATCGATCCGGCCTCCGCTGTTTCGCGGGAATGAAGGCGGATCCGCGGAACGAAATGACGGGCAAGCAGGCCGAAGGCGCCAAGCCAGAACAGCACGACGGCGGCAAGGGAAAAGTCCAGCCGGGCGACGAGCACCAGCGTCGTCACGGCATAAATTCCGACGAACCAGACGCTTTCCATCAGCGAAGTGACGAGATCCCCGGTTGCCTGCCCGGCCGACCAGACCTTGGTAACGATGCGTCCGGAGAAATCGCTCTGGAAGAACGATAAAGACTGCCTGGAGACATGGAGATAGGATTGCCAACGTGCTAGATTGTAGAAACCCGGCGTGATCACCTGCTGATCGACGAGCGCGATCAGGAAGGCGACGACGAAACGCACGAGCCCGATGAGCGCGAGCATGCCGAACAGCTCGCCGCCATGGGCTGCGAGAAGACCGCTCCAGCCGGCGCCGGGCCTGATACTGCCAAGGATATCGACGAGCCGGCCGACGAACCAGAAAAGTGCGGCCTCGATGGCCGCCGATGTGCCGCCGAGAATGAGCATGGCGACGAACGGCATCTTCGCCTGGCCGATATAGAACCGGATGAAACCGAGCGTCGAGCCCGGCGGCTGAAGATTGGCGCGCGGACCGAACGGATCGATCCAGGTTTCGAACAGGCGAAGGATGGGGCGCAGGAACATGGAAGCGATATAGGCGGATTGAGCCGAGCGGCAAAGGGAATGAAAAGCGGACGCAACCTTATATTTTGGTAATGAACGATAACATCGGCGGCATCGCCATTGATTACCCCCGAACCCGTCACAATCTGACGATACGATCGCACTTCACCGGAGAGTATCCATGGAAACGAAAATGCTCGATGTGCATATTCCGCTTCCGCTCGCGGAAAGGCTCGATGCCCTGGCTCTCGACCTGGCATTGCCGCGCGACGAAATCGTCACCGAGGCCGTTACCGCCTGGCTCGACCAGGAGGAGCGCCGCCGCATCGTCGCGCTGCGCACCCTCGCCGCCGCCAACACCATCATCCTCGTCGAACATGACCGCGTCATCGACTGGGCCGACAGCCTGTGAATGGACGGGGCGGCCGTCGGCAGTCCCCAATACCGTTGGCAACCACAAAGTAGCCAGGATAGGAATTCAAAAGGCCTTACCCGCTTCCGCCGGGAGGGCCCTTTATCATTCCGCCGCCTCTTCCGCCTCTTCGGCGTGATCGGAGAGGAAGCCGCCGGACTGGCGGTTCCAGAGGTCGGCATAGATGCCGCGTCCTTCGACGAGTTCGGCATGCGAACCGGCCTCGACGATTCGGCCCTTGTCGAGCACGATCAGCCGGTCCATCTCCGTCAACGTCGACAGCCGGTGAGCGATCGCGATTACCGTCTTGCCCTCCATCAGGGCAAACAGGTTTTCCTGGATCGCCGCCTCGACTTCGGAATCGAGCGCCGAGGTCGCCTCGTCGAGCACCAGGATCGGCGCGTCCTTAAGGAAAACGCGGGCGATCGCGACGCGCTGCCGCTGGCCGCCGGAGAGCTTGACGCCGCGTTCGCCGACCTGAGCGTCAAGCCCCTCGCGGCCTTGCATGTCGACGAGCCCTTCGATGAACTCCCAGGCATTGGCGCGCTTGGCGGCCTCGATGATCTCGACGTCCGAGGCATCGGGACGGCCGTAGGCGATGTTGTCGCGGATCGAGCGATGCAGCAGCGAGGTATCCTGCGTCACCACGCCGATCAGCGAGCGCAGGCTTTCTTGCGAGACGCCGGCGATGTCCTGCCCGTCGATAGTGATGCGCCCCCTCTCCAGGTCGTAGAAGCGCAGCAACAGGTTCATCAGCGTCGTCTTGCCGGCGCCGGAGCGGCCGACGAGACCGACCTTCTCGCCCGCCTTGATGTCGAGTGACAGGTTGTCGATGACACCCTTGCTCTTGCCGTAGTGGAAGCGGATGCGGTCGTAGTGGATCGCGCCCTTCTTCGCCGTCAAACTGGGAGCGCCCGGCTTGTCGACGATGTCGTGCTGTTTGCTCATCATCTCCATGCCGTCATAGACCGTGCCGATATTCTCGAACAGCGCCGAGACTTCCCACATGATCCATTGCGACATACCGTTGACGCGCATCGCAAGTCCGATGGCGATGGCGATGGCTCCGACCGAGATCGCGCCGTTCAGCCAGAACCAGATCGACAGACCGGAGATGACGAAGAGCGCGACACAGTTGTTCAGATAGACGCTGATGTGGAAGAGTGTCACCTTGCGCATCTGCTTGTGCACGGTCTGCAGGAACTCGTCCATGCCCTCCTTGGCATAGACCTCCTCGCGGCCGGCATGCGAAAACAGCTTGACGGTGGCGATATTCGTATAGCTGTCGACCACGCGCCCCGTCATCATCGAGCGCGCATCCGCCTGCGTCGCAGCGATCTTGCGAAGCCGCGGCACGAAATAGGCGACGATGCCGATGTAGACGGCGAGCCAGACGAGGATCGGGATCATCAGCCGCCAGTCTGCCGCCGCAATGACGATGATCATCGTCAGGAAGTAGGTCACAACGTAGACGAAGACGTCGAGGATCTTCATCACCGTTTCGCGCACGGCAAGCGAGGTCTGCATGACCTTGGTCGCCACGCGCCCGGCAAACTCATTGGCGAAGAACGTCATGCTGTGGCGCAGCAGGAAGCGGTGCATCTGCCAGCGTGCAATCATCGGATAGTTACCGAGCATCATCTGATGCATGATCAGAGAATCGAGCCCCGCCGTCAGCGGCAGACCGATCAGCACCAGCGCCGCCATCCAGAAAAGCTTGTGGCCCTCCCTGTCCAGGAAGTTGGCGCGATCGGCATTGGTCAGCCAGTCGACGATGTCGCCGAGGAACTGGAAGAGCGCCACTTCGCCGACGGCGATCAGCGCGGTCAACAGGGCCATCAGTCCGAGCCATGGCGCCGCCGGTTTGCTGTAGTGCCAGCAAAAGGCAAAGAGACCCTTCGGCGGAGCAACGGGCTCCTCGCTTGGAAAGGGATTGAGTCGCTGTTCGAACCAGCCAAACATGAAATTGCTCCGAAACGTCAGCGTTCCGGCTCCCGGCTTCGCGCCATCCCAGCGCATGCAAGCACATATGGGAACCGAACGTTCAAGGGGCGAGGCTGAAACAGCCGCACAATGGATCAAAAAGAGGGATTCAAGAAGAAATGCGCCCTAGCGGCGCCGCGTCGCCTTGGACGGCATCACGGCGGGAAAGCGCATATCGAGCAAAATATTCATGACGGCCCTCCCTGCTGGCGACTGAAGACATGCATGGATAACGCGAAAATCGCGAAATTTCCAGCCCAATAATGGCGCAAATTGAACGTTTCCGGGCCAAACTGCGCCCTGTTGCGCCGAAAGCAAGGTTGCATTAGGCCTCTCGCGTGGAAACGGAAACCAAAAAGCGGGCATGATGACGGACCTGAGATTGGCACTCTATCAGCCAGATATTCCCGGCAATACCGGCACGATCCTGCGCCTTGCAGCCTGCCTGGGCTTCGCGGTCGATCTGATCGAGCCCGCCGGCTTCGACGTCTCCGACCGCAACCTGAAACGATCAGGCATGGATTACATCGCCACAGCTAGCCTCACCCGACATATCAGCTGGGACCGCTTCGAGGCGTGGCGTCTGACCACCGGCCGCCGCCTAATCCTTGCCTCGACCAAGGCTGCGGACCGCTACACCGATCTTGCCTTTTGCCCCGACGATATCCTGCTTTTCGGCCGCGAAAGCGCCGGCGTGCCGGATCAGGTCCATGAGAGGGCCGATGCCCGCATCCTGATCCCGATGGTCGAAGGCCAGCGCTCGATCAACGTCGCCGTCTCGGCTGCAATGATCGTCGGCGAAGCGATGCGCCAGACGGTCTGGGCCTGACCGCTGCTGGCGCGCGCAGAGCAAAGGCCCGCAGAATTGCGGATCCGCTGATGAATATGTCGCAAAATAGCGTTGTCTATCCGTCAAACCGGCGTATATTTATTAGCCGAGCAATCAAAAATACTGCGTAGCCTCCATGATTCCAATGGGTTGGACGCCATATGAGGAAAGCACCACTTCTCCAGGCTGTGAAAGAAGAATAAAAACAAGAAATGGATTCCACAATCATCATGATCAACCTGTTCGGTGCCGTGGCCTTGCTGCTGTTCGGCCTCGCGCAGGTGAAGGACGGCGTGTCCAGGGCCTTCGGCGCACGACTGAGAACAGGGCTGGCGAGCGGCACGCGCGGTGGCTTCCGCTCCTTCCTGTCGGGGCTGGTAGCGACCATCGCGCTGCAGAGTTCGACGGCAACGGCGCTGATGACCGCATCCTTCGTCGAACGTGACCTGATCAAGCCGCGCATGGCGCAGATCGTCCTGCTCGGCGCCAATGTCGGCACCGCGATCACCGCCTGGATCGTCGCAACCGGCATCGAATGGCTCTCTCCGCTGCTGATCCTGACCGGCATCGTGCTTTACCGTGGCCGCTCCAGCGCCCGCCAGGGCGGTGGCGCGGCGCTGATCGGCATCGGTCTGATGCTGCTGTCGCTGCATTTGCTCGGCCTCGCCACGGAGCCGATGCGCGCCTCTCCGGCTCTCGCCGCCTTCATCGGCCTGCTGGACGGCGCTCTGCCCGTGGCGCTGCTCTTTTCAGCAGGCCTTGCCTTCCTCTCCTCGTCGAGCCTGGCTGTGGTGGTGCTTATCCTGTCGCTCGCCTCGGCGGGCCTGGTCTCGGCTGAACTCGTCATCGTGCTCGTGCTCGGCGCCAATCTCGGCGGCGCGATCCCACCTGTCATCGCGACATTGTCCGGCCCGGTGTCGGCGCGGCGCGTCACTCTCGGCAATCTCGCGGTGCGCGCGCTCGGCTGCTTCATCGCCCTGCCGCTGGCGGGCTATGGCGCCGAACTCATCCAGATGCTGCCCTTCGGTCCGGCCAAGCTGCCGGTCGACGCGCATCTCGCCTTCAACCTTCTGCTCGCAGCACTCGCCTGGCCGTTCTCCCGGCCGCTCGCCACCCTGATGGCTCGGCTGGTGCCGGATCAGCCGGAGCCTGACAACGCACCGAAATATCTCGATGCGCAGGAGCTTTCGACACCCGTCATTGCCCTTGCGAGCGCCACCCGCGAAGTGCTCGGCGTCGGCGACATCATCGAGCGCATGCTGGTTAGGGTCTCCGAAGCCTTCGAGCAGAATGATGCCAGCAAACTTGCCGAAATCCCGGCTCTCGAAGAGCGCGTCGACCGGCTGCAGCAGGAAGTGAAGATCTATCTCTCGAAGCTCGGCCGCGACGGACTCACCGACGAGAACGCCCGCCGTTCGATCGTCGTCATCGATTATGCGATCAATCTCGAACATATGGGCGACATCATCGAGAAGGGCTTGCGGGAGCAGGTGGCGAAGAAGATCTCGCTTGGCCTGAAATTCTCCGATGACGGTCATCAGGAACTGCGCAAGCTGTTCGACCTGACGATCGACAATCTGCGGGTCGCCCAGACGATCTTCGTCACCCGCGATTTCAATCTCGCGCGGCAGATGATGGAGATAAAGGTTGAGGTGCGCCGGATGGAGAAGCAGTCGGCCGAGCGCCATCTCGAACGCCTGCGCGACGGCCGCGCCGACAGCCTGCAGACCAGCTCGCTGCATCTCGACATGCTGCGCGACCTGAAGCGGGTCAACGCCCACATTGTCTCTGTGGCGCATCCGATCATGGACGAGAGTGGCCTGCTGATTGAAAGCCGTGTTCGGCCCGCCGCGGAGTGAGGATCAGTCTGCCGAAGGCAGGCGGCGCATGGTGAATTCGATCTGGTCGCCGTCGAGCTGGCGCCAGCTCTCCACCTCTGTCCAGTAGGCGGCTTTCGGATATTCGTCGAACCATTCCCGCGCCTTGGCGCGTGCGTCGATCAGGGCGAGGCAATATGTCTCACGCACGAAGTGGTCTTTCCTGCGGGAAGAAGTTTCCGCCCGATGTCTCGCTATCCTGCGCTTCAGGCCGTCGAAGGACGGAGGTCCTGGAACTTTTTTCATCAAACCTACCTCTTCAGAAAAGGTAGTATCGAAATTCGGGATTTGCGAGTCGAATCTTGGAAGCGCTTGGCGGTCCTTGCTTGGCTTGGCGAGATGCGGCGCCACCTGCTAAACGGGGCGGGTAATCGAGAATAAGCGAGTCGCTTCCTATGGAGATGCCGACCGCCGGAGGCGCGAATGGAAAGACCGGAACTGCCGATCGGCTTGCCTGAAGATATCGAAGAGAAGAAGGCGGCCGCCCGCAACTGGTTCGAAGGACTGCGCGATACGATCTGCGCCTCCTTCGAAACCCTTGAAGACGAGTTGGAAGGTCCGCTCTCCGATCAGGAGCCCGGCCGCTTCGTCGCCAAGGATTGGTGGCGCGAAAACGGCGGCGGCGGCCGCATGTCGATGATGGAGGGCCGTGTCTTCGAGAAGGTCGGCGTTCACACCTCCACCGTCCACGGCGAGTTCTCTCCGGACTTCCGGGCGCAGATACCTGGCGCCAAGGACGATCCGCGTTTCTGGGCCTCGGGCATTTCGCTGATTGCCCATCCCGTCAATCCCAACGTCCCGGCCGTGCATATGAACACCCGCATGGTGGTCACCACCAGCCGCTGGTTCGGCGGTGGCGCCGATCTGACGCCGGTGCTGTCGCGCCGCCGCACCCAGGAGGACGAGGATAGCCAGCTCTTCCACAAGGCCATGGAGATCGCCTGCCGCAATCATGCCGTCGCCGATTACGATGCCTATAAGGCCTGGTGCGACGAATATTTCTTCCTGAAACACCGCAGCGAGGCCCGCGGCATTGGCGGCATCTTCTACGACTGGCTGCATTCGAGCGAGGACGCTGGCGGCTGGGACGCCGATTTCGCCTTCACGCGCGATATCGGCCGGGCCTTCGCCATGGTCTATCCGAAGATCGTCCGCACCAACTTCAATAAATTGTGGACGGAGGCTGACCGCGACGAACAATTGATCCGCCGGGGCCGCTACGTCGAATTCAATCTGCTGTATGATCGCGGCACGATCTTCGGCCTGAAGACCGGCGGCAACGTTGAATCCATTCTCTCATCGTTGCCCCCCGTCGTCCGTTGGCCATGACACTGTGATACTCATCGATAAATTCGAGGTGATGGGCCTTCACGAAAATTAAGCGTGTCCTAACTTTATATGTATGTGCGTAACAATCGGAGGAGGATTGTCATGACGATACAAAGTGGCTCGCCTGCGTCCACGGATGTCCAGGAAACATCCCGCACGATCGACACGTCCGAGTTTCTGACGCGCATCGCCGAGAAATTGCGGACCAAGAGCGGCTCAGATCTGCCGCTGTCCTGCTTCATCGAGCAGGTCAAGCTGCAATTGGCTGGCGGGAAGTCGCCGGAACAGCTGCAGAACGAAGCAGCCGCCGCCAACAGCAACCTGCCCGGCCAGCTTTCGGATACCTACAAAGCCTGGGCGATGCCCGACTGACATTGCCTTTACCGGCCGGCATATCTATGCCGGCCGGAACCTTCCCTCCCCCCGCACATTCATAAATCGCGTGAGATCGCGAGCGTCTTTGTGTTTTGAACAGAGGAGAAGACCATGCGACTTTTCGAATGCGGCACTCTCGTCCCGGGCTGCGCCTGGCATACACGGGCAGACAGCGACGCCGAGGTGGTCCGCCGCGCCGTCGAGCACCTGAAAAACGCTCACGGCGAAACCACGATCCGCGAGAACATGGTGGACAATATCAAGTTTCGCATTCGTGATGAGGTGAATGCAGCCTGATTATTGCACCTGTTCCAGTAGCCGGGCGAGCAGCGCCGCCCGGTCGGAAACGAAGTTTTCCTCCACCCACTGGTTTTCCAGGCCGGCAAGCAACTCGCCGACGCGCGGGCCGGACGCGATGCCGACCGACATCACGTCGCCGCCGTTCAGCGGAAATTGCGGCTTCTTCCAGTTCGCGGCCTGATCCAAGAGCTTGATGAGCCGCGCCGACCGCGCCATTTCCTCGAAATCCCCTTCAGCCTTGCCGCGCGCAACGCCGAGCGCCAGCTTGAGCCGCGTCATGATGCCGTCGGCTCCGTTGCGGTAAAGCAGCCGTTCGAAGGCGGCCGACGACATGCCGTCATTGGCGGGCGCGGCCATTGCCCAGGCCTTGAGGGTAGCAGCTTCCGCATTCGAGAGCTTAAGCCGGACTGCCAGCGCCTCGAGCCGCGCCGCATCGGGCGGCACGATCGCCGCAAGCCGTAGCAGCGGATCGGGCGTCCAGCCGAGCGCCTTTTCGGTGGCGACCAGCGAAGGGATGGCATCGATCCCCCATAGTTCCGATTCCGGCAGGATTTCCGTCAGCACTGCCACCTGCCGCATCCAGAGCAGCGCTCTGCCTGGATCGGCAGCACCGAGCAGCTTCCGCAGTTCCGACCAGACGCGTTCTGCCGAAAGCGTCTTCAGTTTCGACCGCGCCGCCGCACACGCCTTCAGCCCCTCGGCATCCGGCCGTCCGGAGCCGTAATAGGCAAAGAAGCGGAAGAACCGCAGGATGCGCAGATGATCCTCGGCAATACGCTTTGCCGCATCGCCGATGAAGCGGATGTTGCGCCTCTCGATATCGGCAAGCCCGCCGACCAGATCCACCACCTCGCCCCTAGCATCGGCATAAAGCGCGTTGATCGTCAGATCCCGCCGTTCGGCATCTGCCTTCCAGTCGGTGCTGAAGGCAACCTCGGCATGGCGCCCGTCGGTCTCGACGTCGGTGCGAAGCGTCGTCACCTCGAAGGGCTTGCCGTCGATGACGAGCGTCACCGTTCCGTGCTGCAGGCCCGTCGGCACCGCCTTGATGCCGGCCTCGGCCGCCCGCTCCATCACCGCCTCCGGCCTGAGTGTCGTGGCGATGTCGATATCGCTGACCGGCAGATCCATCAGGCTGTTGCGCACGGCGCCGCCGACGATCCGCGCTTCGCCGTCGTCGGCCCCACCGTCGCCGTTGAGAAGTGCCAGGATCCGGCCGAGAGCCGGGTCGCGGAACCATGCTTGGTCGGCAAGACCGGTCATGCATAAAGCCTTTCGTAAAGCGTGCGGACGATGCCGGCTGTGATGCCCCAGATCATTCTGGTTTCATAGGGCACGCGGTAGAAATGCCGGTCGATGCCGTCGATGACACGCCGGTCGCGGGTATGATTGGCCGGGTCCATCAGGAAGGAAAGCGGCACCTCGAACACGTCGTCCACCTCGGTTGGGTTCAACGTCAGCGCGAAGCCAGGCGTGACGACGCCGAGCACCGGCGTGATGCGGAAGCCTGTCGAGGCAAGATAATTCGGCAGCCGCCCGACGGTCTCGACGAAGGAGCCGGGGAGACCGATCTCCTCCTCCGTCTCGCGGATCGCCGCCATTTCCGGTGAGATATCGGCAGGATCGATCGAGCCGCCGGGAAAGGCGATCTGCCCGGAATGCTTGCGCAGCGTCGCCGTGCGCTTGGTGAAGATCACCTGCGCCTCCTCACCGTCGTCGACGACGGGCACGAGCACGGCGGCGTCGCGCAGCTTGAAGGTCTCGACCTCGGCCACGATATCGGGATTGAGGATGTGGTCCCCGTGATCACGCCAGGCATGATCGACCGGCCCGCCATTCTGGTTGAGCGCGCGGCGGCGGAATTCGGCCGCTGAGAACAGCGGATAACGGTGGGTGATCGCATCATTCATCGGCAAAGAGCATCCAGTTCGTCGGCCGGCATGACCGGGAAGACCTCGCCGCCGGAGCGGATCGCAAACATCGCCCGCCCCTCCGCGTCGAAAATCTCGCCCAGCGCGACCAGTTCATACATCACCGCACGCGACACCAGCGCCTCCAGCCGCCCGCGCACATGCAGATAGGGTTTTAGTTCGGCATTCTCGCCCGCAATGGCAAAGCGCAGCCGATGCTCTCCTCCCGCCTCCACGACATCGCCGACATTGGTGCGGAAGGTCAGCACCTGTCGGCCTTGCTCCTCCGTCACGCTCATCTCAACGGCGATGAACGGAGCGTCGACGACCCTTATCCCGACCTTTTCCACAGGAGTTACGAGATAGGTCTTCTGGTCGTCATCCTTCCTCAAAACCGTCGAAAACAGCCGCACCAGCGCTGGCCGGCCGATCGGCGTGCCCATGTAGAACCAGGTGCCATCGGCCCTGATCTCCATATCGATGTCACCGCAGAAAGGCGGATTCCACCGCTCGACTGGCGGTAACCCACGTTTTTTTCCGCCGCTTTCATCAGACGCGCGCGAAATTAGCGCAGCAAGTCCCGCCGCATCCGCCTGTCCGCTGATTTCCTCGGCTGCCATTCTTCCGTCCCGGTTTGTCCTTAACGAAGTGATGTCACGAGATAGTCATTCGCAACGAACTTGTCAGCCCGTCACATCTCCATAACTCTATCGGGTATGAGGCACATGTATAAGTCCGCCGATTCGCTGCCGAATGATTTCAGCCGTTGGAGATGCCCATGAGTATGATGAAGACCGAAGCCAGCCTCGATGAAAAGGCGATCGTCGCCGCTGCCGAAAAGGCGCTCTCCGATATCGCCGCCATCCGCGGAGAAGTCTCGAAGGTGATCTTCGGTCAAGAAAGCGTCGTCGAGAACACCATTCTCGCCGTGCTGTCCGGCGGTCATGCTCTGCTCGTCGGCGTTCCCGGCCTTGCCAAGACCAGACTGGTAACGACGCTCGGCGAAGTGCTCGGCCTCGCCGCCAATCGCATTCAGTTCACCCCGGACCTGATGCCCTCGGATATTCTCGGATCCGAGGTGATGGACCAGGACGACAGTGGACGCCGCTCTTTCCGCTTCGTCAAGGGCCCTGTTTTCGCTCAGCTGCTGATGGCCGACGAGATCAACCGCGCCTCGCCGCGGACCCAGTCGGCCCTTCTGCAATCGATGCAGGAATATCACATCACCATCGCCGGCCAGCGATATGACCTGCCGGCCCCCTTCCATGTGCTCGCCACCCAGAACCCGCTCGAGCAGGAAGGCACCTATCCCCTGCCCGAAGCCCAGCTCGACCGCTTCCTGCTGCAGGTCGACGTCAACTATCCCGAACTCGCCGCCGAGCGCCAGATCCTGCTCGAGACGACGGGCTTAGGAGAAACCCGGCCGGAAGCCGTCATTAACGCGCAGCGGCTGATCGAAATTCAGGCCCTGGTGCGTCAGATGCCGGTAAGCGACACGGTCGTCGATGCCATCCTGGCGCTGGTGCGTTCTGCCCGTCCCGGACACGGCAATGCCTCGACCGACAAGAACGTCGCCTGGGGTCCGGGCCCTCGCGCCGGCCAGGCGATGATGCTCTGCGCCCGCGCCCGGGCGCTCTACGAAGGTCGTCTCGCGCCCTCGCTCGACGATATCTTTGCGCTCGCCGAACCAATTCTCCAGCACCGCATGGCGTTGACTTTCGCTGCCCGCGCCGAAGGCATGTCGGTGCGCGACGTCATCGCCGGACTGGTCAAGCAGGCAAAGGGATAAGGAAGCCGGACGCGTGGCATCTATCGGACAGATCGTCAACCCGACACCCGGCAGCGATGCCCTTTCCCGCGCCAGGCAGCGGGCCGCCCTGGTGCCGGACTGCCTGGTGGAAGCCAAGCGCATCGCCAACACGGTGATCGCCGGCTGGCATGGCCGTCGCAAACGCGGCATCGGCGAGAATTTCTGGCAGTTCCGTCCCTATGCCGAGGGCGAAAGCCTGTCGCGCATCGATTGGCGCCGCTCCGCCCGCGACGACCATACCTATGTGCGCGAGCGCGAATGGGAGGCGGCCCACACCATCTGGCTCTGGTGCGACATGTCGCCCTCGATGATGTACAAGTCGAGCTATGGCAGCGTCTCCAAGGAAAGCCGCGCGCTGGTCGTCATGCTGGCGCTGGCTGAAATCCTTGCCCGCTCCGGCGAGCGCATCGGCTGCCCCGGCATCATGGAACCCGCCTCCGCCCGCAACGCCGCCGAGCGCCTTGCGGCTGCGCTCATGCATACGCCGCTGACCGGCGGCCTGCCGGAAACGGCGATGATCCGCGGCTGGAGTGACCTCGTCCTCATCGGCGATTTCCTCGATGATGCGCCGGCGATCATGGAACGCCTCGGCCCACTTGCCCGCCGCGGCCTGCGCGGCCACGTGGTCGAGATAGCAGATCCCGCCGAGGAGATATTCCCTTATAGCGGCCGCACCGAATTCACCGACCCGGAGAGCGGCGGCAAGCTTATCTCCGGCCGCGCCGAACACATCCGCGATGCCTATCGCAACGCCTACCTCGCCCGCAGGGACAGCCTCGGCCAGTCGCTGCGCCATCTCGGATGGACTTTTGCGACCCACCGCACCGATCATCTGGCGTCGGAGGCGCTGGTTGCGGTGCACATGTATCTGTCCGGCATGCCGGCCAAGGCAACGCATGGAGGGCAGCTATGACCGCCCTTCCCTTCGCTTTCGCCTTTCCCGCCATTCTCGGCGCACTCGTCGCCCTGCCCGTCATCTGGTGGCTGCTGCGGTTGACGCCCCCACGTCCGAAGACCGAGGTCTTCCCGCCGCTGAAGATCCTCGCCTCCGTGTTGAAGCGCGAGGAGACTCCGGCGCAGAGCCCGTGGTGGCTGACGCTGCTGCGCATGCTGCTCGCCGCCACCATCATCCTTGCGATCGCCGATCCGGTTTTCAATCCGCGCACCAGTTCGCTCGCATCCGGTGGCCCGCTCGTCCTCTTCGTCGACAACAGCTGGGCGGCGGCGCCCGACTGGGAGCGCCGCATCCAGACGGCTGACGCGCTGATAGACGACGCCGAATCCGCCGGCACACCCGTATCGATCGCCTTCACCGCCGATCCGACCAACGACGCCGTACCAGGTAGCGCCGCTGCCGCCCGCGACAAGCTGGGCGCTGCCGAGCCGCGACCGCTCGTGCCGGACCGCGAGCGCGCCTTCCAGGCGTTGCGCGCAGCGCTGAACGGCATCAAGCCCGGCACCCTCGCCTTCCTGGCCGACGGCGCCGCCGCCAGGGCCGACGACGCGACGGTGCGCAGGCTCGCCGAACTCCAGCCCGCCGATCTCCGCCTGATCGAAGGCGATGCTGCACGAACGGTCGCGATTACCGCGGCAAACAATGCGGCTGATGCCATGACCGTCAAGGTCACACGGCTCAACAGCTCGCATGCCGCATCCGTGGCGCTGAACGCCGTCGATACCCAGGGCCGCTCGATCGCCAACGGCAGGGTGGATTTCGCCCCAGGCCAGAGTGTCGCGACGAGTTCGATCACTGCACCCTTCGAGATGCGCAACGATTTCGCCCGCGTCAGCGTCGATAACGCCGCGACAGCAGGCGCCGTCCACCTTCTCGACGACGCATTCAGGCGCCGCCGCGTCGTTTTGCTGTCCGGTGGAGGTGGGGATGAATTTCAACCGCTGCTCTCGCCGCTCTATTATATCCAGCGGGCGCTGCAGCCTTACGCGGATCTGATCCAACCGGCCGATTCCGATCTTTCGATCGCCATTCCGAAACTTCTCGCCAGCAACCCCTCCATCATCATCATGGCCGATATCGGCCGGCTGCCCGAGGACACCTACGAACCTCTGACGCGTTGGATTTCGAATGGCGGTATGCTCCTGCGTTTCGCTGGCCCGCGCATGGCCGCAGCCCCTGCGGACGATCCGCTGATCCCCGTCATCCTGCGCCAGGGAGAACGGGCGCTGGGCGGCACATTGTCCTGGAGCGAGCCGCAGTCGCTTGCCGAATTTCCGAATTTCGGGCCTTTCGCAGGCATCGCGCGTCCCGCCGATGTCGTCGTTAAGCGGCAGGTCCTTGCCGAACCGACGCCCGATCTTGCCGAACGCACCTGGGCGAGCCTGGCTGACGGCACGCCCCTCGTCACGATGAAGCAGCTCGCCTCCGGACAGATCGTTCTGTTTCACGTCACTGCGGAAGCGACTTGGTCCGATCTGCCGATCTCGGGCACTTTCGTCGACATGCTGCGCCACCTCCTGCAGATATCGCGCTCGGGCGGCGTGACGTCGGAGGCGCGCGGCAATGCGCGTGTCGCTGAAACCCTGCCGCCATTCCGTATGCTGACGGCCAAGGGCACGCTCGTCTCCGAGACGGGTTCGGCGCGGCCGCTCATTCCACAGGCCGGAGCCGAATCGACGGCGAATTTCGACAATCCGCCCGGGCTCTATGGTTCGGAAGATGGTTTCACCTCGCTGAACGTCCTGCCCGAGAACACCGAACTGACGCCACTCGACACAACGGGAACCAGTGCCGTGCGCGAAGGCCTGATCGGCGGCGAAAGCTGGTCGGCAAAGCCCGCGTTTTTTCTCGCAGCCTTTCTGCTGCTGCTGGCCGATAGCCTGGTCGTCCTGTTCATGAATGGCGCCTTCTCGCGACTACGCCCGGCTACCCGCACAGCGGCGATGATCGCCATTGCGCTCAGTGCCGTCTTTCTCATCCAGCCCGGCACGCTTCATGCCAACGACTCCCAGCCCGGCGACGACCTCATCCTGCAAAGGCTCGACAACACGCACCTCGCCTATGTCGTCACCGGTGAACAGGACGTGGACGATATATCCGAGCGCGGTCTCGAGGGCCTCACCCAGTTCCTGACTTTCCGCACGACGCTGGAGCCGGCGCCGCCCGTGGGCATCGACCTCACCAAAGACGAGCTCGCCTTCTATCCGATCATCTACTGGCCGGTTTCGGCAACGGCGCCGATGCCGTCGACGGCGGCGATCAGCCGTATCGATGCCTATATGCGCAACGGCGGCACCGTGCTTTTCGATACCCGCGATCAGATCAGCGCATTGGACAATGGCGGCAATGTCAGCGCCAACGGCCAGAGGCTGCAGGCAATCCTCGCCAATCTCGACATTCCGCCGCTGGAACCGGTGCCCTCCGATCACGTGCTGACGAAGTCCTTCTATCTTTTGTCGAGCTTTCCCGGTCGTTACGCCGGCAGCCCGCTTTGGATCGAGGCTCGGCAGGGCGGCCGCGAAGCGACCGAAAAATCTGCTGCGATGGCCGACGGCGTTTCGCCGATCCTGATCACCGGCAATGATTTCGCCGGCGCCTGGGCAATCGACGACAGCGGCGTGCCGATGCTGCCGACCGTGCCGTCCGATGAAGCGCAGCGCGAATATGCCTACCGTGCCGGCGTCAACATCATGATGTACATGCTGACCGGCAACTACAAGACCGACCAGGTCCATGTTCCCGACCTTCTCGAACGGTTAGGACAATGAGATGACCTTCGACTTTTCGCCCTTCCTGCCTTGGCCGATTCTAGCCGCACTGGCCGCCGTCAGCGCCATCATCGCTGCCTTCGCGATCTGGCGCGGCATTCGCGGCGCCTGGATCAGAACACTGGCAGCTCTCGCCATGCTGGCCGCCCTTGCCAATCCTGTGCTGCTGCAGGAGGATAGGGATCAACTGTCGACGATCGTCCCGGTTCTCGTTGATCGAAGCCAGAGCCAGCAGACACCCGATCGCGTCAAGATGACCGACGATGCGCTTGCGGCCTTGAAGGGACAGCTCGCCCGCTTCCCCCAGATAGAGCCCCGCTTCGTCGACGTCGAAGGCGACGTCAATTCCGACGTACCGTCGACGCGCCTGTTCGACGCGCTGTCGGCAAACATCGCCGATGTTCCGCCTGCCCGCATTGGCGGCGCTATCATGCTGACCGACGGTGAAGTCCATGATGTTCCGGCCGCCAATCAGGCGCTCGGTTTCGATGCGCCTATCCATGGCCTCGTGACCGGCAAGGCCAACGAATTCGATCGCCGCATCGAAGTCATCAAGGGGCCGCGCTTCGGCATCGTCAACGAGGAGCAGCAGGTCGTTCTGCGCGTCTTCGACGACGGCCCAAGCCCCGGTGGCACGGCCAATGTCACGGTGAAGCTGAATGGTGACGAGATCGCCACCCTGCAGGCGACGCCCGGCCAGGATACGCCCTTTTCCTTCAAGGTGCCCGCCGGCGGCAGCAACGTGCTTGAATTCGCCGTTGCAGCGCTCCCCGGCGAGGTCACCACCGCCAACAACCGCGCCGTTCACGTCATCGACGGCATCCGCCAGAATCTTCGCGTCCTTCTCGTTTCCGGCGAGCCGCATGCCGGCGAGCGCGCCTGGCGTAACCTGCTGAAATCCGATGCCTCCGTCGACCTCGTCCACTTCACCATTCTGCGCCCGCCGGAAAAGCAGGACGGCACGCCGATCAACGAGCTATCGCTGATCGCCTTTCCGACGCGCGAACTCTTCGTCGACAAGATCAAGGATTTCGACCTGATCATCTTCGATCGCTACCAGCACCGCGGCGTGCTGCCGCTGCTCTATTACGATTACATCGCGCAATATGTCGAAAACGGCGGCGCGCTGCTGATCGCAGCCGGTCCCGAGCATGCCGGCCCGGATTCCATTGCACTGACGCCCCTTTCCTCGGTCCTGCCCGCGACGCCCACCGGAGAGATGATCGAGAAGGCCTTCTATCCCCGCCTCTCCGAGGAAGGCCGCAAGCATCCCGTCACCCGCGGCCTGGACGGCTCGGGCGAGGATCCGCCGCATTGGGGTCGCTGGTTCCGTAGCGTCGATGTCGACCGGCCGCAGGGGGAGACGATCATGCTGGGTGCCGACAACCACCCGCTGCTGGTGCTGAACCGCGCCGGACAGGGTCGCGTCGCCATGCTGCTTTCCGATCAGGGCTGGCTTTGGGCACGCGGCTTCGAAGGCGGCGGGCCGAACGTTTCGCTCTATCGCCGTATCGCCCATTGGCTGATGAAGGAGCCGGCGCTCGAGGAAGAAGCGCTGACGGCGCGCGCCTCCGGCCGGACACTTGAAGTCACCCGCCAGACGATCGGCGACAATCCGGGCAACGCCACCGTGCGTTATCCCTCAGGCAAGACTGAAACCCTGCCGCTCACCCAATCCGAACCGGGGCTCTACAAGGCCGAGAAGAGGATGGACGAAATCGGCCTCTTCGAAATCCGCAACGGCAGGCTGTCGACGCTCGTTCATATCGGCGCCGTCGACGCACCTGAATTCAAGGCGATGATCTCGACGACCGATGTGCTGAAGCCGGCCGCCGACAGAAGCAAGGGTCTCGTCACCCGCGTCGCTAACGAAAATGGCAGGATCACCGTCCCGCCGATCCTGCCGGTGCGCGGCCAAGTCCGCCTCGCCGACAACGATCGCATGATGATCCGCATGACCAGCGAAACGGTCTTGAAGGGCATCAACACGCTGCCGCTCTTTGCCGGTTTCGCCGGCGTCGGCATCCTGCTGCTAGCCTTCGGAACCATGTGGTGGCGCGAAGGGCGATAATCGCATGCCGGAATTCGAGCTGACCGCTTCACCCTCGCCGGAGGAACTGGCTGCGATCACCGATGCGCTCTCGGCCTTCAACACCAGCGATGTCGGCCCCTCCGATCGCCGGCCGCTCACCGTTCTCATCCGTGATACCGACGGCAAGGTGACCGGCGGCCTGTCGGGCTTCACCGCCTGGGGCTGGCTCTTCACCCAGATGCTCTATATTCCCGACACGCTGCGCGGCACCGGTCTCGCCGGCAAGATCCTTGCAAAGGCGGAAGAAGAGGCCAAGGCGCGCGGCTGCCGCGGCGCCTGGATCGACACCTTCAGCCCGCTGGCTCTCAGTGCCTATTTGCGTCAGGGTTATGAAGTCTTCGGCGAGCTCGAGGATTTCCCGGAAGGTCGTAACCGCAGCTTCCTCCGGAAAACCCTCTGATCATCCATGCCAGGCAATTGCGCCCTTCAGCCGTTCGTGTACGCCCTCAGCCATCGGAACGACGAGCACACGGCCGGGATCGACGGGTCCTGGAAAGGAAAGTGCATTATATGTGACCTTCTCGAAGCCGAGCGGGCCGTAATAGGGCGGATCGCCGACGAGGATCACGGCTTCCGAGCCCTTGCGTCTTGCCGCCTCCACCGCGATCCGCACCAGTTCGCGACCGATGCCCTGGTTCTTATGGGAGGGACGGACGGCAAGCGGGCCGAGAAGGTGACCCTTCACCGTGCCGGCCAGCACCGGCGTCATGCGCACCGAGGCGATCGTCTCGCCATTGTCGGTGCAGATGAAGGAGAGCGACAGATCATGCGGCCCCTGCTCACGGATGCGCGCGGCAGCGCGCGTGAAGCGGCCCGGACCGAAAGCTTCCTCATTGATGTGTTCGATGGCGGCGTCATGGGACGCGTCTTCGGTGAGGTAGACGAGATCGTGCTGGTACATGATGACAGAAACCGGATGGACAGATTGATGGGTCTCGAACACGCCTTGGGCGTTCGGGAGCATCAGCGTCGTCGCGGGTTTCTGGAAATGAACATCAGGCAAAGATCCTAAAATCGTGAAGTGGCCGATAGCAGGAAAAATTTCCGCCGTCCAACGCAAAATGCACGCTTCTGCGCTCGGAACTATGCAGTGCCCAAACCGCGTGACACACTGTTCAACCTTTACCGCCTGCAAAGCCCCGCTATCTCAGCTAACTTCGGCCCCGACACGCAACCAAAGGAAATGAAGATCATGGGAATGCTGGTGGACGGCGTCTGGCATGACATCTGGTACGACACGAAGGAAAGCAAGGGCCAATTCAAGCGGCAGCCCTCGCAGTTCCGCAACTGGGTGACATCGGACGGTGAGGCCGGCCCTTCCGGCAGCGGCGGCTTCAAGGCCGAAGCCGGGCGTTACCATCTCTATGTCTCGCTTGCCTGTCCCTGGGCGCACCGCACGCTGATCTTCCGCAAGCTAAAGAAGCTGGAGGAGCTGATTTCAGTCTCCGTCGTCGATCCGCTGATGCTCGAGAACGGCTGGGAATTCAAGATCGGCGACGGCGCCACCGGCGACCAGCTCTTCGGCGCCGACACCCTCTGGCAGATCTACCTCAAGGCCGATCCCCACTATTCCGGCCGCGTCACCGTTCCCGTGCTTTGGGACAAGACGACCGCCACGATCGTCAACAACGAATCGGCCGAGATCATCCGCATGTTCAACAGCGCCTTCGACGGACTGACAGGCTCGAAGGCCGATTTTTATCCGGACGACCTCCGCGCCGAAATCGATGCGCTGAACGCCACTGTCTACGACACCGTCAACAATGGCGTCTACAAGGCGGGCTTTGCCACCACTCAGGAAGCCTATGAGGAAAACGTCGGCAAGCTGTTCGAAACCCTCGACATGCTCGACGACCGCCTTGGCAACAGCCGCTACCTGTTCGGCAACAGGCAGACCGAGGCCGACTGGCGCCTGTTTACGACCCTGGTGCGCTTCGACCCCGTTTATGTCGGCCATTTCAAATGCAACATCCGCCGGATCGCCGATTACCGCAATCTGTCGGGCTACCTGCGCGATCTCTACCAGACGGCCGGCATTGCCGAAACGGTGAACCTGAAGCACATCAAAGAACACTATTACCGCAGCCACAAGACGATCAACCCGACCGGCATCGTTCCCGTCGGCCCGGCGCTTGATCTCGACAGCCCGCATGGCCGCGCTACTGCGCCGCGCGTCTTTTCAGACGCGCAAAGGACGCTCTAACATCTAGAATTGCTGCATACCGCGGCCTGAGGGACTCTTACCAGCGGTGGTCGGGCTCCTGCTCACCTCGAAGCTCGGCGAGGCGGCGATGTGTCGCCTCGGTCGTGCCCTCGGGCAGACTGTCGAGCGAAAAGAAGCCGCTGTCGGAGATCTCCCAGTCCGGTGAGCGTGGCGCCGTCTGCTCGACGCTCGCCCGGTAGAACACGACATGGTCCCGGCGGGTGTTGGTGGTGTTGAAATAGACCTGCACCAGCTGCGGCTTGCCGATGATCCTGAGGTTGCCCTCCTCGCGCAGCTCTTTCGCAAGCGCTTCTTCGACCGTCTCGTTGCGCTCCAGTCCGCCGCCCGGCATATGCCAACCGCCGACATAGCTGTGGCGCACGAGGAAAATCCGACCGTCCGCATCGAAGCACGCAGCCCTGACACCCATCGTCATGCCGCGGGCGAAGGAGAAATAGACATGCAGGAGGCGCAAGGCCAGCCTGATGTGAGGGGGCCGCTTCTCTTTATCCACCATCGCTCCGTTTCAGCTCTTCATCGCGCCGGATGTGTTTGATTTGTCAATAAGCTGGTCTATGTCTCGTAGCATGTTTAAGCTCGCGCATATTTCCGACGTCCACCTCGGGCCGTTGCCCAGTCTTTCCATTCAAGAGCTGTTTTCAAAACGCATAACAGGCTTTGTGAACTGGCATCGAAATCGACGCAAGCACCTTTTCGGCAGCACGCTGGATCTGCTGCTCGACGACATCCGCGCCCATCAGGCAGATCACCTGGCAGTCACCGGCGACCTCGTCAACCTGGCGAGCGGCATTGAGATTCGCGCCGCCGCTGCCTGGCTGCGCGCGCTCGGCGATCCCGCGAACACGTCAGTCGTTCCCGGCAATCATGACGCCTATGTGCCCGGCGCCTACGAGAAGTCGATGCGCGCCTGGTACGATTATGTCCGCGGCGATCTCGCCCCGCCGCAATGGCAGGAGGATCGCCATATCTTCCCTTATCTGCGCATCCGCGACAAAGTCGCGATCGTCGGCTGCTCGACAGCGGTCGCCACCCCTCCCTTTGCCGCCTCCGGCTTTTTCGGCGCGCGACAGGCCCGCGATACAGTCAACGTGCTGCGCGCGGCCGGCGAAGCCGGTCTCTTCCGCGTTGTCATGATCCATCATCCGCCGATCCGCGGCGCCACGGCCTTTTACAAACGAATGATCGGCATCCGCCGCTTCGCCGCCGTGATTTCGACGGGCGGCGCCGAACTCGTGCTGCATGGCCATACGCACCTGAACACGCTGCACTGGCTGCGCGGCCAGGTGCAGCCAGTGCCTGTCGTCGGCATCGCGTCAGCCTCGCAGGGCCCGGGCAGCATCAGGCCGCCTGCCGCCTACAACCTCTTCTCCATCGACGGCTCGCCCGGCGCCTGGGAGCTCAGCGGCGAGCGCTTCAGCCTCAACAGGGCCGGCGACGCGGTGATGTCGGAAAGCGCAGATATTTTCACGCGTTAGCGCCGGTTCCGGACTCCTTTTATCCAGCACTTGAACCGATCTGAGAGGACGTCAGGCCATCGTCGCAACAATCACCAGGGCGGCCGCTTAACCTCTTGGTATTTTTAGCGGTAAGCGTACAATCCCGGCGATTGCATCGCCTGAGAACGGAGCACACTTATGACGTCTTCTTTCCGTCACCTGTCCATAATTTCGCTCGCCGCCGGCTTTGCCTTCGGCATCGCCACGGCTGCTTTCGCGGTCGGCGACAACAACGATGACACCAATCCGCCGCCGAAGACCCAGACGACCAAGACCTGCACCGGCGGCAAGGTCTGGGACAAGGCCAAGAAGGAATGCGTCAATCCGAAGAAGAGCAGCTTCAATGACGACGATCTCTATAAGTTCGCCCGCGAGTTTGCCTATGCCGATCAGTATGACAATGCCATCACCGTGCTCAATCTCGCCCGCAATCAGAACGACCCGCGCATCCTGAACTATCTCGGCTACGCCAACCGCAAGGCCGGTCGCATGGAGCTCGGCATGTCCTACTATCGTAGGGCGCTACAGGCGGATGAGAACTACATCCTCGCCCGCTCCTATATGGGCATGGCGATGGTGGAACAGGGAGATATCCAGGGAGCCCGCGTCCAGCTTGTCGAAATCCGCGATCGCGGCGGCGAAGGCACATGGGCCTATCGGGCTCTGCTGCAAAGCTTGAACGGCTACAAGACATATTGACGCAAGGTTTGTGGGCAACAATGCGAAAATCCCTTGAGAAAAGGGGATGAAGACGGCCGGATGCTTGCGAAGTGCAGCAGATTTGTTTCATAAAGCACTGGCATCGTCGGCGTCGATAAGGCCGGCTTCGCGTTCGACGGCGAACCCTTCGTCCGCGAAACCATTGTGAATGCTTCTTGGATAGACAATGCGTCAACCCGCAACGACCATCGATCTCCGGCGTGATCTCGTCGGCCTTCTGCCCCGCCTTCGCCGCTTCGCGATCACGCTCGCGGGTGAGGCTGCCGTGGCCGACGAACTCGTTCAGGCCGTCTGTCAGCGCGCCATCACCAAGGGCAATCAATGGAGCGGTGAAGGCCGGTTGGAAAGCTGGATCTACACGCTTGCCCGCCAGCAATGGACCGACGACAGCCGCAAGCGCAAGCCGAAGGCTTCCGTCCGCGGCAACGTCACCGATATACGCGAGGCCGCGCGCGAACGCTCGGCTGGAGCCGATCCCGACGGCATCCATCACATGATCGCCGATATGCCGGACGGTCTTTCCAGCATGTTCCTGCTCGTCGATGTCGAAGGCCACAGCTACCAACAGGCGGCCGACATCATGGGCACGCCGGTGGCAAATGTCGTCTCCCAACTCGCGACCGCAAGGCTGCATTTTGCCGGGCTTGCCGGCACCCACCCGATCCACAGGTACTGAATTTGCTCGATCTCAGGAAATTGCCGCTCGAAGCCCAGCTCACCGCCCTTCTCGATGGCGAGGTCTCGCCCGAACAGCGGCACGAACTGGAGCAGCGCCTGGCAACCGACGAGAGCACGCGCCGGCTGCACGAGAAGCTGCGCCACGGCGCCGATTTCGGCCGCCACCGCTTCGACGATATCCTGAAGGAGCCCGTGCCGCTCGCCCTCGTCCGCGCGATCAAAAGCACGCAGCCGCCAAAAACGCCGATCGCCCAGCGCGCCACGCGCCCGCATGTGAAACTGGCGCCGAGCGGCCCGCAGGCACTGGCCGCCGCTCTCATCCTCTTCGCCGTCGGTTGCGGTATCGGCTATTTCGTCGGCACCGCCCCGGATGCCGACGAAATAGCCACCACAACCTCCGCCACCGCACCGGCCAATACCAGCGACTGGCTGGGCGACGTCACAGCCTATCAGCGCCTGCTGATCCGCCAGCCTCGTCATCTCGTCGAAGTGCCCGCCTCGCAGGCCGAGGAAATCTCCAGCTGGCTGACGACCGCGATCGGCGTGCCCTTCCGCGTGCCGGATCTCAGCGGCGAAGCCTGGACCTTCCAGGGCGCCCGCGTCATCCTCGGCGACAGCCGCCCTGTCGGCCAGCTCGTCTATTCCAACGCCGACGGCGACGTAATCTCCATCTGCTTCCGCAAGGACGCGCAGCCACCGGAGACCGACGACTTCAAGGAAACGATCAAGGACGAGATCGGCCTCGTGACCTGGCACAATGCCGGCACGTCCTACGTGCTTGCCGGCCCCTCCGCCGAAGCGACGCTCGGCCAGCTCGCAATGAAAATCGCTACCGCGATCTGACGGCGCCCTGATGCATCTCGCCCGGAATTGCGCAGCGGGATAACGACATACAAAAACAAAGAGCTAAAGCGCGTCGCATGAATCAAGTTTGATGCGACGCGCTTTAGCTCCAATTCATTTCAAGCCGCATCGATCGCGGCCTGAGTTCTTAAGATCAGGCCTTGCCGGCCTTCACCTCGAGCACGCGGTTTGCCGCCGAGACGATCGCTTCCAGCGATGCCGCGACGATGTTGGTATTGACGCCGGCTCCGAACAGCTTGCCGCCGGGATAGGAAGTCTCGACATAGGAGATCGCTGCCGCGTTCGAGCCGTGCTGCAGCGAATGTTCGGAATAGTCCTCGACCGACATCTCGATGCCGAGATAATGCGACAGCGCGTTGATGAAGCCGTCGATCGGGCCGTTGCCGCGTCCTTCGATGCGCTTGATCTCGCCATCGTCGGTGATCTCAGCCGCCACGATCCGCTGACCCCTGTGCTCGGTATCGGGATAGGTGTGGTGGTCAACGAATTTGAGGCGCGCGCTCGGCTGCGTCACGTAGCGCTCGATAAAACGGTCGTAGATCCGCTTCGAAGGAAGCTCCTTGCCCTCTACGTCGGTAATACGCTGGATATCCTCGCGGAACTCGACCTGCAGGTTGCGCGGCAGGTTCAGCCCGTAATCCTGCTGCAGAATATAGGCGATGCCGCCCTTGCCGGACTGCGAGTTGATGCGGATGATCGCCTCATAGGAACGGCCGACATCGCGCGGATCAATCGGCAGGTATGGGACTTCCCAGACGGGATGGTTGGCGACCTGCGCCGCCTTCATGCCCTTATTGATCGCATCCTGATGCGAGCCTGAGAAGGCCGTATAGACCAGCTCGCCGACGTAAGGATGACGCTCGGAAATCGCCATCTGGTTCGAATATTCGAACACTTCCTTGATGCGCCCGATGTTCGAGCAGTCGATTTCGGGATCGACGCCTTGCGTGAACATGTTCAGCGCCATCGTCACCATGTCGACATTGCCGGTGCGCTCGCCATTGCCGAAGAGCGTGCCTTCGACGCGGTCGGCGCCTGCCAGCAAGGCCAGTTCGGCGGCGGCGATCCCTGTGCCGCGGTCGTTATGCGGATGCAGCGAAACGATCAGGTTGTCACGATTGTCGAGGTTGCGGCACATCCATTCGATCTGGTCGGCATAGACGTTCGGCGTCGCCATCTCGACGGTGGACGGCAGGTTGATGATCAGCTTGTTATCTGGCGTCGGCTTGACGACCTCGATGACGGCATTGCAGATTTCCAAAGCCACCTCGAGCTCGGTGCCGGTGAAGCTCTCCGGCGAATATTCGAAACGATAACCACCGCCCGCCTTGGCGGCCATGTCGGTGATCATCTTGGCGGCATCGACGGCGATCTGCTTGATGCCCTGCACATCCTTGGCGAAGACGACGCGGCGCTGCAGCTCGCTGGTCGAGTTATAGAAATGCACGATCGGCCGGTTTGCGCCTTCCAGCGCCTCGAAGGTGCGGGTGATGAGTTCCGGGCGGCACTGCACCAACACCTGCAGGGAGACGTCGGCGGGCACGTTGCTCTCTTCGACACACCAGCGGGCGAAATCGAAGTCGGTCTGCGAGGCCGAGGGGAAACCGATCTCGATTTCCTTGAAGCCCATCTCCAGCAGCAGCTGGAACATCCGCGCCTTGCGATCGTGGCCCATCGGGTCGACCAGTGCCTGGTTGCCGTCGCGCAGGTCGACCGAGCACCAGACCGGCGCCTTGGTGATGGTTTTCGTCGGCCAGGTGCGGTCGGGAATGTTCACCTGCGGATACGCCCGGTATTTCACCGCAGCGTCGGGCATGCCTTTTGCAGCGTCGGACATGCCTTTTGCGGGGGCGGCCTTCAGTGAGGATTGCGTCTTCGCGTCCATCGTATCGTCTCCTCGTCCCGGCATTTGCCCGCTCTTAGCCGATCGTATCAGGCTTGGCGATATACAAATGCGGACCTTTGTCGGTCATTAGTTCAATTTTGAAAGTGAGTCGCGAGGAGCGATGGCCGGGCGGGCCTTCGGCCGCCGGGCGCTCCTCAAAGGACCCGGCAACCGCGCGTAAGGCCGAGGAGAAGAAGCGAGGTCAGGGCGCGCGTATTGTCACGCAGGGCGATGCGGCCGCGTGCAATCGTGTCAGAAATTCTGGCGCCAGTGGTCTTCATGGCCGCGCTTATAACCTCGGGCGGTGGAACTGGCAAGCCCTTGCCAGGCTTTTGGCGGCCGATGGCGCAATGACATTCCGCTATCGCGGCTGGCTTCGATCTTTCCAAACACTCACCAGCCGCGCCAGCGCCAGCATCAGCCCGCCCGCGATCAGGCCCCAGAAAGCGCCGGAAATGCCGCCGAAGGAAACGCCTGAGGCGGTGACCAGGAAGGTGATCGCCGCCGCCTCGCGCGACTCCGGGGCCTGGAAGGCCGACATCGCCGAGGAGGAGAAGGCGCCGACCAGTGCCAGCCCTGCCACCGCTTCGATCAGGACGGGAGGCGCAAGGGCGACGAAGGCAGTCACCGCGCCAGCGAGCAGCCCGAGGATGACATAGCCGACGCCGGCGATCAGTGACGCCCAATAGCGCCTCTTCGGATCGGCGTGGGCATCCTGTCCGGCACACATCGCCGCGGTGATTGCCGCCAGATTAACAGCATGGCCGCCGAACGGCGCCGACAGCAGGGAGAAAAAGCCGGTGACGGCAAAGAGCGGACCGGGTTTCGGATCGTAGTGATTGACCTTCAGGACCGCGATACCCGGAATATTCTGCGAGGCCATGGTGACGATGAACAGCGGCAGCGCGATTGAGACAAGGCCGGCAAGATTGAACACCGGCCAGATGATCTCCGCCGTCGGCACCAGCGACCGTTCGAGCGAACTCAGTGCACCGTCGGGAATATCGACGCCAAAGACCAACACCAGCACGAAGGCAGCGAGCGCTGCCGGTACCGCCCACAGCCGCTTGAAGGCGCCGACGACGATCCAGGCGACGACGATCGGCAGGCCGAGGAGCGGGTTGAAGCCGATCGCCTTCACCGGCGCGAAGCAGAGGCCGATCAGCACGCCTGATAGCATCGCATTGGCGAGCGGCGCAGGAATGGCGGCAACCGCCCGGCCGAGCGGCTTGAAAAGTCCGGCGACGACAATCAACGCAGCACAGATCAGAAATGCGCCGACCGCCGCATTGAAGCCGCCGTCGATTGCCCCGGTGCTTGCCAGCAGCGCGGCGCCGGGCGTCGACCAGGCGATACTGATCGGCAATCGCGTCAAGGCACAGAGCACGATCGCGCAAACGCCCATGGAGATCGACAACGCCATCAGCCCCGAAGCCGCTTGCGCATCCGTCGCACCGACCGCTTCGAGCCCGTGCAGCACGACGGCAAACGAGCTGGCAGAACCGACGAAGGCGGTCAGCAGCCCCATGAACAGGGCCTGGACGGAAAAATCTTTGTGCATGGCGGGACTCTTGGACTGTAAGAACGGCGCATGGAGCATGATGGTTGCCGCAGGCGCAAGTCCGGATTCAGGCCTTTCCGTTCAGTCCTCGCCGATAGGAGTGCTATCTCCACTCAAGCACTGCTGAAAGCAAACCGCCCTCACCTGAGATCTGCAGGCAAGGGCGGGTTCTTAGCAGCTTTGAATGAGAGAACTCAGATATCGGCCTGCGACGTCACGATCCGCGAGACGAGGCCATAATCCTTCGCCTCTTCGGCCGAAAGCCAGTAGTCGCGATCGGTATCCCTGGCGATCTTGTCGAGCGGCTGACCGGTGGCCTCAGCCATGATCCTGTTCAGGCGGTCGTTCATCTTGATGATCTCGCGCGCCTGGATCTCGATATCGGATGCCATGCCGCGCGTGCCGCCGGAGGGCTGATGCAGCAGGAAGCGGGTGTTCGGCAGGCACAGGCGCCGCTCCTTCGGAGTGGCGACATAGATCAGCGCGCCGGCCGAGGCGACCCAGCCGGTGCCGATCATCCAGACCTTCGGCTTGATGAACTTGACCATGTCATGGATGGAATCGCCGGATTCGACGTGGCCGCCGGGCGAATTGACATAGATGCGGATGTCTTCGTCGCTGGCCGCAGCAAGCGCCACGAGCTGCGAGCAGACCTTCTGCGCCAATTCCTGATTGATCGGTCCGTAGATGAAGATCGAACGCGACTTGAAAAGATTCGCCTCCGTTTCCTTGCCGAGCGGCAGTTCCTTCGTCTTGTCGTCCTGGTCTTCGTCGTTCATTCGAACCTCTTGGAGATGAATTCGGCTTCCCCGCACATAGTGCGACTCAATGCCTAAAACAATGTGGGAAAAACACAAGGCACCGAAGCGATGGAGATATCCTTAAGAAGCCGCGCGTCGTTCTGCAAGCCTTACTGAATTGTAACGGGCAAAGGCTTTGAAAAGCCTAAATCGGTTCCTACCTCAACCTCACGCAGCGAAAGCTGCACCGAAAAAATCATCGAGCGTTCTTAATGCGTCCGGTCGGACACGGGAGCGCTCTGGAGCAACAGGAGACAGGACATGTCACCCGAAGAACGCCAATTGCTGACTGCCCTCTTCGATCGTGTGCGCACCGCGGCCGCCCAGCCGCGCGACCGCGACGCCGAGGCCCTGATCGACCAGGCGACGCGCGAGCAGCCCTCGGCCACCTATTATCTTGCCCAGGCCGTCATCGTTCAGGAAAAGGGGCTGGAGGCGGCGGCCAACCATATCAAGGAGCTCGAGGAGCATGTCCGCCAGCTGGAAGCCGGCGCGAACGATCACCGCCAGGCCGAACAGGGCGGCGGCTTCCTGAGCTCGATCTTCGGCAACACCCAGACGCAGCAGCCAGCACCCATTCCGTCCAGCCCTGGCGCTTCTGGTCCCTGGGGCCAGCAATCACGCGCCTATGACGAACCCCGCGGCTACGACCGCGATGCCCGCCAGCCGCAGCAGCAGCCGACTGGCCCCTGGACCCAGCAGGCCTCTGCGCCTTCGGCCGGCGGCGGCTTCCTGCGCGGCGCGCTCGGCACGGCAGCGGGCGTTGCCGGCGGCATGCTGCTTGCCAATTCACTGAGCGGCATCTTCGGCAATCACATGTCCTCGCTCGGCTGGGGCTCGCCCTTCGGCGCAAACCCCTTCGGCAATGCCAGTGCTCCCACCGAGGAAACCGTCATCAACAACTATTACGGCAATGACGACACAAGCCAGGCCTCGGACAACGCTGCCGATGACAACGACAATGCCAATGTGCAGCAGGCCGATTACGACGACGGCGACGATTCTGCCGACGACTCATCCGGTGGCGACGTCACGGACGTGTGAGGTTTATTAGGCAGAAATGGGCGGCAGTTGGTTTCGCATTGCCGCACTGTTGCCCGGCCCTTCGCTTTAAGCTCAGGGCGTTCGCTGCTGCAATCGATTCACTGGATCGATTGCTCGGGCTTCGCCCGACCGCAGCTCACCCGCGCCCGCGATAGGTGGCGACGCCCTGCTCCGGCAGCCACACCCCTTCCGGCGGCGTGCCCGTCTGCCAGAACACGTCGATTGGAATGCCGCCGCGCGGATACCAGTAGGCGCCGATCCTCAACCACCTGGGATCGAGCAGCTCGACGATGCGCTTGGCAATGTAGATCGAGCAATCCTCATGAAAAGCGCCGTGATTGCGGAAGGAATGCAAGAAGAGCTTCAGCGACTTCGATTCCACCAGCCATTCGCCGGGAATGTAGTCGATGACGATATGGGCGAAATCCGGCTGCCCGGTCATCGGGCAGAGCGAGGTGAATTCCGGCGCGGTGAAGCGCACCACGTAATCGGTGCCGGCATGGTTGGACGGCACTTTTTCAAGCACCGCCGCCTCCGGCGACCGCGCGGTTTCGGTTTGCTGGCCCAGCATCGACAGGCTGGAGGTATCGGTATTCGGCATCATGCCTCCTTGACGACTTTGACGCGGATGCCGTGAGCCTTTTCGCCCTCCGGCTCCACATGAATTGCAATGGTGGCGCCCTCGTGCACCGCCCTGATGGCATCCTCAAGGCGGTCGCAGATATCATGCGCCTGGCGTACCGACATGCCGCCTGGCACCACCATATGAAAATCGATGAAGGTCACGGTACCCGCCCGCCTCGTCTTCAGGTCGTGCACGCCGATCGAACCCGCCGCGTGGGTAGCGATCGCCTGCTTGATCGCCTCCTCCTCCTGCGGCTCGACCGCCTGATCCATCAGCCCGCCGATCGATTGTGAGATCACCTTCCAGCCTTGATAAAGGATGTTGACGGCGACGAGAATGGCAAGCACCGGATCGAAGATCGCATAACCCGTCGCCAGCGCCAGCAGCAGGCCGACGAGCACGCCGACTGAGGTCACCACATCGGACATGATATGCTGCCCGTCTGCGGCAAGTGCGGCCGAGCGATACCTGCGCCCGGTCCGGATCAACAGCCGCGCCCAGACCGCATTGATGACGCCGGCCGCGACATTGATCGCAAGGCCGAGCACAGGTGCGTCGAGCATGCGCGGCTCGGCGAGGTAACCGACCGCCTCGTTGACGATCAACAGTGCGGCGACGACGATCAGCACGCCCTCGGTAACGGCCGACAGATATTCCGCCTTGTGATGGCCGAAGGGATGGTCGTGATCGGCCGGCTTCTGCGCATAGCGAATGACGAAAAAGGCGATGAAGGCGGCAACGACGTTGACCGTCGATTCGAGGCCGTCCGACAGCAGCGCCACCGACCCGGTGACCCACCACGCCACCATCTTTAGGCCCATGACGCCAAGCGACAGCGGTATCCCCCACATCGCCAGCGTCCGAACCGTAAGGTCGCCGTTGTCACTCATATCGTCCCCCTGCGGTTGCGAATGAATTGCAGCTCTCAAGCCGTTGAAACGCAAAACCGCCCACGCGACGATCGCGAAGGCGGTTCAGATTGAGGGTGATATGGGCGATGAAGGAGGGTTTGTCAAAGGGAATGAAACGTCGTTCACAGGCGGTGCCTCCCCGATTGAGAGCTGCGTAACCTCCGATGGCGGGTGCCGGGCGGTTCAAGGGGCCGGGTCGGAAAGGACAGGTTGCGGCCAGCGCAAGAGCGCGGCCTGCCCTGCGGGCGTCAGGGCGTAGATACCCTTCTCTACACGCTCGAACCATCCGTAGACGTTGTCGCGCAGGATCGGGCCGGCATTCGCCGCAAGCGCCCTCATCTCCCGCGGTCGTACCAGACCACGTTCGAGTGCTGAGGCGCAGAGCAGTGCCTGCTGGCGATAAGCGGTCATGATCGGCGCTCGCGAACCACCACCGACCGCAGGATCCCCACGGCGGCGCTTGTGCTCGCTGACGAGGCGCGAGCGCCTTTTTGGGTTGGTCCGCGGCATCGGTGAAATGGAACCGACGATAATGCTGACCTCGCCGCCATCGGAGACGCCGAGCATGCCGATACCGAGCCGCCGGCAGAGGTCGCGGTAACGCCTGTCGGCCTCCCGCCCGCGGCCCTTGGCGGAAACACGCGCCGCGATCCAGACTTCATCGCTCATCGCCGCGCGGTCGACCGCCTGCAGAAGCAGTTCGAGGTTGAAGGAGAGTTTCAGTTCGCAGACCACCACGACCGGCGGCTCGCCATCGCTCAAGCCAACGAGATCGCACTTTCCGACCTCGCCCTTCACGACATAACCGGCCGCCTCCAGGAAGGCTTTGACGGGCAGGTAAAGCGATGTCTCCATGGCAGAAAGATGCTTCAGGCGGCGTTGAGATCGGCAATCTCGCCATATCGCGCGAGCAGCCGCGGCGAGGACATGTCGCCGGTTTCCTCGTCGACAATTACGGCATAGGCCGCCACGCCGACGAAACGCTCAGCCATCGCCGAAGCGATCTTTTCCGCGCTGACGGAGTTGGATGCCTGGCGCATTTCGCCGGGTACGAGGTTGCCGCGGTTCTTGCGGTAAGGGAGAATGATGAATTTTTCACTGGCCACGGCAACGGGTTCCGATTGATCGTTCCTGAAATGTTCTGATTTGCTTGAGAAAGTCAACCGAACTCTTCGGTGGAAGCCCGCCCTTCCCGCAACACAGGAAGGGCGAGGGAATTACGCTCAGGCAGCCTTCGTCTTCACCTTGCGTGCCAGATGCGCCACGACATTTTCGATCATCCGCATCCCGGCGTCACCGCCGAGCGTCATGATCGATTCCGGATGGAACTGTACCGCGGCGATCGGCTCCTTGGCGTGTTCGATGCCCATGATCGTGCCGTCCTCGCTCTCCGCCGTGATGATGAACTCGCGCGGCAGCGTCGAGGGATCGGCAAAGATCGAGTGGTAGCGGCCGACCGTCACTTCCTTCGAAAGGCCGGAGAAGACGATGCCCGGTTCCAGCACGCGGATGCGCGAGGGCTTGCCGTGCATCGGCAGTGCCAGATGGCGCAGTTCTCCGCCATAGGCTTCGGCGAGCGCCTGCAGCCCCAGGCAGACGCCGAAGATCGGCAGGTTGCGCGCCCGCGCCTTCTTGATCGTCGCCTTGCAGTCGAAATCTTTAGGCGTTCCAGGCCCCGGTGACAGCACGACGAGGTCCGGGTTCAGCCGGTCGAAGATTTCCTCCGGCACCGGCGTGCGCACGGTCGAAACGGTCGCCCCCGTCTGGCGGAAATAATTGGCAAGCGTGTGGACGAAGCTGTCTTCATGGTCGACGAGCAGGATGCTGACTCCCTTGCCGACGCTTGCGACGTCGCGCTGAGTCTTGCCGGAATTGCCGGTCTTGGCGTCGCGGATGGCGGAAAGCATGGCAGAGGCCTTCAGTTCTGTTTCGGCTTCTTCTTCCTCAGGGATGGAATCGTTGAGCAGCGTCGCACCGGCGCGCACCTCGGCGATACCGTCTTTGATGCGCACAGTGCGCAACGTCAGGCCGGTGTTCATGTCGCCGTTGAAGCCGACCATGCCGATCGCACCACCATACCATGCGCGCGGGCTCTTTTCACGGCTCTCGATGAAGCGCATCGCCCAGAGCTTCGGGGCGCCGGTGACGGTGACCGCCCAGGCGTGACTGAGAAAACCGTCGAAGGCGTCCATGTCGTCGCGCAGCCGTCCCTCGATATGATCGACCGTGTGGATGAGGCGCGAATACATCTCGATCTGCCGGCGGCCGATCACCTTGACCGAGCCGGGCTCGCACACACGGCTCTTGTCGTTGCGGTCGACGTCGGAGCACATGGTCAGTTCGGATTCGTCCTTCTTCGAATTCAGAAGCTTCAGGATCTGCTCGCTGTCGGCGATCGGGTCGTCACCGCGCTTGATCGTGCCCGAGATCGGGCAGGTCTCGATCCGGCGGCCCGAAACGCGCACGAACATTTCCGGTGAGGCGCCGACCAGATATTCCTGATGGCCGAGATTGATGAAGAAGGAATAGGGCGACGGATTGATCGCCTTCAGCCGCTTGGAGATGTCGGAAGGCTTGCTTTCGCAGCGCTCCATGAATTTCTGTCCGGGCACGACTTCGAAGAGGTCGCCCTTGCGGAAACTTTCCTTCGCCTTGGTCACGAGCTCGGCATATTCACCGGGCCGATGATCGCTCTTCGGCGGGATGGAATCAGTGTGCTTAAAGGGTTCGGGCGCGATATCGCCGGCTTTGCCCTCGGTCGACACGCCGCCTTTTTCGAAATCATAACGGTCGATCCAGGCTTTGGCGGCGTAATTGTCGACGACGAGAATCTCGTCAGGCAGGTAGAGCACCATGTCGCGCTGGTCGGAGGGCCGCGTCAGCTTCAGATCGATCGCGTCGAACTGGAAGGCGATGTCGTAGCCGAAGGCGCCGTAGAGCCCGAGGCTCGCATCCGCCTGCGAATAGAACAGATCGGTCACGGCGCGCAGCACAGTGAAGACCGTCGGCATCTTCGAGCGCTCTTCCTCGGTGAATACCCGGTCCGGCGTCTTGACCGAGAGGTCGAGACGCCGAGCGGAGGAAGCGCCGAGCACGAGGTCGGACACAGTCTTTAGCCGCTCGATCACGAAGCCGAGAAGCACTTCGCCGCGTTCGTTGTAGGCTTCGATCCAGACCTCCCGCCCGAAGGAAGAAATGCCGAGCGGCGGATCGACGACGGCAGTATCCCAGCGCGTATAACGTCCCGGATATTCGTAGTTCGACGAGAACACCGCGCCGCGGCGCTCGTCGAGCTTGTCGATATAGGAAGAGACCGCATCGCCGTAGGGGATTGCCCGCCGCTGTCGCGTGACTGATATGCCGCCCTTGGTCTCGTAGATTTCCGCACCATCATCCCGCAGGATCGTTACCATTGTTCCACTCCGTTATCGGGGCCCGGACGACAGGCGACCATAAAACAAAAAAAGCCGCCTCGAAGTTTCGGGCGGCTCACTCGTCGTCTTTGGACACGATTGGTCGAGGCCGCCTTAGCGAGCCCACCACCAAACAGCAATGTTCAAGGACTTGATCATGGGAAAATTGTTAGCCTGAGATCGGCCGCCACGCAAGAGGCGATTGCGTAATGAAAAAGGGCAGCCCGAAAGCCGCCCGATCTGATGTCCTGCTCTGACCCGATCAGAAAGTTTTCGTCAGCGAGACCTTGAAAGTGCGGCCGGGCTCGGAATACCAATCTTGCGGCTGCGATGCGGCTGAGTTCGGGTTGACGTCGCGCAGGGCGAGCGCATTAAAATATTCCTGGTCGAAAATGTTGTAGACGCCCGCCTGCACCCGCAGGCCCGGCACCTGTTCCGGCGTCCACCAGCCGGTCAGGTCGACGATTGCATAGCCGGGCGCATCGAAGGTCGTATCGGCGGTCGTGCTGAGATGGTCTGTGAGCATGCCTGCCGAAAGCGTCGAGGAAAGATCGAAGCCGAAATTCTCGTTGCTCCAACCGACGCCGACGATCGCCTTGAAGGGCGCGACCGAGCGGAGGCGCTGGGCAGTTTCCTCGTTCCTGCCGTAGGCATAGGCAAGCGCTGCATGCAGATTGATGCCGTTGTTGAACCTCTTGTTGGCGCTCGCTTCGACACCCGAGATCGTCACACTGCTGACATTGGTATAGTTGAACTCCGTGATGCCGGTGGAGGCGTTGACGCTCGTCACCGTTTCAATGAAGTTGTGATATCGGTTGTGGAAGAGCGCCAAGCGACCGTTAAAATCGCCCGTGTCGAAATTGGCGCCCATTTCGACACCATAGCCGGTCTCGGGCTTCAGGTCGGGATTGCCGAGCTGGGCATAATTGCCGCCCGCATTGTAGAAGCGGCTATAGAGCTCGTCGACAGTCGGGGCGCGGAAGGCTGACGACAGCTGGGTGTAGAGCTGTACATCGGGTGTCAGTTCGTAGGTGGCGAGCACCTTCGGCGAAGCATGTTGATCACTGCGATCGGACAGCGTACCGAATTTTGCAAGCGCGGGATTGCTGGCAAAACCGCCACCCGTCGACGGATCATAGCTGAACCAGTCGAAACGAATGCCCGGCGTCAGCGCAAAATTCGTATCGCCGAACTCGATTTTGTCTTCGATCGACAGGCCGATCGTCTTGCTGTCTACGTCCGGCACTTCCGACTGATTGTTGAGCGAAGGGCACGTGGTCGGCGTCGGGCAAAGCGCGGAGCTGTACTGGTTCCAGGCCGACGTCGTCGCGTCGAGCGTTGCTTTTACCGAATGGCGGACGTTCGAATATTCGAAATCCTTGGTGACCGTGCCGTTGAAGCCCCAGGTCTTATTTTCGATCTCATTGTTTCGGCCGTAGGCGACATTGGCTGCTGTGCGTCCATGGCTGCCCGACTCCTTCTTCAGATCCTGCCAATAGAGCGTGGCCCGGGCGTTGGTGAAGAATGCATCTGAGGACTGCGCTTCATAGTCATAGTCGAGCGATACACGATCGCGGTCGCGCAGTTCGCGGCCATCATAATTGTCGATCATGTAGGTGCGCCCGGTTCCCTGTAGCTCTCTCAGGTCGGTTTGGAGATCGCGGCGAAACCGCTCCGCCGTCAGGCCGATGCGATGACCGCCTTCCAGCTCCTGGCGGAGCTTGAAGAGCAGGTTGTGCTGGTCGAAATCGGCGGGATCCGCCTCGGTCCGCAAACGACCGTAACTGTCGCTGTCGCCCATATTGTCGCGTTCATGCCCCTTGCGGTAGCCGCCCTGAAAGAGCATCGACGTGCCGCCGATCTTCTTGGCGGCGGCGGCCGAACCGGAAAGGCTGCTGTCTTCGCTGTCATAGGTGGACTTGACGATCGCGCCCCAGTCGCGGCCTTCGGGAATGATATCCTCCGGCTCCAGCGTATTGACGACGATCGCGCCGCCGAGCATGCCCGAGCCGCCCTTGCTCGAATCCGCCCCGCGCACAATATCAAGCGACGAGAGCGAGTTGAAATCGAACGTATCGCCGCCGCCATTGGCGTTGGCAGGCGCGAAGGCACCTTGGCGCGAGCTGTTCGAGAGATAGGGAATCGGAATGCCGTCGACAACAGTCAGGATGCGTGCGCCGGAGAGGCCGCGCAGATTGACGCCGGCATCGCCGCGCGAGAAATTCACGCCGGGATCGACGCTGCGTCCGAGGTCTTCGAGATTAGTGACCTGTTTCTCGTCCAGCTGCTTGTCGGTGATCTCGGTTGCAAGCGGCGTGTCGGCGACACTGCCCGGCGCCAGGCGTTTGCCCTTGACGACGATCTTCTGCAGGACGGTGCTGTCGTCGGCCGTTGCTTGCGGCGTGGTGGCCGAAGCGCTTTGCGCGAAAGACTGCGAAACAGGAAGAACAACTGCGGCTGCCGTGCAGACCAATAGAACCGAGCGCCAATACCGGACGATCATAACCTACCTCTCATGATGATTACCGGGCTGGCTGGTCGCGGCGCGTCGAACGCTCGAGGGGCTGGCTGGGCTTTTGCGGATGAAAGCGATGCTGAATTTCGCCTTCTTTTCGCCGCATAAAAAACATGAGATATTTTGTCAACATAAAGCGACACTTTATGTTGAATTATTCTATCAAGTTTTAACGATCTTTCCTGACGTTGCGTAATTGCAACGAAAACCGCGATAATGCGTTATCACCTACGCGATCGACATGACGGAACCGGATGCGTTGAGAAAACTTTCGATACTGGCGATCCTTCTCGCCGCAACCGCCTTTCTTGCCGGCGCCCGCCTGCCCCCGCACGGCCCTTTACCCCAACCTCGACCGGACACCGGTGCTGCAACCACCCCTACCCCGCTTCCTGACAAGGCTGAACCGCCCGCACCGGACGATGTGCCCGCGCCTCAGCCAAAGCCTGATATGAAGGAGCCGGCAGTACCGGCGCCAGACCAGCCGGCGGCGCCCCAAACCGAACCAGGAAACACCGAACCCGCAAAGCCCGCACCGGGAGAACCGATGCAAGGTCCGCCGCTCCCGCCTGGCAGGCTCGAAGGCCCGCAGGCTCCGGCGGAGGAGAATAAACCGCCGGCCGAACAGACACTCGAAGAGCAGCACCTGACGATCGAACCCGAAAGCGATGCCGAGCACGCCGAATGCACCGCTGCGCTTAAGGCCTTGGGCGTCGTATTCAAGGATGCACCGCGCATCGACGACGGCAACGGCTGCGGCATCGACAAGCCGATCATCGTCTCAGATGCTTTGCCCGGCATCAGTTTGAAGCCGGAGGCGACGATCCGCTGCCCGGCCGCACTCGCCCTTGCCCGCTGGATGAAGGAAAGCGTCATCCCGGCCGCCTCCGCCGCTCTGCCGGAGCAGGGCCGCCTGACGACAGTCAATCAGGCATCGGCCTATATCTGCCGCCTGCGCAACAGCGCCGAAACCGGCAAGATTTCCGAACATGCCCGTGGCAACGCCATCGACATTGCAAGCTTCCATTTCGAAAAGGGCGAAGATGTCGCCGTCCGCTCCCGCCGCGAGGACCCGACATTGACCGGCGCCTTCCAGCGCACCGTCAGCGCCGCCGGTTGCCTCTATTTCACCACCGTCCTCGACCCCGAAAGCGACGCCGCCCACGAGACCCATTTTCATCTCGACGTGATCGAAAGAAAGGGCGCCTATCGCTATTGCCACTGACCATTTGGTGGCTGCGATCCTCGCTTGAATCGTGCAGCGAAATAACCAAATAGAAGCTGCAAAATAGGTGGAGGGGTCAGCGGCAATTGAAGATCATAGCGAACGTCATCCTGGTTCTCCTGATCGTCGCTATTGGCTTCATCTTTACTGGTGAATTGCATTGGCTCTTTGCCATCGGAATGCTGTTCGTCGGGGCGCTGCAAAGCCTTTTCATCTGGCTGTTTATCGATCCGGACTTGGAAAAGCGCCGCGAGCGCCGTCTGCTCGAGCGCTTCGGCAAACCGTCACCGGATCAGAACAACCCCTCGATATAACCCTGCTCGTTCAGGAAAATCCGCTCCGCCGACGGCGATTTCGGCAGGCCGGGCATTGTCATGATCTCGCCGGTGATGGCGACGACGAAGCCGGCTCCCGCCGAAAGCCGCACCTCCCGCACTGTGACGATGTGGCCTTCCGGCGCGCCGCGCAGGCTCGGATCGGTAGAGAAGGAATATTGCGTCTTCGCCATGCAGACCGGCAGCTTGCCGTAGCCCTGCTCCTCCCAGGTCTGCAACTGGTCGCGCACTGCCTTGTCGGCCGTCACCTCGCCGGCATGGTAGATCTTCGAAGCGACGATCTCGATCTTCTCGAACAGCGAAATGTCGTCGCCGTAGAGCGGTTGGAATTTCGCCTGTCCGGATTCGGCCAGTTCCACCACCTTGTGCGCCAGTTCCTCGATGCCGGCTGAACCCAGCGCCCAGTGGCGGCAAAGGATCGCCTCGGCGCCGAGCCTCGAAACAAATTCCTTCACTGCCGCGATCTCGGCGTCGGTATCGGAGACGAAATGGTTGATCGCCACGACGACCGGAACGCCGAACCGGCGGACATTGGCGACGTGCCGGCCGAGATTGGCGCAACCCTTCTTCACCGCCGCGATATCCTCCGTGCCGAGATCCTCTTTCTTCACACCGCCATTCATCTTCAGCGCCCTGACGGTGGCGACGATGACCGCCGCATCCGGTTTCAGCCCGGCCTTGCGGCACTTGATGTCGAAAAATTTCTCGGCGCCGAGATCGGCCCCGAAGCCCGCTTCCGTCACCACATAGTCTCCGAGTTTCAGCGCCGTCTTCGTCGCCGTCACCGAATTGCAGCCATGGGCGATATTGGCGAAAGGCCCGCCATGCACGAAGGCCGGATTATTCTCGAGCGTTTGCACCAGGTTCGGCTGCATCGCATCCTTCAGGAGCACCGCCATGGCCCCGTCGGCTTTCAGGTCGCGCGCATGCACCGGCGTCCTGTCGAAGCGATAGCCGATGATGATGTCGCCGAGCCGCCTCTCCAGATCCTTGAGGTCGGTGGCGAGGCAGAGGATCGCCATCACTTCGGAGGCGACGGTGATGTCGAACCCGCCTTGGCGCGGGAAACCATTGGCAACGCCGCCGAGTGAGGAGACCACGCTTCTGAGCGCCCGGTCGTTCATGTCCATGACGCGCCGCCAGGTGATGCGGCGGATATCGATATTCTCTTCGTTGCCCCAGTAGATGTGATTGTCGATCATCGCCGCCAGCAGATTGTGCGCCGAGGTGATCGCATGGAAATCGCCGGTGAAATGCAGGTTGATGTCTTCCATCGGCACGACCTGCGCGTAACCGCCGCCGGCCGCTCCGCCCTTGACGCCGAAGCAGGGGCCGAGAGAAGCCTCGCGGATGCAGACGATGGCTTTCTTGCCGATCCGGTTCAGCCCGTCGCCGAGCCCGACGGTGGTCGTCGTCTTGCCCTCGCCCGCCGGTGTCGGATTGATCGCGGTGACGAGGATCAGCCTGCCGTCCTTCTTGCCCGCCTGCCCGGCGATGAACTCGGCGCTGACCTTTGCCTTGTCGTGACCGTAGGGAACGAGCTGTTCGACCGGAATGCCGAGTTTCGCCCCGATCTCGAATATCGGCTTTTTGGCCGCAGCACGCGCGATTTCGATATCGGATTTGATTGATGGCATGGATGTTCCCCGTCCCGGCCTTCCGCAGACGCGGAGGTACTTGTTCTCTCTTTATCGGGATAGCGAAATATCGGCGGGGTGTGAATAGCGCTGCGCCTTGCGGCCACCACGCTGGGGCGTTTGAGTGGCGGTCAACGATCGCGATCCTCGTCGCCTTCTATATCGGCCTGGTAGCGGCGCTCGCCGTCTATGCCGTTTCCTTCGGCTACAAGCTCCTGAGGATCGCCTCGGGTGTCTTCGCCCTCGACAAGGCGGAGATCAATTTAACGAAGCAGCCGCAGGAACGATCTCTGCCTCAGCTTTTCTGGGGCATCGAAGACTTTCCTTGGCATCGGGTCCACACAGGCGAGAACCGGGTTCGTCACCATAAGGGATGATACCATTGACAATGCCAAGTTCGAGCGCCTGAGAACGAGGTATAGTCTTTTGCTCAATCGAGGTCGCGAGCATCATCGTCTTGTAAGGCTCGGCATTGACGCCCATCTCGTCGAAATAGGCGAAGAATTTTGGATATTCAGCCTTCGCGGGTCTGACGAGACCGATATCGGAATATCCGACAAGCCGCGGCGTTCCGCTAATCAAGACTAGAGTACAGGTCGAAAGGCAGTATGCGCCGCCAGCAGAAACCTCGCCCTCGGTCGCCCCGCTTTTGGCAATGCTCGCCTTGCAACGCGGATCCAGCGTCGGGCAGTTGGGCAACCGCGTTCTGCCAATCGAGGTCTCCAGACCTGCAGCCCGGATAATACGCCCCATCGCGAAAGCCGCATCCATGTCTCCGCCATAGGACTGAAGGACGACCGGCAATTTTCTTCCGCCGAGCGCTTTCAAGATCGCCTCCAGCCGAGCGGCGTATCCGGCGTGATGTCTCCATCCCCGGAAATCCACTGCGTGCACTCGTCCTGGCAATTGCCATGATACATCAGCAGAAAGTCCATCGGCCGGGTTTTCGGCAGAGTCTCGTTTGTGACTGCGACCGCAGCCTGCACAGAGGCCTTGGATACAGGCGTCTCCGCCGCCGCACGGCGATGACAAACGGCCTCGGCCGCTGCATCCGGAGCACAGAGCGGCATGCCAGGCCATTCGTTATAAGCCAACATGTCCGTCGTGAGACCGATTTCAAGTGCGTCTGCGGCCGGCACGATGTTGATGCGGTCAGGGGTGGCGCTCATCATCAGTCCAATCAAATCGGCGCTAACGCCCATTTCCTTCAGATAGGCCGTAAGAGCAGCAGTGGCCTTCTTGCCTAGCTTGGTGGAACTGCTGCTCCCCGCTGACTTTCGGCCCATCTCCTTGCGGGAGATTTCGGTCTTCTTGCCGTTCACCATCTTGTATTCGATGCGGTAGGAAACACGCACTTTGCTGTAGATTGTCGTGATCTGGTGAACGCCGATGAATGCCCATTGCGACGCGACCCGCGAGGTTCCGCCGGCAAACACCAGCGGACAAGCGGAAAAGCAGTATGCGCCATAGGAATAGGTATCACCAAGCGTGGGTTCATTCTTTGCGATAGCGGCATCGCAACGCATATCATCTTCTGGACAATCCTTCAGCCGTGTGCCGCCCACAGCCGTTTCAAGGCCGGCCTTGCGGATCATCCTGCCCATCGCATAAGCGGCGTCTACTTCACCACCTTCTGAAAGAAAGACGATCGGCATTTTTCGGTTGCCGATTGTCTTCAGAATTTTTTTGAGTTGCGCGGGCGTATCGGAGGTTATGCGTCCTTCTGCCGATATCCATTCCGGACAGTCATCCATGCACAGGAGGCTGCGCACGAGGATGAACCGCATCGGCGGCTGACCTTTCTGTTTCTTCTGCTCGGCAGCCTGCGAGGTTGCGGCACCGATCGACAAGCTCAATAGAAGAAAACCAAGTATTACCAATGAAAACATAAACTTCAGGATGACGGCAATTGCAAAGCGCACGATTAAATCGCCTCAGTTATACATGGTTTAGGCTTATCAATTGCATTGAAGGGCAGCAAGCGAGATTCCTACGCCAGTTCCCGTACCGACTTCTGCAGAAGTGATTCTCTCAGACGGCGACTTGCAGCTTGCAGGTACACATCAAGCAAGTAGAAGATGCCGCAGCGCTACATTTCCACCTCAGTACTCAACCAATGCGCGAACAACCGTGGCAAATTATTCACAATTTGAGTTAATCGACTTACACCAAATCAATTGGGACTAGCATCAGGCGGGTTTTCTGTGTTTGATAGCGGTAACATTAGGGCTGCCTGGGGCGTACAAATGTCTTACATGACTACCTCTGAAAGACAGTCATTGCTTTCTGCAGAGCTTGCCATTGCACGAACGCGCAGTCTGTTTGCGCAGGCGCTGGGCCGGGTTTCCGCAGCGTTCGGATTGTCGCATGCAACGCTGATGCACGCTCCCTCCCCGGAAGACCTCCTGTTGAAACCCCTGCTGATCGAGAGTTCGCTGCCGGCCGCCTATATCAGGGAATTCGACCGCGCCCACATGATGCGCGGCTGCCCTTTCGGCTTACGGCTGAGGGAATCCGCCGTCCCTCCGGTCTGGCACCTCAACGACGCTTTCAACGGTCAGGCCTTCCCCGCCGAACTGCATGCCCTGATGCTGCGCCATGCCATACCGGCAGGCGTTGCCATGCCGACCATTGCGGCCGACGGCCAGCGCCTGGTTTTCTGGTTCTGCGGCGAGCGCGCCGCACTTGGCCAGAGCGAGGTCAATGAGCTGGCAATGATCACTCTGCATGCACTCGATGCATACAATGCAGTCAAGCGCAACGAGGAATGCGCGTATAACGCGCTGTCGACCCGCGAACTAGAGGTTGTGCGCTGGACTGCCCAGGGCAAGACCTCGATCGAAATCGGCCAGATCCTGACTTTGTCGGACCACACGGTGAATGCCTATATGACGAACGCGATCAAAAAACTCGATTGCGTCAACCGCACCCAGTTGGTAGCTAAGGCAATTCGATTGAAGCTGATCAACTGAGGAATCGGAAGAGAGTCGGCACGTCGTCCAGTGATCTGGGGGAATCGTGTCTCTTCGTTTCGAACAGCCCATCATCGACAAGACCGAGCAATCCCGCGCCCACATCGGCATCACCGATGCGGAAATCCTTCAGATGCTTGCTGCCTATCGCCTTTTTGGCTTCTGGCGCATCAACATCGAGACCGGACATTTCTTTGCGAGCGAGGATGTACACGAGATCTTCGACCTCCCCTACAGCAACGGCCCCGTCAATCTGACCGAGCTGATGTCGCGCATCCATGAGGAGGACCGCAGCCTGATCGCCCAGACATTCGAAGAGGCGAGCCGTCATGGCGTCGGCTTCCATTTCGTATACCGCGTCGACAGCCGGCTTGGCGGTTACAAGCTGGTGCGCAGCGTCGGCCGCTTTCGTGACGATGAAAGCGGCGGCGGCATCGTCGGCGTCACCTATGAATGCGTCGAGCGGCTGCGCGTCGTCGGTTTCGAGGACGATGCGAGACCCCGCTGACTCCACGGGGTTTACCGGTCGAGCACCGAACGGATTTCGACTAGGTTCGAGCGCACCCGGAGAATATAAAAGCCCATGGTGGCGAGATGGCTCGGCATGATCCAGCCGTCCTCGCGCCCGTTCGAAATGATCGCCGGCTGAATGCGCAACGCCGCTTGGAACTGCCGCATCGTGCTGCCCCAGACCGCTCCGAGATTGCGCTCCTGCACCACTTGCGAGAAATCCGCCTGCGCGGCGGCAAGGATGGCGTAATAGGCGTAGAGCTGGCCGTAGGCGAACCAGAACCGGTCGTCGGCGCGGGTATCGAACCAGCCGCGATTGTGGTTTTCCGAGCGCTCGGCGAGCATGTCGGACGTGCCGCCGAGATCGTTGGCAATGCGGTCGATGAACTGCATGAGGTTGTCGGCGCGGCCGTCGAAAATGACGCTGCACGTGGAAAGATCGGTGTTGAATTTGCGCAGGCTGCCGATCGCCGAACGGTAATAGGAGGGCGTCGGCGTCTTCGGCCCGAAGGGATTGAGCCCGAAATACCAGCTGTATTCGTCGAATTGCAGATTGCCGCGGGCGCTCTGCAGGTCGTTGTTGATGCCCGACGTGCCGCGCACGCGCCCGAGCGTATCGACGAGCTCTGCCGATGTCCGCCGAACCGCCTGATTGATGCCCCGCTGGAACGACGCCTTGTTGTCGAGGAAAGGCGTGTGATCCCAGTCGATTCCGAAAAAGCCCATTTTGTAGAGCAGCATGGAGGAGATCCATGCGTTCTGGTTGACGTTGAAGTCGGTCAGGTCGGCCGTGACGTCGATGATCGCCGAACGCTGGCAGGTCTTGGCTGCCGTGGCGTTGCTTCCCTCGGCGACCGGCATTTCCTGTCCCGCGGCAACCTTGCGTTCGGCAAGCCGGTATTGGTCGACGAAGGCGGTGTTGAAATTCGACCAGGCCTGCGTCTGCCAGAAGAAATAGCCGTAGAGCACGACGAAGAGCGCCACGAACGCGATCACCGGCAGCCGGATCATCCAACTCCGGCGCTGATACCAGCCATACGCGGCAAGAATGGGCCAGAAGGCCCAGGCGAAAAACAGGCGGACCCAGCGACCGATCGTCTGGCCGATCAGCCTGAAAAAACCGGCTATCCGGTCAAGCATCGTCGTCTCCTGTCAGGCGAGGCGAACATCAGGACATTGCGGCCCCGTCGCATCCACATATGCGCTCGATGGGCCGAGCACAACACGAGCCCTCCGATTTTTCGCAAGGGCGCCTTGCGGAAAAGAGGTGCTGACGACGTCTTGCGGCTCAGGAACGCAGGAAAGGCAGGCTGAACCGGAAGGACCTGCGCGCCGTATCGATCAGAGGGGCTCCCGATTTGTCCGGCGCCGGCTCGGCATAGGTCGGAAACCTGCCGGTAAATTCCAGATCGGCGCGGCTCTTGCGCCGCTCCAGATCCTGGGCGACCAGCATGCCCTTTTCGAACAGCCTGATTGGCGCGGCGATATCAGGAAAGAGTTCCGGCCTGATCCGCATCTTCATGCCGGGCCGGTCGGTATCGACCTGCGCCTGATAGATGATCAGCCGCTCCTCGACGTCGATCATCAGCTTGCGCAGCAGCACGCTACAAGCGGCGATCCGGCCATTCAGCGAATCGACAAAGGTCTGGAACAGGCCGATGAAACGCTCGCGCCGCTGGCTGTCGTCGCGCATCTCGTGCTCCCCGGCGGAAATCTGCTTGGCCTCCGCCTTCAGCGCCCGCCGCTCCGCCTCCATCTGCTCCCAATGCGCCCTGCTGCCGTAGACGCCGATACGGCCCTGCGTCGTCAGCGCCTTGGCATTGAGTTCCTTCATCTTCAGGCGGGCAATATCGATGGAATCGACCAGTCGGCGCCGTTGCTCGACGATGTCGATGAGACCGCGTTCGGCGGCCCTGTGCCGTTCGATGATCGAAGCGCGCTGGCCGGCAATCAGTCTGGCGAGCGCGTCCGATTTCGTCAGAAGTTCGAGCAACCGTTCGATGACGGGGGCCTCGCGCACACGTTCGGTATACATGCGCCACATCCGCTGGCGCGACGTCCAGCCGGCCATCTTTTCGCGCAGCGTCAGCCCCCGAAAACTGTCGAGATCGGCCGAAACCTCCGCCGTCAGCCGGTCGAGGGAAAAGACCAGCTCCGCCTGCAGGGCGTCAAGCGCGGAAGCATCGGCGATATGGGCCTGGAAACGAGAATTCTGTTCGAGGAAGACCTCGTCGGCCGAACGTGCCTCATCGGCGCTGAAGGCGCTGATTGCGGCCACGCAATAGTCTCCGTCGGCCGCAATCCTCTCGGCAAGGATGCCTGCAGCTTCGTATTGGCTGTCGAATGGCGGAGGTTTACGCACCAGGCCTCTCCAGGGAATCTCGTGCTTCTCAAGCTAGAGCATGGTGCCGAAAAGTGTGAGCGGTTTTCCGTCCGGAATTGCTTAAAATCGAAAGCATGTTGCTTGCGGCGCCAAAGAAAGCAGGCCGCATCGCGGCTTCAGACCGGCTCGGCGATCCAAGCCCCGTTCATCGCTTCATCCCAATGCCTGCGACAGAGCGAGACATATTTCTCATTGCCGCCGACTTCGATCTGCGCGCCTTCGTGCAACACCTTCCCCTCCGCGTCGAGCCGCACCACCATCGTCGCCTTGCGCCCGCAATGGCAGATCGTGCGCACCTCGCGCATTTCGTCGGCGATCGCCAACAGTTCCTGCGAGGCCGGAAACAACTTGCCCTGGAAATCGGTTCTCAGCCCGTAGACCATCACAGGAATGCCGAGCCTGTCGACGACGCGGGCAAGCTGCCAGACCTGGACAGGCGTCATGAAATGCGCCTCGTCGACGAAGATGCAGGCAATCGGCGCGCCTTCACCGCTCAGCGTCCCGATCAGCCGGAACAGGTCCTCGTGCGGTTCGAAGGGAATGGCGCTCGCCTCCAGCCCGATCCGCGAGCCGATGACGCCCCGGCCGGTGCGCTCGTCGAAGGCAGCGATCAGCTGCACCGTGCGCATACCGCGCTCCTGATAATTGTAGGAGGCCTGCAGCAGCATCGTCGACTTGCCGGCATTCATAGTCGAGTAGTTGAAATAGAGTTTTGCCATCCGATCTCTCCTTGATCGGCTTATTGAAAGCTCACAATGGCAAAGAAAAGCCCTGCAACAGTGATAATCACAGGAATCCCGCTCAAAAACTGCTGAAAGCCCCAAAAACAATATAGTTCCAAAAATCTGCCCGACGTCGCAATCGCATGGGTCGATACGACGCAAACGCACTGAGGTCGCTTGTCAAACTCGGCTATTGGTGGTTGGCTTGGGAACTTAAAGACTGGGAGTCTAAAATGAAAACAACAAGCACGTTCAAATTCGTCACTGCCACTGCCATCGCCACACTCTCCGTTGCGACCGCTGCCTTCGCCGCGGATCCCGACAGCTGCTCCACCGTACATTTCTCGGACGTCGGCTGGACTGACATTACCGCCACCACCGCTACTGCCTCCGTCGTCCTGAAGAGCATCGGCTATCAGACCGACATCAAGGTCCTCTCGGTACCGGTCACCTATACCTCGCTGAAGAACAAGGACATCGACATCTTCCTCGGCAACTGGATGCCGACGCAAGAAAAGGACGTCCGCCCCTATCTCGACGACAAGTCGGTCGAATCCTTCGGCCCCAACCTCGTCGGCGCCAAGTACACGCTCGCCACCAACGCCAAGGGTGCGGAACTCGGCATCAAGGACTTCAAGGATATCGCCGCCCACAGGGACGATCTCGACGGCAAGATCTACGGCATCGAGCCCGGCAATGACGGCAACCGCCTCGTCATGGATCTGATCGAAAAGAACACCTTCGGCATGAAGGATCTGGAAGTCGTCGAATCCTCGGAACAGGGTATGCTGGCGCAAGTCGCTCGCGCCGAAAAAGCAGGCAAGCCCGTCGTCTTCCTCGGCTGGGAACCCCATCCGATGAACACCAATTTCAAGCTGACCTACCTCACAGGCGGTGACGACGTCTTCGGTCCGGACTTCGGCGGCGCCAAGGTCTACACCAATGTTCGCGCCGGCTATCTCGGCGAATGCCCGAATGTCGGCGCGATGCTGAAGAACCTGACATTCTCCCTCGATATGGAGAATAAGATCATGGGCAAGATCCTCGACGACGGCAAGGAGCCGGAAGCTGCGGCGACCGAATGGCTGAAGGCCAACCCCTCAGCCCTCGACCCCTGGCTTGCAGGCGTCAAGACTCGCGACGGCAAGGGCGACGCTCTGGCGGCTGCCAAGACCGGCCTCGGCCTTTGATGATATGACGGGGCGGCTCGCCGCCCCGTTTCATTTTTGTCCGATTGTTGATTTTTTTGGATAGGCGCGCCCCTTGAATTGGATCACCGAGGCTAAGATTCCCATTGGCTCATGGGCCAAATCCTTCGTGGACTGGCTGACATCGAACGGCGAGTGGTTCTTCAACCAGCTCGCCTTCCTGCTGTCGAGCGCCATAGACGGCCTGCTCTTCGTGCTGCAGAAGCCCCACCCGCTGATCGTCATCGCTGCCATCACCGCCCTTGCCTTCTGGCTGCGCCGGTCGATCGCAGTCACGCTGTTCACCTGTCTTGGGCTCCTGCTCATCGTGAACCAGGGTTATTGGAAGGAGACGACGGAGACGCTCGCCCTCGTGCTCGCCGCCACCTTTGTCTGCATGGTGATCGGCATTCCCTTCGGCATTGCCGCCGCCCGCCGCCCTTGGGTCTATGCCGCCATGCGCCCGGTGCTCGATCTGATGCAGACCATTCCGACATTCGTCTACCTGATTCCGGCGCTGATCCTGTTCGGCCTCGGCATGGTTCCGGGCCTGATCGCGACCGTCATCTTCGCCATCCCCGCCCCCATCCGGCTGACACGCCTCGGCATCATCTCGACGCCGCCGTCCCTCGTCGAAGCCGCCGTTGCTTTTGGCGCAACGCCGATCCAGGTGCTGCGCAAGATCGAACTTCCCTTTGCCATGCCGCAGATCATGGCGGGCCTCACCCAGACCATCATGCTGTCACTGTCGATGGTGGTCATCGCCGCCCTCGTTGGGGCGCCCGGGCTTGGCGTGCCGGTCGTGCGCGCGCTGAACACCGTCAATATCGCCAAGGGCTTCGAAGCGGGTTTCTGTATCGTCATCTTGGCGATCATTCTCGACCGCATATTCCGCACGGCGGGTGAAGGAGGCGGCGCATGACCGCGGTAAGCTTCAAGGATGTCAGCATCATCTTCGGCGACCGGCCGGAAACAGCGCTTGCCATGGTCGACCAGGGCAAAACACGTGACGAAATCGGCGCCGCCACCGGCTTGGTGCTCGGCGTCGCCAATGCCTCGCTGACCATCGAAGAAGGCGAAATCCTGGTGCTGATGGGCCTTTCCGGCTCTGGCAAGTCGACGCTGCTGCGCGCCGTCAACGGCCTCGCCCCCGTCGTGCGCGGTGACGTCTCGGTCTCGACCTCCAATGGTCCGGTCAACCCTTACAGATGCAACGCCAAGGCGCTGCGGGAGCTGCGCACCCACACCGTCTCCATGGTGTTCCAGCAATTCGCTCTTCTGCCCTGGCGCACCGTCGGCGAGAATGTCGGCTTCGGCCTCGAACTCGCCGGCATGCCGGAGGCCGAACGCAAGCGGCGCGTCGGTGAACAGCTCGAGCTCGTCAACCTGACGAAATGGGCCGACCGCAAGGTCAACGAACTCTCAGGCGGCATGCAGCAGCGCGTCGGTCTTGCCCGCGCCTTTGCCACCGGCGCCCCGATCTTGCTGATGGACGAGCCTTTCTCGGCGCTCGATCCCCTGATCCGCACCCGCCTGCAAGACGAGCTCCTGGAGTTCCAGCGGCGGCTGAAGAAGACCATCCTCTTCGTCAGCCACGATCTCGACGAGGCCTTCCGCATCGGCAACCGCATCGCCATCATGGAGGGCGGCCATATCATCCAATGCGGAACGCCGCACGACATCGTCAAGAACCCCGCCGACCAGTATGTCGCCGATTTCGTGCAGCATCTCAACCCGATCAGCATGCTGACGGCGGCCGACGTGATGCAACCCGGTCTCGGTCAGACGGCCGCCGGCATGAGCGTCAGCGCCACGGCCCGTGCCGCTACCCCGCTCGTCGATATCCTCGATGCCCTTGCCCGCCAGCCCGGCAGCATCGGCATCGTCGAGAACGGCACGATCGTCGGCACCGTCTCGGCCCAGGATATCGTTGCCGGCCTCACCCGCCATCGCCGCAAGCAGGACGCTTGATGTTTTCAATCCGCTTTGCCACAAAGCGGATATGAAAGATCAACCCTCGCCCATACGCGAAACCGACGACGATGCCCGCAAGCTTGCGCGCGTGCTTCTGCGCTCCGCGCGGCACGCGGCGATTGCCGTTCTCGACCCCGAGACCGGCTTCCCCTTCGCCAGCCGCGTGCTGGTCGCGACCGATATTGACGGCACCCCCGTCATCCTCGTTTCGAAACTGTCGGCCCATACCAGGGCGCTTGCCAAGGACCCGCGCGCCTCACTCCTGACCGGCGAGCCGGGCAAGGGCGATCCGCTCGCCCACCCTCGCCTGACAACCCAATGCCTGGCTGAACCCGTCGAGCGCGGCAATGCGTTCTACGAGCGCATCCGCACGCGTTTTCTCGCTCGCCACGCCAAGGCGAAGCTTTATCTCGACTTTCCTGATTTCCTGTTCTTCCGTCTCAAGCCGAAACGGGCCAGCTTCAATGGCGGCTTCGGCCGCGCCTACCTGCTCGACGCAAACGATCTCATAATCCAGTCGTCCGCGAATGAAGAAGTCGCCGCCGGGGCGGCAGAAGCAGTGCGAGATTTAGTAGCGCGCTACCCCGATGTGACCGAGACCCTCGCTATCAGGCTAAAGGCGCCGGAATCGGCTTCTTGGCGCATTTGTGGTATCGATCCCTCAGGTTTTGACATGATTTCCGGCGATTATCTGCTGCGATACGAATTCGAAACCCTCATTGGGGATGCCGATCACATTTGTTCAAACATATCTAAAATAGCATACTCGATACCTTAAATTTAGGTATATACAATCTTCGACCCCAGTTGCTAGTTTCTGGCGTCGGTCAAAATCCCGACTGGCGGCCAGTGCCCACATGAATGATGTACGTTTCGCATTAGGAAGATAACAATATGGACACCACGGATTTGGCCGATCACACCAATGTGGCGGCAGCGTTATTATCGGCCATGGCCAACCCGAAGAGATTGCTGATCCTGTGTAGCCTCGTGAAGGGCGAAGTGGCCGTCGGCGTGCTTGCAACGCAGGTCGGCCTCAGCCAGTCGGCTCTTTCCCAGCACCTGTCGAAACTGCGCGCTCAAAAGCTGGTCAAGACCCGCCGAGACGCACAAACCATTTATTATTCGAGCACCTCCGAGCCGGTGATGAAGATCCTGGCGACGCTCGAAGACATCTATCTCGTGCAGAATCGGAACAGATCCGCCGCTTGATGATAGCGCTGACATGAATGTCGGCCGATGTCGTGGCGTAAGGGGATGTTCCCGGAGACGCGACAACGATATTTCAGCACCTGAACCTTATGGCACGACCGGCAAACCTTGCGATTTGCCGGTCGTGCCTTTTTAACTTCGCCTGTCGGCCCCGAGCTATTCCCAGATTGATTGGAGCAACTCGAACCTCCGGCCCCCAGTGGCTCTCGGGCGTTTTCCCCGTTGACGCCTCGGGAAGCCCTGATAATTTGACCGGGCAGTCAAAATTTGGGCGTGAAGCCCCGGAAAGGGCCGTCAGCGGCCAGGAGAACAGATGTCCAATCGCCTCAATGCACCGAACGATCTCCGCGCCTTCTGGATGCCGTTCACGGCAAATCGCCAGTTCAAGAAGGAGCCGCGCATGTTCGTCGGCGCCAAAGACATGTATTATACGACCCATGACGGCCGTCAGGTGCTGGACGGCACTGCCGGCCTCTGGTGCGTCAACGCCGGCCACTGCCGCCCGAAGATCACCGAGGCGATCCGTGAGCAGGCCGGCGAGCTCGATTACGCCCCGGCCTTCCAGCTCGGCCACCCTAAGGCCTTCGAACTGGCAAACCGCCTGGTCGACATTGCTCCCGAAGGCCTGAACCACGTTCTCTACACCAATTCCGGATCCGAATCCGTCGAGACGGCGCTCAAGGTGGCGCTCGCCTATCACCGCGTGAAGGGCAATGGGTCTCGCTTCCGCCTGATCGGCCGCGAGCGCGGCTATCACGGCGTCAACTTCGGCGGCATTTCCGTCGGCGGCATCGTCAGCAATCGCAAGATGTTCGGCACGCTGCTGACCGGCGTCGATCACATGCCGCATACCCACCAGCCCGGCAAGAACAACTTCACCCGCGGCGAGCCCGAGCATGGCGGCGACATCGCCACCGAGCTCGAGCGTATCGTCACCCTGCATGATGCCTCCACCGTTGCCGCCGTCATCGTCGAGCCGGTGGCCGGGTCCACCGGCGTCCTGATCCCGCCGAAGGGCTACCTGCAGAAGCTGCGCGAGATCTGCACCAAACACGGCATCCTTCTGATCTTCGACGAGGTCATCACCGGCTTCGGCCGCCTCGGCGCGCCCTTCGCCGCGCAATATTACGACGTCAAGCCCGACATGATCACCGCAGCCAAGGGACTGACCAATGGCGTCATTCCGATGGGCGCCGTCTTCGTCACCTCCGAAATCCATGATGCCTTCATGAACGGTCCGGAGCATATGATCGAGTTCTTCCACGGCTACACCTATTCCGGCAACCCGATCGCCTCCGCCGCCGCCCTCGCCACGCTCGACACCTACAAGGAAGAGGGGCTGCTAACACGCGCCGCCGAGCTTTCCGATTACTGGGCCGACGCGCTGCATTCACTGAAGGACTGCCCCAATGTCATCGACATCAGGAGCACCGGCCTGATCGGCGCGATCGAACTCGATCCGATCGCTGGCGAGCCGACCAAGCGGGCCTTCACCGCTTTCCTGAAAGCCTATGAAACCGGCCTGCTGATCCGCACCACCGGCGATATCATCGCACTCTCTCCGCCGCTGATCATCGAGAAGCACCACATCGATGAACTCTTCGGCAAGCTGCGGACCATCCTGCAGAACAATATCTGAGAAAGTTCTCAAGCTTTCGGCATCATCGCCTGCGGCGGGCGCAAATCCACGCAGGCCTTTTTTGATGGATCTACCTCAGGTCACGGCGGCGACCGACAGGCAGAGGGCGAATTTCTTCAGAAGCCGGCGATCGAAATGCCCTTCGTTACCAAGCATCCATTTCAGTGCCTGGCTGGCGCTCCATGGCGCCCTGTAGGGTCGCACCGAGGTGACGGCGTCATAGACGTCGCAAATCGCGGCAAGGCGCGCATGGAAGCTGACCTGCGTCTCGGAAAGTTTGCGGGGATAACCCTTGCCGTCGATCCGCTCATGATGGTTGAGACAAACGTCGAGAACGATCTCCGGCATGCCTTCCTGACGCGACAGGATTGCGTGTCCCTTTTCCGGATGGTCGCGGATCATCTTGATCTCCTCTTCGTCCAGGCGTCCTTCCTTGTTGAGCACCTCGAGCGGAATTTCGAGCTTGCCGACGTCGTGCAGCAATCCTGCTGTGCCGAGCATCTGCACGGTTGTCTCGTCAAGTCCGAGATGGCGGCTGAAAAGGATCATCAGCGCACTCACAGAAATGGAATGCAGGAACGTCACCTCGTCCCTGGATTTCAGGCGCGTAACGCTTAGGAAGACGGTCGGGTTCTGATCGATCGACTTGGAGACCGAGGAAATCACCGGCGCCACCTGATCGACGCTGATCCCATCGCCATGCTGCAACCGACCGAAAACGTTCTCCAGCACCTGCACGGATTTCTGAATCGTCTCGTGTGCGGCCTTGGTGTCGATCTCGATATTGCCAGTTGGCAGGCCATCAATATCGACGCCCCTGCTGGTATTGATGACTACGCCTGGAATGCCACTCTTGCGAAGAGTCAGGGCATCCATTTCACGGCGCAGGAGAAATCTTCTCTTGGACAGAAGAGGATCTTGCCACACACCCTCGATCGCCTCGACAAACATTCCGGTGCGCACCTGTCTGGCTTCGATACGCTTGAGCATGCAGATCTCTGTTCCTGAAATATCTCTCTGTTTATCGTCGACCGTTTTTGCATCGCAGCAATATATGCACGAACAATGATTCTACTCTGATTGGTAGAATCAAATGTTAATCTCAAACAAAATTGAAGTTCCAGATACGAGAGAACATCCGCTCATCCCTTATATGGGCTCCCCGAGCCTCCTCCGAAAAGCGGAAGACAGGGCCGGATCGAACGATTTTCGACGAAACCGTGCCGCGCTGCCTCGATTTTCGTTTCATTTTGTTATCATCTTGCGGAATCTCACCAAAATTCTTAGAAATCTTGCCGTTGCATCCATCCGAGCCAAATATGGCCGGAGGACGTATTGATCGCGCCGAAATCGATCGTCCTTGGCACAGCCTAGCGCTGTTGAACGATCCGGAAAGCCGGCGTAGCACCTCATCGCGGGTCAATGACCCCATCCAAGGAGACAGACTATGACCCTCAAGACATTGACGGCGACCCTCGTTGCGTCGCTCGCCTTTGCACCGCTTGCTCACGCCGATATCACCATCGGCCTGATTGCGCCGCTGACCGGTCCCGTCGCCGCCTATGGCGACCAGGTAAAGAACGGCGCTCAGACCGCCGTCGACGAGATCAACAAGAAGGGCGGCATTCTCGGCCAGAAGGTTATCCTCGAATTGGCCGACGATGCCGGCGAACCCAAGCAGGGTGTTTCCGCCGCCAACAAGGTCGTCGCCGACGGCATTCGCTTCGTCGTCGGCCCGGTCACCTCGGGTGTCGCCATTCCGGTGTCGGACGTGCTGGCTGAAAACGGCGTGCTGATGGTCACTCCGACTGCGACGGCCCCCGACCTGACCAAGCGCGGTCTTACCAACGTGCTGCGCACCTGCGGGCGCGACGACCAGCAGGCCGAAGTTGCCGCCAAATACGTGCTGAAGAATTTCAAGGACAAGCGCGTCGCCATCGTCAACGACAAGGGCGCCTACGGCAAAGGCCTCGCCGACGCCTTCAAGGCGACGCTGAACGCCGGCGGCATCACCGAAGTCGTCAACGACGCGATCACCCCTGGTGACAAGGACTTCGGCGCGCTCACCACCCGCATCAAGTCGGAGAAAGCCGACGTCGTCTATTTCGGCGGTTACCACCCTGAAGGCGGCCTGCTCGCCCGCCAGCTGCATGACCTCGCCGCCAACGCCACGATCATCGGTGGCGACGGCCTCTCCAACACCGAATTCTGGGCAATCGGCACGGATGCCGCCGCCGGCACGGTCTTCACCAACGCCTCGGACGCAACGAAGAGCCCGGATTCCAAGGCCGCAGCCGAGGCGCTCGCTGCCAAGAACATCCCGGCCGAAGCCTTCACGCTCAACGCCTATGCCGCTGTCGAAGTGCTGAAGGCCGGCATCGAGAAGGCCGGCAGCGCCGAGGATGGTGCAGCCGTCGCGGCCGCTCTGAAGGACGGCAAGGAGATCCCGACCGCTATCGGAAAGGTCACCTATGGCGAAACCGGCGACCTGACCTCGCAAAGCTTCTCGCTCTACAAGTGGGAAGGCGGCAAGATCGTTTCCGCCGAGTAAGCCACGACATCGAGACAGCGACCGGGCGCCACCACGGCGCCCGGTTTTGTTTGCAGGCATCGCATGTCGCCGCAGATCGGCTATAACTTCGGAATCGGTTGCAATGTGAGCAATGCCATGACCAGCAGACTTGAGCGTTTCATCGACCAGGGCGTCGGCCGCGTGCCGGCCGATATCGTGCTGAAGGGTGGGCACTTCTTCGATCTCGTCACCGGCGAACTCGTCGAGTCGGACATCGCCATCGGCGGCGATCGCATCGTCGGCACTTCGGGCAATTATCAGGGTGAAACCGAGATCGACATATCGGGAAAAACAGTCGTTCCCGGCTTCATCGACACGCATCTGCACATCGAATCTTCGCTCGTCACACCGCATGAATTCGACCGCTGCGTTCTGCCCTACGGCGTCACCACCGCGATCTGCGATCCGCACGAAATCGCCAATGTGCTCGGCGCAGCCGGCATCGAGTTCTTTCTCCAATCCGCGCTCGAGACGATAATGGACATCCGCGTCCAGCTCTCCTCCTGCGTTCCGGCAACCCATCTCGAAACCTCCGGCGCCGATCTGCCGATCGAGCGCCTCCTGCCCTTCCGCCACCATCCGAAGGTCATCGGCCTTGCCGAATTCATGAATTTCCCCGGCGTGATCCACAAGGATCCCGTCTGCATGGCCAAGCTCGACGCCTTCCAGGGCGGCCACATCGACGGTCACGCGCCGCTGCTGACCGGCAACGACCTCAACGGTTACCTCTCGGCTGGCATCCGCACCGAGCATGAATGCACGACCGCCACCGAGGCGCTGGAAAAGATCCGCAAAGGCATGCATATCCTCGTGCGCGAGGGCTCGGTATCCAAGGATCTTGCCGCGCTGATGCCCATTATCACCGAGCGGCTTTCACCCTTCCTGGCGCTCTGCACCGACGATCGCAATCCGCTCGATATCGCCGAACAGGGCCATCTCGATCACATGATCCGCACGGCGATCGCAAGCGGCGTCGAGCCCTTGGCGATCTACCGCGCCGCCTCGATCTCGGCCGCCCGCGCCTTCGGCCTCAGGGACCGGGGCTTGGTCGCGCCGGGCTGGCGCGCCGACCTGGTGATACTCGAGAGCCTGGAAGATTGTCGTGCCGACATGGTCTTTTCCGCCGGCCGCCGCGTCACCGATGCGCTCTTTTCCTCACGCAGACCGGTTGCACCGATCGGCCTCGACAGCGTCAAGGCCCGGCCCGTCAACGCCGCCCATTTCGGCGTGCCGGTCGCCGAGGGCGAAACGCCAGTTATCGGCGTCATGCCGGGCAAGATCATCACCGAGCATCGCCGCTACCGCCTGCCCGTCAGGGGCAACGAGACGGCGGTCGACCTTGCCAACGACATCATCAAGGTCGCCGTCATCGAGCGCCATGGCAAGAACGGCAACCACGCCAACGGCTTCGTCCAGGGCTTTGGCCTGAAGAAAGGCGCGATCGCCTCCACCGTCGGCCATGACAGCCACAATATCTGCGTCGTCGGCGTCAGCGAGGAAGACATGGCGCATGCCGCAAACCGCCTCGGCGAGATCAAGGGCGGCTTCGTCGTTGTCGAAGATGGCAAGGTTACCGGCGAAATCGCCCTGCCCATCGCCGGCCTGATGAGCCTCGAGCCCTATGAAACGGTCCGCGATACGCTGCACCATCTGCGCAAGGCCGCCTTCGCTCTCGGCGCCACGTTGGAGGAACCCTTCCTCCAACTCGCCTTCCTGCCGCTGCCGGTCATCCCGCACCTGAAAATATCCGACCGCGGCATGGTTGATGTGGACAAGTTCGCACTGATCGGGTGATACAACTGATATGGCATACGAGATTTCGTGAGAGCGGATATCCAAATCTCAAACCGCGTGATGCCTCGTCGTCAGTTCAAGCCCGATCTCCTGCGCGGCGATAGCGTGGACATCAGACCCGCGCACAGAACCCGTCCAGCGCCGCAAGCTTCGCCAGCCCCGAAGCCGACACCGGTTCAAAGCCCGGCATCTCAAGCGGTTCGCCCAGCACCAAGCCCTCAGGCAGGCGGAATTCCGCCGGCTTGCGCGTCAGGTTGAAAACGAAGAGCAGTTTTTCCCCGTCCTTTTCGCGGGTGAAGACGAGCAGATCCTGGTTGGTGCCGATGAAGGTCATCTCGCCGTCGATCAGCGCCGGGTGTTTTTTTCGGAATGCGAGCGTCTTGCGGTAATGATGCAGCACCGAGCTGTCGATCCCCTCCTGCGTATCCACGGAAAGTGCCGCCTGCTCGTAAGGCACCGGCAACCAGCTCTTTTCTGCAGACGTGAAGCCCGCATGCGCCTTGCCTGCTTCCCAAGGCATGGGTGTGCGGCATCCGTCGCGGCCTTTGAAGGCCGGCCAGAAGCGGATGCCGTAGGGATCGCGCAGATCCTCGAAGGCGAGCTCTGCCTCCGGCAGGCCGAGCTCCTCGCCCTGGTAGAGGCAGATCGAACCACGCAACGCCGCAAGCACCGAGATCGCCAGCTTGGCGATGGTGGGCCGCTCATCGGCCGTCAGCGCGAAACGGCTGACATGGCGCATGACGTCGTGGTTTGAAAAAGCCCAGCAGACCCAGCCGTCGGTCACCGACTTCTGGAAAGCCTCGACGCAGCCGCGAATATGCTCGGCGGTGAAATCCGGTCCTAAGAGGTCGAATGTGTAGCACATATGCAGCTTATCGCCGCCGCTGGTATAGGCGGCCACCGTCTTCAGCGAACGCCCGCCGTCGCCGACTTCACCGACGGTCGTACGATCCTCGTACTGGTCAAGCAGCACCCGGAAGCGTTTGAGGAAATCGACGTTTTCCGGTTGCGTCTTGTCATAGAGGTGATTCTGCATGCCATAGGGATTGCTGTCGGGCGCATCGAGGCCTGCATCATCCTCATCAGGCTCATGCGGCGGATTGCTTCTGAGCTGCTTGTCGCAGAAATAATAGTTGACGGTATCCAGCCGGAAGCCGTCGACGCCGCGGTCGAGCCAGAACTTCACCGTCTCTAGCACCGCATCCTGCACGGACTTGCTGTGGAAATTCAGGTCCGGCTGCGAGGTCAGAAAATTGTGCTGGTAATATTGCCGGCGCACGCCGTCCCACTCCCAGCCCGGCCCGCCGAAGATCGACAGCCAGTTATTCGGCGCCGTGCCATCCGGCTTCGGGTCGGCCCAGACATACCAGTCCGCCCTGGGATTGGTTCGGCTCGTCCTGCTCTCGACGAACCACGGATGCCGGTCGGACGTGTGCGAGATCACCTGATCGATGACGACCTTGATGCCGAGCCTGTGCGCCTCGGCCATCATCTCGTCGAAATCGGCCAGCGTCCCAAAGATCGGGTCGACATCGCAATAATCGGAAACGTCATAGCCCATGTCGGCCATCGGCGACTTGAAGAAGGGCGAAAGCCAGATCGCGTCGACCCCGAGGCTGGCGATATACGGCAGCCGGCGGGTGATCCCCTTGAGATCGCCGAGCCCGTCGCTGTTGGTGTCCTGAAACGAGCGCGGATAAACCTGATAGATCACCGCGCCGCGCCACCAGTCCGCATTCCCGCCTGCCTGCAATGCCATCGACTACATCCCCTGCCTCGTCTGCGCTGCCACACTAAAGCGGACGGGGCAAAAGACAACCGGGGTGGGGCCTTAATGGAGGCGGTTAGGAGGGCAGCGACGCGTCGTCGCGATCCGACAAGGAGGAGACGCATATAGGCTTATCCACAACCCGTTTCCAGCCTCCGGATTTGGGGTTGCAACGCGATTCCTTTGCGATAAGGTGCGCGCTGACCTGCACGTAAGAGGTCAAACGTCGGGAACAGATGTCTAATAAAGGCGCAAAGCCTAGAAAGGTGGACCCACCATGAACCAGTTCACGAAAAAATTTCTCGCCTCTGCAATGCTTGGCACATTGCTGGCGTTTTCGGCGCATGCCGCCACACTGAATATTCACAATGGTGGCGACCCGCAGTCGCTCGATCCGCAGAAGCTTTCCGGAGACTGGGAAAATCGTATCGCCGGCGACATCTTCGAAGGTCTGGTCACCGAGGACGCCAAGGATAATCCGGTCCCCGGCCAGGCAGAAAGCTGGACGATTTCGCCTGATGGCAAGGTTTACACCTTCAAACTTCGCGACGGCATCAAGTGGTCCGATGGCCAGCCGGTAACGGCGGGAGACTTCGTCTTCGCCTTCCAGCGCCTCGTCGACCCGAAGAACGCCGCCGACTATGCCTATCTGCAGTTCACCATCAAGAATGCCGAAAAGATCAACAAGGGTGAGATCACCGATCTCAACGAGCTCGGCGTCAAGGCGATCGATGACAAGACACTCGAAATCACCCTAGAAAATCCGACCCCCTATTTCCTCAATGCCCTGATGCATTACACCGCCTATCCGCTGCCCAAGCACGTCGTCGAGGCGAAGGGCCAGGATTGGGTCAAGATCGGCAACATCGTCACTAACGGTCCGTATAAGCCGGTCGAATGGGTTCCGGGCTCGCATGTCACCACGGTCAAGAACGACCAGTGGTACGGCGCCAAGGACCTGAAGATCGACGGCGCGAAGTTCTTCGTGCTCGAAGACCAGGAAGCCGCGCTGAAACGCTACCGCGCCGGCGAATTCGATATCCTCACCGACTTCCCGACCGACCAGTACGAGTGGATGAAAAAGAACCTGCCTGGCCAGGCGCATGTGGCGCCCTTCTCCGGCCTCTACTACTACGTCATCAATTCGACCAAGCCGCCCTTCGCCGACAAGCGCGTGCGCCAGGCTCTCTCCATGGCGATCAACCGCGAAGTCATCGGCCCGCAGATTCTCGGCACCGGCGAACTGCCGGCCTATTCCTGGGTTCCGCCGGGTACGGCAAACTACGGCGAACCGGCCTACGTCTCCTGGAAGGACCTTCCCTATAAGGACAAGGTCGAAGAAGCCAAGAAGCTGCTGAAGGAAGCCGGTTTCGGTCCGGATCATCCGTTGACTGCCGAGCTCAAATACAACACCAACGACAACCACAAACGCATCGCCGTTGCGATCGCCTCGATGTGGAAGCCGCTCGGCGTCAATGTCGAACTCGTCAATGCCGAGACCAAGGTGCACTATGACCAGTTGCAGCGCGGCGAGGTGCAGATCGGCCGCGCCGGCTGGCTCGCCGATTACAACGATCCGGACAATTTCCTGAATCTCCTGGTCACAGGCGTCCAGATGAACTACGGCCGCTGGTCCAATCCCGAGTACGACAAGTTGATCAAGGACGGCAACGCCGAGACGGATCTGAAAAAGCGCGCCGAAATCTTCAAGAAGGCCGAGCAGCTGGCGCTGGATGATTCCGCCGCCCTGCCGATCTACTACTACGTTTCGAAGAACGTCGTTTCTCCGAAGATCGAAGGCTTCGTCGACAACATCCAGGACATCCACCGCACCCGTTGGCTGTCGATGAAAGAGTAAGGGAAAACGGTCCTTCTCGCGCACTGCTGGAAGGACCGGCCCACGACCATGATCAAATACGCCCTCCGTCGATTGCTTTCGACGATCCCCGTTCTGTGGATCGCCGTCACAGCCTGCTTTTTCGTTTTGCGCCTTGCCCCCGGCGGCCCGTTCGATGGCGAAAGGCCATTGCCGCCGGTGATCCTGAAGAACCTCGCGATCCACTACAATCTCGACAAGCCGTTGATTCAGCAGTACCTGATCTATGTCGGTGACCTGCTCCGGGGCGATCTCGGCCCCTCCTTCGCCAGCGAGGATTTTACCGTCGCACAGCAGATCATGATCGGTCTGCCCTACACCTTCACCATCGGCACGGCCGCCTTCGTGCTCGCCATCATCATCGGCGTCGCCGTTGGCTGTCTTGGGGCGCTCTACCAGAACAAGACGCCGGATTACATTCTCGGTGCTCTCATCCTGGTCGGCGTCGTGCTGCCGAACTTCCTGATCGCGCCGATCCTGCAGCTTATCTTCGGCATCCATCTCGCCTGGTTTCCGGTCGGCGGCTGGGGTGACGGCTCGATCAAATACCTGGTCCTGCCGATCGTCGTTCTGGCTCTGCCGCATGCAGGCCGCATCTCGCGCATCACCCGTGGCTCGATGATCGAGGTGATGAACCAGAACTTCATCCGAACAGCCAAGGCCAAGGGCATCGGCCCGCGGCTGACGGTAATGCGTCATGCGCTGAAACCGGCGTTGATGCCTGTCGTTTCCTATCTCGGGCCGGCGGCAAGCTATCTTCTCACTGGTTCGCTCGTTGTCGAAAGCATCTTCGGATTGCCCGGCATCGGCCGCTACTTCGTCAACGCAGCGCTGAACCGCGATTACGGCATGGTTCTCGGCACGGTCATTTTCTACATGGTGCTGATCGTATTCCTGAACCTTCTGGTCGATATCGCCTATGCCTGGCTCGACCCGAAAGTGAGAAACCGATGATCCTCAACCCCGCAAAACGCGAGCTGCTCGCCCAGGAGCTTCTGGAAGCGGAGGGCCTGGCACCCGAAGGCCGTTCGCTCACTAAGGATGCACTGCGCCGTCTCGGGCGCAACAAGGCGGCCGTCCTATCGATCGTGGTCCTGGCGCTGTTGATCCTCGCCGCCTTCCTCGGCCCCTGGTTCATTCCTTTCAACTACGAGGATCCTGATTGGGCCGCCTTCCGCATCCCGCCCTCGATTGAGACCGGCCATTATTTCGGCACCGACCCGAACGGCCGCGACCTTCTCGCTCGCGTGCTTTACGGCACCCGCATCTCCCTTGCTGTGGCGCTGACGGCGACCGTCGTCTCGGTCGTCATCGGCGTACTTTACGGTGCGATTTCGGGCTATATTGGCGGCAGGCTGGACGCGATCATGATGCGCTTCGTCGACATCATGTACGCGTTCCCCTACATCCTCTTCGTCATCCTGCTGATGGTAATTTTCGGCCGCAACGTCTATCTGCTTTTCGCCGCGATCGGCGCGCTGGAATGGCTGACCATGGCCCGCATCGTGCGTGGCCAGACGCTGTCGATCAAGCACCGGGAATTCATCGAGGCGGCCCGTGCCTCCGGGCAGAGACCGCTCAAGATCATCCTCAAGCACATCATTCCGAACCTCGTCGGACCCGTAGTGATCTTCGCAGCACTGACCGTGCCCGAGATCATCGCCACCGAAAGCTTTCTTTCCTATCTCGGCTTCGGCGTCCAGGAACCGCTGACCTCGCTCGGCACGCTGATCGCCGAGGGGAGCGATGCCATGGAAAGCATGCCGTGGCTGCTGATCTTCCCGGCAAGCTTCCTCGTGGCGCTACTGCTCAGTCTGCTCTTCATCGGCGACGGCCTGCGCGATGCGTTCGACCCGAAGGATCGCTAGAATGCCCCATGAAACGCAGAAAGAAATACTCCTTGAACTCAAGGACTATTCGATCACCTTCAAAACACCTGACGGCGAGGTGAAGGCGGTCTCGAACATCAATCTCACCGTCCGGCGCGGCGAACGCATCGCCATCGTCGGCGAATCCGGCTCCGGCAAGAGCCAGACCTTCCTCGGCATCATGGGCCTGCTCGCCAAGAACGGCAGGACGACGGGCCAGGCCTTGCTCGAAGGAAAGGACGTACTGTCGCTGAAGCCGCGCGCGCTCGACCAGATCCGCGGCAAGGACATGGCGATGGTTTTCCAGGACCCTATGACCGCCTTGAACCCGTCGCTGAAGATCTCCCGGCAGCTGACGGAACAGCTCGAGGTCCACCGCGGCCTGACGGCGCGAGCTGCATCCGAGGCGGCCCTCGACATGCTGAAACGCGTCGGCATCCCCGACCCGACGCGGCGCTTCCATCTCTATCCCCATGAGCTTTCCGGCGGCATGCGCCAGCGTATCGTCATTGCCATGGCGCTGCTTACCAAACCGAAGCTGCTGATCGCCGACGAACCGACGACGGCGCTCGACGTCACCATCCAGGCACAGATCCTCGATCTGTTCAACGATCTGACGGCGGAGATGAACACGGCCCTCATCATGATCACCCACGATCTCGGCGTCGTCGCCGGCCTCGCCGACCGCGTCGCCGTCATGTATGCCGGCCGCATCGTCGAGCAGGCGCCCGTCGACGAACTCTTCGACAACCCGGCCCATCCCTATACGGCGGCGCTTCATGCCTCGATCCCGCGGCCGGACCAGGATGTCGACGATCTCGTCGTCATCCCCGGGCGCCCGCCGAACCTGCAGCACCTGCCGAAGGGCTGCAATTTCTCGCCGCGCTGTTCCCAGGTCCAGGACGATTGCATCGACCGTCCGCCGTCACTCGAAACACTGGCGCCGCGCCACTGCGCCGCCTGCTACCATCCCTTCCCGCGTCGTGAGGAGTTGCTGAGCCATGGCTGAACGATCGCTTCTGCGGGTCGAGAACCTGACGACCCAGTTCGAACTGCCGGCGAAGGGCCTGTTCAAACCGCCGATTTTCCTCACCGCCGTCAACAATGTCAGCTTCGACCTCGCAGAAGGCCGCACACTCGGCATTGTCGGCGAATCCGGCTGCGGCAAGTCCACGCTCGGCCGCTCCATCCTGCGGCTGCTGAAATCGCAGAAGGGCCGCATCCTCTGGCAGGGCCGCAACCTTCTCGACCTGTCTGAAGAGGAAATGCGCGCCGCCCGCCGCGACATGCAGATCATCTTCCAGGATCCGATCGCCTCGCTCGACCCGCGCATGACGGTCGGCGACATCATCGCCGAGCCGCTCACCGTCTTCGAGCCGAAACTTTCGAAGGCCGGGCGCACCGAACGCGTCCGCGAGATCATGACCGCCGTCGGCCTGGTGCCGGAGATGATCAACCGTTATCCGCACGAATTTTCCGGCGGCCAGGCGCAACGCATCGGCATTGCCCGCGCCGTCATCACCAAACCGAAGCTCATCATCTGCGATGAGCCGGTTTCGGCTCTCGACGTTTCGATCCAGGGCCAGGTCATCACGCTTCTGCGCAAGCTGCGCAAGGAATTCGGCCTGACGCTGATCTTCATCAGCCACGATCTTTCCGTCGTGCGGCTGATCTCCGACGATGTTCTGGTGCTCTATCTCGGCAGGGTGGTGGAAGCCGGCGACTGCGCCACCGTCTTCGATCATCCGGCTCACCCCTATACGCAGGCGCTGTTTTCCGCAGCACCGATCCCGGATCCGAAGCTCGCGCGGCTGCGCACCCGCATCCGCCTGCAGGGCGATCCGCCCTCGCCGCTCAACCCGCCGAAAGGCTGCGTCTTCTCGCCGCGCTGCTGGAAGGCGACCGATATCTGTCGCACCGAAATGCCGCCGACCGAGGAAGTCCGCCCCGGTCAGAAGGCCGCCTGTTATCATATGGACAGGCCATGAGCGGCCACGCAACTTCAGGATGAAGCGCTTGGAAAAGCGGACTTATTTTGGGTTCTAAAATCCCCGATAAGAAAGATTTATCCGCGCACGTGCTATTTCTTTCCCGCCCAATCAAGGGCTGGGGAACGCATATATGAGATCGAAACTATCAGGATTGATCGCGGTTGCGGCCGCGATTATCGCTGCCTCCGCCGCTTCGTCGCATGCCGAAGATCTGAAGTTCAAGCTGACCAACGGCACGAACTCCGTCCTGGCGCGCTTCTACAGCGCTCCAACCGGCGTCGACAACTGGGAAGAGGACGTCTTCGGCGATGAAGTTCTCAATCCGGGCGAAAGCATGGACATCACCATCGCCGATGGCCGCACCGTCTGCAAATACGATATGCGCTTCGAGTTCGAGGAAGGATCAAACCTCGAAACCACCGAAGATACGCAGGATCTTTGCCAGATGGGCAGCTACACCATCCACGAATAGGCTGCCCTCGCAGCGCCCGCCTTCGCCGCGTCTCGAGGGCGGGCTTTTACCTCCCGCGATATCGGCGCCAATGATATCAGCGCTTGTCACTCTGGCTGGCTCCGCGTATCAGCGATGAAGAGCAATGCCGGGAGGGCAAGGTGAGCAGACGGTTTCTATCGATCGGTGAATGCATGGTGGAACTCTCGCAGGCAGGTGACGGCCTGCTGCGCAAAGGTTTCGCCGGCGATACGTTCAACACCGCTTGGTATGCCCGCGCCTGCCTTGCCGCCGACTGGTCGGTCGATTATTTCACCGCCCTCGGCGAGGACGCCATGTCGGATGAGATGGTGGCCTTCATCGACAAGGCAGGCATCGGCACCAGCCTTATTCACCGCATCAAGGGCAAGACGCCCGGCCTTTACATGATCAACCTGAAAAACGGCGAGCGCTCCTTCAGCTACTGGCGCGATAATTCGGCTGCCCGCAGCCTCGCGGCCGACCCGGATCGCCTGCGTGAGGCGGTGGAAAGCGCTGATGTCGTCTATTTCTCCGGCATCACCCTTGCCATCCTGCCGCCGGAGGATGCCACGACGCTGCTCGCCGAAATCCGCCGCGCCAAGGCCGCCGGCAAGCTGGTGGTGTTCGACCCGAACATCCGCCCCCGCCTGTGGTCGAGCTATGACATCATGCACACGACGATCAGCGAGGGCGCTCGCTCGTCCGTGCTCGTGATGCCGAGCTTCGACGACGAGGCCGCCCATTTCGGTGATGATTCCATCGAGGCGACGATCCACCGCTATCACGGACTCGGCGCCGCCGACGTCGTCGTCAAGAACGGCGCGGATGGGGTGAGATTGAACTTTGCCGGCGAAGAGAGCTTCGTTCCGGCCGAAAAGGTGGAGAAGGTGGTCGATACCACCAGCGCGGGCGACAGTTTTAACGGCGCCTTCCTCGCACACTATCTTGAAACAGAGGACGCAACCGCAGCAGCCGGCTTCGCCGCAGGCGTTGCAGCCCACGTCGTCAGTGAACACGGCGCGCTGGTGGCAAAGGACAAGCTTGGATTGAAGGGCGGCTGACCCGCACGCGCAAGCGCGCTCGCCTGTTGAAGTTTTTGCCCCGGGTTGCGGGGATAAAAAATCAGGACTTCGTCGGCCGATCGGACTCGCGAACCGCCTCGTCATGATACCAGCAGCTGTCAAGCGCTGCGTCGCAGACGTCGGCTGCCTCGCGTTCCATCAGTCGGGCGCGTTCGAACCGATTGGCGGTCCGCGTCGGCTTAACGGGAAACTGGTAGATCGTTGCAGATTCACGGTGGAAACCGGTGGGCATGAGATCGCCTCCATTCAGTTCGGCGCATCAACATTCAAGGCTACGACCATAACACGGTGCCCATAGTTTATGCAAATTGCACAAATTATATGCATCAATATATTATGATTGATCGATATGCTGTCTGCGCCGAGAGCGTCCGCCTATTTGTTCAACACTTCATCACTCCCAAGCTAACGCCGAAATTTTCATCCGGTTCCGCAGCGAAAAACTCGGTTTCCTGCTGATGATACGGCCTTCCCCCGTCAAAACGGGGTGGTTTCGGCAAAAGAAAACGCATGTTGGCCTGCCGATTTGCGATTTTTTCTTCTCCCTCAGCCAAACTGGCACGCTACGTGCTTTTAAAGTGTCATCCCCTGGCGGTCGGATGCGCTTTACGCGCCGAAATCGCTTCCGGATTTGCTCACCTTTGTCGCATTGAGAGAGTCACGATGACAAAATATAAGCTCGAGTATATTTGGCTCGATGGGTACACTCCGGTACCGAACCTGCGTGGCAAGACGCAGATCAAGGAATTCGACGTATTCCCGACGCTGGAACAGCTTCCGCTCTGGGGCTTCGACGGTTCGTCGACCATGCAGGCCGAAGGCCGCAGTTCCGATTGCGTGCTGAAGCCCGTCGCCATCTATCCCGACCCGGCCCGCACCAACGGCGCGCTCGTCATGTGCGAAGTCATGATGCCCGATGGCGTCACGCCGCACTCGAGCAACGCTCGCGCAACCATTCTCGACGATGAAGATGCCTGGTTCGGTTTCGAGCAGGAATACTTCTTCTACCAGAACGGCCGTCCGCTTGGCTTCCCCGAGCAGGGCTACCCGGCTCCGCAGGGTCCATATTACACCGGCGTCGGCTATTCGAACGTCGGCGACGTCGCCCGTGAAATCGTCGAAGAACATCTCGACCTCTGCCTCGCTGCCGGCATCAACCACGAAGGCATCAATGCCGAAGTGGCCAAGGGCCAGTGGGAATTCCAGATTTTCGGCAAGGGCTCCAAGAAAGCCGCCGACCAGATCTGGATGGCTCGCTACCTGCTGCAGCGCCTGACCGAAAAGTACGGCATCGACATCGAGTATCACTGCAAGCCGCTCGGCGACACCGACTGGAACGGTTCGGGCATGCATTGCAACTTCTCGACCAAGTTCATGCGCGAAGTCGGCGGCAAGGCCTATTTCGAAGCGCTGATGGCGCAGTTCGAAACGAACCTGATGGACCACATCGAAGTCTACGGTCCCGACAACGACAAGCGCCTGACCGGCAAGCACGAAACGGCACCGTGGAACAAGTTCTCCTACGGCGTTGCCGACCGTGGCGCTTCGATCCGCGTCCCGCACTCCTTCGTCAAGAACGATTACAAGGGCTATCTGGAAGACCGCCGTCCGAACTCTCAGGGCTGCCCCTACCAGATCGCTTCGCAGGTTCTGAAGACGATTTCGGAAGTTCCGACTGCAAGCTCGGCTTCCGCCGCCGCTTAACCTTCCAAACGGCGCCGGTCCACGACCGGCGCCGTCGTTCGTTCCGCACGAAAGCCGCGATCGACCGCTGACATAATCGCGGGAATCCGGCGGCTGAAAGCCCTGCAACCGCTGGCATGCGGCTGTAATATTTCCATCATGATCATGCCTCAAAATAGGCAGGCGGGAATCGCCGTTCCGGAACCCCGCTTTGGGGCTAAGCGTTGCATATCGAGGCAACGCGGATGGAAATTGTGACATGCTGCAACGTCCAGCAAACACTCATCATGGCGAGAGCTGGGCCAATGCTACAGCCGCCGGCAACCTGCCCGAACGTCTGGTGATCGTCACAGATGCCTGGCATCCGCAGGTCAACGGCGTCGTGCGCTCGATCGAGAACACCAACCGCGAATTGGCGACGATGGGCGTTGCGGTTTCGATGGTCACGCCGGAGCGCTTCAACAGCATCCCCTGCCCGACCTATCCCGAAATCCGCCTGTCGATCGCCAATTACCGCCGCATCGCCCGCGAGATCGAAAAACACAATCCTTCCTATGTGCATATCGCCACCGAAGGCCCGCTGGGGCTGACCGCTCGCCGCTGGTGCCTGCGTAAGGGCATGCCCTTCTCCACCAGCTATCACACGCGCTTTCCCGAATATGTTTCCGCCCGCTTGCCGATACCGCAGAGCTGGCTTTATGCCTTCGTACGCTGGTTCCATAATGGCGGCGCTGGGTGCATGGTCGCGACGCCGAGCCTTGCTCGCGAGCTTGCTGCACGCGGCATCAAGAACCTCATGCCCTGGACCCGGGGCATTGACGCCACGCAATTCCATCCGATGCCTCTTGAAGAGAAGCCATTCGGCCTTCCTCGCCCGATCTTCATGACGGTCGGCCGCGTGGCCCTGGAAAAGAACCTGCCGGCCTTTCTTGATCTCGACCTGCCGGGTTCGAAGGTTGTGGTGGGCGAAGGCCCGGCACGCGCCGAGCTGGAGCAGCGGTATCCCGAGGCGCACTTTACCGGCGTGAAATTCGGCGAGGATCTGGCGAACGCCTATGCCCAGGCCGATGTCTTTGTCTTTCCCTCGCTCACCGACACTTTCGGCAACACCATCCTCGAAGCGCTGGCATCGGGCGTGCCGGTCGCAGCCTATCCGGTCACCGGCCCGCTCGATATCATCGGCGAAGACAAAGACGTCGGCGCGCTGGACCAGGACCTTCAGGCCGCTTGCCTTGCCGCGCTTTCCGCCTCGCGCGGCAAGGCGCGCGAGCTTGCCATGCAATATTCCTGGGAAGCGGCGACGCTGCAGTTCATCAACAACATCCGCGCTGCCAACGGCGTCATCACGCCGAAATGGAAGAAGGCTTGGCAATTTGCCAAGTCACTTCCAAGAAGCAGAAAGCCCGGCGAAACCGCCGGGCCTCTCCCCTCCGCGGACTAATCCGTCCTACTTGTGCAAAGCGTTGCGAAGCGTGTCGTTCGCAACCGCAATCGCGCTGCGTGCAGCAGGCGTTTCGGCAATGGCGTTCAAGAGCACGAAATCGTGGATCGTGCCGTTGTAACGCATTGACGTGACTCGGACGCCAGCCTGGCTGAGTTTGCGGGCATAGGCCTCGCCCTCGTCGCGCAGCACGTCGTTCTCGTCGACGATGACGAGCGCCGGCGGCAGGCCGTTCAACTGCTCCAACGAGGCTTGCAGCGGCGAAGCCGTCGGCTCCTTGCGCTTGGCTTCGTCGGGCAGGTAGGCGTTCCAGAACCACTTCATCGCTTCCTTGGTCAGCCACGGGCCATTGGCGAACTGGTTATAGGAACCGTTGTCGAAATTGGCGTCCGTGACCGGGTAGAACAGCACTTGCTGGTCGATGGCGGGACCGCCGCGCTCCTTGGCAAGCAGCGTCACCACCGCCGCCATGTTGCCACCGACGCTGTCGCCTGCGACCGCGAGCCTGCCGGTATCGACGTTGAGCTCCTTGGAATGCTCGGCGACATATTTGGTTGCGGCATAGGCCTGCTCGATGGCAACGGGATAACGGGCCTCCGGCGAGCGTTCGTAATCGACGAAGACGACGGCGGCATTGGCGCCGTTGGCGATCTCGCGCACCAGCCGGTCATGCGTATCCGCATCGCCGAGCACCCAGCCGCCGCCATGGAAATAGAGGATGACCGGCAGCGTGCCATTGGCCTGTTCCGGGCGGACGATACGCAGCTTGATGCTGCCGGTCGGGCCTGTTTTGATGACCTTATCCTCTTCCTGCGCCGCAGGCTTCTTCACATCGCCCTTCTGCGCGCCGGCCAGAACATTGCGGGCATCGGTCGGCGATAGCGTATAGATCGGCTTGCCGCCGGCAAGGCCATCGATGAACTTCTGCGTTGTCGGCTCGAGTACCGGATCAGCAAGCGCGCCGGCGGCGGAGGCTGCCAGGAGTGCTGCTGCGGAAACTGCGGTCTTGATGGTCGACATTGTCTTGTCCTCTCGGTTCCGTGTTCGGCGTAAACACGGCTTTTGTATCGCGCACGACTATTTATTACACAATCTACATATCCGCATATCTGCCATGCCAAAAAGACGCTTGCGATTATTTATCGTACGATATAAACTCGCTCAGTTCTGGAGATGACCATGCAGGATCAGCTGAAGCTCGACGATTTCATCTGCTTCGCCGTCTATACGGCAAGCCATGCGCTGAACCGCGTTTACAAGCCGCTTCTCGACGCACTCGGCCTCACCTATCCGCAATATCTGGCCATGGTCGCGCTGTGGGGACAGGACGGCCAGACCGTCGGCGGCCTCGGCGAAAAGCTCTTCTTGGAATCGAGCACGCTGACCCCTCTGCTCAAACGCCTGGAAAGCGCCGGCTATATCAGGCGCGAACGCAGCCGCGAGGACGAGCGCGTCGTCGTCATCCGCCTCAGCGAAGAAGGCAAGCGGCTGAAGGAAAAAGCGACTGGCATACCGGGCTGCATCGCCGAGGCCAGCGGTCGCGATGCAGCGGATCTTACTCGGCTACAGGCTGAGATCGTGGCGCTACGCGAGGCGCTGAATAAGAGCGTGGCTTAGGTTCAAGACGATCGAGATAGGTCGTACCTGGGGTTACCCCCTCTGCCCTGCCGGGCATCTCCCCCACAAGGGGGGAGATCGACTCGCGGATAGCATCTCCCCAAACAATTGATGCTGGAGCGAGCGGGTCCGCCCAGCCGATCTCCCCACCTGTGGGGGAGATGCCCGGCAGGGGTAACCCCAGGCACGACGCGAACGGATATTCCACAAACGCCAACTGGCGCCCCAAGAACCCCTACGTCCGCCTCTTCTTGCCTTCAAACGGATTCTCAGCCGAACGGAAATGAATACGGATCGGCACGCTCGGCATGTCGAAATCGGCACGCAGCCCGTTAATCAGATAACGCGTATAGGATTCCGGCAGCGCGTCGGAGCGCGTGCAGGAAATCATGAAGGCCGGCGGGCGAGCCTTGACCTGCGTCATGTACTTCAGCTTGATGCGGCGGCCGGAAACGGCCGGTGGCGGATGCTGGATCTGTTGCGTTTCCAGCCAGCGATTGAGCTTCGCCGTCGAAATGCGCTTGTTCCAGATCATGTCGGTGTCGATGATCGACTGCATCAGCTTGTCGAGGCCCCAGCCGGTCTGGCCGGAGATCGGCACCGCGCGGATGCCCCGTGCCTGCGGCAGCAGCCGATCGGTCTTTTCGCGAAGGTCCGCAAGCACCGCCTGCCGGTCCTCGATCATATCCCACTTGTTGAAAGCGAGAACGGCCGCGCGGCCCTCGCGCAGCACCAGGTCGACGATCTGCAGATCCTGCTTCTCGAAGGGGATCGTCGCATCGAAGACGATCACCACTGTCTCAGCGAAACGGATGGCGCGCAACGCGTCGGCGACAGAGAGCTTTTCCAGCTTCTCGATCACCCTGGCCTTGCGTCGCATGCCTGCCGTATCGAACATCTTGATGGTGCGGCCGCGCCAATCCCATTCGACCGAGATGGAATCGCGAGTGATGCCCGCCTCCGGCCCGGTCAAAAGCCGGTCCTCACCGAGGAAACGGTTGATCAGCGTCGACTTGCCGGCATTCGGCCGCCCGACGATCGCCACGCGCAAAGGCTTGGTGTCGTCATAGGCAGGCTCTTCGTCCTCATCGCTGCCCTCGCCTTCAGACTGAGGAATGTCGACGTTGGTGACGGCGACCTCCTCCTTCGCCGGATAAGCCCGGTCCTTGCCGATAGCCTCGACGATCGCATCACGCAGATCGAGCATGCCCTCGCCGTGTTCGGCCGAAATCGGCGTCGGCTCGCCAAGCCCGAGCGTGTAGGCGTCGTAGAAGCCGCTGTCGGAGCCGCGCGCCTCGGATTTGTTGGCGACGAGAACCACCGGCTTGCCGCGCCGGCGCAGCATTTCGGCAAGATCGGTATCGACGGGCGTCAATCCGCTCTTAGCGTCGACGATGAAAAGCGAAAGATCCGCCTCGTCGATCGCCGCTTCCGTCTGGGCGCGCATCCGGCCCTGCAGGCTTTCCGCGTCGGCCTCTTCCAGACCGGCCGTGTCGATAATGGTGAAGGTCAGGCCCATCAGCCGCGCATCACCCGGACGGCGGTCGCGGGTCACACCCGGCGTGTCATCGACGAGCGCCAGCTTCTTACCCACCAGGCGGTTAAAAAGGGTCGACTTGCCGACATTCGGACGACCGACGATCGCGACCGTGAAACTCATTCTTTTTCCTTAAAACTCAGCCCTGCGCGGCGGGCGCCTTGCCGGATGCGGTGATGAGATCAAGCATCATGTGGGCGCGATTGGCAACATTGCGCGGGCTGTCGGTATCATCGACGATCGACTGGAACCACTGCCGAGCCTGCGCCATGTTGCCGCCCTTAAAGGAAGCAAGGCCGAGCGCTTCGCGTGCCGAATGGCGGAAAGCGTTGCCTGGGACGGCCATTTCCTCGATCGCGGCCGAAACCTGTTCGTAAGAGCCGTTTTCGATGAGCAGCCAGCCGGCCCGCATTTTGGCGGCATCGCGCACGGCGGCCGGAACACCATTGTCCTTGCCGATCTCGTTGAAGGAAGCGATCGCCGCAGCGGTATCGCCCTTCTGGACTTCGACAGTCGCGGCCCGCATGCGCGCCAGCACCGGATAAGCGCCGTGGCCTTCCTTTTCGAGCTTGTCGAGCGCGGCCAGCGCCTCGTCATTCTTGTTCTCGTCGGCAAGCTTCATCGCCGCCAGGAACTGGTCACCGGCGCCCGAGGAGCGGGTATCGTCCCAATATTCGAAGAGAACCTTGCCGGCGGTGCCGGCGACGATCAGGATGGCGACGACGATGATATAGCGGCCGAACCGGCGCCAGACGCCCTTCATCTGGTCGGAGCGCAATTCCTCATTGACTTCACGGATGAAGCTGTCGTCGTTGAATGCCATTCTCGTCTCCGGCCGCGGAAATACCTATACGTTGTGCAAAACGCACATTGTCGGGCCTTCTACTCCATTTTGCCGCCGTTGTAAGGGGGATATGAAAGATTAGAGCGCCGCGCGTCTTTTCAGACGCGCCAAGGACGCTCTAACACTTTGAATCCGCGTATAATCCTTTCCAAAAATCGGAATCGATTTTCGGGGGTATGCGCAGGTCACATGGCGAGCGGCGAAACGCCGATCAGCCATTCGTGCAGCTTCCAGATGATCAGCGCCCAGACGACGATGCCGATGATAACGGCATAGAGGTCGTATTTGGCCGAGACGAAGGGCCGAAGCACGATCTCGCCCGCCCGCTGCCGTCTTTTCAGCGAGATGCGCAGGATGACGCCCCAGGCGAGGAAGGCCGCAAACAACAGCACCGACGACGTCTCACCATTGGCGAGCAGATGGGCAAGCGCCCAGATTTTCACCGACAGCACCATCGGATGTTTGGTCTTGGTGGCGATATGCCCCGCCGGCAATAGCGAGGCGACGAGACAGATCATTGCGATCAGCATCAGCGTGATCGTGATATGCGCCATCCAGACCGGCGGATTGTAAAGCATTCCGGTTACTTCACGCGCCCGCCCGAAGCCGTAGATCAATAGGATCAGCGTCGCCAGACTCGCGATGGAATAGGCCGCCCGCCACCCCTTTTCGCCGAGGCTTGCGATCATCGAACGGCGGAAGCCGGGCGATACCACCCGCACCAAATGCACCCCGAGGAAAAGTATAATGCCGACGATAAGCAAAGTCATTGCGGGTCCCTTCCGTGCCGTTTGTCATGGCTTACCGGCTGGCGTGAAAAAATGCCAGTAAGACCGCAGCTTCGCCGCAATTCTATCGGAGGGAAATCGCGAACAAATTGTCGCGGTGTCCATGTCTCGTCATCTCCTCTCCACCTGTCTGGCTGTGTCGTTCCTCCTGCCGACGATGGCAGAGGCGGCCGACCGGCCGAAACAGCTGGTCATCATTTCGTTCGACGGCGCCCACGACAATGCGCTCTGGCTGAAGAGCCGCGAGATGGCCGCGAAGAACGGCGCCCACTTTACCTATTTCCTCTCCTGCACTTTCCTGATGAACGAGGCGGCGAAGAAGGCCTACCAGGCGCCGCATCAGAAGCGCGGCAAATCCAATGTCGGCTTCGCCCAGAGCGACGACGAGATCCGCGAAAGGCTCGGCAATATCTGGCACGCCCATCTCGAAGGCCACGACATATCGAGCCATGCCTGCGGCCATTTCGATGGCCGTCTCTGGAGCGAGGCCGACTGGTCGGCCGAATACGCCACCTTCCACGCGACTTTGAAAAATGCCTGGACAAGCGTCGGCCTCCAGGAGCCGGCCGGCTGGCGGGATCTGGTCGACCATGGCATCAAGGGTTTTCGCGCACCCTATCTTTCCGCAACGGCGGGCGCCGATATGATCGCCGCCGAAAAGAAGGCGGGTTTCAGCTATGACGCAAGCCTCGTCACCAAAGGTCCGGCCATGCCGGTCGAGGAAGACGGCATCATCCGCTTCGGCCTGCCGCTGATCCCCGAGGGCCCGAGCGAAAAGCCGATCATCGGCATGGACTACAATCTCTTCGTCCGCCATTCCAAGGGTGAAGAAGACAGAGTGGACAGCGCTGCCTTCGAGGAGCGCGCCTATTCGGCCTTCAAAGAAGCTTTCGACAAACAATATGCCGGCGGCCGCACCCCCCTCCAGCTCGGCTTCCACTTCGTCGAAATGAACGGCGGCGCCTACTGGCGCGCCCTCGACCGGTTGGTCGGCGACGTCTGCCATCGCGCCGACGTCGCCTGCGTCAGCTATTCCGAAGCGATCTCGCTGATCGAGGCCCGCGGGAAATTGCAGCAGTCGTCAGGGCTGTAATAAGTTATTTTTGGAATGAGGTGTGGTGCCGTGTGGGGCCCTCATCCGGCTGCCGCCACCTTCTCCCCGAGGGGAGAAGAGACAAGCAGCGGCGCCTCGACTCCCTCTTCTCCCCGGCGGGGAGAAGAGGGCCCGCAGGGTCGGATGAGGGGCCGCACGGCATGCCGTCATCGAATGCCCACGTGCCCTTCCCCATCCAGGCAGCCCCACTCATCAACCGTCGGCGTGCACGACACCAGCATCACGCTCCAGATAACGCTGGTCGATATCCGGCAGCGGCTCATCGTCGATTGCTGCCTCGAAGGCCTTGAGGCGTTTGTGGATGGAGAGCAGTTCGATGATCGTTGTCCAGGAGTTGACGAGATACTGGAACGAGTTGCTGACCTGCCCGAAGGCGGTAGAGATCTGCTGGAAGATACCGTAGGTGATAGTGCCCGCCACGATCGTCGGCACCAGCATGAAGACCACGAAGAGTGCGTCGGCCTGGATATAGAAATAGCGGGCGACATTGAAATACATGTAGTGGAAATACATGCGGTAGTAGTTGCGGCGAACGTTGCCGAAGAGTTCGGTGACGGTCAGCGGCTGAGCCCGTTCCGCATGGTCCTCGCCATAGACCAGTTCTTTACGATAGGCCGCTTCGACGCGCTGGTTGCGGAAGTTCAGGCCCGGCAGCTTGACACCCGCGACCGCCAGCAAAACCGTTCCGAACGCCGACCAGAAGAGCGCCAGCCAGAAGAGCGAATTCGCCACCGGCCCAATGAACGGTAGTTCCGTCACATAATGCGACAGCGCCAGAAGGATCGGAAGGAATACCACGAGCGTCATCACCGAGTTGATGAGGCTGATGCCGAGACCTTCGAGCGTGCTCGAAAAGCGCATCGTGTCTTCCTGAACGCGCTGCGAGGCGCCTTCGATGTGCCGCAGCTTTTCCCACTTCGACATGTAGAAATTGTTCATCGCCGTGCGCCAGCGGAAGATATAGTGGCTGGTGAAAAAGTCGGTCATGATCGACACGAACATGCTGAGGAACGCGATCTGACAGAAGACCCACATTAAGCTATAAAAATTGTCGACGGAAATGCCTGGCTGCTTCGACAATGCGTTCTGCAGCAGGTCGCCGAATGGCCGGCGCCAGTTGTTGATCACGACGCTGATCTGGACGCCGAAATAGGTGACGAAAATAATCAGCGCCGAACCCCAGATCGACCACAGCTTCCAAGGGTGGTGCAGCGCCTTCAGATGCCATGCGCCGCAGAAGATCACCGCCGTAAGGAAGAAATAGCTGTAGAACCAGACATTTTCGGGCAGCAGGAAGAACGACAGGTCGATCGGCTGCTGTTCCTCGGCGACCGGCGCATAGCCGAGCGATGCACCGAGATTAGCGGCAAAGAGATACCAGCCGGCGATGGAAATCAGCGTCCAAACAACAAGCGAGGTAAAGAACGCCTTCGGCTGCGGAAAAAAGGAATGAAACACGGGGAGCTTTGCTTTCCTGAACTGTGAGTCTCGGGAGTGTCACGGAACACTGATTTTGCCGGAAACTAAGGCAGTTCGAAGGAAGCAGCAATGGGTTCGGCCCATTGTTACGGAGATGTAACGGGTTAGAGCAATTCCAGGAAAAGTGGGAAGCGGTTTTCCGTCCGGAATTGCGTAGAGACAAAATTATGGAGCAGTTCTGCGAAGCTGAATCGCTCTATGCGATTTTCTTGATCACCGGCATCACCAACGCTGCGCAGGCAACAAGGGCGATGGCGGCGATCACTGTTGGGGCGGTGAAATTGCCACTGCGCTCGGCGATCCAGCCGGCAACAACAGGCCCGACGATCTGGCCGACACCGAAGGCAGCCGTCATCATCGCCAGTATCCGCCGCGGGCTTTCCGGCGAAAGCTTGCGGCCGATCTGCAGCCCGTAAGCCGTGATCGCCAGGAAGGTCGCCCCGAACAGCGCACCGCCGACCAGCGGCGCGGCGGAATGCGGCAATGCCACAGTCGCAAGCACGCCGGCCGCCTCGATCAGAAGGGCTGCGACATAAACGCCGCCAAGCCCGAGCCGCCTGACAAGCGGCTTCCAGGCAAACAGCGCCACCGCCGACGTCAGCCCGGCGATGAACCAGCAAAGGAATTCGACCAAGGGTCCTGTCGCCGAAAGGCGCGCGATGGTGACGAGGAAGGTCGCGGTGATGACGTAGCCGAAGCCGAACAGGCCGTAGGACAACGTTAGCAGCACCATCGGTCGGCTCCAGACAAGCGCCGGCTCCTTGCCCGATTGCGCCGATTGCGCCGGGGCTGACGGCAGCAACAGGAAGACGACGACGAGGCTTGCCGCGCAATAGAGCGCTCCGCCGATCCAGTCGGCCCGCCAGCCGCCCGGCCCGTCGTGATAACCAAGGCCGATGAGAAACACCATGACCGAGGATAGTGCGATACCCGCCCCCGGCCCGCCGAAATGCGCCGCCTGCACATGGTCATTACCGGCAGCAGCCCCGTGGCTGAGCACGATCGACGAGGTGAAGACCATCGCAAAGGCGCTGGCAAGGCCGGCGAGGAACCGGATGACAGCAAAGACCGCGACGGATTGGGTGGCGGCCATGGCCGCAAGCAGGATCGCGGTCGCCAGCAGCGACAAAAGCGCCACCAGTCGTTCGCGCCCCGCAGCCCAGCCATAGGCGGCAAGCACAGCGCCGACGAGATAACCGAGGAAATTCGCCGACGCGATGAAGCCTGCATCCGCAGCCGAAAGCGGCACGCCGCTGATCATGCCGGGCAGGATCGGCGTGTAGGAGAAGCGCCCGAAGCCCATGGCGGCGGCCATAGCGACGGCGCCGGCAGCGGCGGTGGAAACGAGGTTCGGCGGGGAGTGACGGATGCGCTCGAGCATGCAGCGCTTATCGCGCCGCAGCATCTGCATCACAATCAAGTAATTCTGATCGATCGATCAATTTCCGGAAACATGAAAAATTCCTCGCTTCCCTTGAAAAAGGCTATCTTACGATATATGTTTTACGACATAACCAACGATATATCTGCTGATGAAAGGAAAACTCATGAGAGGTTTTAAAGGCGGCATGTTCGGCGAAGCTTTCCGCATGGGCCGCAAGTTCGCTGCCGGCGATCTGCAGCTCGTCATCCTGGCGCTGCTCGCTGAGCAACCGCGCCACGGTTATGAATTGATAAAGTTGCTGGAGGAGCGCTCTGGCGGCTTCTATGTACCGAGCCCCGGCGTCATTTATCCCGCGCTCACCTATCTCGAGGAAACCGGTCTTGCCGAAGTGGAGGCCGAGGGCACCAAGAAGCTCTATCGTATCACCGAGGCCGGCCGTCGCCGCGTCGAGGAAAACCGCGACATGATCCTGCACACGCTCGCCAAGCTCGAGCGCATCGGCGAGAAGATGGCCTATGTGAAGCGTGTGTTCGAAACCGACCGCCACGGCGCCGACGAGGGTGATGACGGCGATTTCATGCAGGACGGCGGCGATATTCGCGCTGCCCGCATGCTACTGCGCTCGGCCCTGCGCATGCGTTATCCCTGGTCGAAACCCGAAGCCGCCCGCATCGCCGGCATATTGGAACGCGCCGCCACCGAAATCCTGCAGGGCGGCAAGCCGGAAACGCGCGGTTGAGGACGAGGTTGGTGCTCGGCCCGTCCGATGAATGCAAGGAGCAGCGTTGCGGCGTGCTTCGAGGCTCCGCACTATGGGCTGCGCACCAGCTGCGCCCTACGCCCGCCCATCCGGCAAGGTCAGCACCACCGGCCCGTAGCGCGTTGCAACCACCGTATGTTCATATTGCACCGTTGGCGCCTTTGGATCGGCATAGAGCGTCCACGCATCGTCGCCGCCTTCCGCCCATGTCGCGCCGAGCGACAGGAACGGTTCGACGGTGAAGACCAGACCTTCCGTCATCATGCGTTTTTCTGAAGGGTCCGGCCAGGTCGAGAGCTCGGCCGGCTCCTCGTGCAGAGAGCGGCCGACGCCATGGCTCGCCAGATTGGCGACCAGGGTGTAGCGGTTCTTCTGCGCGAACGCGCCGACGGCGGTGCCGATCTTTGCGAGCGGCTCGCCCGATTTCACCTGGTTGAGGCCGGCCCAGAGCGCCCGCTTGCCGTCGCGGCAGAGCCGCTCGATCTTTTGCTTGACGGGCGGCATCGCGAAGGAGGCACCGGTATCGGCGAAGAAGCCGTCCTTCTCGGCCGAAACGTCGATATTGATGAGGTCGCCGGCGCGGATGACGCGTGGGCCGGGAATGCCATGGGCGATTTCCTCATTAATGCTGATGCAGGTGGCGCCGGGAAACTGGTAGCAGAACTCCGGCGCCGAGCGCGCGCCCGAATCCTCGAGTACCTTGCGGCCGATCCGGTCGAGTTCCAGCGTCGTCATGCCGGGCTCCATCGTCGCCGCCATCACCTGGATGGCGTTGGCGCAGATGCGGCCGATCTCCTTGAGCTTCGCCAGTTCGTCGTCGTTTGCGATAACCATTCGTCTGTTCCGGCCTTGCGCAGAACGGCCACGGCCGCCTCAAGCTGTGGCTTTCGCCCCTTCGCCGCTTTCAGTCAACGCCTTTCTGACGATCGGCGCGACTTTCGTCCCGTAGAGCTCGATGCCGCGCATGATCTGCGCATGCGGCATCAGCCCGATCGCCATCTGCAGCAGGAAGCGGTCGTTTTTGAAGAGTGCATGATGGGCGATGATCTTTTCCGCGACCGCCTCGGCATCGCCGACGAAGAGCGCCCCGCTCGGCCCGCGCGACATGTCGAACTGCGCCCGACTCGTCGCCCCCCAGCCGCGCTCGCGCCCGATGCGGTTCATCACTTCGGCCTGCGGCCCGTAAAACTGGTCGGCCGCAGCCTGCGTCGTATCGGCGACGAAGCCATGAACGTTGATGCTGGTCTTCAGCTTTGCCTGGTCCTGCCCTGCCCGGCGCGCCGCCTCGCGATAGAGATCGAGGAGCGGCGCAAAACGGCGCGGCTCGCCGCCGATGATCGCCAGCGCTACCGGCAAGCCGAGCGCGCCGGCGCGCGCCACCGACTGCGGCGTGCCACCGACCGCGACCCAGAGCGGCAGCCGATCCTGCAACGGCCTGGGATAGACACCGCGCCCGTTAATCGCAGCGCGAAGCTCGCCCTTCCACTCCACCACTTCGCTATCGCGCAACGCCAGCAGCAGATCGAGCTTCTCTTCGAAAAGCTGGTCGTAGTCCTCGAGGTTGTAGCCGAATAGCGGGAAGGACTCGATGAAGGAGCCGCGCCCCGCCATGATCTCGGCCCGGCCGTTGGAAATCAGATCGAGCGTCGAAAACTGCTGGAAGACGCGCACCGGATCATCGGAAGAAAGCACGGTGACCGCACTTGTCAGCCGGATATTCCTCGTCCTGACGGCCGCCGCCGCCAGCACGACCGCGGGAGCCGACGCCGCGTAATCCGGCCGATGATGTTCGCCGAGTCCGAAGACGTCGAGCCCCACCTGATCGGCAAGCTCGACCTCCTCGATCAGATGCTTAAGCCGCTCGGCCCCTTCCGCGCCCTTGCTGCGGGACGGGTTGGGATTGACGTCGGCGAATGTATAAAGGCCCAGTTCCATTGTCGGCATCCTGTTGAATTCTGCCCGGAGATAAGGATCGCCGAGACGGAGCGCAAATACAAACTCTGGAACGGAATGTTCGAAAAATTCGATAGTGGCATGATGTCTTTGCCCTGCTTCGGCAGACATCAAGGGACAGAACCCACCCACAAATTCGAATCTGAATTCAACGACTTCGAAGCCACGGCGGAATCATTTTCCAAGCTGCTTCATGCCGCGCTTGAGTAGCGCCAACGCCCGCGCCGTTCACATCTTCGCCAACAGCTCCGCCAGTTGCTCAGCAGCCTTGCCCCATCCCTCGTGGAAGCCCATCTTCTCGTGCGTTTCCTTATCCTCGGCGCGCCAATGCAGCGCCTTCGCCGTATATTTCGTGCGCCCATTGCCGAGATCTTCGAGCAGGATGACGCCGGTGAAGAAAGGTTTCTCGGCAGGCACCCAGGCGCTGGTATAGGCATCGGTGAAGACGATCTTCTCGTTCTCGACGATCTCGAGATAGACGCCACGGTTCGGATACTGATTGCCCTCGGGATCTTGCATGACGATGACACTGGACCCGCCGGGGCGGACGTCGAGCGTCGCTTCCGCCACACCCCAGGGGCGCGGCACGAACCACTGTTTCATGAGGTCGGGATCGGTCCATGCCTTGTAGATCTTCTCGCGCGGCGCGTCGAATTCGCGAACGAGGACGAGTTCATGTTGCGTGCTGGCGGTCATTCGGCATCTCTCCAATTGAATGAAACCTGCTTCCCAGGTTGTAGCAAGGACGTATCGAAGTTTGCCTTTCCGACAGCGTGCCGATTTTTCCTGATTATTTTGCGGTCGGCTGCGTCGCCTCTTCCTGCATCTTGTCGATCTGCCGGCGGATATGAGCCGCTTCAGCCGCCGAATGGGCAAGCGCAATGGCGCGGTCGAAGGCTTCGCGCGCCTGGCAGGTCAAGCCAAGCTGCTTCAGCAGCCCGCCGCGCAGGCCGTGATAGTAGAAATAGCCGCCGAGTTTTTCGCCAAGCGGATCGATGAGATCGAGCGCATCCTGCGGTCCGCGCAGTTTGGAAACCACGACAGCGCGATTGAGCGTCACGACAGGAGACGGCTGGAGACGCTCCAGCGCGCGGTAGAGCAGATCGATCTCCACCCAGTCGGTATCCCCGGCACGTTTTGCCCGAGAATGGATCGCGGCGATGGCCGCCTGTAGCTGATAGGGGCCGGGTTGGCGGTGTCGCAGCGCCTTGTCGAGCAGCGCCAAAGCCTCGTTGATGAGGGGCTGGTTCCAGCGCGCGCGGTCCTGATCTTCGAGCAGCACGATCTCGTCCTCGGCGCTGAAGCGCGCCGGGCGGCGCGAGATCTGCAGAAGCATCAGTGCAAGCAGCCCCATCAACTCCGGTTCGGACGGGAAGATATACAGCATCAGGCGTGCCAACCGGATCGCCTCGTCGCTGAAGGCCGCAGCCTCATGCTTCGGGTCGGCCTGGCTATAGCCCTCGTTGAAGATGAGATAGATCATCGTGCTGACGATCGACAGCCGTTCGGCCCTTTCCCCAGGGCTTGGCGTTTCGAAAGGCACGCCGGCCTTCGCCACCCGTGCCTTGGCCCGGGTGATGCGCTGCTCCATGGCGCTTTCCGACACCAGGAAGGCACGGGCGATCTGCGGCACCGAAAGCCCGGAGACGATGCGCAGCGCCAGCGCGATCTGCTGGGTCGCCGGCAGATCCGGATGGCAGCAGATGAACAGCAGCCGCAGGATATCGTCGCGATAGTGGGAATCGTCCAGTCGCTCGGCGATGTCGCTTTCGGCATCCTCGGTATCGGAGATGACGTCCTCATCCGGCAAGGCCTGGAGCTTCGTCCGCTTACGCACCGCATCGATCCCGCTGTTTCGGCCGACGAAGATGAGCCAGGCCGCGGGATCACGCGGCGGCCCTTTCTCCGGCCATGTCCGGATCGCCCTCAGGCATGCCTCTTGAAACGCCTCTTCCGCAGTATCGAGAGTACGGAAATAGCGCAGCAGGGCGCCAAGGGCTTTCGGGCGGGCCGAGGCAAGTGCAAGGTCGATCCAGGCAATATCGGTCATGATGAAGCATCTCCCGGCCTGAAGACGTAGAAAGGCCGAATTTCGTAAGAGGTGGAACCTGGATTGACCGACGAAAGCTGTTTCGAGAAGGCGATCGCCTCATCGAGCGTTTCGAAGTCGACCACGTAGAAGCCGAGAAGCGCCTCTTTCGTTTCTGCAAATGGGCCGTCGATGACCAAAGCCTCGTCCTTGCCCTTGCGCACCGTCGTCGCCGCCGTCGTCGGCATCAACCTGCCGACGGGGCCGAGCTTGCCGGCTGCGGCAAGCGGCTCCTGCACGGCATAGAGCTTCTCCATGACGGCAGCCTCCTCCTCCTTGGTCCAGGCAAAGACGGTTTCCTCATGGGCGTAACAAAGGATTGCATAAAGCATCGGGTCACTCCTCTTTCCGAATGACGAAGGAGTAACCGCTTAGCCGACAGGCCGCATCAAAATTATTGGGGGAAATTCGTGATCTTGCAGAGCACGGCGATGCCGCAGCTGGGCATTTTGCCGGAGCGAACGAAGCTATATTGCGGCGCTGATTGCCCTCACCCTTCGCTCAGCGTTCGCTTGACCGCATTCTTCCAACCCTTGAGCTTTGCCGCCCGTACCTTCTCCTCCATGGCGGGTTCGAATCGCCGGTCCCGCTTCCACGTCGCCGAAAAGCCGTCTCTGTCCGGCCACACCCCTGCCCGGCTGCCGGCAAGCCATGCGGCACCCAGCGCCGTCGTCTCCAGGATCACCGGGCGGTCGACCGGGGCATCGAGCAGGTCGGCAAGACGCTGCATTGTCCAGTCGGAGGCGACCATGCCGCCGTCGACGCGCAGCACGGTGTCGTCGCCGCCATTCTTCCAGTCCTTCTGCATGGCATCGAGCAGGTCGCGGGTCTGGTAACAGACCGCTTCGAGCGCTGCCCGCGAGAGTTCCGCCGGACCGCTGTTGCGCGTCAGTCCGAAGATCGCGCCACGCGCATTGGCATCCCAATGCGGCGCGCCAAGCCCGGTGAAGGCGGGCACGAGATAGACCTCCTGGGTCGGATCGGCTCGTTCGGCAAGCCCGTTGGTCTCGGCGGCGCTGCCGATGATGCGAAGCCCGTCACGCAGCCATTGCACCGCCGCGCCAGCGATGAAGATCGACCCCTCAAGCGCATAGGTCGTCTGGCCGTTCAGGCGATAGGCGATGGTGGTCAGCAGCCGGTTTTTCGAGCGCACCATATCGGCGCCGGTGTTAAGCAGCGCGAAACAGCCGGTGCCGTAGGTCGATTTCAGCATGCCCGGCTGAAAACACGCCTGGCCGATGGTGGCCGCCTGCTGGTCGCCGGCGACACCGAGGATAGGGATTGCAGCACCGAAGATCGCGGGATCGACCGTGCCGAAATCGGCGGCACAATCCTTGACCTCCGGCAGCATGGCGGCGGGCACCCTCAGAATATCGAGCAGATCCTCGTCCCACGCGTTTTCAGCAATGTTGAACATCAGCGTGCGCGAGGCGTTGGTGGCATCGGTGACGAAACTCTTGCCATTAGTCAGCCGCCAGATCAGGAAGGTGTCGATCGTGCCGAAGCAGAGGTCGCCCCTTGCAGCACGGGCCCGTGCGCCCTTCACATTGGCGAGCATCCAGGAAAGCTTGGTGCCGGAAAAATAGGGATCGAGGATCAGGCCGGTCTTCTTCGTGAAAAGCCGCTCCAGATCCTGTCGTTTAAGATTATCGCAATAGCTTGCCGTGCGCCGGTCCTGCCAGACAATGGCATTCTGGATCGGCCGGCCCGTCTCGCGCTCCCAGACGACGACAGTCTCGCGCTGGTTGGTAATGCCGAGCGCCGAAATATCCTTGGCGGTAATCCCCGCATCGCGCAGTGCCATATTGACGGTGGAGACAACCGAATCCCAGATTTCCTCAGGATCGTGCTCGACCCAGCCGGAGCGCGGATAGATCTGGGTGAATTCCTTCTGGCCCTTGCCGGCGACATGCATGTCGCGATCGAAGACGATCGCCCGCGTCGATGTCGTTCCCTGATCGATCGCCAGTACAAATCCACCCATGAAAATCCCCCCGCTAAAGCAATTCCAGCAAAAGTGTGCAGCGGTTTTGCGTCCGGAATTGCGTGAAAAAAGAGATAGAGCATTTCCGTGATTCGAAGAAAAACGGAAATGCTCCGGCATATGATTATCGTGACAAATCAATAGGACACCGATGCGGGCGAGAAAAGCGAATAAAGCGGAATTGCCAGCCCGCCGGCTTTGGGCATAACCTCGCCACTAACGTTGCAACGCAGCATCGCGCCTTTCACGGGAGAACAGCATGAGCAGAACAGTCGTCGTCACCGGGTCCACCAGCGGCATCGGCCTTGCGATCGCCACTGCATTCGCCGACACGGGCGACAACGTCGTCATCAACGGTTTCGGAAAGACTGATGAAATCAAGGCGATCGTCGAGCGGCTTGAATCATTGTCTAAAGGCCGGGCGCTCTATCATCCGGCCGACATGACCAAGCCCGCCGAGATCGCCGACCTGATTGAAACGGCGGCGAAGTCCTTCGGCACCGTCGATATCCTCGTCAACAATGCCGGCATTCAGCATGTTGAGAAGATCGAGGATTTCCCGATCGACAAATGGGACCAGATCATCGCCATCAACCTGTCGAGTTCCTTTCACACCATGCGCGCCGCCATCCCGCTGATGAAGGCGAAAAAACACGGCCGCATCATCAACATCGCCTCGGCCCACGGCCTGGTCGCCTCTCCCTTCAAATCCGCCTATGTCGCGGCAAAACATGGTATATTGGGCCTCACCAAAACCGCGGCACTGGAGCTTGCCGAATTCGGCGTGACGGTGAACGCCATCTGCCCCGGTTACGTGCTGACGCCGCTCGTCGAAAAGCAGATACCGGATACCGCCAAGGCCCGCGGCATGACCGAGGAACAGGTGAAGAGCGAGGTCATCCTCAAGGCGCAGCCGACCCGTGAATTCGTCAAGGCCGAGGAAATCGGTGCGCTGTCGCTTTACCTCGCCAGCGACGCCGCCCGCCAAGTGACCGGAACGCACATCTCGATTGACGGTGGCTGGACGGCGGCTTAACCATTTGGAAAAAACAACCGGGAATATCATGAACGACAGCATCCGCTTCATCCTGAATGGCCAGGACATCGCACTCACCGATGTCGGGCCGACCGAGACGCTTCTCGATTTTCTGCGGGTGAGGCAACGGCTGACGGGCACCAAGGAAGGATGCGCCGAAGGCGATTGCGGCGCCTGCACCGTGCTCGTCGGGCGGCTCGCGGACGGCAAGCTCGCCTATGAATCGGTCAATGCCTGCATCCGTTTCTTAGGTTCGCTGCATGCCACACACGTGGTGACCGTCGAGCATCTGGCCGGCCGGGACGGCGCACTGCACCCGGTGCAGCAGGCGCTGGTCGACTGCCACGGCTCGCAATGCGGCTTCTGCACCCCGGGCTTTGTCATGTCGCTCTATGGTCTGTGGTTGACGAAGGAAAAGCCTGGCCGCCAGGAAATCGAAAAGGCCTTGCAAGGCAATCTCTGTCGCTGCACCGGCTACGAGCCGATCGTCAAGGCTGCCGAGCAGGTGAGCCTGATGCGGCCGAGCGCGCTCTTCGACCCGCTGGAGCGGACACGTTCGGAAATCGTCGCGCGGCTCTGGGCCATGCAGGCGAGCGGCACCATCAGGATTACCAGTGGCGAAGACCGGCTGATCGTGCCTGCTTCCATCCAGGCGCTGGCCGAAGTCCTCTCGCAGGAGCCCGACGCGATCGTCGTCGCCGGCGCGACCGATGTCGGCCTCTGGGTGACGAAGCAGATGCGACGGCTGAACCCGGTCGTCTTCATCAATCATCTGAGCGAATTGCAGTCGGTCACGGAAGGCGAGGACGGCGTCACCATCGGCGCCGGCGTTAGCTACAGCAGGGCCTTCGCGGCGATTTCCAAGAAAATCCCGGCGCTTGGGCGGCTGATCGACCGCATCGGCGGCGAGCAGGTGCGCAACATGGGGACGATCGGCGGCAATATCGCCAACGGCTCGCCGATCGGTGACAGCCCGCCGCCGCTGATCGCGCTCGGCGCGACGCTGACGCTGCGGTCGCTGCAAGGCCAGCGCAGAATGCCGCTCGAGGATTTCTTCATCGGCTATGGCAAACAGGACCGCGAGCCGGGCGAATTCGTCGAGAGCATCTTCGTGCCCTATCCCGCCGATACGAGCCATTTTGCTGCCTACAAGATCACCAAGCGCCGCGACGAGGATATCACCGCCGTGCTCGGCGCCTTCTTGCTGACGCTCGACGAGGCCGAGATGATCACCGAGATCCGCATCGCCTTCGGCGGCATGGCGGCAACACCGAAACGCGCCAGCACGGTCGAGGCCGCGCTGATCGGTAAACCCTGGACCGAGGCGACCATCGAGGCCGCCCGCCCCGCCTTCGACACCGACTACCAACCGTTGACCGACTGGCGCGCCACGGCAGAATACCGCCAGCTGACGGCAAAGAACCTGCTGACGCGGTTCTACCTGGAAACGGTGGGCGCGCCGGCTGAGCTGAAGCGGTTCGAGGAGGTGGCGTGATGGATACACTGATTAGCACGCCCGGAATGCAAGCTTTGATGGGAACAGCCGCGATCTCCTCCCCTCCCTCATTCCGTGTGGCTACGCTTGGAGGGCTGATCTAATGGATAAGTCCACCTTCGAAGATCGCAAGGTCATCATTTCAGGCCCGATGCACGGCTCGCTGCGGCATGATTCGGCACATAAGCATGTCACCGGAACCGCCGATTATATCGACGATATCCCCGAACCCGCCGGCCTGCTGCACGGCGCCCTCGGCCTCTCGGACCGGGCGCATGCCGAAATCGCCGGCATCGATCTGTCCGCGGTCGCCGCCTATCCCGGCGTCGTCTGGGTCCTCACCGGCAAGGACGTGCCAGGCGTCAACGACGTCAGCTCCAACGGCAGCCATGACGAGCCGCTGCTCGCCGAAACCAAGGTCGAATTTCACGGCCAGCCGATCTTTGCCGTCATCGCCGAAACGCGCGAAGCTGCCCGCCGGGCCGCACGGCTGGCGAAGATAGACTATCGCGACCTGCCGCACTGGAGCGATATCGACGGCGCGCTCGCCAACGGCAGCCCGCTGGTCATCACCCCGATGACGCTCCAGCGCGGCGAGCCTGAAGTGGAAATGCCGAATGCCCCCATGCGGCTGAAGGGCCGGATGCGCATCGGCGGCCAGGAGCATTTCTACCTCGAAGGCCATATTGCCATGGCCATCCCCGGCGAAGATGATGAGGTCACCGTCTGGTCATCGACGCAGCATCCGAGCGAGATCCAGCACATCGTCGGCCACGTGCTCGATATCCCTTCCAACGCCGTAACCGTCAACGTCCGCCGCATGGGCGGCGGCTTCGGCGGCAAGGAGACGCAGGGCAATCAGTTCGCAGCGCTCGCGGCGATCGCCGCCAAGAAGCTCGGCCGCGCCATCAAATTCCGCCCCGACCGCGACGAGGACATGAGCGCCACCGGCAAGCGCCACGATTTCCTCGTCGATTATGAGGTGGGCTTCGATGCCGAAGGCCGCATCCATGCGGTTGACGCCACTTACGCGGCGCGCTGTGGTTTCTCCTCGGATCTCTCGGGACCGGTGACCGACCGCGCCCTCTTCCATGCCGATTCCAGCTATTTCTATCCGCATGTGCATCTCCAGTCGAAACCGCTGAAAACCCACACCGTCTCCAACACCGCCTTCCGCGGCTTCGGCGGACCGCAGGGCATGCTCGGCGCCGAGCGCTTCATCGAGGAGATCGCCTATGCCCTCGGCAAGGATCCGCTCGATATCCGCAAGCTGAATTTCTACGGCCAGCCGGGCTCCGGCCGCACGCTCACGCCCTACCATCAGGAGGTCGAGGACAATATCATCGCCCGCATCGTTGAGGAGCTGGAGGAAACGGCCGAATACCGGGCGCGCCGCAACGCCATCATCGCCTTCAACCGCGACAGCCGTTACATCAGAAAGGGCATCGCGCTGACGCCGGTCAAATTCGGCATCTCCTTCACCATGACCGCCTTCAACCAGGCCGGCGCCCTCGTCCATATCTATCAGGACGGCTCGATCCACTTGAACCATGGCGGCACCGAAATGGGCCAGGGCCTCTATACCAAGGTGGCGCAGGTGCTGGCCGACAGCTTCCAGGTCGACATCGACCGGGTGAAAATCACCGCGACGACGACGGCCAAGGTGCCGAACACCTCCGCCACCGCCGCCTCCTCCGGCTCGGACCTCAATGGCATGGCGGCCTTCGACGCCGCCCGTCAGATCAAGGAACGGCTGGTGGCGTTTGCCGCCGACAAATGGGATGTTGGACCCGCCGATGTCGTCTTCCTGCCGAGCCGCGTGCGCGTCGGCGAAATCGAGATCCCCTTTCCCGATTTCATCAAGCAGGCCTATTTCGCCCGCGTCCAACTTTCCGCCGCCGGTTTCTACAAGACGCCGAAGATCCACTGGGACCGCAAGGCCGGCCGCGGCACGCCCTTCTATTATTTCGCCTACGGCGCCGCCTGCACCGAAGTCTCGATCGACACGCTGACCGGCGAATACCTGATCGACCGCACCGACATCCTCCACGATGTCGGCCGCTCGCTGAACCCGGCAATCGACATGGGCCAGGTCGAGGGCGCCTTCGTGCAGGGCCTGGGCTGGCTGACGACGGAAGAGCTCTGGTGGGACGAAAAGGGCCGCCTGCGCACCCATGCTCCCTCGACCTACAAGATCCCGCTCGCCTCCGACCGGCCGAAGATCTTCAACGTCCGCCTCGCCGAATGGTCGGAGAACACTGAGGCCACCATCGGCCGCTCCAAGGCCGTCGGCGAACCACCCTTCATGCTGGCGATCTCTGTGCTGGAAGCGCTGTCGATGGCGGTCGCAAGTGTGGCGAATTACAAGGTCTGCCCAAGACTCGACGCCCCGGCGACGCCGGAGCGGGTGCTGATGGCGGTGGAGCGGATGAAGCGGGTGTAGGATGGGTCCGGCTGGTTTGTTGTTTAAACAGGACGGACGGAGTCAATGTTACCCCCCTCTGTCCTGCCGGACATCTCCCCCACAAGGGGGGAGATCGGTAAAAGGTTGGAGCATCGCTCCCCATCTGCCCCGTTGGAGTAGCAGCGCTTTAGTTGTTTGGCGAAGCCGTCAACCCCATCCAATCTCCCCCCTTGTGGGGGAGATGTCCGGCAGGACAGAGGGGGGTAACACAGCCACTTACCTATCGGCCATCTCCCTATGACCGACCTCCCCACATTCCTCGCCGCCCATCCCGACAGCATCCTCATCGACATCACCGGCACACAAGGCTCCACCCCGCGTGAGGCCGGCGCCTTCATGCTCGTCTCGCAAACAGCTCTATGGGGCACGATCGGCGGCGGGCAGTTCGAGTTCATGGCGATCGCGAATGCGCGGGAGATGCTGGCTGGCTCGGGCGGAAAGGCCATCATGGATATCCCGCTCGGCCCCGAGATCGGCCAATGCTGCGGCGGCCGCACGCAGTTGCGGTTTCGCAGACTGACGCAGGCGGTGAAAGGTGAGTTGGAGGCAAAACTTTTGGGCGAGATCGAGCGTCTACCCGAAGTCTATCTCTTCGGTGCCGGCCATGTCGGCCGGGCGCTGGCCGCAGCCCTTGCGCCATTGCCGTTCTCGGTCACCGTCGTCGAAACGCGGCAGGAGGAACTCGCCAACCTGCCTGCTCGGACGAAGACCCGCCTCGTCCCGATGCCGGAAGCACTGGTGAACGAGATTGCGGCTGGCGGCGCGGCCGTCATCCTGACGCATGATCATGCGCTCGACTTTCTCATCGCCCGCGAAGCGCTGGCAAGGAGCGACCTTGCCTATACCGGCATGATCGGCTCGGCGACCAAGCGCGCCACTTTCGCAGGCTGGCTTTCCCGTGAAGGCGGCGGGGAGCGCGACTGGATCGAGCGGCTGACGCTGCCGATCGGCGGCGCCGTGGTTAGGGACAAACGACCCGAAGTGATCGCCGCCATGACCGCCGCCGAGATCCTGACGGCGCTTGGCGCCTACCGCATACGCTCGTCCTCGTAGTAGGGATCGCGTCCGTCGAGGAAACCGAGGTCGCGTTTGACGCGGTCTGGCGTGGCGGAAAGATCCAGCCGGGGCAGACGGCGGAAACGGTCGGCACCACCCGCCAACCAGTCGGCAAGGCGCCGGAAAATCTGGATTCTCTGCTGCGGCCGGCGCTCTTCGATAGCATGGCAGTCCATGGCATCACCTCGGTGGATTGATGGTATGAGTTGCAGTTTGCCGCCGAAAATGCTGCAATTCCAATCGAACAACCGTCTGCCTGCATCAAGAGAACTTATCCATGAAGCTTTCGAAGCAATTTCCGTTGAATGCGCTGCGCGTCTTCGAGGCCGCGGCCCGGCTCGGGAGTTTCACCAAGGCGGGCGACGAGCTCGGCATGACGCAGACAGCCGTCAGCTACCAGATCAAGTTGCTGGAGGAGAATGTCGGCGAGCCGCTCTTCCTGCGCCGCCCCCGTCAGATCACGCTGACGGAAACCGGCGAGCGGCTGGCGCCGAAGGTGACCGAGGCCTTCGCCATGCTGCACGACGCGATGGCGACGGCACGCGACAGCGTCGAAGGCACGCTGGCCATCAGCTCAACCCACACTTTCGCCTCGAAATGGCTGGCGCCGCGCCTCGGCTCTTTCCACTTGAAACATCCGGCGATCGCGGTGCGCTTTCAGGCGAGCTCGGATATCATCGATTTCGCCCGTGAGCAGATCGATGTCGGCATCCGCTGGGGCGACGGCAACTGGCCGGGGCTGACGCTGCACCGGCTGATGGGGCTGGAGTTCACGCCGATGCTGAGCCCGAAGCTGGCGGAATCGGCAGGCGGCATCAAGGAGCCGCGTGATCTGTTGAAGCTCGATCTCTTCGACGCCGGCGACATCTGGTGGAAACAATGGTTCGAGGCAGCCGGCATCACCGAGACGGACCTCGATCGCCGCCCGCGCAACCAGCTCGGCTCCCAGGCGGTGGAAGCCGATGCGGCGATCGCCGGTCACGGCGTCGCCATCCTTCACCCGGCCTTTTACGCAGCCGAAATCGCACTCGGCCGGCTCTATCAGCCCTTCGAACTGACCCGCAGCGACGGCAAGGCCTATTGGCTCGTCTATCCCGAAAACCGCCGCAACGTGCCGAAGATCAAGGCCTTCCGCAACTGGATCCTCGAAGAGATGAAGGCAGCCGGAAACTGAGGCACATGTATGGCTTCAATATCCCATCTCCGGCGCATAGAAACAGCGCGGCGTATCCTCGTTTGGAAACAGACAGAGATGATAGTCGTTGTCACCCGATTGCATCGCCTTCGTCATCGGCAGTAGAAAGACGTGAGCATGCGTGACCAGCCGGTGGTCGCCCGGCAGCAGCGTCACTCGATATCCGCCCGGCGTCACCGCCACGCTTTTCGAAGGGATCATCTGGCAGTCGCCATTATGACTGTCGCCGTTGCAACAATAGGGGTCATAACTCCACCCCGTAGGTGCGTCATGAGCCGTCGCCAGCGACGCATACGCAATCATCACACACGTCAGAATGCTGCGCATGGGCATCTTCTCCGTCGATGAATGCGCCGCCGATGATCTAACGGTCCTTATTTTATCCCGGCGGCCTGCAAATAACTGTAATCGAACCGTCGTAGTTTCAAGGTCTGCTGAATTAGCGTATTCCGTATTAGAGGCAGATAATGCACAGCCTTCTCGGCAGCTTTTAGGCACGCGACCGCAGATCTGCGATGCGGCCGCGGTCGACGGCTTCGGCAAAACCGAATCTCCTCTTCCCTCCCCGCCAAAATTTCAGCAATGTCACGAGTCGGAGGAAGACAGGGGAACTCGATGTATGAATATGCCATAGCATGGGAATGGCTCGCCTTCGCGGCGCGCTGGTTCCATGTCGTCACCGCGATCGCCTGGATCGGATCGTCCTTCTATTTCATCGCGCTCGATCTTGGGCTGGTGAAACGCCCGCATCTGCCGCCCGGCGCCTACGGCGAGGAATGGCAGGTCCACGGCGGCGGCTTTTATCATATCCAGAAGTATCTGGTGGCGCCCGCTCAGATGCCGGAGCACCTGACCTGGTTCAAATACGAAAGTTATTTCACCTGGATTTCCGGCTTCCTGATGCTCTGCATCGTCTATTACGGCGGCGCCGACCTCTTCCTCATCGATCGCCATGTGCTCGATATCAGCCCGCCCGTCGCGATCCTGATCTCGCTAGCGTCGCTTGGCCTCGGCTGGATCGTCTACGACCTGCTCTGCAAATCGCCGCTCGGGAAGAATACCTGGGGATTGATGGCGGTGCTCTATGTCGTGCTGGTCGTCATGGCCTGGGGCTATACGCAGCTTTTCACCGGCCGCGCCGCCTTCCTTCATCTCGGCGCCTTTACCGCGACGATCATGTCGGCCAACGTCTTCATGATCATCATCCCGAACCAGAAGATCGTCGTCGCCGATCTCATCGCCGGGCGGACGCCCGATCCCAAATACGGACAGATCGCCAAACAGCGCTCGCTGCACAACAACTACCTGACCCTGCCGGTCATCTTCTTCATGCTGTCGAACCACTATCCGTTGGCTTTCGGAACACAATTCAACTGGGTGATCGCGGCCTTGGTGTTCCTGATGGGCGTCACCATCCGCCATTGGTTCAACACCACGCATGCCAGGAAGGGCCGGCCAACCTGGACTTGGATCGTCACCGTCATCCTTTTCATCCTGATCATGTGGCTTTCCACAGTGCCGAAACTGCTGACCGGCGAAACGGATGCGGCAGCCGTAGCACCGGCCTTCCAGCAATTCGCCGGTGATCCGCATTTCCCCGCCGTCAAGCAGCTGGTTTCGACGCGCTGCTCGATGTGCCACGCGGCCGAGCCCGTCTATGAGGGCATCGTCCGCCCGCCAAAGGGTGTGGTGCTCGAAAACGACGCAGAAATCGCCGCCCATGCCCGCGAAATCTATATACAGGCGGGCCGCAGCCATGCCATGCCGCCCGGCAACATCACCGACGTCACGCCGGACGAACGCAAGCTGCTGGTCGCCTGGTTCGAGAGCACAGTCGAAGGCAAGAAACAATGACGACGACACTCCTGCGCGGCCGCTTGCTTTCCTTCCATCGCGCGCCGCTAAGCCTCGCCGACAGCCAAAGCTATCGCTACGAGGAGGACGGCGGCCTGCTGGTCGAAGACGGGCTGATCGCTGCGGTCGACTCCTATGCCGACGTCAAGGCAAAGGCAGCCGAGGGCACGGCCGAGATCGACCACCGCCCGCATCTGATCCTGCCCGGCTTCATCGACATGCACCTGCATTTTCCACAGATGCAGGTGATCGCCTCATATGCCGCCAACCTGCTCGAATGGTTGAACACCTATACCTTTCCCGAGGAATGCCGCTTCGTCGAAACCGCGCATGCTGAAAGGATCGCCACGCATTTCTACGACGAGCTGATCCGCCATGGCACGACGACGGCGGTCGCGTATTGCTCCGTGCACAAGACCTCGGCAGACGCCTTCTTCGCCGAGGCGATAAAGCGCAATATGCGCATGGTCGGCGGCAAAGTGATGATGGACCGCAATGCCCCCCAGGGCCTGCTCGACACGCCCGAGATGGGCTATGACGAAACCCGCCAGGTGATAGCGGACTGGCACGGCAAGGGCCGCAACCACGTCGCCATCACCCCGCGCTTCGCCATCACCTCGACGCCGGCGCAGATGGAAGCGACCTCAGCCCTTGCCCGCGAATTTCCCGACCTGCACATCCAGACGCATCTTTCGGAAAACCACGACGAGATCAAATTCACCTGCGAACTCTATCCCGATGCGATTGACTATACCGACATCTATGCCCGTTACGGCCTGCTCGGGCCGAAAAGCCTCTTCGGCCATGCCATTCACCTGTCCGAGCGCGAAGCCGATGTCATGAGCGAAGCGGGGGCCGTTGCCGTCCACTGCCCGACCTCGAACCTCTTCCTAGGCTCGGGCCTGTTTCCATTGAAGGCGCTTGTCCGGCGGGAAAAGCCGGTCCGCATCGGCGTCGCGACGGATATTGGCGGCGGCTCCAGCTATTCGATGCTGAAGACGATGGACGAGGCCTACAAGATCCAGCAATTGCTCGGCGAGCGGCTGAACCCGCTCGAAAGTTACTACCTGATGACCCGCGGCAATGCCGAAGCCCTGTCGCTGGCAAACAGGATCGGCACTCTGGAGCCCGGCACCGAAGCCGATCTCGTCGTCCTCGACGCGGCGGCGACCCCGGCCATGGCGCTGAAGATGGAGGTGGTAAAGACACTGCCCGAGGAACTCTTCCTGCTGCAGACCATGGGCGACGACCGGGCGATTGCCGAGACCTATGTGGCAGGTGTCGCCTTGAAGGCGGCGCTTCGCTGACACACCCATTGCCCCGTGCGAAGCTGCCTCACCCGCCCATTTCCCACAATACTGCTGCGAAACCATGTTACCACCGACAGCTGGAATCAGATTGAAGGTTCAATTCATGGCCACTCCGCTCACCATCGCCGACCTGAAGAAACTCGCACGGCGCCGTGTGCCGAAGATGTTTTTCGATTACGCGGATTCGGGCGCCTGGACGGAATCCACATATCAGGCGAATGAGAGCGACTTCAGCCAGATCAAGCTGCGCCAGCGGGTGATGGTCGACATGACCGACCGCACGCTGGAAACGACGATGATCGGTCAGAAAGTGTCGATGCCGGTGGCACTCGCCCCAACCGGCCTGACCGGCATGCAGCATGCCGATGGTGAGATGCTGGCGGCGCGCGCGGCGGAAGAATTCGGCGTTCCCTTCACGCTCTCCACGATGAGCATCTGCTCGATCGAGGATGTCGCGTCGGTGACGACGCGCCCGTTCTGGTTCCAGCTCTACGTGATGAGGGACAAGGATTTCGTCCTCGACCTCATCAACCGTGCCAAGGCCGCCAAATGCTCGGCGCTGGTGCTGACGGCGGATCTGCAGATCCTCGGCCAGCGCCACAAGGACCTGCGCAACGGCCTGTCGGCGCCGCCGAGATTCACCCCGAAGCACATCTGGCAAATGGCGACCCGGCCCTTCTGGTGCCTGGATATGCTGCAGACCAGGCGCCGCACCTTCGGTAACATCATCGGCCACGCGAAAAATGTCTCCAATATCACTTCGTTGGCCGCATGGACGCACGAGCAGTTCGACCCCCGGCTCTCCTGGGCCGATGTCGCCTGGATCAAGGAGCAATGGGGCGGCCCGCTGATCATCAAGGGCGTGCTCGATCCGGAGGATGCGAAGGCCGCCGCCGACACCGGCGCCGATGCGATCGTCGTTTCCAACCACGGCGGCCGCCAGCTTGACGGCGCCCCCTCCTCGATCAGCATGCTGCCGAGGATCCTCGATGCCGTCGGCGACCGCATCGAGATCCATCTCGACGGCGGCATCCGCTCCGGCCAGGACGTGCTGAAGGCGGTGGCACTCGGCGCCAAGGGCACCTATATCGGCCGCCCCTTCCTTTACGGCCTCGGCGCCATGGGCAAGGAAGGCGTGACGCTGGCGCTCGGCATCATCCGCAAGGAGATGGACCTCACCATGGCGCTCTGCGGCAGGCGCGATATCAACGATGTGAATTCGTCGATTATATCGGGGCGGCAGTGACCTGCTTGAGAAGCCAGCTTAGAAGACACGAATCCCGGAATTGCCGTCGCGATTGCTGAGTCATTGAGTACAAGACCTGCCAGACACGTGCCGGAGAGCGTTTGCATCAATCGCCTGCGGTCGTATTCAGCAGAGCGGCTGCCCATCGGTCGCATCGAGCAGAAGGATCGCGAAAATCGCGAGACAGATGGCGAGCGCAAAACGCTGCTGCCAGACGATGCGACGCGATCCGGCAATCCGCCTCTCGAGGCCAGGCGGTGTCCTGTCAAGCTTGCGAAGCTGCATGCGGGACAACAGGTCGTCGACGGCTGCAAGACCGGCCGTCTCGGTGTCGTAGGTCGATGCGAGGCGAAACAACAGCGCATCGAAAAGGAGATGGATCGCCAGCGCAAGAACAATGACGCAGAAAACGAGCATCAAGAGCCAGCCAAGCGGTGGAGCGAAGCCTCGATATTCCGCGGTGATCGGGCCGACAATCAGTGGCAACAGCGCTGTCAGCCCGCAGAAGATTGAATTGCGGCCGAGATTTCGCGCAGCCGCCGAGGCTGTGGCATTCCACTGCGTCATTGTAAGCCCTCCGCCACGGAATGGAGACTTTCCACGGGCAGATAAACACGCCACCCCGCCCGTTCGATCAGCCGCAGCGCTTCAGCTGGATTTTCACAACGTCGGCTGATGAGCAGCCAGCGCACGATGACGCCTGCGCTCCGCTGGAAACCCAGCGCACAGCAGACGAGGACCGGTCCCTGCTGGCGCGCAACCTCGATAAGGTTCGCCGCAGCTCGGGTCTGGATCTTGTCGAGGCCAGTCAGATCAAGGGTCGGAAAGCTGGACCAGCCCGCCAGCGTCCCTTTCGGCCGCTGAAGTTCGCCGGTGATGTCGATCACCGTGGCAAAACGGTTGGCCTCGTGGCAACGCGGAAAACGACCAAGATGGACACCATCAGCGATCGCCACGGATGCCGGCATTCTGCGGGTCCAGAGCCAAACGTTGATGACAGCGCCGAGCCGGTAGGGCGCCAGTAGCCAGCGACTGGCAAGCGTGGCCCGGCCATCGACGCGTTTCTGGAATATCTGCGGGCCGGCGCCGAAATATCCGACTGCGACGATCGCCAGCGCAACAGCCGGCCAGAGCAACAGAAGCGCTGCGGCCGATAGAGGAGTGCAGAGCGCTCCAAGGCCGAGTAATGCGACGGCACCGCACAGATAATAGATGCCGAGACGGCGCGACCTTGGGTCGCCGCTCATCGCAAAGTTCGCGAGAGGCGAACCGGCATCGCGCGGGAAAAGCCAGGCGGCAAACAGACCGAGCAGCATGCCGGTCGGTATGTCCATGATCTGATGCTGCCACGTCGTCAGCACGGAGGCTCCAATCAGGAAGCACCAGAAGTGCCAGAGAAGCCGTGCCTTCCGTGGCAGCCGGCCGCGCAGATGATCCCAGATCACCACCAGGAGCGCGATATGCAGCGACGGCGCCTGGTTGAACGGCTTATCGAAGCCACCGAGGACGGCGAACATGAAACCAGGCAGGCCGCTCGTTGCCGGCCGCACGAAGATCGCTTCGAGCGGAAACACGACGAAGCAGGCGACGGCTACTATCTGGATCGTCAGATAACGTCTCGCGAGCATATCCACATCGCGCGGCGTCGTGTTGATGAACAGGCAGAGCGCATAGAACAGATTGATCGACCAATATGGAATGATGGTCCATCCGAGGAACGGAATGGCGCTTTCCCATGCGAAGGCAACGTTTGGCACATGAGCGCGTTGCGATGCCAGCCAATTGGCGCCGCCATAGCTCAGATAGAAGAACGGCGCCAGGAAGACGAGCCAGAGCGCCGCCCGCTTCGGGACCGGTGCTGCCCGGGAAAAAGTAGAACGTGCCTTGTCCACGGTTTGCCCTCAGACTCTCTCGGCCAGCGAGACGGTGAAAATGCCCCACTGATCGATGCGCTGTTCGATCTTGCGGAAACCGGCTGCGGCGACCAGCTGGTCCATTTCCTCTTGCGTCCGCCGCCGCATCACCCACGCCTCGCCGCCGCGGTGGGAGGTCAATGCGCGGGCGATCATCTCCAGTTGTGGATGCCATGGCTGGTTGGTGTAGACAAGCAGACCACCGGGCCGCATCGCCCGGGCGATCCCGTTGAGCGATGCGGCGATCATCGCATTGTCGGAAAACAGCTCGTAAAGGCCGGAGACGATCGCGAGATCCGGGGCCGGCGTGATTGCAGCCAGCCCCTCGCCGTCAAAGGCATCCTGCTGGCGGAAGCTCACGAAATCACTCAGTCCCCGCGCGGCAATGCTGTTGCGGCCGGCATCGACGTTGATGGAGGAATAGTCCTGCAACCGCGCACTATCGGGACGCACGGCAGCCGTCTCGATCGCATCAAGGACATAACGGCCGTGCCCGGCCGCTATGTCGAGCAGGTGGGTATTGCGGCCGGCTGCTTTCAGGCGCTGCAGCGCGCGGTCGATCAGATCCTGCAAGTGCAGCTTGCGCTGCCTGATGCCGCGCCAACCGATCGCCTCGAGGAACACCTTGTCGATCAAACGCCCGCCGGGACCGAGCCCGCGCGGCATGTTCTCGTAGACGTAATCGAGCGTCGAGCCGGAATCAAAACCGGTCTTGACCCCCGTCTTTATGCCTTCGGACACCAGGGCGCCAATCTTGATGTTGAGGCGGCTGAGCGCCCAGTAGATGCCGCGTGGGGATGTGGCGTCCAACGGGCTCGCGAGCCGGTCGGCCTCGTCCTTTGTATAGCCCTGGATATGGGCGGTGCGAAGGTCGGCAGGCGCCCGGGGCTCGGCAAAACGCGCGTCTATAAAACGGCGAACCTCGGCGAGGGCAATCGCGCGGTCCTTTTCGCCAAGCGTGTCATGGTAGAAGCCGGCAAGCACATGCCGTTCCTTGATACGGCTGCCGAGGTTTTCGTAAAACCGGTGCTGCGGGGCGTGTCGCACCACCCAGTCGCTGCCGGAGATAAGCAGTTGGGTCGGGACGGTGATGGCGCGGGCGTCACCGACGACGCGGGCTGCCGCCTCATAAAGCTGCAACAGGATGTTGGAGGCAATTGGCCGGGTGATCAATGGGTCGGATTCGTAGGAGGCGATGCGCTCGGGGTCATGCGTCAGGAACCTCGCCTTGACATAGGAATTGACGAAGAATGTCCCCTTAAGCTTTTCCCAGAGCGCAATGCCTTCTTTGGCAAAAGGCACGTAGAGCTTGACGCTGAAGGCCGGCGAGGCAAGCACGAGCGCACGGATCGGCGGCGCATAGTCGTGCACCCAGGTGGTGGCGAGGACCGCGCCGACGCTCTGCGCAATGACGGCGATGTCTTCGACGGCAGTACCGCTTGTCTCGCTGACATGGCGCACGAAGCAATCGAGATCATGCGCCGAGGCAGCAAAGGATGGCGAATAGCCGCGCTCTCCCGGTGAACGCCCGTGGCCGCGTGCGTCCCAGGCGTAGAAGGAAAAATCATCGAGGCCGAGTTCGGTGGCGAGATGGGCGACACGGCCGCTATGCTCGTGGCCGCGATGGAGAAGAATGATTACGCCCTTCGGTGCAGCCCCCGTCGCAGGCCACGCCCGATAAAAAAGCCGTGTGCCATCATGCGATGCGAATTCGGATTCATGCATTGGTCTGGCCGTCGAGGACGGTTGCCCGCTATCGGCAGTTTGCAGCACGGTCTTCTCCAATTCTGATTGGTGGGTGGATTGCAACCACTGGCGGGAACAGTGATTTGTCTTCATTGCAAAAGTCTAGTCGCAAATGTAAGCCCTTTGCGAGAACCGATATGAAGTGTGGCCTTCCTCAAAAATACAACGATCTGCACCGCCAAAGCCGGGATAGACCTTTCCGATGCCACGAAATTCCACTGAGGTAGCATGTCTGTCTATCAATTGAAGTCCCGATTTCAGAATATTCTTCGCCCTCTGGTGCGCTCCCTCGCCGCGCGAGGCGTCACCGCCAATCAGGTGACTTCAGTTGCCGCCGCCGTCTCGGTTGCATTGGGCGTTTTTCTGAGCGTTGTTCCGCTTCCGCATTGGTTCCTGCTGGTGCCCGTATGGTTTCTCCTGCGCATGGGCCTCAACGCCATCGACGGCATGCTCGCGCGCGAACATGGGCAGAAGAGCATTTTAGGCGCGTATCTGAACGAGATCGGTGATGTCGTGTCGGATACCGCCTTGTATTTGCCGTTTGCGCTCATCGATCCGAACGGCTTGGTGCCGGCGATGGCCGTCATATTCCTCTCGGCGCTGACGGAATTTACCGGCGTTCTGGGTCAAACGGTCGGGGCAAACCGGCGTTACGACGGGCCGCTGGGCAAGAGCGACCGCGCGGTGCTTTTTGGCGCGCTCGGCACCTTTGTCGCGGTTGGTGGTACGTTTGCAGCATGGACTTCGTGGCTTTGGGCGGTGGTGGCTCTACTTCTCATATGGACCATCATCAACCGTATCAACGCCGGTATTCGCGAGGCGCACACGGCCGCCCGATAGGAAGCGGAGCCGATCTGTCGCCTATGCTTCCATCGGCAAATGTGATCCGACAATCGACGCTGCCTCCGTCCTCCTAACGGTATGTTAAGCTTATACCGCTCCCCATGATTAGTGCTCATCTGCCCACTTCAGGCTGCGGGTCCAGTAGCTTCAGAAAGCCGTCGGCGGCTCTCGACCGCGAGCGGCGGCGGGTCCGCTTTGCGCACACGCCTAAGACGGCCCGCGCCGGTTCCATTGGGATGGGAGGCCCGGAACTTGTCAGCCGGGCGGCGGCCGAGTCTTTTCAGGCGGGAATCAGGCCGTGCCGCAGCATGATCTCTGTAAGCCGCGCCGGATCAGGCTCGCCAGGACCGCTCACAGCCTTCGCGATTTCCTCGAAATAGGCGCGGCCAATCGAACCTGGGTTCAACACGATTAGGGCGCGCGGCCTCGCTGTGCAGATTTTCGGCGTGATGGGCGGCGCTCGATGACACGATAGTCGCCTATCGCAGGATGATCGACATCCTGATCGAGCTCGCCGAGGCGGTCAAGCCGATCGAGAAAATCTCTGACATCAGGATCTTCGACACCGGCGGCATGCTGGGCCGCGGGGGCGCGAACGGCGAAAGCGGCATCGGCCTCGGCGAAGGCTTGGCCGGCCAGCTCCTCTCCTATCAGGCAAACAAGCCGATCCTCGACAAATTGCTGAAAGAGGCCGGCTTCGACGGCGACAACGCCATCTCATCCCTCCTTGGAAATCTCGATGGCGCGAAACCGGCAAAGCTGGTTCCGGCTCCGGTAAAGCCGGCAATACCGGCCGCGCCTCCGGTAGCGCCGGCAGCGGCCGCAGCCCCGGCAAAGACGATCGCCCCTGCGGCGCCGAAGAAGGAATGATCGCGTGCAGGCGGGTCTGGGCTATCTCACCCAACCCGCCGCCAGCGCGCTCTCCCAGTCGCCACGGCCCCTTTCGGCGGCCAGTGCCGACATCGCCATATGGTCGTAGGCGACATTCCTGAACTGCCACGTCCATCCCGCCGCCGTCTTTTCCAGAATGGCATAGCCGGCCAGCGGATGGCCGGCTTCGATCTTGTGGTAATAGGGCCGGTCGTCGTCATAGGCGGGGCAGCCGACGCTGCCGGGATTAACGATCAGGCGGCCGTCGGAGAGACGGACGGCGCGGGGAAGGTGGCTGTGGCCGCAGAGGATCAGCGGCAGGTCTATGCCCTCGGCCAGCGCCTCGATCGCTTCGACCGGCTTCAGGAAGACGACGCCATCCGCCGAGACCGATTCCAACCAATAGAGATTATCGTCCTTCGGCGTCGCATGGCAGAGATACACCTCGCCGCGATAGACGGTTTTGAACGGCAGGCTGCGAATCCAGTCGAGATGGGACGACGTCAATTGCCGATGGGCTGAAGCATCCGAGGCATGCATGGAGGCCGGATCCTGCTCGATCAGATAGCGATCGTGATTGCCGCGAACCGAGGTCAGGCCAAGCGGCATCAGCAAATCAGCGGTCCGACCGGCTTCCAGCGGCCCGCTGAAGAAATCGCCGAGATTGACGATGTCCTCGATGCCCTCAGCGCGAATATCCGTAAGCACGGCTTCAAGCGCCAGATGGTTGCCGTGAATGTCGGCGATCGCGGCAAAACGCATTTCTAACTCCCTCGATAGGTGGAATAGCCGTAGGGCGAAATCAGCAGTGGCACATGATAATGCGCCGTTACATCGGCAATGCCGAAGCGGATCGGCACCAGATCGAGAAAGGACGGATGCGGCAGCGGCGTGCCGCTGGCCCTCAGATAATCGCCGGCGTGGAAGACCAGTTCATAGGTGCCGGCTCGGAAATGTTCGCCAGCGAGGATGGGACCGCCGTCGACTCGGCCGTCGGCATTGGTCTCGACCGTCTTCAGATGCCTGCGGATCTCGCCGTCGAGCTGGAAAAGATCGATCCTAAGGCGTTCGGCCGGCTTGCCGAGGGCGGTGTCGAGAACATGGGTGGTCAGTCCGGTCATGGGGCTGGCTCTTTGATGATGTAGGGGGTTTCGAAGAAGAACTCTTCCAGATTGTTGCCCGGCCCGTCGCGGTCGACGACCAGGAAATCGGAGACTTGGCCAAGCGCCATCAGCGGATGATGCCAGACATTTTGGCGGTAGTTCACTCCCTGGTCCCCGCGCGCGCAAAACACTTGCGGTCTGCCCGGGCGTCCGCCCTCGTCCTCGGAGACGACGACGAGGAAGGGACGGCCGGAGACTGGCGAGAAGCTCTGGCTGCCGAAGGGATGGCGCTCCATCATGTCGATGTCATAGGGAAAGCTGCGCGGCTGGCCGCGAAAGAGATTGATGATGACGCGTGCGCCTTCGCCCGTCGCTTGCGCCGCGGCCAGCGCATGGAAACGCTCCGTCGTGCCGCCATTGATGAGCCGCATCGCGGCCGGATCGGCTTCGATCACCTCACCGAAGAGAGCGAAGGCGGAGTTGGTGAGAGGACGAATGTCGAGAAACCGAGACATCGCGTCACTCGCCTTGGGCATGCCAGTATCGGACGGCATCGATCTCCCGAAGCAGCTCCGGCAGCGTCCGATACGTCGCCTCCCAGATTTCGGAGGGATCGAGATCGAAGACGTCGTCGAGGATGCGATTACCGGTGCCGCAGATCCTGGTCCACGGCAGATTGGGATGCTCGGTGGCAAATTCCGGATGGGACACCAGCAGACGGGATGCCGCAGCACCGATGGTGAAGTGGCAAAAGGCAACGGCCTTGAAGGTAAGCTGGTCCTCGGCGAAAGCCGCCTCATCCATTCCGCCGATGAAGGACAACGCTTGGGATGCCGCCTTTTGCATGTCATTGAGATAGTCGATAGCGCGCCTCTCCTTCATTCAGCCTCCGGCAACATCGATGTCAGACGCAGCAGCGCGATCTTTTCGACCTGTGCCGTCGCGGTCGAAAACTCCTCGTCCCGGCCGTTGCCGATCCGTGTTTCGAAAGCTTCCAGGATATCCTCCTTGCCGAGCCCCTTGACGGCGATGATGAAGGGAAAGCCATATTTTTCGACATAGGCCGAATTGAGTTCTGTGAAGCGGGCGTGCTCGGCAGGGCTCAGGCGGTCGAGACCGGCGCCGGACTGCTCCTTGCGGCTGTCTTCGGTAAGTTCACCCGATATGGCGAGGCGCCCGGCAAGGTCGGGGTGGGCGCTGAGCACCCCGAGACGCTCCTGTCGGCTTGCCGCGCGGAAGACGGCGGCAAGCGCCGCATGTACGCCGGCCGCCGTCAGAGGCTCGTTCACGCTGCCGGCGTCATAGGCGCGCTCGGCGATGAAAGGCGAATGTTCGAAGACGCCGCCGAAGCGGGAAACGAAATCCTCGCGCGACAGCATCAGATCGCGTCCGGCTGATGGTGCTTGTGCCAGTGCTCGGCAATCTCGATGCGGCGCGGAATCCAGACCTTGTCATGCTTCAGCACATATTCGATGAAGCGCTTCAGCGCCGCCGCCCGGCCCGGGCGCCCGACGAGGCGGCAATGCAGGCCGACCGACATCATCTTCGGGCTGCCCGCCTTGCCTTCCTCATAGAGCGTATCGAAGGCATCCTTCAGATAGGTGAAGAACTGATCGCCGGTATTGAAGCCCTGCGGTGTGGCAAAGCGCATGTCGTTGGTTTCGAGCGTATAGGGGATGATCAGGAAGGGTTTCCCATCGACGCCCTTCACCCAGTAAGGCAGATCGTCGGCATAGGAATCGGAGGAATAGAGGAAGCCGCCCTCCTCCTGCACCAGCCGAAGCGTCTTGTCGGAAGGCTTGCCCTGATACATGCCGTATGGCCGCTCGCCGGTAAGCTCGGCGTGCAGGCGCACCGCTTCGAGGATGTGCTTGCGCTCCAGATCTTCCGGAAAATCCTTGTATTCCAGCCAGCGGTAACCGTGGCTGGCGATCTCCCAGCCGGCATCCTTCATCGCAGCGACCGCTTCAGGATTGCGCGCCATCGCTAGCGTTACGCCGTAGACGGTCGCCTGCACCTTGAGATCGGTGAACATCCGCCAGAGCCGCCAGAAGCCCGCGCGCGAACCGTATTCGTAGATCGATTCCATGTTGAGATTGCGCTGTCCGGGCCAGGCGGCCGCGCCAACGATCTCCGACAGCAGATTTTCAGAAGCCGGATCGCCGTCGAGGATCGAGCTTTCGCCGCCCTCCTCATAATTGATGACGAACTGCACGGCGACGCGCGCCTCGCCCGGCCACTTCGGATCGGGCGTCTGTCGCCCGTAGCCGACGAGATTGCGCGGATAAGTCTCGGATACCATCAAATCACCTTCTGAAAAGACGGCGAACGGTAGCATCCGCAGCCGGAATGTCGAGAAGGAAACTGCTCAATCCGATTTTGCCTTTGCAGTACAATGGCTTAGCCCATCGGCACGCTCAGGCGATCTTGCGCGCGCTGACCTTGCCCATCGGGTGCAGCGAATGAACGCGGAAGGGACCGCCCGTGCCCTCCTCGATCATCAGCGCCACGTTTGAAACCGTCACCGGGTCACTGAGGGCAGGCGCGAAAATCGTCCGCAGGGCCGGCTCGATGCGCGCCATGTCGATCGCGTTGACGGGTCCTGTCACCGGCATATGAAAGCGGAACTCTTCCATCACATAAGGATTGCCCCAGCGATGCAGGTTTGAAAACTGCGCTGCCGACAGCCCGTCCGGATCGCTGCGCTCGATCTCGGCTTCGCTGAGCGGCGCGCGGAAACGATCGAATTCCTGGACGATCGCCGAAGCGAGATACTGGATCCGCTCGCAGGGGGCGCTCGGCAGCAAGCTGTAGAAATTGCCGAGCCGTGCGACTTCGATGCGCGGAATCTGGAAGGGGACGAAGGTCCCGGAAAAACGCATCAGATCGCGCAGGAGTTGCGCTTCGGACATATTGTGACCCAGGTGAAACGGCGCCTTCAGAACGCCGTGAAAACCATAGCGCCGCGGCACGGCGGTATGGAAGGCGATCTCGTGAATGCCAAGGCCACGAACTGCCGGCGGCTCCACCATATCGCCCGAAAACACGTTTCGGCCAAGCCAACTGGCAGCCACAAGCGACAGCGGGTCGCTCGCCGGAGGCGTGAAGCAAATGGCATAGCGCATGCAATTTCCTCCATCAAGGAACTGAGCGCCGATCAAATCCGGCGCTGTCGATGCGCAAGCAGATAGGTGATTTGCATGACAGAATAACGAAACGAAGCGGCGTCGAATTCACGTTTAACGTGAAGCTGCCGCGATATGGCTTGAAATTGCGAAGCTTTCCGGCAGCAAAAATCCGCAATCCGTATCGCCTGCGATACATATCGCCGCTTCCGCCAGCCGGTGGGCCAGGCCGAAGCTGACCTTAAAGCCGCCGGTCAGCGCGATCAGGCGCGGATGATCGGGGTGGCGGCCGATCATCGGATCGCGGTCGATCGCCTTCGGGCGAAGCCCCGCCCAGCGCTCGACGATAGGGGCGTCGCGCAGCGCCGGCACGATCTCCCGCGCCGCGGCGATCAGCGTATCGAGCTGAGCGTCGGTCGATGTGGAATCGTCGAAGCGGTTTTCGCTGGTGCTGCCGATCGCCACATGCCCGCCCTCGTGCGCGACGACATAGAGCCCGTCGAGGAAGATCGTCGGCAGCGCGGGGTCGAGATCGGCTTTCAACAGCGCCGCCTGCCCCTTGACCGGTTGACCGAGCGGTCGCTTCAGCCCGGCGGTCAGCGCCTGCAGCAACGGAAAAGACTGGTGACCGGCGGCCAGGATGCAGTCGCTGAAAGTGATGGTTTCGCCCCCTATGTCGGCCGTGCCGCAGTCGGGATCGACACCGGTCACCGCCGCGTGTTCCATGATCCGCACATGTTTTGCCTGTCGCAAGAAGGCAATGAGCCCCGCAGTCAGTGAGCGGGGCGCAACGCGGGCGGCGAGCGTATCATGCACGAAACCGCTCTCGCCGGCGGATGCCTCGATCCAGCCGTCGACCGGCGGGCTGTCGAGCACGTGCCAATGGAAGCGGCGCTCGCCTGCGCACCAGTGGCGCTCGGCATCCTCGGAGTGAGCGCGCGCTATCTTGTTGAGATGCGGCTTCGGCAGCGGGATCAGCCGCCCGGAACGGCGGTAACCGGCCGAAAGCCCGGTTTCGGCTTCCAGCATGGCGATCTCGGCTTCGAGCGAGACCAGCGCATCGAACTGGAACTGCTTTTTCTCAGACCACCGATCCGGCATATGCGGCATCAGCGCGCCGAGCAGGCCGCCGCTCGCACCTCCACCCAATTTGCCGGCGTCGACGATAAGGGTAGCGATGCCACGGCGCTCGGCATGGACGGCCGCCCAGAGACCCATGATGCCGCCGCCGACGATCAGCAATTCGCAGGACGATTGACCTGAGACCGGCTGAGGATTATCGGCTTTTTCCATGACAGACGTGAACCCCGATCAGATTGGCGCGGGCGCGCCGCAGCCGCTCGAATGGCGCGACGGCGATATGCCCTATTCCCTCGCCTTTGGCGACCATTTTTATTGCCAGACCGATGGGCGGCTGGAATGCGGCCACGTCTTTCTCGCCGGCAACGGCCTGCCGGAGCGTTGGAACGGGCGGCAGGAATTCGTGATCGGCGAACTCGGCTTCGGCACCGGCCTGAACTTCGCCGAGACCTGGCGGCGATGGAAGCTGTACAGCGTGCCCGGCCAGCAGCTGCATTTCATCTCCTTCGAGCTCCACCCGATGCGCGGCGAAGAAATCGGCCGTGCGCTCTCCCACTGGCCGGAGATCGATGCCGAACGCGAGGCGCTGACGGCGGCCTGGCCGCCAACGCCTGCCGATACCGTCTCGCTCGACCTCGACGACCAGATGAGGCTCAGCGTCGTCTGCGGCGCAGCACTCGACGGCGTCGCAGCCGCAAAGCGCGGCTTCGACGCCTGGTATCTCGACGGCTTCGCCCCCTCGCGCAACGGCGACATGTGGTCGGAAGAACTGATGCGACGTGTCCACGAAAAGACCGCGCCCGGCGGCACTTTCGCCACCTATGCCGCGGCCGGTTTCGTACGCCGCAACCTCATCGCCGCAGGCTTTACCGTCGAGCGCCGCCAGGGCTTCGCCGGCAAACGCGAAATGCTCTGCGGCATCAAGGCGCCCGACAGGTAACGTTTGCTGCTTCCAGTCCACTGTTGCTAACGATTATATGGCAAGGACAATCCGTAGCGGGCGGTAAGCTTTATTCATGACCTGATGGAACGAAGCGAACGTCTGGCGGAAACGCCGAACGGTTTTTCACTGGTCCCGCGCTATGAACACGGCGTCCGCCGCCCTTACGGGAATTATCTGATCTTTGATCGGGCGGCAAGGATCGCATCGAGGTCCTGCATATCTTGAACGGAGTTCAGGATTTCGAGAGCATCCTGTTTTCCGACTGAGATCCGTAGCTGGTGCGCCCCGGCTGCTGCTCGTCCTTGAGGAGCCATTGCCGAATCTTCTCTTCCAACAATTCGGGGCTGATCGGTTTCGACATATAGTCGTCCATGCCGGCGTCGAGACAGAGGTCGCGGTCGCTTTCGAGCGCATGGGCGGTGACACCGATGATCGGCACGCGATGCCCCTGCCCTTTTTCGCGCGCGCGGATCGTCCGGGTCGCCTCATGGCCGTTCATGACGGGCATCGAGACGTCCATCATAATGATCCGCGGCGTGTGTCGCTCCCAGGCGGCAACCGCCTGCTCGCCATTGTCGACGACGAGGAAGGAGAGGCCCGTTCCTTGCAGGATCTGGGTGAAGACGATCTGGTTCACCTCGTTGTCCTCGGCGACGAGCACATCAACGAATTCAGGCGCCCGCTGCTGCGGCATCGGCTCAGGCGGCGGTGCCGGCACCACCGCCTGCGCCTGCAGCCGGGCGATCTCGCCTTCTGAAACCTGCTTCACGCGGCCGGCGCGGACGACCTCGACGACGGTATTGCGCAGCACGTTGGCGCGCGCCGGCTTCATCAGATGCGCATGACCGTTCAGTGCCGCGAATTCCTTTTCTGTGCCTGAAATATCCATCGACGTCAGAAAGATGATCGGAAGCTCGACGAAGCGGGGATCGGCGCGCAGCCGGCGCGCGACATCGGCGCCGTTCATATCGGGCATGTGATAATCAAGCACGACGGCATCGACGGTAATGCCGAGATCCGCCGCCGCCTCCAGGATCGCAAGACCGGTGCCCCCGCCCTCGGCGGCCACGCCGTCAAAGCCCCAGAGCGAAAGCTGCTCGGTGAGGATGCGCCGGTTCACATCATTGTCGTCGACCACGAGGACGCGCGCGCCCTGCACATTGATTGGCAGCGGTTTCGGCTCGAGGCGGGCTGCAGCCACCGCAAAGGGGAGATTGACGGTGAAGACCGAGCCCCTGCCCCATTCGCTCTCGACATTGAGATACCCGCCGAAGAGATCGACAAGGCCGGCGGTGATCGCAAGCCCGAGACCCGTTCCCTCATGCCGGCGGGTCGAGGAGGCGTCGACCTGCGAGAACTTATCGAAGACCGATTCGAGCTTTTCGCGCGGGATGCCGATACCGGTATCCTCGATGCGGACGCTCGCCAGGATCTCGCCGCCGGCAACCGTCTGGAAGCCGACATCGACGAAAACGTGGCCGCGCTCGGTGAATTTGACGGCATTGCCGACGAGATTGGTGACGATCTGGCGAAAACGCCCGGCATCGCCGATCACCGCGGCGGGCAGATCCGGTGCGGCCCGCACCAGGAGCTCGATGTTCTTCTCGGCAGCATGCGAGGATAGGAGCGTCGCCACGTCCTCCACCGCTTCGGTGATGTCGAAGGCGGCTTTGCGCAGTTTCATCTGCCCCGCATCGATCTTCGAGAAGTCGAGGATATCGTTGATGATCGTCAACAGCGCATTGCCCGACTTGACGATGATGTCGATGAAGGTTTTCTGGCGCGTGTCGAGATTGGTCTTGGCAAGCAGTTCCGCCATGCCGAGCACACCGTTCATCGGCGTGCGGATCTCGTGGCTCATATTGGCGAGGAATTCGGATTTGGCCCGGTCGGCGGCTTCGGCGCGCGACAAGAGCTGGCGCAAGTCCTCCTCGCGGCTCTTGAGCTCGGTGACGTCGGTGAAAAGCGCCACCCAATGCTGCCCCTCGCTGACCGTCGCCTCCATGTTCACCCAGCGTTCGCCTGCTACATGGAAGACCGTGGAGATCGGTTGCTTCGATGCGATGTTGGCGCGCCAACCCTGCAGGATCTCGGCGGCTGCATCATGGAAATCGCCGCGCGCCGCGCAGAAATCGAAGAGCCCGATCCAGCCCTCGCCTGGCTCGATATGGGAAGCTGGTATGCGCAGTATCTCTGAAAGCGACTCGTTGGACAGCTTGATGATGCCATCCTGGACGATGGCGAGCCCTTGCGACATGGCATGCGTCGCATCGCGCATCATCTCGCCGAGCCGCTCCAGCGCGGCGCGGGCCTCGTGGATTTCCTTCTCCCGCTCGCGAACAGCCGTGATGTCGGCATAGGAGAGCAAGATACGGTCGTTGGAAATACGGCGACTGTCGAAGATGACGGATTTACCGCCTGCCCAATCGAGCTCGATCGGCTCGGGCGCATCGGTCTCGAACAGGTGCTTGCGGAAAGCGTAGATCTCATCCGGCGTCTGCGTGCCGTCGTAGCGGCCGAGCTCGGAATTGCGGCGGATGACGTCGATGAAGGGGCGGCCGTCGAAGGGATCGTCGGGTGGCAGATCCCAAATGCTGTAGAATTCGTCGTTGACGTAGAGAATCCGATGGTCGTTGTCGAGGATCAGCACGCCGACCGGCAGCGAGCGAAGGATGCTTTCGATATCCCGATGCAGCACCTCTTCCTGCTTCTTCGCCTCGATCAGTGCCGTCTCCCGCTCCTTGAGCGGCGAGATATCGGAAAAGGAGCCGACGACATAGGTGCGCCCATCCGGCGTCACGACGCGGTTGACCCGCGAGATGAGCGGATGAATGCGGCCATCCTTGCTCGGCATCTGGCTTTCGATCTCTTTCGACAGGCCGTCTTCCAACGCCAGGCGGTTTTCCTGGTAGATCGCCTCGCCGTCCTCTGGCCCGAACATTTCGTGCTCGGTCATCCCCAGCACCTGCGAGCGGTCATAGCCACCGAAGGTCTCGTAATACTGATTGGCATAGACGAGGCGGTGCCTATCGTCGCGTACGAAAACCGCGACCGGCAGGTCCTCCATGATGATGCGCAACAGATCGCGTTCGTTGACGCTTTCGTGCCAGCCCGTATCGCTGGGAGCAGCCGGCTTTGCGCTGTTGCGATAGGCGGCGTTGACGATCAGGGGTCGCCCATCCCCGGCAAAGATGCCGATCGGATGGTCGAGCTTTTCCAGCGCCTCGCGCACGCGGGCAAAATCGGCCGAAATCCCAGGATCGCCAGCGATCCTGGGATCGCTAGCAACCCGCCCGCCGTCAACCGCGCGACGCGCCGTCTCGCGCACTTCGAAGATACCGAGCACATAGGCCCGCTCAGGCGACGGTGAGAAGCTTTCGATCTGGATGCGCTCATGGCCGAGACCGGCTGCATCGAAGCAGATGGCGTTTTCCTCGCTACCGAACACCAACGCGCGGCGTTCCCTATCCTCGCGCTCCTCTTCCTCGGGACGGTCGAACAGCTCGCGGCTGCGCCGGCCGATGAAATCGGAAATCTCGCGGCCCAGGAAATCGGCATAGGCCTCGTTGACGGCGACATAGCGCAGCTCGCTGTTCTTGACATAGGCCGGGGTGTCCAGATCAGCGATCCGGCGGCAAGCCAATTCCAATAGATCCCCGGCTGATTTCAAGAAATTGTCGCTCCCGCAATGAATGAAATATCAACTACAAAGACTGTAACACCAAGGCTTTTAACAAGGTTTTAACCATAAATTTTAGCGGGGGAATTTTACGAGCCCGCTCACCAGGCTGAAACTGCCTCACATTGGGAGCCCGGACTTGCACGAGACTGAAAAGCGAGATATCGGCGGCAATGCCACCCTATGCATCATTCCACCCCCTGCCGAGACCCGTTGGAATCATGACGAAAATTTAATGCGGGAAGCGCTTGCGCGGCCATTTCGCCGCCGCGATCCGGGCGGAGTCTGGACATGGCTTTATCGAAGCCAGTCTAAATCAAGGAAAACAGCATGTCCGTTCTTCATAAGACCATGGCGACGGGCCTGATCGCGCTGACCCTTGTCAGCGCCTCGCTCGCCACCGCCACCACCGCCGATGCCCGTCCACGCGATGCCTTCTGGGGCGGCCTTGCCGCCGGCGTCGTCGGCGGCGCTCTGCTGTCCGAGGCCGCACGCCCGGCCTATCCCGCTTATCCTGCCTACCCCGCCTCTCCCGCTTATCGCCCCTATCCGGTCTACCGGACCTACTACCGGCCGTCGTATTGCCACCTCGAATGGCGGCGCGACGATTGGGGCGATCCCTACCGCGTCAAAGTCTGCACCGAATAGCTGAAACCGCAACCGGCGCCACTTGACCTCCCGGCGGCGCCGGGCCAACAGCAGCTTCGGCATCAATGCCGATGGCGCAGTGTCCGCAACATCGCTCGATCCGATGAAGCGCTTTGGCTCCACAGTATCGGAGCACCAATTGCGCGCTGCATCCTCGATAAGCGATCTATTCGTCACTCTGTTAAATATCGCAAAAGGCAGCTAGTAATCCCCTCGAAGCGTTCGTGCTTTTCGCTTTCGCTATCGATCGAATTTCGAGCATCAGCCGGATATTTAACATGCGGAGGGCAGAGGCGGAATGGCCTTGAAAATCCCGGCTGCCGGTTGGGCGGCAGACGTAGTCGACTTCCTATCCCGAAACATCCCGCGCGGCGATGGGGAAGAGGGCTGGAACCATATGTTCCTGACGGCCTATCAGATCGGTTGCGAAGCTCTGGTGGCACTCGGACAGGCCGATGAAACCCGCGGGGGCACAATCCCGCGTAAGAATGCTCAGCTACCTCTCGAACTGCCACGCTGGGACGATCTGTGCGTCTCGGTGCTTCGGCTGGCGGCACAACAGAGGCTGCTATCTTATCGCCTGCCTGATGGCAGCGTGCCTCTATCGACGGGCGGCTTTCTCGTTTACCGGTTAGGCGCACCACCTCCGCCTCCGCCGAATATCGCGGCTGCAAACGGTCTTGGTCCTGCGTTCGCAACATCCGAGTCTTGCCTGTCATTCGGGCATTGGGGCTGCTTGCCGAAGGCCGTTGGACGGAGATTGCTGAAACCGTGTTCTGGCGGGACTGGCCAGAGGAATGGGAAATGAGTTTCACCTCCGATCCCCGTTTCTCTAACGCATTGGAGCAAGCTCTTGTCAGGATACCGGCTGATATCCGCGCCGAAATGGACAAACTTGTCACCATCACCGATGCGCAGGTGACAGCCGAGATGCAACGAAGTGCGGCAGCTTTAGAGGAGTCACGCGCCAAATATGGGCCGAACGCCAACATGATAAGTTCATCCGACACTCCGGAACGGGCACGAAGTAGCTTGGAGTTTATATCCCGGCACGAGCTTGACTGGCTGTTCTTCCGTCGCTGGCGCCTGACTGACGGGTGGCTCAAGCCGAAAGACGCAGGCAAAGCGCTCGAAATCTTTCACGACGATCTCGCTATCGCCATGCGGTGCGCCGTCATTGAACGGCTCTATCCGAACTTGGTGTTTGCGGCCGCCAGATAGGTAGGAGAATCAGCATGCCGGAACCGCTCAAGAACCTGCTGCATCAGGCGCTGGTCGGCGACATGGCCGATCGCATCGCCGCCCATGCGCCCGCCTTCGACAAGGGCCGTTTCGTGACGCTGGCGACCGATGGCCTCGGGGCGATGGAGTTGATGGAACGCTCGGCCCTGATCCGCGACGCGCTGTTTGCCACGCTTCCCGATGATTTTCCTGGGGCGGCCGCTATCCTGAAGGCGAGCCTCCCTGCATCAGGCAGGCCCGGTCTATCAGGCTGGATGCTGCTGCCGGTCAACCAGTTCATCGCCACACGCGGCCTTGATCATTTCGAACTCGGTCTCGATCTCCTGAAGGCGCTGACGCCGTATTTCACCGCCGAATTCGGCATCCGCCCGTTCATCCACCGCGACCAGCAGCGTGCGCTTGCCATCATTTCCGGCTGGGTCGACGATCCCGATCGGCATGTGCGCCGGCTGGCGAGCGAGGGAACGCGGCCACGTCTGCCTTGGGCGATGCGCCTGTCGCAACTCGTGAAGGATCCGGCGCCGATCCTGCCGATCCTGACCGAATTGATCGACGATCCGGAGGATTATGTTCGCCGCTCCGTCGCCAACAGCCTGAACGATATCGCCAAGGATCATCCGGACATGGTCGCCGCCTTCATCGCCGGCCACATCGAAAACGCCACCCGCGAACGCCGTTGGCTGCTGAAGCACGCCTCCCGCACGCTTTTGAAGAAGGGCCATACGCAGGCGCTCGCCAATTTCGGCTTCGGCGCGGCTGCCTCGCTCGCATGCGAATTGCGGCTCGCAAACAGCGAGGTGCTCTTCGGCGAAGGGCTGGATTTCGAAATCCGCGTGACGAATGCCGGCGAGACCCCGCAATCGCTGATGATCGACTACGCCATCCACCACGTGAAGGGTGACGGTTCGCTCTCGCCCAAGGTCTTCAAGTGCAAGACGATCATGCTCGCGCCGGGCCAAAGCCACGCGATCGAGCGCCGCCACGCCATGCGGCCGATTACCACGCGGCGCTATTATCCCGGTAAACATCGCATCGCCATCCTCGTCAACGGCGCGGAGACCGCATCGGAAAGCTTCGTCCTCGTCATGCCTTCTCTTGAGCCTGGCGGAGGCTTTCTTGTGCACTGCACTTGACTTTGTGAGAGAACTAGCCCAAATGCGGCTCAGCTTTCACCCTTCCGGCCGCCGCGTGAGCGTGCCCCTGCTAGAAAATACGGACGCAGGAAGAAGGGACAAAAGCGCATTTCGATAGAGCGCCGCACTCCCATGAGCGGCCAGAAGCGCTGGAAAGCTTTTTCCAACTCACAAGTTCCCACTTCACGCGGGGTTCTTGACGCCAGAATGAAACCGGATCGCATGGTGCGTTCCGGCGATAGTCGTTGTGGCGCCCCGAAAGGTTATGCCTTGACTAATTTTGAATCGCTTGGTGTCTCCAAGCCGATCGTCGCTACTTTGTTCCAGCTCGGCATCGAAACGCCGACGCCGATCCAGGAACATGCCATTCCCCTCCTTCTCGAAGGCCGCGACCTGATCGGTCTTGCCCAGACCGGCACCGGCAAGACGGCCGCTTTCGGCCTGCCGCTCATCGAGAAGCTGCTTGCCGACGAACGTCGCCCCGACAACCGCACGACGCGGACGCTGATCCTGGCGCCGACCCGCGAACTGGTGAACCAGATCGCCGAGAGCCTGAAGAAGTTCATCCGCAAGTCGCATCTGCGCATCAACGTCGTCGTCGGCGGGGTTTCGATCAACAAGCAGCAGCTTCAGCTCGAAAAGGGCACCGATATCCTCGTCGCCACGCCCGGCCGCCTGCTCGACCTCATCAATCGCCGGGCGATCTCGCTGACCACAGTCCGCTATCTCGTGCTTGATGAAGCCGATCAGATGCTCGACCTCGGCTTCGTTCACGATCTGCGCAAGATCGCCAAGATGGTGCCGAAGAAGCGCCAGACCATGCTTTTCTCGGCCACCATGCCGAAGGCAATCGCCGATCTCGCCGGTGACTACCTCGTCGATCCCGTCAAGGTCGAAGTCACACCGCCCGGCAAGGCTGCCGACAAGGTCGAGCAATACGTCCATTTCGTCGGCGGCAAGAACGACAAGACGGAACTGCTCCGCAAGTCGCTGACCGAAAACCCCGATGGCCGCGCCATCGTCTTCCTGCGCACCAAGCACGGTGCGGAGAAGCTGATGAAGCATCTCGAAAACATCGGCTATTCCGTCGCCTCGATCCACGGCAACAAGAGCCAGGGGCAACGTGAGCGAGCGCTGAAGGCCTTCCGCGACGGCAGCATCAAGACACTGATCGCCACCGACGTTGCCGCCCGCGGCATCGACATCCCGGCCGTCAGCCATGTCTACAACTACGACCTGCCCGAAGTGCCCGACGCCTACGTTCACCGCATCGGCCGCACGGCGCGCGCCGGTCGCGACGGCATCGCGATTGCCTTCTGCGCCCCCGACGAAGCCAAGTTGCTGCGTGACATCGAGCGCCTGATGGGCATCGACATCGCAGTCGCAAGCGGCGAGCCGCCGGCAAATATCAGTGGCGGCCCCCGCCGCGCTAACGGCAATGGCAACAACCGCAATCGTGGTGGCGGCCAAGGTCAGGCGCGCGAAGGTCAGGGTCGTGGCGAAGGCCGTGGCGATCAGAACCGTTCGGAGCATCGCGGCAGCCACCAGGAGCGCCGTCCGCGTCCCGAACGCACCGCTCGCAACGAGGATTTCCGCGGCCAGCGCCGCGGCGAAGCCACCCCGAATCTTGGTCCCGACAACGATCTGGCCTCGACCTCCGACTTCCGCCCCTCGGCAAAGCCGCAGCGTCCCGCCCATGGCGGCCATGCCAATGGCGAGCCGAGCGGTCATCATCGCGGCAACGGCCGCCACGCCCACGGCCGCCCGGCTCGCAAGCACGGTGAAGACCGCGGCCCACAGCAGGCCCAGGGCGGGGAACCCCGTCGCGACGGCAACGGCGGCGACCGTCGCGGTGGCTCCGGCTCCCGCAATGGCGGCGGCCAGCGCCGCGAACGCGCCTAAGCATCGATAGACTGAAAAGCAGAAAGGCCGGGATTTCCCGGCCTTTCTGCTATCTACGCTTCCGCAGGCTCGCTGAATGCCCTGCGGTTCGTCAGGTAGACCCCCATCACGACCACCACGGTGCCGACGATCAACGGCAGCGTCAGCGGTTCCCCAAAAGCGATGAAGGCCTCAAGGGCGACGGCCGGCGGCATCAGGTAGATCAGCGAGGCAGCTCGTGAAACCTGGCCGCGGCGGATCAGATGAAGCAGCAACCCGACGCCACCCATCGACAGCCCGAAGACCGACCAGGCGAGCGCGCCATAGGCCTGCGCGGAGCCATCGAAATGCTGTTGCTCGAAAATGAGCGAAAGCGGCAGCGTGAGCATCAGCGCGCCGATATATTGCAGCGTCGCGATGGTCCTGAGGTCGCCCGATTGCAGGTGCTTCTTCTGGTAAAGCGTGCCGTAGGTAACGGACCCCATGGCAATGAGGTTGATCGCCAGCGGCAGAGCGGCATGTGTGAGATCGGCGGTTGCCGGATCGAGGAGCTTCGGCGAAATGGCGATGGCAATGCCGATGAAGCCGAGGCCAAGCCCGAATTTCTGTGCCTGTTGCAGCCGCTCGCCGACCAAGAAGGGAGCTGCCATTGCCGTCAAAAGCGGCTGCAGCGCCGCGATGATTCCCGATATGCCGGCCGGCACGCCGTTGGCAATCGCCCACCAGAGGCCGGCGAGATAGAAACCATGCAGGAAGAAACCGGAATAGATGGCGCGTAGCCACGTCGCCCGGCTTGTCGGCCATCGCGCCCGCGCCGCCAGGCAGAGCCCCAGGAAGGCCGCCGCCGACAGCGCGTAGCGGATCGAAAGAAAGGTGAAGGGCTCGGAATGCAGCGAGGCGTATTTCGCCACCACCCAGCCCGTTGACCAGAGCAGGACGAAAACGGCGGGGGCAAGGCGATCGAGGGACATGGGGATGCTCGCGAGAGAAGGGCTGGTCGCGCTGATAGCCGCACCCGGCCGTTCAGTCAAAGTCGAAGCGTTGATGCTTATTTGTAATTGCGCTGATGGTTGGGATTGCAGGACGAATCTGCCGGCTTTCCCCACTCTTCTCATCCCAGTGACAGGCACAGGATGAGGAGAGTGGGGTTCTGTCGGCGCCCAACAAACCACGGCGACCGAACGAAAAACGATCAAATGCTCAGATTTTGCGCAAGCCTGCAGATCGATTATCCGGCATGCCGCACCGCACCACTTTAAATGCCCGGATTTTCACCCGTTTCCCGCAGCGCAAAATCTTTTCCTCGAACTGCGCATGGTTCTTGCATTGCCATTTGCGTTGTATTCAAATGAACGAAAAGGGGAGCTGCACTTTTGGCATTTGATGAAATGATTACCGGGGACGAAAATCCTCGCCCGCCTTATGAAAAATACTTCGAGTGGTACAACAGCCAAGACCGGGCGCATCTGATTGCCAAGTCCCGCGATGCGGAAAACATTTTCCGGAAGACCGGCATCACCTTCGCGGTCTATGGCCATGCCGATAGCTCCGAAAAGCTCATCCCCTTCGATATCATTCCCCGCATCATCTCCGCCCGCGAATGGCGCAGGCTCGCCCAGGGCATCGAGCAGCGGGTGATCGCACTCAACGCCTTTCTCGACGATATCTACCATAAGCAGGAGATTATTCGCGCCGGCCGCATCCCGCGCGAGCTGATCGAGAACAACGTTACCTTCATCCCCGAGATGGTCGGCTTCCGCCCGCCCGGCGGCGTCTACACCCACATCGTCGGCACCGACATCGTGCGCACCGGCGAGGACCAGTTCTACGTGCTCGAGGACAATGCGCGTACGCCTTCCGGCGTCAGCTACATGCTGGAAAACCGGGAAACCATGATGCAGATGTTCCCCGAGCTCTTTCATGAGAACAAGGTGCAGCGCGTCGAGGACTATCCCTACCTGCTGCGCCAGAGCCTCGCGTCCCTCGCTCCTCCCGGCTGCGCCGGCAAGCCGCGCGTCGCGGTACTGACGCCCGGCATCTACAATTCGGCCTATTACGAGCATTCCTTCCTCGCCGACATGATGGGCGTCGAACTGGTCGAGGGCTCGGATTTGCGCGTCATCGACGGCAAGGTGAAGATGCGGACGACCCGCGGTTACGAGGCGATCGACGTGCTCTACCGCCGCGTCGACGACGACTTCCTCGACCCCCTCACCTTCCGAGCTGATTCCGCGCTCGGCATTCCCGGCATCATGGACGTCTACCGCTCCGGCAATATCACCATCGCCAACGCACCTGGTACCGGCATTTGCGACGACAAGGCGATCTATTCCTATATGCCGGAGATCGTCGAATTCTACACCGGCAGCAAGGCGCTGCTGGAAAACGTGCCGACCTGGCGCTGTTCGGAGGCGAGCAGCCTGAAATACGTGCTGGAGCATCTGGAAGAGTTGGTGGTCAAGGAAGTGCACGGCTCGGGCGGCTACGGCATGCTGGTCGGCCCGACGGCTTCGAAGAAGGAGCGCGCCGATTTCGCTGAGAAGCTGAAGGCCAAGCCGAACAACTACATCGCCCAGCCGACGCTGTCGCTCTCCACCGTGCCAATCCTCGTCAACAAAGGGATTGCGCCGCGCCATGTCGACCTTCGCCCCTATGTGCTCGTATCTGACAAGGTTCAGATCATTCCGGGCGGGCTCACCCGCGTGGCGTTGAAGCAGGGATCGCTGGTGGTCAATTCCAGCCAGGGCGGCGGCACCAAAGACACCTGGGTATTGGAGGACTGATGCTCGGAAGAACCGCAAACGGCCTCTACTGGATGTTCCGCTACATCGAGCGCGCCGAAAATATCGCCCGCCTTGTCGATGCCGGGCTACGCATGTCGCTGACCCGCAGCAGCGCCGGCGACGACAACTGGGATGGCGTGCTGCAAAGTGCCGGCGTACGCGAGGCCTATGACGAGGGCCATGCGAAGCTGACCAACGCCGACGCGATCGACTATCTCCTGCGCGATCGCGCCAACCCGTCGAGCGTCATGTCCTGCATCGACTCCGGCCGCAACAACGCCCGCATGGTGCGCACCGCGCTGACGCGGGAGACTTGGGAAGCGACCAACGAATGCTGGATCGACCTGAAGTCGCTCCTCGAAAAACGCGTCAAGCCGGCCGAAATGCCGGAGGTGATCGACGCCATCAAGCGCCGCGCCGGCCTGATCCGCGGCGCTTTCCATGGTTCGACGCTACGCAACGAACTCTATAATTTCGCCCGCATCGGCACCTTCATCGAGCGGGCCGACAATACCAGCCGTATCCTCGACGTGAAATATTACGTGCTGCTGCCCTCGGTCTCGGCCGTCGGCTCCTCTCTCGACAACGTGCAATGGGAATCGATCCTGCGCTCGGTCTCCGCCCACCGCGCCTATAGCTGGGCCTATGACGGCGAATACCGCGCCATGAACATTGCCGACTTCCTGACCCTGAACGTCCAGATGCCGCGCTCACTCGCCTATTGTTACGAGAAGATCGTCAGCAATCTCGGCTATCTCGCCCAGGATTACGAGGAGCGGCTGCCTGCCCACGATACCGCCGATGCGATCCGCACCACGCTGCAGACGCGGGCGATCCGCGATATCATGGATCAGGGCCTGCATGAGTTCCTGGAGGATTTCGTCTCGCGCAACAATCAGCTCGGCGCCGAGATTTCCAACGGCTACCGGTTCTACGTTTAAGCGGATCAGAACATGAGACTGAAAATCAGCCACCTCACCGAATATCGCTACGACGAACCGGCGCAGTTCTCGCTGCAGCGGCTCAGACTGACGCCGCCGACGAGCCCCGCCCAGAAGGTGCTCGGCTGGTCGCTGAACGTCGAGGGCGCCACCCCCGAGGTGGAATATGACGACCAGTACGGCAATCACGTCAACCTGGTCTCGCTGGAAGGCGAGCAGGACGTGACGCGCATTCTGGCCGAAGGTGAGGTCGAGACGGCGGATAACAACGGTGTCACCGGCCCGCATACCGGCTTCTGCCCACTTTGGCTTTTCCTGCGCGAAACGCCGCTGACCAAGGGCGGCAAGCTGGTCAAGGAACTGATCAAGGACGTCGGCGGCGATAATGCGCTGGCCCGCATGCATGCGCTCATGGAAGCAATCCACCAGACGGTCGATTATAAGCCCGGCACCAGCAACACCGAGACGACGGCCGAACAGGCCCTTGAGAAAAAGAGCGGCGTCTGCCAGGACCATGCCCACATCTTCATCGCCGCCGCCCGCGCCCTGCAGGTGCCGGCGCGTTATATCTCGGGCTATCTTATGATGGCGGAAAAGGTCGAACAGGCGGCGACCCATGCCTGGGCCGAGGCCCATATCCCCGGCCTCGGCTGGGTCGGTTTCGATCCAGCCAACGAAATCTGCCCGGATACGCGTTATGTCCGCGTCGCCTCCGGCCTCTGCTACCGCGACGCCGCGCCGATTTCAGGCATGCGCATCGGCACGCCGGGCGAAACGCTGTCGGTCACCGTGAAGGTCGAGAACGGCGGCCAGATGCAAAGCCAGAGCCAGAGCTGAGCGGCATCAGCCCACCCCGGCAGAATTTGTGCCGCAAGGCCCAAGCGAAGGTCACGCAAACAAGAAGTCCCACGACTGAAGGCTTGAAACAGCAACATTCTTCAGCGTTATGGTGTTGTCGGAATCGGCTGTAATAATTGCATCACTCCCAGACTGCTGGGTTGCCGCAAAAAGCGATGCCCAGTCGGCGAAAATGCTGTCATCGATCCAGATCGCGTCATGTGCGGAGCCGATTGCCACGAAGTTTGTGATCGTATCGTGGCCCCAGTTCGGCGAATAAACGAAGACGTCGGCTGCCGCTCCACCAGTGAGGATATCGTTGCCGGCGCCACCCGTTAGCGTATTGGAACCACTGCCGCCGACGATAACGTTGTTCAGCGCATTCCCTGTTCCGGCAAACACCCCAGTGCCGGCAAAGCTCAGGTTCTCGACATTGTCGGCAAGCGTATAGCTCGCCAGGTTCGTGCGAACCGTGTCGATCCCATTATCGGCGGCTTCGGTGACGAGGTCGCCGGCATTGTCGACGATATAAGTGTCGTTGCCCGCACCACCGATCAAGGTGTCAGCACCTGCCCCGCCATTCAGCGTGTCAGTGCCGGCGCCGCCGGTGATCGTGTTGGCGAGCGCATTGCCGGTGCCGGTGAAGCTGGCAGATCCCGTATAGGTCAGGTTCTCGACATTGTTGCCGAGCGTATAGCTTGCAAGCGCCGTCTGGACCGTGTCCGTCCCTTCGTTCACATTCTCGATCACGATGTCGGTCGCAATATCGACCACATAGATGTCGTCACCCGTCCCGCCCAACATCGTGTCGGCACCAGACCCGCCGATCAAAGTGTCGTTGCCGCCAGCCCCCATGAGCTTGTCGGCAGCAACACCGCCTATGATAATGTTGTCGAGCAGATTCCCTGTCCCGGCAAAGGCTGCCGTTCCGATGTAGGTGAGGTTCTCGACATTGGCCGCCAGTGTGTAGGCGGCCAGTGTCGTGCGAACCGTGTCGATCCCATTATCGGCGGCTTCGGTGACGAGGTCGCCGGCATTGTCGACGATATAAGTGTCGTTGCCCTCACCGCCGATCAAGCTGTCGGCGCCAGCCCCGCCATTCAGCGTATCGTTGCCGACACCGCCGGAAAGCGTATCGTTGGCAGCGCCGCCCATGATCGTGTTGTCGAGATCATTGCCTGTTCCGACAAAGGCTGCCGTGCCGATATAGGTGAGGTTCTCGAGGTCGCTGCCAAGCGTGTAGCTCGCCAGCGTCGTGCGAACCGTGTCGGTCCCCGCCGCTTCGGTGACGATGTCGCCGGCATTGTCGACGATATAGGTGTCGTCGCCTGCACCGCCGATCAAGGTGTCAGCACCTGCCCCACCGTTCAGCACATCATTGCCGGCGCCGCCGGTGATGGTGTTGGCCAGCGCATTGCCGGTACCGGTGAAGCTGGCGGATCCCGTATAGGTCAGGTTCTCGACATTGGCCAATGCGGCAAGCGAGTAGGCTGCAAGCGCCGTGCGGATTTCGTCGGTGCCGGCGCTGACCGCCTCGGTGATCACGTCGCTCGCACTGTCGACCACATAGATGTCGTTGCCGGCACCGCCGATCAGCGTGTCGTTGCCGGCGCCACCGTCAAGCGTGTCATTGCCGGCGCCG